>MSGV01000001.1:0-165208 GCA_001940845.1 Christensenellaceae bacterium Phil7
TGACGGGCAACCGTCCGTGGGTTCGAATCCCACCCGCTCCGCCACATCGGAGCAAGCTTGCTCCGATTTTTTAAAAATCAGAGCATACTTCGCCGCTGCTCCCACTTTTTGCAAAAAGGTACGCTCAGCTCGCCTATTAGGTTGCAAACTCACTCATGACGGTTTACAGTCGCTATCAACTTTTTGTGAGTTAGGGATAAGTGAATTAAAGAGGAAATGACATGAAAATAGGTTTGGCTGCGTATCAATTCATAAATAATAATATCACGTTCAATTTATCACAAATCGAGTGCGGCATGAAGAGTGCTGAGGGAAAGGCGGAGCTTCTTTGCTTTGGAGAAGCCTTTTTACAGGGCTTTGATTCAATGAACTGGGACTATGAGCATGATAAAACGATTGCGTTTAGTCAAAGCAGCGAGATAATTCGAATTCTCTGTGATTTTACCATACGGTATGGAGTGGATCTTCTTTTGGGGTATTTGGAAAAGGAGGGGGATCGCCTGTACTCATCCTGCATGGTCATTGAAAATGGAGAAATAATTCATAATTATCGACGCATTTCGATCGGTTGGAAATATTATTGGATAACCAACGAGCATTATTGCGAGGGCAATGATAGTAAAGATTTTTTATACAAGGGGCGGACGATGCGCATTGCACTGTGCGGCGATCTATGGGATGCACCGAATAGCTTTAAGACGAATGGCATATTGATATGGCCGGTATATGTGAATTTTTCTTTGGACGAATGGTGTAAATATGAGTCGGAGTATGCTCAGCAAGCTCAGCTTGCAGCTTCTAAAACCCTGATGGTCAATTCGATTACTCGGGATCCAGAGTGTATGGGCGGTGTTTTTTATTTTTCTAACGGGAAGATTGCCGCAAAGCTACCCTATAATACGGAAGATATTTTGTTTGTAGAGGTATGAATGTAAGTTTGAATAGCAAAAAATTCGGATTGCATCATGAAGTTTACAAACCGTTAATACATTTAAGTTAGAACGTTGACAAATGGAGAATAAATATAAACATATTTTGCTAATTGCTATATGATGAAGGAGAAGTTAAACGGTGAAGGAGAAGTTAAACGGTGAAGGAGAAGTTAAACGGTGAAGAGGAATAATCCTTTAAGGCGAATCACAGAAGGTATACTTTTGCTGCTGGTTTTGTTCTAGGTTTGCTGCTGCGTTGGGCATAAGCCATCGACAAGCCCGTTGCCAACGGAAATCACATCACCTTCCCCAACCCTTGATCCAATGCCGTATAAAGGAGATGGGAATTACAACTACATATATGCGGAAGAGCGGAATCGCGAACGCGAGGAGGATGTGGTGTATTTGGCGAATACATTCCTCAATGCTATTAATGGACATCCTAAATTAATCGATCATAATTGTAAATATCTAGTTTACAACAATAGTTTCTTTTATTCTGATCAGGACTATGTTTCATTTTATGATGCAAATTTGAGAACTGAGTTTATATCTCGGATAAATAAGATTATTCTCAGCATTCCTCAAAAAACGGATATGGAGGTCTTATTCAGCCTTGCGGAGACGGTTGCAATTTTAAAGGACGGACATTCTTTTGTTCCTCTCGTTGCAAGAGAAGCTTTTATGTTTGACATACTTCCTATTTATACCGATTCAACTGTAACATGCTATGTAAATTCAACAGATAGGAAGTATGAAAAGTGTTTAACTGCTAGGCTTGATGCTATTAATGGTATTAGCGTTGATGGAATCCTTGAACGCCTGCGCCCATTGATATCATATGAAAGTGAACAATGGTTTTTTCAGTGTGCATTGCGTGGCTTATTTGGAAAATGGACTGCACCACTGACTAACTGCAATCTTTTGAGGTATATAGGGATAATAGCTGCGGATGAAAATCGAGCCATATTCACTTTTACAAACTCAGACGGTGATACATTTGATATTGAGGCTGAGGCAGTTAAGTTTTCATCGATAGAGATGATAGATATTGTTGAGTATTCCTCGGAAACCGATGCGGTAAGCGATATCAGTCTTAAACTAATGCATTCAGACGATTTGAGCTTGTACTGGCACAAGCTGTTAGACGATGGCTCGACCTTGTATGTGCGAATTAACACAGGCAGTGTGCCAGAAAGTGAAGTTTACTTATTTGAAGATAATTTAAGAGAAGCAATTTCTGATGCCGAGATTTCAGGCAGTCTAAATAGGATAATATTGGATTTTAGGCAGAATAGCGGGGGCTATCCGGGATTCCGCAGAGTGCTTATTCCTTTATTGAACAGCATTGATGTGCCATGTGAAAAATACATATTGATCGATGAAGGTTCTTACTCAACTTCTATCATAATTCCTGCGTTAGCAAAACGTTTTGCAAACGATATTACTCTGGTTGGAGCTCCCGGAGGTTCTCCAACAAATGAAATTTTTTCAATTTACGAAGGTACGAAGCTGCCTAACTTGAAATTTAATATTAGTCAAGGACATGACGGCGGTTGGAACGTGTGGCCAGGGTATACCGAGGATACATTGATGCCTGACGAGGTTGTGTATCAAACCTATGAGGATTATCTGAACGGGATTGATACGGTACTTGCTTACATATGCAGGCAAACTCATAATTGAGTAACATTTGCTGATGAAAGCCTCTGGGGAACCATTGTGGTTCTCCAGAGGTTCAAATTTATGAGCTTATGCGATCGACAGGACGATCAATGGATATGGAATCCATTTTCATCGTGATCCACCGTGATCGTAGTATCCTCCGATGGTGAATTCTCGATTATGAATCTGGCAATCAGAGACTCGATTCTTCCCTGTATGAATCTTTTCAAGGGTCTTGCGCCGAATAGCGGATCGGCACCCTCATCGATTATTGCTTGCTTTGCAGCAGGGGTTACGGAAAGGCTCAGCCTCCTGGCCTGTAGTCTCTTGCCAAGATCAGCCAGCAGCAGATCAACTATGCCGCTCATATTCTCGCTGCTGAGTGCATGGAAGAATACGATCTCGTCAAGGCGGTTGATAAACTCGGGACGGAATTTTGCCTTGAGCAGTTTATTCAGCATTTCTTCGGTTTCTGCGGAGATCTTGCCATCATGTTCCATTCCGTTTAAAATCAAGTCGCTGCCGATATTGCTGGTCAGGATAATGATAGTATTCTTGAAATCCACGGTTCTGCCCTGACCATCGGTTATCCTGCCATCATCTAGGACTTGAAGGAGCACATTCAGAACATCGGGATGTGCTTTCTCAACCTCATCAAACAGCAACACCGCATATAGTTTCCTGCGTACTGCCTCAGTAAGCTGCCCACCTTCATCATAACCCACATAACCCGGAGGCGCACCAATGAGACGAGAAACGGAGTACTGTTCCATGTATTCACTCATATCAATTCTTATCATGCTCCGCTCATCATCGAACAATGCTTCTGCAAGGGCTTTGCATAATTCAGTCTTACCAACGCCCGTTGGACCAAGGAACAGGAAAGAGCCAATTGGTCTGTTGGGATTCTGAATGCCTGCACGAGAGCGAAGAATAGCATCACAAACCCTTTTAACAGCATCGCTCTGCCCAACTATGCGTTTATGAAGCTGTTTGTCCAGATGGAGCAGCTTCTTGCGTTCGCTTTCCATCAGTTTGGAAACGGGAATTCCGGTCCAACGAGAAACGATTTTTGCAATCTCATCGCTGGTAACATGATCGCGGAGCAGAGTATTTTCGCGGCTGGATGCAAGCTCCTCTTCGTGAGCAAGCTCCTTTTGAAGCTTGGGAAGCTCGCCATATTTGAGCTGTGCAGCGCGGTTCAGGTCATATTCATTTTCAGCTCTGGCAATCTCACCATTGACACGCTCTATGCTTTCCCTAAGCTGCTGCACCTTGGTTATCGCTTGACGCTCATTATCATATTTTGCCTTCATCGCGTTGAATTTTTCACGCAGCTCTGAAAGCTCCTTGCGAATATCATTAAGATGTTCGATCGTATGTTCATCTGTTTCGCCCTTGAGGGCTTGCTCTTCGATTTCAAAGCGCATAATTTCCCGGGAAATCTCATCCATTTCGCTTGGCATGGAATTCATCTCCGTCTTAATGAGCGCACAGGCTTCATCCACCAAGTCTATGGCTTTATCCGGAAGAAATCGATCGGAAATATAACGATTGGATAAAGTTGCAGCCGCAATCAAAGCAGGGTCGCTTATCTTCACTCCATGATAGACTTCATATCTCTCCTTTAGCCCCCTAAGAATGGAGATCGTATCTTCAACGGTCGGCTCCTGAACCATGACAGGCTGGAATCTGCGTTCAAGTGCAGCATCTTTTTCGATATACTTGCGATATTCATCGAGTGTTGTGGCTCCGATGCAATGCAGTTCACCGCGAGCAAGCATTGGTTTTAGAATATTGCCGGCATCCATCGCACCATCCGTCTTGCCTGCACCGACTATGGTATGCAGCTCATCAATAAAGAGCAGTATCTGCCCTTCACTCTTCTTGATCTCGTTTAATACGGCCTTCAGTCTTTCTTCGAATTCACCGCGATATTTTGCGCCCGCAACCAATGCGCCCATATCAAGCGCAAAGAGCTTTCGGTTTTTCAAATTATCAGGCACATCTCCGCGAACTATTCTGAGCGCCAACCCTTCGGCAATAGCGGTTTTACCAACGCCCGGTTCACCGATCAGGCATGGATTATTCTTTGTTTTACGCGAAAGAATGCGTATGACGCTGCGAATTTCGTTGTCGCGTCCAATAACGGGATCAAGCTTTTGTTGGCGTGCCAGCTCTGTTAGATCCTGGCCGTATTTATTTAATACATCGTATGTATCCTCAGGATTATCACTATTCACGCGTGTGTTGCCGCGCACACCTTTTAGTGCGGAAAGGTAGGAATCGCGCTTTAAATTGTATCTCCTGAAAAGATTTTTTGCTTTACTATCTGCTTTTTCAATCAATCCTAGCATGAGATGCTCAACTGAAATAAAGCTATCACCCATTGCTTTGGCTTCCGCTTCAGCCTGATTTAATGCGGCATTAAGCTCGCTGCTTATATATTTAGCCGCTTCTCCGCTGCCAAGAGTTGCCATACCGGAAAGCTCAGAATCGATATCCGAAAGCACAGCTTTTGGATCAATCCCCATTCCGTTAAGCAGCTGTCGGTTTAGATCATCGGCATCATCCATCAATGCGCGCAAGAGATGCAGCTGCTCAACCTGTGTATGGCGCTTCTCCTGGGCAATTTGCTGAGCACGATTGATCGTTTCAATGCTCTTTTGAGTCAATTTATCAGTATTCATATAAATACCTCCTTGAGGGATAGATTTCGTAATGGCCTATCAATGATATTAGATGAGTAATTGTAATTCATATGCTTGTCGTGCCATATGGATCGTATCTCATCATAATCAATCTTATGCGCAGCTCATCAGGTGGCTTCGCATAAGAATTTTATTTACACAAGCCTGATTAGCACTCGTCTTCCAAGAGTGCTACTAAATTATAGCATGTTTTTTTCACTTGTAAATATATCTCACAAAAATATCACATAAAAAACTTTTTTTGGACTTATTTTAAGCTTTGCATAAAGCTTTCAAATATTCGCCAACCCTGCTTAGATCAGCCGTATTTCAGATGCAGAGCAAAATAAATCCATATCATTGCCGGTCATTTTTATATAGCATTTTATCTGTGTTTCTTCATGTTCTAAAATATCGCAGAGGACAGCATCTATTTGTATTATAATGCTTCTGATGTTGAATTAAATTCAAGGCACCGATAAGTTTTTGCATTATTTTATCCAAAAGCATTGCATTTCGAAAGAAGCTGTGGTAGAATAAGAATATGATTGGAGCAAAGCTTCGCAGTATTTGTGAGCATGAGGCTCTAAAGCGACCTTTAATCGCAATTCTATATATGCCGGTGTGATGGAATTGGCAGACGTGACGGACTCAAAATCCGTTGATGGCGACATCGTGTGGGTTCGAGTCCCACCACCGGCACCAAATAAGAACCCTAATTTTGATACCATTGGTATAGAGATTAGGGTTCTTTTTTGCGTTCAAATGCCCAAATTGGGGTTATTTCCCCTTTCATAGCACGAAAATACCGCCTGACCAGGACTTTTCCCGGCCAGGCGGCTTGCTTTTCTGCGTTTGCCTCCAAAGCAATCGTTAGGATCGTGGGTTATCGTTAGATTTATGGGGCTATCGTTACGCCCGTGGGGGAATCGTTAGGATTGTGATATTATTGATGTTTTCTGCTACACCTCTGTAAAATTATGTTTGGATACCCAACTCTCCAGTAATTGTTTTCAAGTATCTAAGAGCAGTGTTCCAATCGCCCGAGTTCATCACTAGTTGGGTACAAACGAAAATATCTGATTCAGAAAAACCTTTTGCTCTCATGCGCTCCGAACAATAAATTAATTCCTCTTCCAAAACACCAGCAGTCGCATTCTATTCAAAAACACCTTGCTCTATAATATAGTCAATATCTCTTCCAATGCATGATAAGCAAACATCCTTAAAACTTGCTGCTGCCTTAGTATCACATTCGTATTTTTGTGCAAAGACGGTAAAGAAAGATGCCATTCCAAAGCAAAAGTCCTGAAACAATGCAAAATCATCACCGTCATAGTCATCCATCGAAAATGATATTTTAATATCTTCTATTTTTTCTGTATTAAGGATAAATCTCATATCTGCTCCTCCTAATCCTCGTCATCTAAAGGCCCGAACAGCTCATCAAACTTCTTTTCCAGGAGAGCCATCAAGTCAGTGTCTACGTCGTCACCATTTGCTGATTCAGATTTGATTAGCACCTCAGAATCTTCTGCACGATATTTTGCTCTCATGTTCTTGAGAAACTCTTTCCTTTTTTCTGCAAATGTGATCATTCAATCCCCCTGTTAATTTTCGTGTCCTTGATGCGGACGTTTCTGTTTCGCACATAGTCCCGCGCAGATGCCATACGCCTTGTTCCGTAGTTGCGTCCAAGCATCAAGGAACTGCGGTATTTACGGCAATACTCCTTATACGCTTTCTTACTCATCCCCTTTTTTAAGAGTAGGAGTTGCTCCCTTCCCATTGCAGACGGTTTGTTTATCATTTTTTGTTTTTCCATTTTTGTTACTACACCCTTTCATGCGTTTGAATCATTTGAAATATCATTTAAGTAGGCTTCTATTCGCCGATAGTAATCATCGACAGCATCTTCTGCATAATCACGAGCATCCATCTCGCAATTCTGGTAATAATATGAACAATAGTCATAATCGCCATCCGAATAATCACTGAATTCCTCTCCGTATTTGATTGCCGGTTTGTATATTCGAAGCCCTTTCATCTGCTCATCTGCAGAATTATAGGCCTCAACGAGACGATGCTGGTAGCTGTGGTATGCTTCATGACAGCAGCTATCAAGGACATCGTAAACTGAGTCATTTTCCAGATGATTAAGATCGATGCTAATGGTGTGTGTTCTATCGTTATAACAGGCAAGTGTGTACTCTCCGAGGTTTGCCGTACCGACATTCAACTCATTGGGTAACCCCAAGTAATGAGCCTCTATGTTCGCTACGGTTTGAAGAACATCCAGCTTTTCCTGAGTGGTTAGATCATTCCACGCCTCTGCCTGTAGGAGTAGCACTGTGTCGATGTTGTTGCTGATGGTCTGAGAGATACTTTGGTTATTGGTGGTTGCAGCAATAGAGGAATTAATAATGTTATCACCGAATACGCCTTGAATGCCGATAACCCCAATCACCAATATTAGCGCAACCGCCAAAGATGACTGTATCGCATAACAGCATCGGTGTATCCGCCATTTAATCACTTTGCGTAAAGACCTGCTGTTTTTAATCTTGCGAGTAAGAAGGAATGCCGAATAAGCAATAGTCAAACTGGTCACTACGGATAAAAAGGTCAGCATCCATTTTCCCACTGTTTGTCGATATGCTATTACAGTGTACAAGCCGAATGGTATAACAAGTGCAATTGACAAGGTCCAGTTTGTTCGCATTTTGCGATAAAGTGCAAAGGAACAGAACAAGACAGAAACTACAATCATTGCCCATAGAACCGATTTCGAGTCAGTGCAAGTCATCCCCGGCAAACACCGAAACAGGAGGCTATCATACCAAACGCAAGAAATAACAAGGTACAACAAGCAATCGAACCAGTATTCACCCAGTGTTTTTGTGCTTTTATCTCTCATTGGTAACTCACCTCATTATTCAATCAACTGACACTTAGAACGCATTGTTTGGGTTTCTTAATTGAGCTTACAAACAAATTATAAAGGAATGGAATTTTAAGGGCACCTTTATATCGGAAATAATAGTTATATGCGCGAAGCAGGAGCACATTGTTATTAGCAATGGATCCTGTTTTACTTTTACCGCTTGGCAATTTCGGTAGATTTCTGTTCGAGCAATTGCCTTTCTAGCCGTGCTATACGCTTTGGTGTGGGTGGGTGGCTACGGTACATTGCTTCTGTCAGTGTTATGTGGCGTTGACTGTCCGGCTCTGCTATGGCAAGGAAGTGGGAAAGTTGCAAACCATACCCAAGCTTACAGGAAAATTTATCACTGCGATATTCAGCGTGGCGGCTGGCAAGGCTCAACAGCGACCTATAAATCATCACCACTCCACGCTGTAGCAAGCTAAACAGCCCTCCTACGGCTTTGGTGGTTCCCTGGAATGCCATAACACCAAGCCAGGAACGAAAACAACTCAGCAAGAGAAAAACAACAAAGATAACTGCCATCACCGCGAAAGACATGACACTGAGCATACCAACCAACAATGTTACCGAACTGAACACCGCACGATTGAACTCTGCATCAAAGTTCAGAGTGTGGCTAACCTCGTGAGCCAGCACTGCATTGAGTGTCATAGGATCTGCATTGTCGAAAGTCGCACGGGTAACCGAGACGCAGTTGAATCCGTAAGCTGTAGCATTCATTTCGTCGTCGCCAGGGACGAGGTATAACTTTAGACCGGAGATATTGGCACCACAGTCCGACTTCACATCTGCTACAAGCTGTGCTTTTGCTACCTCCAACTTGTTTCTCTGGTATGTAGGGAGCTTCTTGCTGTTCACGGCACCCTCCTTCAGAAGGGCAATATACCCACCGAACAGAACATAGATGGCAATCACTCCTACAGCGATTCCCGCGATATAGGCATCCTGAAACAGGCTATAGATGCCTACGAAGTCGAGTGCCAGCACAAGCGTTACTTTCAATATTCCGAACAATCTGGACATATAGATCCCTCCTAAAGTTGGTTTTATCAGAACGAAAACAACACTTTGTTTCCGGCATAATCTATGATGCCGGTGCCATCATACATAGTGTTGATTACTTCTTTTCTAAATCGATATTCCTTCGCAGGCGCATTTGCAATGGCGGTTTCGGTACGATTATTACCCAACAAGATATCCCACGCAGAATTGGACTTCCACCTTCTGTCTATGGAAACGCTTGAAGAGTGCTTTACCACATCGATTTGCCCACAAAGACTTTCAATACGGCTACAGCTTGTCATGTTGTCGTGACGGGTGTAGATGCGAACGGGGAATGTGTTCATGATGACGCTTCTGTCGGCTTCTCCGAAAGTGAATGCATCGTTGGATAACATATGAACCTCGGTGTTGACGGGGATGTTTTTGAGGATTTCGATGATGAATTTACGGTCTTCACCATTACCGTCATCGAGGATAAGTATCACCGAGTTGCTGGTGTGCTGTTTTATGTAGGAGACCAGGAGCTTGCACAGCATTTCCTGCATAGGCTTGTCCGAAGCGAACTCACCCAGAGGAAGATGTACTGCCATATGTGACGAAGGCTGCATTTCTCCCATAAAAGGTGCAAGGAGAATGAGAAAAGTTTCAAAGTCTGCTGCCGCTCCGCTAACCTCGCTGTAACGGCCCATCAGATAGCGGTAGCTTTCTTCACTTAAACTGCCGGTTTCAATGAGCCGCTTCAGCTTGTAGTCTACCAGCATCATGCTGCCATATTGCTCAAGGATGTCGGCCGTCAATGAGGTCGATTCTCCCAAGCGGCGTTGCGTTTCCTTAACAAAGTTCAGATATGTGACGATCTTCATGCTTCTCGCACCGTCAAATCCCAGGTCTGCCAAAAGGGAACGAAGCCGACTGATACTCTGCAAAGAATTCACATTTAGCAGGTCATTGCACAGGCTGATTTCGCCATTGAGTGCATTGACAACACGATAGCAGCCAAAGTCCGCTTGCATGGCGTTGTTGCTTTGCGTGTTGTCCACAATGAACAGGGTCATACCTCGGTCATAAGCTGATGCGACGATGTTTTGTCCGACGATCTGACGGACTCTGGCATCTACGCCACTGACAAGAAAGCGCACATTTGGGAACATAGTACCTCCTTGTTGAACAGAACCGATATATTGAAGATAGTTAACGGCCATAGGCCACCTCCTAAAGTTCTTTGAGTATGATAGATACCTTTTGCGGTGTGCAGGACTTGATTTTTACATAGGCCTCGCCGGTATCCAGTGAAGCAAAGTCTTCCTCACTGACGACAGGTTCAAGTTCGCTCTTCACAACCGGATGGTCGTACCGAGACAACGGTATTGTCGTGATGTCACGCCGCTTTGAGCCAAACAAAGTTTGTAATGTGGATATAGTGGTCGAGTCACCCGGTCTGAACGAAAGTATCACAGGAAAGCCAGCAAGGCCACCTTTAGTGATGTGTTCGTTAAAATCAGGCGCTAACCCGTACATATTCTCAATACTTTGAGTCGTGAGGAGAATTTGCAGACCATATTCCCGTCCGAGGGTAGCTGCCTGAAAGAGTCCGAAGTCTGCTGACTTGCCGCCATCGGCCAGCTTATCAGCCTCGTCCATGCACCAAAGCATGGGGACTTTAATCGTTGAGGCAAGAGACATTTTCTCGTCTTTGATTTTCTTGAGAAAGTACACGATGAAGGGGCGACTGGATTCTGCGGTTGCCAAGTCGTGCAGCAGAAACAGATTTCTGCCGTAGACACCATGCAGATAGTCGTGGATTGTGTCTTGTCCTTTAGATTCAAATGTGCCGCCGAACTTCTCCAAAACAGCGTTAAAAAAGAACATAATATCTATTGCTCGTCTCGTAGGCGTGTATGTTTCCTTCTTATGGACATCATAACTGAAGTCCTTGTTTATCAGAGAATGATTACGAGGATGCCTGGACAAATAGGCAAGCAAGTCTGTGACTGACATGTTTCGAAGGGCATTGACAAGATCCCAATTGGAGGTGTTATCGGGATAACAGTCTATGATGACTCGAAGAACGGCAATAAAGGTGTTTCTTGCCGACTCAATCCACGCACGATTCTGCTCCGCACCGGCAAGCAGATCGCCGAACAACACCTCTGCGATCTGACGCATCTCTGCTTCTTTGTCCTTTGCCTGTCGAATCTCTTTGATCAAGCACCACTGAAACAGATTGCCATGAGGTACAATAGATGCGTCGTAGGCGATGACTTTATCACCTTCTTGCATAAACACATCCAGAAATGTAGTTTTCGTTTCGAAGAACACGCCCTTTAGTTTTGGGTTAGATGCCAAGAGATGCTTCGCCGCAGGAAGTGTGTAAGACTTTGTCTTGCCTGTCCCAACCACACCAACCGTCAGCACATTCGTAGCCTCTAGGACCGGAATATTTACTACTGTTCCATTCGACAATCTGGCTTGAATCCCTCCGATGCCGTCACCCCATGCCGGGGATAGCTCTTTACTATGGAAAGGTATTTCGTACAGCATTTGAACCTCCTAGTCCGCATCTGCCGATGCACCGCCATCTCCACCGCCTGCATCTGCTCCGTCCGAGTCTGCACCTCCGCTGTCACCACCGGAATCCGCACCACAATCTCCAGAGCCTGTATCAGAATCAACACCGACATCGGTGGCGGCGCTGCCGGCATCTGCTACATCAGGCACCCCCGAAAAGTCCGAAGGAGCATAGTCGGCATCCAAACCAGGCATTTCAGCATCCGTAGCTTCCATCAAAGCTGAGTAAGACTCTGTGTCCATAGAACCACGAAGTCCATCTCCGGGATTATCGCCATCGAAAGTGCCAGGGAGTGATGCAGACATGTCGTTCCATGCAGCCTGATCGGCATAGGATTCATTGGTAAAAGAGTGGTGAATCGACTCTGTGTGCCCATCCGGGTATGTAACAGAGTCGTTCACAGTGAATGTAGAAGGACGATCTCCTAGCTGGCTGTTGACGACCGCTGTCTTATCCGATTCAATTGTCGCACCGTTTTGCAGGGCAACTCGTTCGCCTTTTTCAACGGACAGGTATGCGCCATGATTGACATCGCCGTGCTGTGCAACTACATTATCCCTAGAGTTGACACCGCCTAAGCTACTGGCATTGACATGACCTCTTTCATCACCTGGCAGATAGGCATCCGTCCTGCTCGGCATATGACTATGATCGCCTTTTTCCAAGGAAAGAGGTCCATTGTAAGTCACATCACCGGTATTGGGATTGATCGAACTATATTCAGGATTTCGCATGTCGGTTTACCTCCATTCCTTTATTCATTGATTCCGGCAAGAATTTCCTGTGCAGTCTGAGATGATGCATCCAGCAATACCGTTTTGCGATTGCAAGAAGCCGCCTTATCGGATGTCGGAATGCCATACACATGCCACGGATCGGTTGACCCGAGACCGACTGCGATGATATGTTCCGGATATACACCAAGATCAACAAGTGTTTGCTTGACTGTCTCGGCACGAGCTTGGCTCAACTCCATTGTATAAGCACTGTTAGTGTCACCCGCCGTTGTGCCACACAGGAGAATGGTGACATCATTGTCGATTAAATATTCAGCAATCGGCTTAAGAACACTTTCAGCCTCTTCCGGGTGCAAATACTCAGCCTTGTCACCAATGAATGTAACTTGCTCCTCGGTCAACACAACCGGCTCGATAAAGACATATTCGTTATCCTCGGTGTCCAGAATTTCCGGTTCGAAGCTGATAGGAGTATCCGCAGGCAACTCCACGGGCGTCACCGCAGGGTAGGAAGTATCTGCATTGACAGGGTTTGCGATGATGTTGTTGTAGACGAAAGTGCCGCCACCAGCCTCGACAATGCCACCGTAGATCTGCTGAAGCTTATTTCTCTGTGCTGCAGTCAGTGATGCTTGCGGTGCCGCTACATCCCCCATCTGCTGCCAGTACACAGTCATGCCGGAGAAATCGGGAATTTCGCTTTTCTCCTTGAGCAGTTCCACAACGGTAGCAGGTTCGGCAGAAATGAGGTTGTTCTGAAAGTCGAGGACACCGGTGGTGGAAAGACCTGTGCCGATAACAACGATCGTCTTGGAATCATAGCCCTCAAGGGATGCCATGCTGCGTACTGCCAAGCGAAGGGCTTCCAAGTAATCGACCTCTGGGTCTGTGGCGATTACGCCCTGCATACCTGTGATGAGGTTAGTGGTCTTGGAACGGGCATCCATGTCGAGCTTGTCCTTGGATGCACTCTTATATTTGTCATCAATGTCAAAGGAACTGGCAAAGACGATATCCGGGATGCCATCTGCGTTGACCACGGAGATATATCCGTAATTTCTCACGGTATCATAGACCGTATCCTGAACCATTGGGCTATTCAGGTTCAGCCCCTGGCTGTTGGCAGTGTTCGCCAACACATAGCATACAGCCGCCTTCTCCGCCGCAGTATCATTGTTGCCGGAAGAGCATCCGGTAAGCCCTGCGACCGTTGCAAGAACCATGGTGCAAACCATAATCAGAGTAATCACTTTTTTCATATTCATATCCTCCTTAAGCAGCGGCTTCGCTGGAAGCCATTTTCGTTTCTTTCGAATCGGAACCTACATATACACGGGGAACCTCTGCCTTGTCCAGAGCGGCCAACTCCCGGTCGAGCCGCTCCAGGATCACCACGCAGGTCTCCTCGGACAACGCGTTGATTGCGGTGGGATTAGCCAGATGCTCCTTGAGACGCTGTCTGACATAGTCGCAGTAGCTGAGGACCAATGCCCGCTGCATCTTCTTCATCTCCTCGAACTTGCCAGTATCATCCTGAATGAGATGCTCTGCAAACTCCGTGTCGGCATCGTACTCAAACAGGATCGCATCCAGTTTGCGAATTTCGTCCTTCTTCTCGGCAATGAGTTCCTCCTGGTTACGCTTGCGAACCATAAGCGGGTTATAGGTCAGATAGGAGATGAAAAAGCTACCAAGAGAAGTCACAAATGGGATGACGATGCCGACAAGGGCAAGACCGAGAGCGGTTGGATCAACCCCGTCAGTTGCGCTCTCCTGAGTTCCCTGCGAAACGCCGCCAATGAAGCTTGTAGTAGCAGAAGACAGGTCAGGTGCCATCTGATCCATGGTCATGAGGCGAAGCACGATGTTCAGCACGCAAGCCATGGTGCAGACGATAAGTGCCATCCACATGATGAACTTGTCCTTGCTGATTCCTTGCTTGATTCGCCTGAACTGAATGCCCAGATACAAGGGAACCACATCGAAGGCGAAAAGGAAACCTGCCACCTGAATCGCCAGCAGGAACGGGCTGTCGTAGGAAATCAGCTTGAACAGGTTGATGAAGCATGCCGCATCAATAGTGCCGCAGAGGAGCATGATTAAGTACGGGACAAAAGACTTGTCCATAGGCGTATCTGCCTTGTATTGCTTACCTGTGTGAGAATTCAGACCGTTGTACACGAACTCTCCATTGCGGTCAATGGAGACGAGACTGCCAGTTTTCTTCATAATCAAACCTCCTCATACTCTTTGGCCAACAGCTTGCAGGTTCTTTCATAGTCGGCCTTCATTGCTTCACATTCCTCTACACGACCATCTCTGATCCTGCCGAGGTCCTCACGATCTGCTTTACGACGAATAATCAGACGGCGAAGCATATCCGAATGGTCGTAATGCTGTCTGCCGAGGTCGGGCAGTGCCTCTCTGGCCGCACCAAAAATGATGGCATCAATCATATCACCGTTGGCATCGTCTACACTGCCGGCGAAGAGCTTGTTAAGATGTTCTTCCAACCGAGGCATCATTTCGTCCTCTTCAAGCTTGTGATAGAGACGGTATTCCACCGTTCTGTAGGACTCGAACCCGGTGGGGCTGGACGACCTCAACCGGAAATCATGAACCACGGTTCTGCTGTCGTCCACAGCGTTAAACAATGCCTGGCTTTTCTTCTTTCCGAACATTATGCTGCCTCCTTTTCTTCCTTAGAGAGACTCTGACTGATAAGTTCTGCCCTCTGCATCAATGCTTTGTGGGGTTCCATGTAGACGCCTTCAGCGTGGGAGGTTACCTCAATGGAGGGGACAGCCGGCATCCTGGCGTTTTCAGAATGCTTGAGCAGCGCCGAATTCCAGTACACATCCATTCGCTGAAGGAGGTGGTCCTTTACCCTGGCACAAATCATCCTGGTAGAGTTGTTGTCCTCGATGATCTTGTTGCGCAGAGCAGAAAACTCATCCGCTTCAGCAACCAGTTTGCTCTGGAGAGTGCTGACACGGCTTCTGAGGGGAGCCAATCTCTTAGCTCTCTCATTTGCACGCCGTGCAGTTACTTGAGCCTCCGTGAGTTTACTTTCACCATGCTTGCGGGATGTGTCAACACCACCCTCGCGAGAAAGCGCAGCTGCAAGATCGGCTTCGGCAGATTTGAGCTGACTTCTCGTATGCACCAGGGAATCCATCAACTCACCAAGACGAGCGTATTCATCCTCTTCCTCGATCTGCAAGTGACCCCACATACGAGAAGAGAACTCATCATAGGAGCGAACCTCCCTGTCAAGATAGGGAGAGATCCAACGAGCATCACCACACTCACGAGGAAGATTTCTGGAGCCGTCAATGCGGCCGGCGATTTTGAGACGGATACCTTCGAAGAAGCCCACTCCCTTGACCTTGCCCTTTCTGAGCTTGGAAATGCGAAAAGTTCTTAACTTGTTGTTTTTCATCTTTTACACCTCTTTCTTATGCTGCACGCTCATCGTCGTGGTCGAGGTCACGATAGACCTGGATGCGAGATACTGCGAACTTGTTCTGGCTGACTTCATCCTCCGAGCGCTCACGAATCACATACTCGACCTGACTGGGAATACGCTCCATCAGCGCTGCAAGTTTGCGATTGTGGTACGCCTTGAAATCGTAGACTTCTTTGATCGTGAGACTAAAGCCCCTCTCACTCATATTTCTGCCTTTAGTGCGGAAATAATTGAAGATGGAACCAGAATAGTCCTTTGTGTCAAAAAGCCAAATCCGCTCATTGGTTCCGGCAGGCTGATAAAAGAACTGGTGCTTTCCGGGAACAGAGATGCATACGATGCGGTCATTTTTGTCGAACCTTGCTTTGATCTTTCTCATTTGTCTACCTCCTATGATTAGAACATGGCTTTATTTTCCGGCAGTTTCGTCGCAATTTTCAGCGACTCATCAGGGTAGCTCAGTGCCACCGACCGCCCGGCGCATCGGCAAGAATGTGAACCGCTCTTGCCGATGGCCGATGTTATCTCACCTCCCAATCGATTGTTTTCCTGTGTTGTAACTAAATGATACTCCTTTCCACCGACACTTTCGAACTCATATCGGAAATAAAAGATATTTGATGTTTTCGGGAATGTTTTTGTTGCCTGCTGTTAGTGCCTACGAAACAGCAGATATTCCTGAAAAAATGTTATCGTCCCCGTTCTTTCATGCGTTCCTCGTATGCTCGTGTTACTTGCCGGTACTGCTCATCCTTCATGATGTCATATCGAGAAGTAATGATTGGTCTTTGTCCCCGTCTGAAGACGCAAACTTGTCCGATAGGCATATAGAGGACATCTTCCAGCGGAGTGTTCAACCGCTCAGAGATGGATCGTCCGGTTTTGAGATCCATGCCCCCCATGTAAAGATAGGTATCACAATTGTTGATGATAGTTGTTGCATCCTCGCTGCCATACATGCTTTCAAGCTGCGATTCGGACTGGACCAGAAGGGTTACCGATATTTGCTTCTCTCTGAAAATCGAGATGTATTCCGGGAAGTTGAGAATTCGGCTACCGGTGGCAAAATCGTCACAAAGGACATGCACGGGAATTGGTAACTTACCGTCCGGCAGACTTTCCGCATACTCAAAGAGGGTTTTGAATGCCTGGGCATAGAAGATATTGATGAAGCAATGGAGCGCGGGGTTGACAGCAGAAGTTGATACAAACAGAACTGTTTTCTGTGTTGCCATCTTTTCAAAGTCAACTTTCTTTTCTGTAGCTATCATCTTTCTGAGTTCCGGGCTGAAAATCGTATCGATAGTTGTGTTCAAGGTGCCAAACACACAGCTTGCTGTTTTAATGGGAAGTTGCCGAAAGGACTTCCAGCAAGAGACTGCAAAACAACTGGGGTCTTTCTCTGCCAAGTAGTCAAACTTGCGATCAAGGGATGTGGCGATTTGGCCACCGCTCTCTCTAAAGTCAATGCTGTCGTGGAGTTCAAGTACATCGGCAAATGTGGCGTTATCCTTAGTCATGAGAATATAGGCAATTTCAGCAGACAAGAGAGAGGTGGCGGCCTCGTCCCAATAGGGGTCTGCTGTGGATTTATCCTTTCTGGGATTAGCTTTGACAATGGATTCAGCCAGGAAGGTGATATCCGAATAACTGCTGATGTACTGCAAAGGATCATAAGCAACATTGCTTTCGGCCGGGTGAATGAAATTCAAATCCTCTACGATATAGCCGCGCTGCTCAAAGACAGGCTTGTACTTGTTTACGATTCTTCTCTTTGTCACAGTTGCAATCAAACTTGAGTGCTGTGTTTCCAAAAGGTGAGGTTCCGAAATGGACATTGTCTTACCACAGCCACTACTTCCGCACACAAGAACATTGTTGTTCAAGCCAGTTACATTACAATCCGTACTGTAGATAACATTTTCGCCGAGAATCATTCTGTCTGTAGCCATATATCAATCCTCCATAATTCTGCTGAAATCGATTATCTCGTCACATAAGCCGAATGCTACACTTTCCTCCGGACTGAAGTAGTGGTCATGATTAGAGGCTTTTTCGATAGCTTTTTCGGATTTGCCCGTGTGTTTGGCGAGGATTTTATTCAACTTCTTTTTGGTTTCGAGCAAGCTGTCCGAGATAGATTTGATGGACGAGCTATTTCCACCAACACGACCTCCGAGAAGCGGTTCATGGATCATAAGTTCTCCGTGAGGGAGCATATATCTTCCGTGATTTCCACAGGCAAATAAGACGGCTCCCATGCTGTAGGCTTTGCCGATACAGAACAGACGGATAGGGGCCTTGCTTGCCTGGATCACATCGTACATCAACATTCCCGAGTTAATTTCACCTCCAGGAGAATTGATGAGAACATCAATAGGCTTCTGTGAATCCTCACTATTCAGCAACATCACTTTTTTGACGAAGTCACATGCTGTGTCTGCATCGATCTCACCTTCGATAAATATCTTCCGATTTGCCATCAGTCGACTTTCGATGGGAACAAGAGCAATGCCGTTACTGCTTTTTACTTGTACATTCATTAGTTGCTGCCTCCTTTCAGCCCGAACAAGTCAGTCTTCACTTCGGTTACACTATCCGTTGTTGAAGGTTGATCTTCGTCCGTGACGATGTCACTTGTGTCAATCCCTAATCGTTCTGCGAGTCGAGCCAGCATCGTGTCCATATCCGCACTCTCATCGAGGTCATCACCCAAAATAGAGCGAAGTTCTTCCATGGGTGACTTTTCACACTTTGCAATGGCTTCTTTCGCACTTGCATTGCCGAAGATGATATCGACGATGCCATCGCCATACTGTTTGAACATCGCAGCCGGACAGTGGATGCTGTTTCGAATCACCTCGGTGGAGGGCATAATGTCTTCACAGTCCACAAAGCACTTGAAGCGAATTTCGCCGTCCCTCATATCAAGTTCGAAGTTGCCGTTCTTCAAACCATAGTTGGCACGGCACACGAACTCAGCCATAGCCGCCATCAGCTTCTCGTCGTCCTCATCTGCACCGATAGGAGAGATAGCATATACAATGTACTCATCCTCTTTTACATGAATGAGGTAGTTGACCTTTTTCAGCTTACTCTTGAGGCTCAAGCCGAACTTGAACACACCACGTTGTTCGTCGAATGAAAAGTACCAATCATCTTCTTTGAGGAAGGTGTTGATTGCGTTGGCGATGCCTTTGGAATAAATTCTTTCTTTCATAATGTACCCCTTTATATTAATTCGTAAGAATATGTTGTTTCTTGCCTGCACACGTTGGCGGTGCCCTAAGTGCATTCAGCCGCAACTTAGTCGCTGTTGATGAACTCTAAGCCCCATCAACCAGGCTACGCTTATTGTGCCATATAACCTATATATTTGAAAAATTCATATCGGAAGAATAAGTTATTGGCTATTCTCATTGTTTGTTATGTGCAACCTTTATTTCTGCCTGACCTGCGTTTTCCGCGACAACAGAGCAGTTTTTGATGACCCAATCTTCACCAAGTCGCCGTGTGCCGTTATCTCCAAAATCAATGGTTAAAACACCGGAGGCCGTTTGGATGACGATGCCATCCCCAAAGGTTGGGTGGTGGAGTTTACTACCAACACCAGTCTGTCTCTGACTCTCTTCGCCTACGGGTACAGAAGCAACAATGTTTGTTTTAGATGACTTTTTAGCCAAGACCCAATACTCGCCAATGAGACGCTCTGAGCTGTCCCAACTGTCAATGATTTTGTAGGATCTGCTTCTATCATCAAGCGGCACAAGAACAATCGCTGCAACATGTGACCTGCCCACATGGGCAAATATTCGTTCTCCGTTATGGTAGGCCTTGTTCATTTCTTCACAGAAAGCTTTTCCATCCAGGCGGCGTCCATTTTTCAAAAGTGGGTTGTGATGAACAAAGCCATGCTTCTCAAGAACTCTCGGATACACCTCTCTAGCATTGACTGTCACCTCGCGCATAGTAGAAAGTAAGTCAATTGCTTTACTCCAAGTAATATCCATCGCTCCAGATATTGCACGAACGACACAATCTCCGATGTAGTTGTTACGGGGATTAGGCTGAAACGGCTTATAATAGGCTGTTTCGGAGAGTTCTCTCTTTCTGGGTGATGTTTTTGAAGTGCGATTAACCGATCTGCGAGGGTACGGACTTCTATCAATACCATCGCTCCAGCGTATCCATACATGGGTAACCCAGCGTTTATCGAAATCTCTGGGGCAAGTCGACGAAACAATAGGGATGGCTTTGTCGGAATCAGTGTGCACCGCGATCATATTTCCTCCGGGATGCTGATAATCAGATAACTGAAGGAGCACAACAGCCGGTATAGAAAAGTAACCAAGACTTGAAAGAACAGTGCTTACTCGAACCCCTTCAACTGCAGTGCTTTGCATTACAAAGCCGAAGTCCTGCAACGTTTCACGAATGACCTTAAAATCGTCTGGCATCAGTCCTAATTTTTTTGCAGTTGAAATCTGTTGTTCAAATGCAGTTTTCCAGTCAGTTACACCAGAGTCTGCGAGACACTGAATAGTCAGCGCAGCACAAGACTTATACTCTAGGGATGTAACCGCATCAAAGTTATTCTTCATGGCAAATTCTCCCTTATGTTTGATTGATGACATAATTTTATGGTTTTCGCGATACACTATCATCTCGGTATCGGAAGAAAATGTTAAAAAAAGAGTGGTACTCCAAATAAATGAAGTACCACTCCTGTAGGGGGCGATAAAAATGTTAAATTGTAGATACAACGATTAAAAACTCGGCAAATTCTCTAGTGTTTTTTTAATAGCGTCGATTCTTTTCAACTTGTTTCTTTTGGAATCAATTACCGCTCCGTCAGAACAAACCTTTTCAGATTGTGAAAGCGCATCAGCACGGCATAAAACAAGCAACATACACCATATTTCGCGCTTTTCATTTTTCTTAAAACAGGTATATCCTTTTAACGTCTCAACGATGTGTGATTGTAAATTTGATGGGGTAATTTCAATCAGATACGGGTTGTTTTGATTATACGATTCGGAAGGGAGTACCCATGAAATAAAATCATCATGGTGGCTAACAAAAAAGCATATGCGTTCGACCTCATGCTGGGTATATCCAATCTTGTATAAAATTGGTTCGGCGATTTCAGCCGATTTGATTGCATGGCCGTAGAAAACTGTTCTTCCTCTCTTTCTTGTAGCGACGTCCGGTTTTCCAATATCGTGAAAAAAAGCAGCAACCCGTAAAAATGGAGGAGCAGTATCTCCTAAATTTTTAACCGTGTGAAGCGTATGCAGAAACAAATCATAACAATGGTGTGGGTTCTTTTGGTCAAATTCAACCATTTGGGCGACCTCATAACCCATTAACCGTTTCACATCCTCTTTCTTCTTTTTCGCCCAGAATTGAATAGGCGACTGAAGCGATGTTTCAAATTCTGTTCTGCTGATCATCTGTTTTCACCAGGCTCCTGCACATTGCTATTCTTGCGACGTTCCTCAATCAGATCCATCTGTTTCTTCATACGAAGCTGTATTTCTTTGAAAATCGTGTGCTCTTTATCAACAAAGCGAATATTGGCACCATACCCCAACAAGCGGACTACAAGGTCTAATTCATCCGGTATCTGATAAAAAATAGTTAGCCTGTACTTTCTTGTTTTGGCATCATAAGAACATCGCTTTTCCCACGGGGAAAACTCAGTCAAAATACGATCTACAATGTTTTTGACATTTGAGAACTCAATTTCAACCGATGTCGCGTTATTCTCTCTGTAATCTGCCAATGCAATCTCTGCAGCGGAGTAATCAAAGGCAGTGTCCGTTTCTGTCGCTGTTTCAATTTGAGCTATGTTAATGGTAAGGATCGCATTGGTTTTACAATCCTGGAAGTACCCCTGGAAACGATTATTTCGCTTAGAGAACTCTAATACAATTGGTCTGACCTCTCTGTGCCTGGGGCCTTTTTGATTGGTGTGGTATTTCAGACGAACCGTTCTTTGATCATAGATTCCTTCTAAGATCGTTGCAAGCACAGCGGTTTCTCGTCTTGCGTTCTTTTCGGTGAAACGGAATCGATCAAAAAACACCACCTTGTTCATCGGGAGTGCCTTTATACTCGATGCGTTTTCATCTAGCAGATTTTGCAACAGAGTAATTTCGTCCCCGGAGAAGAACAGTTTCATCTTTTGATCCCTGACAATCGTCTTTAGCCAACGAAGTTCCAATGTGGTAAGGGGCACAACATCCCGATACAATTCGACATCAGGATCACAAACATACTTGGAGATATAAGCTTTCTCTGTTTTGTGTCGCTTGACATACCCCGTTCCGGCTTCGTTTTTAACAGTTTCATAAGCATCGGGGATAGGTCTGGTGATGCTTTCCAGAAAGCCGCCATCAATCAATAGTTCTAGGATTTCATCTGGCAGAAGAGATTCCGTTTCTTGACCTATCAAAAGGTAAAACTTATTGAATGAATTCTCGATTACCTGAAGAATTTCCTGCTTATTGTACGATTTTTCCTTGGTGCTGGAGCTAAACCGAACAAATACGTCTGCAATAATGTAGTAATAGATACAGAAAACTTCGTTAAACAACAAATCATGTTCTCGTGCCTTGACACCAGAACCAAGCAAGGCTTTCGCATCATCAGGGATTTCCCATCTTGGTGAGATTTTCTTTGCGATTTTTCTGCTCTGAGTTTCCAGTTCATCTCTAATAAGTACCTTAACAACTTCTTCCACATCGCCGTCCAGGGAAAAAGAATCAGTTTCCATCCCGTCACATGATACAATCCGGGAATAGAAGCTTCTCATCCATGGACGAAGTTCAGTCTCGTCAGAAACATTGACAGAGAAATGCAGATATGTGCTGCCATCTGGTTTTTCCAAATATCCAATTCGGCGCTCACGATACAATCGATTAACAATGAAATAATCTTGTTTAGGTGTATACGCAATTTTGAAGTTTACCGGGTGAGGTACGGCAATCGATTGAGCGTTGCCAATTGGTTCCTTTGTACTGGACACACCCCAAGAGTATTTTAATGACTCTCTCGCATTGGATATATCAGTATCGACCGTTTCCGACAGTGGATGATATTCGGTTTGTGCTAAAATACGCTTAACCTTACTGCCGTCAAAGTATTCGATTGCGTCTATAAATTCAATCCGAAGGGCTGTATAGCTTCGCTTGAACGGCTCATAGCACATTAGGAACTCACGACCGTTCATATTGCTGATGCGGATTTCAAGTGGATAGCACAGAATTTCTCTTTCTGCTTTTCGGATTCCGTGACGATATGTGATTTTGCACCATTTGTTGTTTTCTATCGCATTGAGCAAATCGATAATATTAAAGTCGTTTAGGGCTTGCATAAAGTATTCATGCTTGAATCTAAACGGACTCACATCATCGCTGTATATACGGTCGAGAAGGAACGTACCAACTTCCCCAAGCAAATAGTATTTTGAGAAGAAATCCAGTGCCGAGTGTAAGTGATGCTCAAAATCCTTACTCACTTTATTGCCGGCATCAAGAACCGTTCCAATTGTAAATAAAGGCAAGCTCCACCGCCGGTCGCCTTTACCACCTTTGACTCCGCCTTTTTGTCTACATAATACTAGACCGAGCCGTTCCAAGTCGGCAAGTCTGTTATTTGGGGTTTTGTTCCTATCGTCACCAACAGATGGAGCAAGTTTTTCAGTATAGAAGCAAAGCAGATCGGATGTTTTTAGTTCCTCTTGGCGTTCAATAACATCTTCCAGGTGCATTCGCAGGTCGTCATCAAGGCCGAGTGCATCCACACCACCACGCAATTGAAATGATTTGCTCAGAGCAGCCATTGTGTGCAGAAAATACGCCGGATAGGTCAATGGATTATATTTGCAAAACCGATAGATTCGATGGAATGGGTTTGTTTCCATCGATTGGGAATCTTCACTTGCAAACATTACATCATTGCGATCCTCCGACCATTTCATATAATCTGCAATGATTCTGTTCAAACGGAGCCAATCCTCAGAAATCGTCTGATGTTTTTTCGCATCGAAAGAGCCGAGACATTTAAAGCCATAGCTGTAGTAGTCCAAAAGGGCTCTCTTGAACTTTTCATCGAATTTTCCCGCTGTAATCAGTTCCTTATGTGTGGCCATTATCTCACCTCTTTTTAGCCTTTTGGGGCTTAGTCGGTGGGGCGGAGGGTGATTTCACCTCGCCCCACCCAAGAACATCATTTCTTCCCCAAATCGTTATTGAATTGAATCGCCGACCAATTCAATCAGTCGAACAAAACCATGCTCATCGAAAAGTAATCTTCTAATATCATTTTTTTGCTCCAAACTTATTCTATGCCCTTTATTACCATGTGCAGAGGGGTTACGAATATCCCTTACCACAGTAATCATTTCTTTATGTAACTCCCACAGGCTGATATCTTGTTTCGAAAACCGGGCCAATTTGGGAACAACCCATTCCATATTCAGCGGGAATGTAAATGAGCCGATGGTAAGCTGTTGCTTTTGTTCGCTAGGAAGATCTCTGATTTCTCGCCATGTATATTTCAAAGTCTTATCATCTGCCCGCTTAACATCGGTTTTCAAGTTACCCAGGCATCGGCTGTAGAGTTCTATGTGATACTCTTTCAACATGCTTTCGATAAGCTTACAATACATTATTGTCACCGGGCTATAATCAATGGTGATGGACGCTTCGCCGACAGAACCCTTCATAAACAATTGATCCAATTGATAAGCGAATTGAAGGGAATTAAGGAAATAGGCCGGCAAATCGTACTGTTGCATAAAATCGTCATAGTCATCTTCGCAGTTGAATCCCATAATTATCCAGTTTGGGGTTTTCTCTGGAGCAATACCTTGTTTCTCGGATTCCTCTTGGGCAGCTTCCCAGCCTTCTTCTAAATCTGCAACATAGCCGTCAATAGCTCGGGATAGTCTGGCTTCGGAAATATCTTGACTATCACCGGAATTGAGTTGCGGTAGATAAGCGTCAAGTCTAGGTAATGACTGTATCCCTTCTAGTATTTTACTAGGATCACCAGTCGCAGCAAAGATGCCGTTCAAAGTATTTGTAATGCTTTGAACATTGACCTGAACATTGTTTTGTGTGCCAATGTTCGTTTCTGAATACTCGCCATAGGCTCCTCTGAATTCTTTTTCTTCCTCCGGAGACAATGCTCCATATAGCATATGAAGTGCTTGTTTTCTTTCTTCTCTGGGAAGGAGTTTGAATGAATCCCGAAGAACAATAAGCGGGTCGCCTGCAGAAACATCATCAATATCTGCGATAGAATCTTCAGAGGCAAAAATTAGATTCTCATCCAAATTGTCTTTAGTAGCACTACCGCAGAAAGCGAAATAGTAGAATAGTGTGTTGAAAACATACACAGTTTCGCTGTTATAATGAGATGTCATTTTTCTAATAATTCCTCTGGCCTCTGCGATAGCGAGTGAGTCATAAAGGCGTTCCTCAAAGTGCGAAGTGAGTGTTTCCTTTGTAAAGTGACTTATCGGGAAACCATCTTGTTGAGAATTCTGATAAAGCCATCTTGCCATGTACCAGAGCAGTTGCATATCAGTACGCTCATCTAGGTTTTTTGTAACAGCTGCATATATTGTACTGATACCCTCTTGTGCCTGAATACTGAGCTCATGTGTCTGTCGGCTCAACAATCTCTGCGTAGCCTCTGCTATGTCTGAGGTATATATAGTACTTCTGGATGCCCACCCCTGGACATTTTCGGAAATTTCCTCAAAGATGGCACGACATATTTCCTTTCCGTAAAGCGCAATTCCACCAGTGTAATTGAACAAGGCTGAAACAGCACAAGGAGAGAAACTCAGATTCGTCATAGAGGTTGCTCGGTCATTTTCAATCATTTCCTTGAAATGCGGCTCACGAAGTGCATTGATTGGGACTGTGGAATGGAACACTTTTTTCCATACAGAATCGCGTTTTAGGATCATATGGGTCAACAAATCATCTGAGCCGCAAAAAATAATTTTGATTTTGCTCGGTTTATTTTGCTCAGGGCTTGACAACAGATTGCAAATTTCGACAAATTCGCACCAAGATGGAGCATTCCAATGTTCAACAACCTGCTGGAATTCATCAAGTAGTAACCACAGTTCAAGATCAGCAGCCTCTAATAACTCATTAAGCTCATAGTATTTTGACTCAATGCTTGTAACATCATCCTGTAAAACCCGCAACATATCGCGAATTAAGTTGCTGGATAATTTAACTTTCCCAGGCGAGCCAAGGCGACTTCTTTTGGTTAATCCGTAAATAAGAGTGTCAACCAGAAGGTATTGCGACATTCGATAAGGATCATCATATGGAACCACCTTTGTTCTATCTATAATTTGTTGCTTGTAATCAGAGTCTTTCCCCAGACCATTTTCGCCACCGATAAGAACAGATAGGACATTTCCTTTGTCAATAGCATGCTTGTTTCTAATCCAGTTCATCAAAGATGTTTTTCCGATTCTGGATGGGCCATAGATAAGCGTGACTCCAGAAGGAATGCTTTTTGCTATCAGTTCTTTTTTGTCATCCCGGCCAAACAGCAATTGATCCTCGGTCACGGCAGAGGAAACACTTTGTCTAGCAGCTGTCAATGCCTCTGCCGGAACATTAGGAGTATGCGGAGATTTGACATAGATTACTCCTTGTGTAGAACATACCACTTCTTTCGTACCGTTTTGTGCGGCATATGTTACCATTAGCTTCACAGAGATTTTCTTTTCAGAAGATACTATGAGCCGGGCAACGCCTCCCGTGATAGAGCCACTTTGCAGTTCTACTATATGTTGAATGTTGATGAATACACTGGGCTGATTTTCTTGCTGCAATACAACTGCCAATCCTTCACTTGAGAAAGAAACAGATCTATTTCCGACATTTTTTATCTGGAAATAAACGCAATTGTCAGTTGTTTCTAGATTTTCAATTTCAATGGACAGCTGAATGCCGTTAGCGAGCCACTCAATCTCGTCTTTAAGCGCACGCATTACATTCATAGAATACGGAGAAATCAGTCCAGAGAACATATTCAACAGAGAAGTATATCCCTTGTGTTTTTCATCGTTGCTAATATCTGGAGACGCAAGCTCAGCACACTCATCCAATATCCGCTTTCTTAGATCAGCAAAATCTATGAGTGCGTTTGCTTCTCTTAGAAACTCTTCAATAATTGCGCTGTACTTTACCCAAAGAGCTAACGATAAGCCACTGTTAATTATGGCAGAAAATTTTGACTTAAGGTTCTCTGTCTGGGCACTGTATTTTTTGCTAGAGAAAATTGAGCGATTGATATACAACTCAGCAATGATTGACAATCGGTTTTCAATCGTCAGTCCAACCTCAGGGCGCAGTAATACAAGCCCTATCTCTAGGGCTAAGTCATTGACCGGAGGAATGTTTACCTCTACATGTGTGTTTCGAGTGTTTACTCTCCACAGCAAGGTTTCCAGACCTAGTTTAGATTGCATCCATGGGTCATCTGCCTCAAGATAACCTGCATACGAATCATTTGCTGCTTGAACGGTAGTGGGAATGTTATCTTCACCAAAAACTGATTTGAGTAATCTATAAGGGAATACAAACTTTACATTCTTAACCGTATTTTCTCGACTGCCATCCGAATGTACCTTGTTGGGTTTAAATTTCTGGACAGTCCCGTTTGCAAACTCAACGATTCGATTTGCTTCATCGGTCCAATCATGTGGCACCAAAGAACAAAAGTCATTATCATCGATAATACTCTTTGCTAGTTCTGAGTTTTTCTTGATACAAGCGAGGAGTGCACACAAATGGATATAAATACCCTTGGATTTACCCTTACATACAAGGTAATCTGAGATGTATTTGTATTTTTCACATATCAAGTTGTCCCTTTGTGTGATCACCAGCGATCTGAAGCGGTCACTAATTAAGAAATCAAACTGTCTAGAGCATAACAAAGGAATTAACCAGCGATGATGCTTGCTGATTTCGGCAACATCCATAGCTACAATACTGTTCAAAATCTGTGAGCCTTTATCCATAAAGGCTAATTGTTCAAAAATAGAGACAGCAGAGGAATCAAACCTATCCTTAAGTGCCACCAACGCATCATGCGCATAATCAGAAATCGATTCAGCCAGAGGCAATGCTACAGAAAAATCACCAACACGAATGCCGTTCCACAAATGACTGTATAGGCTAGTATTGAAATACCTAAAGTCAAGCAACATGATCAGCTTACGACAAATCAACTTGTAGTGTGCAGGCATTTCACACAATATCTGTGCATAGCTGTCATACAAATCTTCTGCATGACCCACCATCACAGCAAACAAAAAGTGGTTTTTGAATTTTTGCTCAAGCCCATCCAGCTCTATAAATTGATTAACTGCTTCTACAAACGGTACATATGCATTTGCATAGACGTCATCATAATGACCGTTCTTTTCCATCAGAGCCAGAATGTCAGCATCATTTATGCAGTTGGGACTTCTAAGAACAAGCAACAAATACAATTTCAGGTAACGCCACTTTTTATAAAAGAAGGGGAAAGTCGAATTCTGTATAGATTGAGCTTTGTATGCGCACCATAGCAGTCGCAGGTATACCCTGTAGCTTTGAAGAACTGTAAAATCAGAGAACTTCTTATCTAATGACTCGTATATATCCTGATCATATAGTACCTCAAAAATATATGAATACACCAGCATTTTGTGCGACTCGTTGCTACACGCCTTATCAAAAGTGAATAGACCTGTTTTTTCAGGATAGGTAGATAAAATTTCTATACAATCACGCTTAAAACGCCGTACATAGTATTCATCGTAAAAAAGGCCCTCTTTGTCCAGTAATAAAACATCATCATCACTGTAAACGATACGCAAGATACTCAGTAAGGCATACTCATTTTCTGTCATACTAGGCCAATCTTCCGAGAACAATACTTCTGTGGTTTCTTGAATATTGCAATTGTTTAAATAATTGTGACAGATTACAGAAAAAAGTGCTTGTTTGCTGGTTGCAGATTGGGCCAGTGCTTTCAGCTCAAATATACTTAGCTCTGTTCCCAAAAGTGATAGAATCTCATGGAACGCCGAATGACCGCTTGTTCCATATGTATTCTGACAGTATCGTTTGAAGTCCTTAATATTTTCTTCGTAAGTATTTAGCCACACATTATCAGTAATAATGTGCTGATACAGAATCTTGTTGCTCAACGCATCGACGAGTCGTTGGCACAGGGATACACTTTGACTATCTTTTATAACTTCAAACGCGTATATCAAAAAGTTCGGAGGATACAATGCGGTGTTGGTGCTATTCAATATATAATCCAATGCACCCTGAGAATAATTGCTATCTTGGTAGTTCAATACTTTACGCAAGACAGTTTCACATACACATATATTACAGGCATTCCGTTCAAGACCATTTTTGACCAAATGGTTCAAGAAAGAAACCCAGGCATCTTCGCTTGATGCATTAGCCATAATATTGTCATAATAGAAACTAAAAACATGGCCTTCCCTATGATCTTTATAATTTGGAATGGTAATCCTGCTAGCCCAATTCAGAAAATCAATTAAAACATCTGTTTTCAGCGTTTGAAATGCATATGCAATAACATGATGTTGACTCTTTAGTTTGTTGAAATCAACATATTTACCGAGTTGGCTGCGGATTTGACTATACAGTCGCACAAACCCCTTGTCCACTTTTGATCCAAAAATCGTGAACAAGTATGCTGCGTGCATGTATTTTTTCTCATATACGTATAACGCTAGTAGCGAGTTGATTATTAAAGGCTGAGTCGGCTTAAATTCCGCTAGCAACATTTTGACTGCTTCATTACGCATTGATGCATCGCCGATACACGCAAAAGCTTTGGGAGAAAGCCCGTTCTCCCTGAAGTTTTCGCCAATTGCTTGTACCAACAATGTGTTTCTTTCCGAAGCATCTAAACTTCGAGACGCCCATAAGAAAGAGATCGCATCGGTGTATCTGTGCAAATGAATAAGCGACTCAATATACTGACCTGCGTGCTTTCTTCTTGTTTCTTCCAGTTCAAACCGCGAATCTAAAGAATAATACTCTGCAAACGCAGAATATGCACCTTTGCGGTAGAGTTCCTCGAAAACAGCATCGATGTTTTCAATAGAGAGATCAGTCGGTGGGTAGGTTCGAACGAACCATTCAGCGTAGTGTGTTTGTAACTTAAGATAATTCGGGAAATCCATACGGAATACTGCGAATAAATCCACAAACTGACTTTCAGTTTCTGGTGCAATGCAATTCAAATGCTGAGTTTTTCGGGTGTAAAAGCTATTCGAAAATTTATTCCAACCGTCCAGCATTCCTGTTGAGTCTGTAGTTGCGTTGTTGGGGCTCATATTAGCATGAACGACGAAGATAATATACGATGCCAATACATACATATTGTTACTGTCCACCGCACAACTACACACAGTTTCAAACGAATTAATCAACATATTCTGCTTATCAATTCGAGATAAACCCTTTCCAGACGAGTATCTAAGAACCTCATCAATTGAGGAATAATCATCATGTAATATTACCCAAGACAGAAGATTCAAATAGTTCTCATTAAGGATGTTGTCGCGATAAGCGTCTCTCCACAGCAGCGCTAGGCATCGCTGTAATAATTGCCGATTCACGCCATCGTCAATCAATTGCCTAAATTTACGCTCGGTCCACTCGTCAAGGTTGAAATACAGATCGACTAAACGCCATTCAGAAGAAGTTCTTTCTAAATCCCAAAGAGATATGATACTTTGCAATGCATGCATGTTATCGTATTCAACAAATACCGAAACAATATTTGTGCGAATATTTTGGGCAAGCTGTGAACAGCTGAGAATGTTATTGTGAATAATTCTCAGCACAGCCTCAAATGAACACATGCGGAGATCATCAGACATTCTGGGACCCGAGGTAGAATGCCTCATATCTTTCACGATTTGGCAATATTCACTAACAATTTTTTGTATTGATGCTTTGGAGTTTTGAACAAATGCTCGGATGATGTAAAAATGCGGAATAAGTACATTTTCACAGGCAACAAATCTTGCTGTAATACCAACATAGTTATTATTGAGTGTTTTTTCTGCACCAATCGCATTAAGCAGTTTAACAACAAGAGCACTATGCTCAGGGTAATCGAAGTGTGCGATGGCGGTGTCTCCGCACTGAGCAACAATTTCCTCAGAGTAAACACCATGGTTCTTCCATTTTTTGATAAACATTGCAGTTGTCGGGTTGCTGACTAACTCTTGCTGGAAAGCATTCAAGCTAATGCTTTCCGAGCTTTCGGGGTAAATCAGTCTGTGTGCGCATGTTAATGCTTTTTCCAAATATTCGAGCGGCAATTCTTGCGGCTGCATATTTTTCAAAATATCAGATGCTAAAAAATCTACATACCTGCCATTCTCGAAGATCTCATCAAGCACAGCGAAAGACATGTCAGGAATGATAACCTTTGTGGCGTTAATGGTAGAAATATCGGTCGTTTCGATGTCAATAGGTGTCTCTCCTTTAAGAACAATTATACCGGGATACAGTTTTCCCTGAATGGCAATATTCTTTTTAAGTTCATATTCAGAGAGATACTTTCCCAAGAACAATTCAACAGAGTCCGCATAATTTCTGAAATTAGGGAGTCCGCATTTTTTTGCAATGTTAGGAAAATATGCTGATAACACATAGTCATTCTTGCTAAGTTCATTACGCAAGAATACATCAATAGCTTCCACTGCCTGTTCAAAAGTTATTGTAGAATCTTGACTAGATTGTTCTGCCGATACTTTATGCCCCAACACCACTTGTTCAGGAAGAATTCTTATATAAGCACACTGCTTTTGGTGCAATGTGCGAATGATTCTAATTGGTATTGAGTAATCTATCGCAGGATGATACAATCCAGTCTTTGTGTTCCTTGCTGTGCCAGAAACGGCATAGCACACAAGATAAAGGAAGTCTTTTGTATTGAACTTGGTGTTTTCGGGGATAGTACGAATGGTTGCAGGATTAAAGATGACAGAAAGCCCTTCGGTTGTAGGCTCACTTTTTCCGTACCATTGATTAATAAATGCTTTTTTAAAGGTGCAATAATTAATCACGCCTATTTTATAGGCAATTTCGTTTGATTCAATTCCTGCCTCAACAGACAGCATATCCCAACTCAACACTTCTTCTTCAATAGTAAAGTTAGACGGAGTCGAAGATTGCCCTATGGTAGGGTTTGCACTAGTTGAAAAAACTATAGTCTCCTTTCCGTAATTTCCATCAATCCGGAATTCAGGGAAGTTGGATTCTATCCAGCGCTTAGGTCCTTGATCGCCATATATGCTCCTGGTAATACCAAGTTGTTCTCCCTGTCGTTCAAGCAACGGAGTTAAGTTATTCATTCTTACGAAACCATTTGAACTAATTTCGGAAGAGATGATTTCAACAATCTTTTTTCTTTGATGATCCGTCATCTGGCTATAACCTCCTATGACATCAGCAGAATAGTACACTAACCGGAAATTACAAATAACATTACAGCAGAGCTTCGTTTAAGTATTCCCTTGCCCGCCGATCCAGTTCTTCAGCAGTGAATGCACAGGGCTGTAGACGCTCTGCCCAAGCACGGCCGGGATGCAGGCAGTCCCACAAAGGCATCTTTCCACTATGCCGACCTTTTCCAGGGTCGTGGTTTCCAAAACCATCAAGCACCCTGTTCCAGACGGGCTTGAACCGTTCAATGAGCAGCGATTCCGTGAGCGGAATCCAGATGTCATCTACCGACAAGAAACGGCAGCGGAAATCTGCCAGATCGAGGTTGGTTGCTGCATCAACGGATTTTGCGTGGTCGGTCAATCTCTTGAAGAGAGCGGTGCCGGGGTCGACATCATCACCCTGTCCGCCCTTTCTGGCTCCATCGGGTACAGCCTTGCCCACATAAATGGGGCAAAGAAACTGGTCATTTCGATTCACATCTGCAAGGGCTTCATAGGCCGGAAAGTCCCCTACATAATACAACGCATAGACTCCGGCACCGATGAACGGCTCCGGCGGCAAAGGATAAATTTCAGACTCCAGAAGTGCGTTTGCAACGCTGGCACCCAGATGCCGCTTGTCCAGAGGGTTAAATGGTTCAAATACAGGATAATCTGCTTTCTTAGCCATTGCCCACCATTCCTTTCATTTGTGTGATTACAGAGTCACCGACCGCCTTTGCCAGCTTAACAGGTACGGCATTGCCGATCTGGCGCATACTTTCTGTCCAAGATGCACTGAAGATATAATCATCGGGGAAAGTTTGGATTCTTGCACTTTCACGCACAGTATAATACCGAACGCTGCCATCATCCAGAACGACCATGTTCTCGCCACCGGGAACGCCGTGTGCACCAGCCTTAATGGTCTTGGATGGTTCGTCCAGCTTGCTGCCGGAGTGACCAGCATAAATCCTTGCCCCATCTCTAAAATCGTGGTTGTTATAGATCCTGGATTGACATAAGTCCGTGGGGTCTGGCAAATCTCCAATGGCATCTCTCACAGTCTGCCATCTGAGAAGCGGAGTATCCGTGTCCTCTACAGCACGGCGGATAGTGCGGAGTTGGGCAGCAGACAACGGCACTTCGGATGGTCTCTTCATGTCATGTTCTTCCCAATACTCGCCAGTTACCCATTTGGAATAGAGCAATGTCTCCTGGGAATGTGTGGCTGTTGGGAATGTCCAGCTTGCGTTATAATCGCTTCTGAACCCTACGATGATAACACGATGACGAGACTGCGGAACTCCGTAGTCGGCAGCATTTAGTAAGCGGAACACCACATTATAGGAAAGCCCCTCATCACGCCCGGAAGTATGGTGCCGCTCCAACAGTGCCAGGTGTTCCTCCCAGGTCATATTATCCTTTTTTATAACTTCCGGGTGCTGGAGTTGCAAAAGGATATAGTTGAAATAGGAACTGAAGGACTTTCTGAGGAGCCCTTTTACATTTTCAAAAATGAATGCCCGGGGCTGTGTTTCACGGACGGCTCGTACCGCTTCGGGGAACATATCCCGCTTGTCATTATAAGCCTGGTGTTTACCGCCCAAAGAAAAGGGCTGACACGGAGGTCCTCCGGCAACAAGCTGGATTTTTCCAGTATAGCCGTCATAGCTCACCGTGCGGACATCCGATTGGAATACCGTCCAGTCATTCACACCCGGATAACCGTTTGCAATGTTCCTTCTGATATTTTCGCAGGAGTCTTTGTCCCACTCAAAAAGAGCCTCGTGTTCAAAGCCTGCCTGTTGCAGTCCGAGTGCAAGACCACCCGTTCCGCTGAATAATTCTATCGATTTCATGTTGTACCTCACTTGCTATCAGAACAACTGGTCTTTTCCCCAGGCATTAATTCCATAATGTCGGTTATATCGCAGCTCAATGCCGTACAAATCTTAAGTAACACATCGGTTGTGATATTATCTCCCTTGCCGAGTTTTGCAATCGACGCGGAACTTACACCGGCAGCAGCTTTTAATGCCTGCTTGTTCATATTTCGGTCTATCAGCAACTTCCACAGTTTGTTGTAACTGATATACATCTCATTTCCTCCTAAAGTCTTTGCTTATTAATATACATCGTTAAGAAATCCGTATCTGCCTTCAAAGCGACCTTTGGTAAAGGTAATGACGGTCGCCCCGGAAGTAGTATAATCTAAATTGGGGATGTGATCGAGGTTTTCAACCACAATCATCTGCCCCTCGACCTGGTTATTCATGAAATACTTAAACAGAGCCGTTCTCATGCTTTCCGGCGCAGCATCATCTACGCCTTGGTCAAGACCCAAGAGCGGAGTATCAATGATAAGCAGGCCAGGTTTGTACTTCGCATCCTTCGCCAGATACCGTCTGAACATGAGCGCCACAACCGTATTAAGAAACGCACGGTATCCCTTTCCGTGGTTGGTAGATTTCTTTCCACCATTCACTTCGATATCAAAGTCGGTTAAATTGAATCGCGCAGAGGTCAGATTCTCGTAGTTGCACTCTTCGAGGATGCTCTTGGCATAACTGTCCATAGAAGCAAGAAAAGCATCATCAAAATACTCTTTGGGATGATACTTGAGCGTGTTATCGCCTTCCTCCGGGAGTTCTCTCAGATCCGTTGTCCAGCTATCAGAGAACGAGTCAATAACATCCATCTCGTGTTTTAGACGGATATACGCACGATAGTTTTTCAGCGTGTCCTGCAGGGCATCCGCTTTGGGACGAAGCTGTTCACTGATAAGCGTTTCTATGTCCGTCCGCTTGGCGCAAAGTGCTGTCAACTCTGCTTCAATGTCAGCTTGTTCTTTTTGCACATCCGTCTCTGTTTCGCTCAAGCCATTCAACTGTGCAATAATTCTGGTGAGTTCAGCACGGGAGGCTTCAATATAGGACTTTCGGTCATGCACAGGCATTTTACCATCGCAGAAAGGACATTTTGCACTGTGAGGGACACTCTGATATTCAACTTCTCCTTCAACGATAAATGTGAGCCGTCTGATATCCCCGGTGTACTGACTTTTCAGTGCCTTATAGCGTGACAGCAGCACAGCACACTCTGCGGCTTTTTCTTCAACGGCCATGATCTGACCGAGGAGTTCTTTACTGTCGTTCACAGCTTGCGTGATTGCTGCATCTGTCTCCTCGATATCAGCAATGATGCGCGCAATTTCACCCTCAACATCTACATCTGAGAATACAGCTATCTGCTCGGCAAGCACTTTCTTGCGGTCAGCAATTCCGCTGAGCTGCTTATTAACATACTCTTCGACTGCTTTACGGCGCGCAATGCGAATCTCCTTCTTGGTTTGGGCATCCGTCTCGGCGAAGTCACGACCACTGATCAAATACAGTAAGGCAGATAAAAATGAGGTTTTCTCTGTGTACTGCTCCGGCACGATGATGGATTCGGATTTACCAATATCATTCTCGTTAATATAGATCAGGTTCAAAAGGGTGCGCCAAGTCAGGTGCTTCTTTTCAAAATCACTGTTTTTGACGATCATCGGCTCACCGTAAATTCCCAGCAGTTTAAGCCAAACGGAATTGATCACTGGATTCTTCTGATTCTTTTTATATCCAATATCGTAAGAGCCATTTTCAATATAGGGGATGTCGCTCTCAACCTGAATTTGATTCTTGCCAATGGAACGGTCCAAAGTCACCTCACCATCCGGGGTAACGATCCGCATGGTAACACGGGAATAGCCCGTACTTTTGTCAAACGGTTTCTCCGAGCTGCCAAATATAAAATCAATACATTTTACAATACAGGTTTTACCCGTGTCCGAGTAGCCCTGGATAATGTTCAGCCCCTTACCAAAGGAAACGATAGCGTCACTTTTCCCGCTGCCGTGTGCGGTTATGCTTTGAATGTAAAAACCAGACATTCGGGTCACCTCCTTAATGCCTCTGCGGACTTTCTGCTGATTGCGGTCATAAGTTCCACTTCGGAAGCCTCTGCATATTTTTTATGTGTGGTCTTGACTAACTGCCGATAAGTATTGGCATACTCCGTTTTCTGACCATGACAAAATCTATAGCCTGTTTCCGTAATTTTATAACAGAACCCCTCGCTTTGACGAGTCGCTTTCACAAGCCCATCCAGCACCAAAGTTTTCAACGCTTCCTGGAGAACTGCCCGGCGGGTAGACAGTTCACTGAACCCGTAATCGTTATCTCCGTGGAGATTGGAATCTGCAATTCCAAAGTGTCTACCGTAAATTGCAATAAAATCGTAGGCAACAATGCGATCAAGGGTCATATTTTTGCCCTCTGTTACCGACAGTAACAGTAAAGCCCGCAGGGACACCTCAAATGAACTATTAAACAGTTTCATCATCGAACACCCACGATTCAATCGTACCGTCATTCACAAGAATGTGACAGACGCCCTTTTTCTCAAGATTACTGATGAGTCCTCTGACTTTGGACAAATCGGACTTATCCAAGGTCGTATTTGTTATTTTCTCCAAAACCGCGATCAAACGGGCATAACCGTGTTCATAGTCCTTCCAGTAAGTTGGCTTAATGCCCTCATAAGCATCGTCTTTTAGGTCTTGGAACAGAGATTCGCCGTTTTCAAACACTTCTCTTGCGGAACGATGCACATTGTCCGCACTGTAATATGCTTTTCGCTGATCGGCAAAATCAATGCGGTACCGTTTGGGGAGCTTATCCACTTCGCTACTAGAGATGGAGTCCTTATTCAACGCATCCGCATAGGCTCGTAAAAGCTGTTCGATATACGGCAACTCATGCGGAGCGATATCTGTTGGCGGCTGCAACTGCTGCGGAAGTTCAATCGTGATACCGTCAATATGCACCTTCCCATCTTGGATGTATGCCGTAGCAACCGGCACACCGTTTATCTTTTCGCCTGCCTCTGTAACTTGCATATCGGGAATTAACTTTACACTCGATACCCCGGCAGCCAAACTATGTAAAATCTGGCTGCAAATTTCGGCACAACGCTCATCTACAGTGTCCTCAGTGGTTACGATGCCCTTTTCTGCCAAAGAAGCGCAAAGCTGGCTTTGGGCATCAAAAGGCAGAGCGTGTAAGGCATCCACCAATTTAGTCGTTGAGAAATGATTGCAGATAATAGATGCGTTTCTCTGGCTGATGTTTCGATTCCCGTTATAAACCTTATTCAGCAAGTTCTGGCTCAGAGAAGCTAACGGGTTGTAGGTATCATTTTCGCTGGAAGCGATATCCACTTCATCAGAAGGATCTTCCATGACCATGTCGATCAGGGACAGAACATATGCAGGGATTTCTTGACCCTTACCGATATGGGAATACAGCATTTTTGCAAAATCGCTGAAGTTCATAGAACGACTCCTTCCTCAAAAAATTGATTTGTACATTCATGTCCAATGACGTCCTCCCATGTCAAATGGGTGGGCGTCTTTTTTTATACAATATAGGCGGAAACCACGAAACGCAATGGTTTTGCCAAATTGGGTGGGGACAAGTTTCTACTCGAAATTCATTATAGCACATATATGTGAACTTTTCTACCACTTTTGCTGATAATGTGTTTGCGTTCACAGAAAATCCATCGCAAAAGCGAATTTAGCGTTTCCAATCCACCATCCTCAGCATCACCTGATCACTGATGGCTCAACTGTGGGTGGCGAACAAGTAAATTGCACGGCTGCCTATTGAGCGGGTCAGCCGCAAGCCGAAACGGAGAATCTCCGTCAGGACTGCGGTTTTTTCACTGCGCCCATTTTTTGCAGCCGACCCGATTCCTCCGTTTCGAGAAATTCGAAATCGGAGGAATTTTTTATGAAAGTCAAGTACGAATTTGCAACTGAAACCGTGGAAATTGAGGTCAGCGATGATTGGGGCAATATCCTCATCGACCTTGACCGCCAGGATTACAACATCGACCACAAGGAGACCCGGAGGCATTGCTCTCTGGAGGCTCTGGATGTGGACGGCAATCTGCTCCCCTCCGATGAGGATGTGCTGGCAGAGGTCATCAATGGGACGGAGGCTGAGCGGCTACACCGTGCCATCGCCCAACTGGAACCGCAACAGCAAGAACTGGTCAAAGCCATCTACTTCGAGGGAGTCCCGGTTGGCGAGTATGCCAAGCGGTGTGGTACCTCCCAACCCTCGATCTCCCGGCGCAAAGACCGCATTCTAAAATCTCTGAAAAAAATTCTGGGGTGACCGTTATATTTTCCCGTTCCCGTGGCCTACCAGTGAAAGGCACAGACAACACCGCCTTTCAGAAAGGATGAACGCCATGAAACACAATCTCAGAATCAGCGTTTCAAAGGAACCCCAGACAGGCGGCATTGTTTCGTGCAGGAATCTGACCGTGCGTGAAAAACTGCTCCGATTCCTTCTGGGCAAGCAGGAACGGGTGATGGTTCTGATCCCCGGCAATACCGTGGAGTCGCTGTCCATCACCGAAATCCCGGAGGGAGGTGCGATGGTTGAGTAAGGTCAAACTGCTCCTTGATGTCATCGAGGATTTGCGCTCCCTGGCTGACAGCATCCAGGCGGTTGCCGATGCCATGTGCCAGAGTGATGCCCCTACCGAGGAGACGGCTCCCATTCCGCAGGCCGCCCTGGAGCCCACGCAAACGCCGATCACGCTGGAGGAAGTTCGTTCCGTGCTGGCAGACAAAAGCCATGACGGTAAAACCGAAGCTGTCCGTGCATTGCTCCAGAAGTACGGCGCACCCAAGCTGTCCGGCATCGACCCCAAACACTATAAGGCCCTACTTGCGGATGCGGAGAAATTAGGGGACCCCAAAAAGTCTCCAAACTTTTTGGGGAGAGGAGGAGCAGCGGAATGAACGAGTTTTCTCGTTTACGGGGAAACGAGCGATATGAAGCTTGCGACGACGAGATGCCACCTACCAAACACGCCATTCTCTCCGCATCCTCTTCCCACCGCTGGCTGGGGTGTACGCCCTCTGCTCGGCTGGAGCAGGAATTTGAGAATCGGGAAACCGCCGCTGCCGCAGAAGGCACAGCCGCTCATGCCCTGGCAGAGCATAAACTCCGCAAGGCACTGAAGATGCGCTCCAAAAAGCCCGTCAGTCAGTACGACTGTGACGAGATGGACGGGTATACGGATGACTATGTGGCATTCGTTATGGAGCAGTTCGAGCAGGCGGGTCAGAACTGCCATGACCCCAAAATCCTCATCGAGCAGCGGCTGGATTTTTCCTGCTATGTGCCGGACGGATTTGGGACCGGCGACTGTCTCATCGTTTCGGACAGACTCCTGCACATCATCGACTTTAAGTACGGCACGGGAGTCCTGGTGGAAGCCGAAGAAAATCCCCAGATGATGCTGTATGCCCTCGGCGCGCTCCGGCTCTTCGATTCTCTGTACGACATCGAAGAGGTGTCTATGTCCATTTTCCAACCTCGCCGTGAGAATGTGTCCACCTGGACGATCTCCGTTGCTGACCTGATGGAATGGGTAGAAACCACGCTGAAGCCCAGAGCCGAGCTTGCCTACAAGGGCGAAGGCGACTACATCCCCGGCGCATGGTGTACCTTCTGCAAGGCGGCGGTGAAATGCCGTGCCAGAGCGGAGGCAAAGCTCCAGCTTGCCAAGTACGAATTTGCCATGCCGCCTCTGCTGACCGATGCCGAGATCGAGGACATCCTCTCCCGGCTGGACAATCTCACCAAGTGGTCGAATGAGATCATGGCCTATGCCCAGGATGCCGCCATCAACCACGGCAAACAGTGGCACGGGTTCAAGCTGGTGGAGAGCCGCACCAATCGGAAGTACGCCGATGAGGAGGCGGTCATCGAAGCTGCCAGAGCTGCCGGGTACACCGACATTTTCAAGAAGAGCCTGATTCCCATCACAGAGATGGAACGGCTCATGGGCAAGAAAACCTTCAAAGAAGTCCTCGGTGGCCTTGTTATCAAGCCCCAGGGCAAACCGACCCTTGTTCCCGCATCTGACAAGCGGCCGGCAATAATCATCGCAGATGTAAATCAAGATTTTACTGAATTTATGGAGGAATAAAACTATGTCTACTACTCAGAAGAACACCACGAAGGTTGTTACCGGGATCGTCCGTCTGTCCTACGCCAATGTCTGGGAACCCGCTTCCATCAACGGCAGCGCACCCAAGTACAGCGTTTCCCTCATCATCCCCAAGAGCGACACCAAAACGCTGGATGCCATCAATGCGGCTGTGGAAACCGCTATCCGTGAGGGTGCTGCCAAGTTCGGCGGCAAGATCCCCAACAAGGCGGCTCTGAAGCTCCCCCTGCGTGACGGCGATCTGGAGCGTGACGATGAAGCCTACAAGGGTTCCTACTTCGTCAACGCCAACAGCACCACGGCTCCCCAGATCGTGGATCGCAGTGTGAACCCCATTCTGGATCGCAGCGAGGTCTACTCCGGCTGTTATGCCCGTGTATCCCTGAACTTCTACGCATTCAATTCCAGTGGCAATAAGGGGATCGCGTGTGGTCTGGGCAACATCCAGAAGGTCAAGGACGGAGAGCCTCTGGGTGGTCGCAGCTCTGCGGCTGACGATTTCGCAACCGATCTGGATGACGATTTCCTGTCCTGATCCCCAAGCGGTGTGGGTGGTGGAGGGTAACCTCTGCCACCCCTGCGCCGCAGGAAGGAGTGCCTATGAAGAATTTATCCATTGACGTCGAGACCTACTCCTCGGTGAACCTGGCGAAGAGTGGTGTCTATCGTTACTGCGACTGCCCGGATTTTGAAATCCTGCTCTTCGGTTATTCCGCAGACGGCGGTCCCGTCCAGGTGGTCGATCTGACAGCAGGAGAAAAACTGCCTGATGCAGTCCGAACCGCGCTGACCGATGCCACTGTTACCAAGTGGGCATTCAATGCACAGTTCGAGCGTGTTTGTTTATCGAGGTTCCTCGCTCTGCCCGTTGGCACCTACCTCGACCCGGCATCCTGGCGATGCACGATGGTCTGGGCAGCGACCCTGGGCCTGCCGCTTTCGCTTGAAGGCGTTGGTGCGGTGCTGGGGCTGGAGAAGCAGAAGCTGAAGGAAGGCAAAGACCTCATCCGCTATTTCTGCACCCCCTCCAAGACCAAGAACGGCGATACGCTCCGGCACTATCCGGCTGATGCCCCGGACAAATGGGCGACCTTCAAAGCCTATAACCTTCGGGATGTGGAAACCGAAATGGCGATCCAGGAGAGGCTCCGCAAGTTTCCCGTGCCGGACAGCGAGTGGGTCAATTACCACCTTGACCAGCAGATCAACGACCGGGGCATCATGCTTGACCGAAAACTGGTCGCCCAGGCGATCCGCTGTGATGAGGAATTTAAGCGCACCCACATGGAGCAGGCTCGTTCTGTGACCGGGTTGGAGAACCCCAATTCCCCGGCGCAGCTCAAAGCATGGCTTGCCGAAAAAGGGGTCGAAGCCGAATCCCTCTCCAAAGCGGCTGTGATGCAGATGCTGGAGGAGGCAGATGGCGAGGTGGAACTTGCGTTGTCTCTGCGGCAAGAACTGGCGAAAAGCAGCGTGAAGAAATACACCGCAATGGAAACGGTGGTCGGCTCGGACGACCGTGCCAGAGGGCTGATCCAGTTTTATGGGGCGAACCGTACTGGCCGATACGCCGGGCGGCTCGTCCAGGTGCAGAATCTGCCGCAAAACCACCTGCCCGATCTGGAGCAGGTTCGGTCGCTGATCCGCAACGGAGATTTTTCTGCCGTGGAAATGCTCTACGATTCTGTGCCGCTGGTGTTATCTGAACTGATACGCACCGCCTTCATCCCCAAGCCGGGATGCCGATTCTTCGTTGCCGACTTTGCGGCTATCGAGGCAAGAGTGATCGCCTGGATCGCCGGGGAGTCCTGGCGGCAGGATGTATTTGCCCAGGGCGGCGACATTTACTGCGCCTCTGCAAGTCAAATGTTCCATGTCCCCGTGGAGAAACATGGGCAGAACGCCCACCTCCGGCAAAAGGGCAAGATCGCAGAACTGGCTCTGGGCTATGGCGGTTCGGTCGGTGCGCTGAAGGCAATGGGCGCACTGAACTATGGCCTGACCGAGCTGGAACTGAAACCGCTGGTGGATGCTTGGCGGCAATCCAATCCTCGCATCTGCCGCTTTTGGTGGGATGTAGACACAGCCGCAAAGACCTGCATCAAAGAACGCACCGCCACAGAGACCCACGGCATCCGCTTCTTCTATCAGAGCGGCATGATGTTCATCGTCCTGCCCTCCGGCAGAAAGCTCACCTATGTAAAACCCAAGATGGGGACCAATCGTTTCGGCGGCGAGTCCGTCACCTATGAGGGTGTGGGTGAACAGAAAAAGTGGATACGGCTGGAAAGCTACGGTCCCAAATTTGTGGAGAACATCGTCCAGGCGACCGCCCGTGACATTCTTGCCGAGGCAATGCTCCGGCTGGATGCCGCCGGGTACAAGATCGTGATGCACGTCCATGACGAGGCAGTGATCGAAGCCCCTGCGGAAACCTCTCTGGAGGACATCTGCCGGGTCATGGGACAAGCCCCGACCTGGGCAAACGGATTATTACTGCGAGCGGATGGCTACATCTGCGATTTCTATAAGAAAGACTGAGGTGACCCCGATGGGTGTTAATTTACGAAACAGCGAGGGCTATTACGATCCGACTGCGTATCTGGCCCTGACCAATATTGAGCAAGAGGCGAAAGCGGCTCGTGCCTTTCGGCCTGTGGTGTATATCTGCTCTCCGCTCTCTGGGGCGGTGGAGGATAACCAGGCAAAGGCCAGAGGATACTGCCGCTTTGCGGTGGACAGAGGGTACATCCCTCTGGCACCCCACATTTACTTTACCCAATTCATGAACGATGCCAGTGCCAAAGACCGCAATTTGGCTCTGTTCATGGACATCGTCCTACTTTCCAAGTGCGCGGAACTGTGGGTGTTTGGAGAAACCATCTCCCAGGGCATGAGCATCGAGATCGAGAAGGCCAAGCGGAAGGGTCAGCTTATCCGCTACTTCACTGAGGATTGCAAGGAGGTACGCAGATGAAGATCGCTATCGGCAACAGCCGAATGGACAAGAAGTGGAAAAACAAGGACATCTCCTGGGATGACCTCTGCGCCCGATGCGGCAGTACGATCCGCACCACCGAAACTGTGGAGGAATACCGCAAGCTGAAGAAAGGCTCCCAGGACTCCATCAAGGATGTGGGCGGTTTCGTTGGCGGCTTTCTCCGGGAAGGTCGCCGCAAAAATGGCACTGTGGCTTGCCGTTCCATGCTCACGCTGGATATGGACTATGGCAAACCGGGCATCTGGGATGAGGTCGACCTCCTCCATGACTTCAAGTGCTGTGTCTACTCCACCCATAAACATACCCCGGAGAATCCCCGGCTGCGGATGATCATTCCGCTGTCCCGTGAGGTCTCCGAGGAGGAATATCCGGCAGTCGCCAGGATGGTGGCAAAGGAAATCGGCATCGACCTTTTCGATGACACCACCTATGAAGCCTGCCGCCTGATGTACTGGCCTTCCACCTCTGCCAACGGCGAATTTTTCTACCAGGTCAAGGACGGCGTGGAACTTGACCCCGATGCCTACCTTGCCAAATACGATGATTGGCACGATGTCTCCACCTGGCCGGTGTCCAGCCGCCAGTCCGAGGCCGTGCGCCGGAGCATCTCCCAGCAGGCTGACCCTTTGACAAAACCCGGCGTGGTGGGTGCGTTCTGCCGTGCTTACACCATCGAAGATGCCATCGATTCGTTCCTCACTGATGTCTATGCGCCTTCCGCTATGAATGGACGATACGATTACATCCCTGCGGACAGCAGCGCAGGCGTTGTGGTCTATGATGGCAAGTTTGCCTACAGCCATCACGCCACCGACCCGGTCTGTGGTAAGTTGCTGAACGCTTTTGACCTGGTGCGCCTGCATCGTTTCCGTGACCAGGACGAGAACTGCGCTCTGGACACTCCCGTGGGCAAGCTGCCCTCATTCAAGGCCATGACGGACTTCGCCCTCCAGGATGATCGGGTCAAGGCAGTATTTGCCGAGGAGCGGCAAGCCCAGGCCAGCCAGGAATTTGAGGATGAGGACTGGCAGAATGCGCTGGAATTGGACAAGGCCGGCAATGTCAAAGACACGCTGACCAACATCTGCACCATCCTCCGCTGTGACCCAAATCTCAAAGGCATCGTATTTAATCAGTTCAAAAGTATGCTGGATGTGGTGGAGCGGCTGCCGTGGCCCCAAGTCAAACCGGGTTGGAGCGACACCGATGTGGCGTGTGCCAAGCTGTACTTTGAAAAGACCTACGGCATTTGGTCGCCCACCAAATTCAAGGATGCGTTGCTGGCGGTGACTTCTTCCGAGCGGCTCTACCACCCGGTGAAGGAGTATCTGGCGGGGCTTCAATGGGACGGAACGCCCAGACTGGACACCCTGCTTATCGACTATCTGGGTGCAGACGATACGCCCTATGTCCGGGCGGTCACTCGCAAAACGCTGGTCGCTGCCGTAGCCCGTATCTACCGCCCCGGCGTGAAGTTCGACTCCATCCTCGTTCTGAACGGTGAGCAAGGCATGGGCAAATCCACGCTGTTTGCCCTGCTGGGCAAGGAGTGGTTCTCCGATTCGCTGTCCATCTCTGACATGAAGGACAAGACCGCCCCGGAAAAGTTGCAGGGCTATTGGCTCCTGGAACTGTCCGAGCTTAACGGGATCAAGAAGATGGATGTGGAAGTCGTGAAATCCTTTATTACACGAACGGACGATAAATACCGCCAAGCCTATGGCACTACCGTGGAGAGCCACCCCCGTTCCTGCATCATCGTTGGCACCACCAACAGTGAGGGTGGTTTCCTCCGGGACATCACTGGCAACCGCCGTTTCTGGCCTGTGAATGTGACGGGCTGCGGAAAGTACCACCCCTGGGAACTGACCGATGTAGACCAGGTCTGGGCCGAAGCCATCGAATATTTTAATCGTGGTGAAGAACTGTTCCTCAAAGGCGACATCGCCGCCGAAGCCTACAGCCAGCAGCGTGAAGCTATGGAAACGGATGCCCGTGAAGGAATCGTGCTGGAGTACCTCGACCGTCTGCTGCCGGAGGGCTGGGACAAGATGGACTTGTTTGAACGCCGCACCTTTTTGGACGGCTCCGAATTTGGAGGTACACGCCCGGAGGGTACCATTCGCCGTACCCGTGTCTGCGCGATGGAGATTTGGTGCGAGTGTTTTGGCAAGACCAGGGAGAGTCTCAAAAAGGCCGATGCCTACGAGATCGAGGGCATCCTCTACAAGCTGGGCGGCTGGAAGAAATACAGCGGCAATGCCCAGAGCAAACTCCGGCTACCCGGATATGGGGTACAAAAAACCTATGTCCGTGTTGCCGAGAATCCGCACCGTTAACGCCACTGTGTTGCCGGAGGTTGCCGATAGGCTCTCTCCGTAACGCCACTATTAACACCACAAGCCCCCGCCGTTAGGCAACTTTTGTAGGGTGTTGCCAGTGTTGCCGATTGCCTTATTAAAGGTTATGGGTAAAGGAAAAAGGGGTTCATCGTAACGCATATACGCACACGCGGGAGAAAAGGTTGGGCATCCTTCGGCAACAGACATCGGCAACAAGGAGAATGCATGAGAGAAAAAACCGTAGAAGCAAAGCTGGTCACCGCCGCAAGATCAATGGGCGGTCTGGCTCTGAAATTTACAAGCCCAGGGTTTGATGGAGTGCCGGACAGACTGGTTCTCCTCCCCAATGGGAAAATGGCCTTCATTGAACTAAAGGCACCGGGGAAAAAACTGCGCCCCCTCCAAGTACGGCGAAAAAGGCAGTTAGAAGCACTTGGCTTTTCAGTGTACTGCATTGACAGGCCAGAACAGATCGGAGGGATACTGAATGAAATACAAACCCCATGATTACCAGGTCTATGCCACCAACTTCATTCTGGAGCATCCCACAGCGGCGGTGTTCCTGGACATGGGTCTTGGCAAAAGCATCATTACGCTGTCGGCCATCTTTGACCTCTGCCTGGATTCCTTCCTGATTCGCAAGGTGCTGGTCATCGCTCCGCTGCGAGTTGCCAGAGACACCTGGCCGGCAGAGATCACCAAATGGGATCATCTGCATGGGCTGTCCTACTCGGTAGCGGTCGGCAGCGAAACCGAGCGCAAAGCCGCCCTCTGCCAAAGGGCATCCGTGTACATCATCAACCGGGAAAATGTCCAGTGGCTCATCGAGGAAAGCGGCATTCCCTTTGACTACGACATGGTGGTCATCGATGAACTGTCCTCCTTCAAGTCCTACCAGGCAAAGCGGTTCCGCAGTCTGCTCAAGGTTCGCCCCTCGGTAAAGCGGATCGTGGGTCTGACCGGGACCCCCTCCAGCAATGGGCTGATGGACTTGTGGGCAGAATTCCGCATCCTGGACATGGGCAAACGCCTGGGTCGTTACATCACCCATTACCGAAATGCCTACTTCCAGCCGGACAAGCGAAACGGACAAGTGGTGTTCTCCTATAAGCCGCTCCCCGGCGCAGAGGATGCCATTTACGAAAAAATCTCCGACATCACCATTTCCATGAAAGCCGCTGACCACCTCCAAATGCCGGAGTGCATTTATAACGAGGTCAAGGTCGACCTTTCCGAGAAGGAACGCAGGGTCTACGACTCCATGAAGCGTGACCTGGTGGTTTCGCTTGGTGGTGAGGAAATCGATGCCGGGAATGCCGCCGCGCTGGGCAACAAGCTGTCCCAGATGGCAAACGGTGCTGTCTATGGCGAGGACAAGCGAGTGTTCTCCATCCACGACAAAAAGCTGGATGCTCTGGAGGACTTGATCGAAGCTGCCAACGGGAAACCCGTGCTGGTCGCCTACTGGTTCAAGCACGATCTGGAGCGGATCGGGCAACGGCTACGCAAGCTCCACATCCCGTTCTCCACGATGGACACATCCGAGAGCATCGCCAGATGGAATCGTGGTGAACTGCCTGTTGCCCTCATCCATCCGGCCTCTGCCGGACATGGGCTGAACATTCAGTCCGGCGGTTCGACCCTTGTGTGGTTCGGGCTGACCTGGTCGCTGGAACTGTACCAGCAGACCAACGCCCGACTCTGGCGGCAAGGCCAGACCGCAGAAACCGTGGTCATTCACCATATCATCGTGAAAAACACCATTGACGAGCGGATCATGGCCGCTCTGCACAGAAAAGACAAAACACAATCCGCTCTTATCGAGGCGGTCAAGGCCAATTTGGAGGTGCCGAGAATATGAACCCTTATGAAAATCTGGCAAATGCCATCATCGTGCTGGCGGTCAAGGATTACCGCACGGCACTTCGCAGATGTGCGAAATTTCCCCATAGCCACGAATATGCCCAGGAGCGTGATTCCCTGGAACGCTTTTTTCGCTCCGGCTGGTTCGGGATTCTGACCTCTCTGGACGGAGAGGTGCTTATGAGCAAGATCAAGCAGGAGGTGGCGGCATGACGGCAAAGGACTACCTCTCCCAAGCATACCGCCTCGACCAGCGGATCGATGCGAAAATCGCCCAAGTCGCCTCCCTCAATGAACTGGCGACGAAGTGTACCGCCACTTTGACCGGGATGCCCAGAAACCCCAATCGGGGCGGTTCCTCTATGGCCGATGCCATCGCCAAGATCATCGACCTGCAGACCGAGATCAACCGGGACATCGACTGCCTGGTGGACTTGAAGCGTGAGATCGTCCAGGTCATCAAGGGCGTGGAGAACACCGAGTACCAGACACTCCTGGAAAAGCGGTATCTGTGTTTCCTCACCTGGGAGCAGATCGCCGTGGACATGGGCTACAATGTCCGCCACCTCTACCGCCTCCATGACGAGGCTCTGGAAAAAGTGACAGTCCCTGCATCCTGTCACTGAATGTCACTACAAGTCACCCCATCCTTTATGGTATGATATAATCAGCGGAACAGAATAAAGGACAGCCTCATGGGAGCGATCCCGTGAGGCTTTTCTTTTGCCCGGAAAGGAGTGGTTCACATGGGCTACCGTAAGGTTGGCTACCTGGAACAGCTCTACTATGTTTTGAAATACAAGCTGGGTCGGCTATTCCGTAGGAGGTGAAGTGATGCCGAAGAAACCCAAACGCCCCTGTTCTTATCCCGGATGCCCTCGGCTGACCGAAGGACGGTTCTGTGAGGAACACGCAAAGGTCGAAGCCAAGCGATACGAGAAGTACGACCGTGACCCGGCTGTACGCCGTAGGTACGGCAGAGCGTGGAAACGCATCCGTGACAGCTATGTCCAGCAGCACCCCGTGTGCGAACTGTGCCTGAGCAAGGGAATCCTCGTGCCAACTGAGGAAGTACACCACAAGGTACCCCTTTCGGAAGGCGGCACCCACAGCAGAGATAATTTGATCTCTCTGTGTAAATCCTGCCATGCCAGAATCCATGCGGAACGAGGTGACCGCTGGGGATAAAAAAAACTGCCGTCACATTTATGGCGGCAGTATCTGTTCATTTTTTCAAAAAGTCGGTAGGCGTGATGGCCTGCACGGATGACCCCGCAAAATCCTTTATATTCCGGGTTACGATGTAGCTGGCTCCGTTCCGTTCCGCTACAGCGTCCACGACTGCATCTTCAAAATCAGGCATGGAGCGCATGAGCGCTGTATGGATATCCACGCCCTGCACATCGGCAAAGGTGATGAGTTGCGAGAGCTGTTCAATATGTCCTTTTGCTTTTTCGGACGATTGGAGCGCTTTCCGCAGCACATAAAAAATATCGGTGGCAGCAGTGGCAGAGATCAGGCAGTCCGATTCCGCTTCGATTGCTTTTCGCAATGCCTTGTAAGAGTCTGCGAAGAACGGCTCCCGCTTTTGAAGGATGTCCAGAATGACATTGGTGTCCAATACGATGGTCATTGTCTGCTCAGACGCTCCTCTCTTGCGGTTTTCTCATCGTCCGCGCTGGCAGGCACAACACCCACAAGTCCGTCCAGCAGCTCCAGTTTATTCACTTGGGGGCTGGTGACACGGGCGATGCTCTTTCCGTTTTTAGTGATGAAGATGTCCTGAATGGCGGCAAGTTCCAAGTACTTGCCCAAGTTGGTCTTAAATTCAGTTGCAGTAACGATCATGGCAATTCTCCTTTCTCAGATCAGTATGCTCCTCTTCACTTATATTATACGCAAATCGAACGAGTTTGTCAATAGTTTTCGTTCGATTTATATCGAACGATTTTATGGGGAGGGGCGGCGAAAATCTCTGTGCGAAATAAATCGGGCAACGGGCCTGGGGTCACGTGCGCGAAAATCAGAAATCAAAGGGGGTATTAACCCAGGAGGTGAATCAAATGGCGAAGGACGGGACCGCACGAGGCGGTTCGAGGGTCGGAGCAGGCAGAAAACCGAAGGCTCTGGCCGATAAAATCACAGACGGCAAGCTGGGCGGTGCGATGGTGCTTCCGGCTCCGGCAGAGATCGCTGGCGCGGATGTCCCGCCCGTCAAAGATTTTCTCAAAGCCAAACAGAAAAACGGCAAAGACCTCTGTGCCGAGGAGGTCTACCATGACACCTACGCTTGGCTCAAGGCTCGCGGCTGCGAACAGTTAGTAAACAACCAGCTTATCGAGCAGTACGCCATGAGTGTTAGCCGATGGATTCAGTGCGAGGAGTGCATTTCTGAATATGGCTTCCTCGCAAAGCATCCAACCACAGGCAATGCCATCGCTTCTCCGTATGTGGCGATGAGCCAGACCTACATGAAGCAGGTCAACCAGGTTTGGTATCAGATCTACCAAATCGTCAAGGAAAACTGTGCTGTGGAGTATGGCGGGTCCAGCCCACAGGACGATCTCATGGAGCGGCTTCTCTCCGCTCGGAAAGGAAACTGATATGATGAAATACAAAACTGCCGAAAGTGTGTGCAAGGGTCACCCCGACAAGCTCTGCGACCTCATTGCGGATGCCATCCTGGATGCCTGCCTGGAAAAAGATCGTTCTTCCCGTGTCGCTTGTGAAGTAATGGCGACTAAGGGGAAGATTTTTGTTTGCGGCGAGATCACCTGCGCTGGCCGGGTCGACATCCGTGCGGTGGTTCGGGATACGCTCCGCAAGGTGGGCTATAACCCGCTGGGTTATCTGATCTTCGTGTATGTCCACCGCCAGAGTCCCGATATTGCTGGCGGCGTGGATCATGCGCTGGAAAGTCGCAACGGCGAGGTCGAGGACATTTTCGGCTCGGTCGGTGCTGGCGACCAGGGCACCGTGTACGGCTATGCCACCAGGGAGACCTGGATGCGCCAGCCGCTCCCCGTGGTCATCACCAATGAAATCTGCAAACGCCTGGACGATGCCATGCACGATGGCACGATCCGTGGTATCGGCCCCGATGGCAAGGCCCAGGTGACCGTTGCCTACAAGGACGGCAAGCCCGTGGCGGTGAAGAACATCATCGTTTCGGTTCAGCACAAGGCCGACAAGGATTTAGAGACTCTGCGCCGGGAGGTCATCACCGAAATCCTCTATCCGCTACTCGACCACCACAAGATGGGCAAGGATGTGGAAATCCTCATCAATCCCTCCGGGAGATTCGTCAAGGGTGGCCCTGCCGCTGATACGGGTCTGACCGGGCGTAAGCTGATGGTCGACACCTATGGTGGCCTCGCTGCCCACGGCGGCGGTGCGTTTTCGGGCAAAGACCCCAGCAAGGTTGACCGTAGCGGTGCGTACATGGCGAGGGCCGTTGCCCGAAACGTGGTCGGTGCTTATCTGGCCGAGGAGTGCCAGGTGGCGATCTCCTACGCCATTGGCAAAGCCGAGCCGACCGCCGTGGAGATCGAGACTTTCGGAACGGCGAGGGTGGATGAGGAGATCATCCGCAAGGCCGTCCTGGATGTGTTCGACCTCCGGCCTGCCGCCATTATCTCTCTGCTACACCTCCGCACCCCCAACTACACCGAAACCACTGCCTATGGTCATTTCAACGGATACAAGGGTAGCTGGGAGAATCTGGACAAGCAGGACGAACTGAGAAAGGCGGTGGCAAAGTATGCTGATTGAGCGCAAGTCCGTCACTGACCTTCTACCGGCAGACTACAATCCCCGGAAAGACCTGAAACCCGGCGACGCCGAATATGAAAAACTGAAATGCTCTCTGGAGCAGTTCGGCTATGTGGAGCCCGTCATCTGGAACAAGGTCACCGGGCGCGTGGTCGGCGGTCACCAGCGGCTCAAGGTTCTCATCGACATGGGGATCACCGAAGTGGAGTGCGTTGTGGTGGAGATGGATGAGGAGAAAGAAAAAGCCCTCAATATCGCCCTCAACAAAATCTCCGGCGATTGGGACAAGGATAAGCTGGCCCTGCTGATCTCCGACCTGCAGGGTTCTGACTTTGATGTGTCGCTGACTGGTTTCGACCCGGCTGAGATCGATGACCTTTTCAAAGACACCCTCAAGGACGGGGTCAAAGATGACGATTTCAATGTCACGGAGGAGATGGGCAAACCCACCCTCACGCACCCCGGCGATGTCTGGACATTGGGCCGCCACCGCCTGGTTTGCGGCGACAGCACCAAGCCTGAGACCTTCGCTCTGCTGATGGGCGACCGCAAAGCAAACCTGGTCATCACCGACCCTCCCTACAATGTGAACTATGAAGGTTCTGCCGGGAAGATCAAGAACGACAACATGGCAGACGATGCCTTCTACAATTTTCTGCTTGCCGCATTCCAGAATACCGAGGCGGCAATGGCAGACGATGCCAGCATTTATGTGTTCCACGCCGATACCGAGGGGCTGAACTTCCGCAGGGCGTTTGCCGATGCCGGGTTCTATCTCTCCGGCACCTGCATCTGGAAAAAGCAATCCCTGGTGCTGGGGCGCAGTCCTTACCAGTGGCAGCACGAGCCTGTGCTGTACGGCTGGAAGAAGAAAGGCAAGCACCAATGGTACACCGGGCGCAAGGAGTCCACGATTTGGGAATTCGACAAGCCCAAGAAAAACGGCGACCACCCGACCATGAAGCCGATCCCACTCCTGGCGTACCCCATTATGAATTCTTCCATGAGCAACTGCATGGTGCTGGACCCCTTCGGCGGCTCCGGCTCGACCCTCATCGCCTGCGAACAGACTGACCGCATCTGCTGCACCATCGAACTGGACGAGAAGTTCTGCGATGTCATCGTCAAGCGGTACATTGAGCAGGTGGGCAGCTCGGCGGCAGTGTCCGTCCAGCGAGATGGACTGACTTACTCCTTTGCCGAGGTCGAAGCCCAGGCAGAGGATGAGCAGATTCCGCTGTTCTAAGGAGGAACCCATGCAAGACAACAATCCTTTGACCCTCGGCAGCCTGTTTGACGGCTCCGGGGGTTTTCCTTTGGGTGGCTTGATCTCCGGCATCCAGCCTGTCTGGGCATCTGAGATCGAGCCGTTTCCCATTCGGGTGACCACAAAACGGCTACCCTTTATGAAACACTATGGCGACATCTCCCAGATGGATGGCGGGACGATCGAGCCAGTGGACATCATCACTTTTGGCTCTCCCTGCACCGATATGAGCGTGGCGGGCAAACGAGCCGGACTGGACGGACGGCAATCCGTTCTGTTCTACCAAGCCATCCGCATTATTACAGAAATGAGGTGTGCCACAGGTGGTAAATATCCAAGATGGATCTGCTGGGAAAATGTCCCCGGTGCTTTCTCATCCAACAAAGGCGAGGACTTCAAAGCAGTCCTCGAAGCGGTCATCGGGGTCGCCCGGCCGGGAACCGAGGTGCCTATGCCTGAAAGGGCAAGATGGCCCTATGCAGACTGCTACATGGGAGACGGATGGAGCGTTGCGTACCGAACTCTCGATGCTCAATTCTGGGGAGTCCCCCAGCGCAGAAAACGCATCTACCTTGTCGCAGATTTTGCAGGCAGGAGTGCCTTCGACATACTTTTTAAGTCCGAAGGCTTGTCTGGGTATTCTGCGGAGGGCTTCCGCTCGTGGCAAAGAACTGCCGGAGATTCTGCGGTTGGCTCTGGAGCGGCAGGCTTTGATGGGTACAACGGCGATCTGACGGGAGAAGTCAGTTCCACGTTGGGTGTCAACTGCGGCATGAGTACCGGGCGTAACGGGATCGTCCTCAATGACCAGGGCGGTAATCGCATGGATGTGTCGGACGAGGTATCCTGCACCCTTCGGGCTGAAGCCCACCATCCACCCTGCGTGATGGAGGCTACCGTCTTTGAAAATCACAGCCAGGACACCCGATACACTGAACTGGAAGGTGTCGCGCCAACGGTCGCCTCTACCTACGGCATGGGCGGTAACAACCAGCCATTCGTGGTGGAAACACCCAAGCTACTGAAAATCCGCTCCGGCTGTGAAGGCGGCGGCAAAGGCCCTCTCATCCAGGAGGACAAGTCCGCTACGCTGTCCTGCAACAACGACCAGGTGGCTTTTATTCCTTTCTGCAAAGGGACTCGCCCTCACTCAGCCGAGGAAGGTCAAGTATGGAAATCTGCCGAGGTAGCGAACACCCTGAACACCTTTGATGTGGGCGAGGGACGGTGCAACGAACTGGCGGTCCAAGCTTTTGGCATCTGCTCGAAGGACAGCAATTCTATGAAATCCGGCAATCCCCACAGTGGGATTTACCCAGCGGATACCTCCCGCACCCTGGACGGCAACGGAGGCAACCCCGGCTGCAACCAGGGCGGCATCGCCGTGGTGGGTTGCTATGCCCTGCAGGGTTCCATGATCGGTCGGAAGGACGAGAACGGTCCCCAGGGCGATGGCATCAATGAGGATGTGAGCTTTACGCTGAACACCACCGATCGCCATGCCGTCTACACGATGACCACGGGCAGTTTCACCCAGGTTGCCGAGGACATGGCACCGACTGTACTGGCGAGGGACTATAAAGACCCCACCGCTGTTTGCTATGGCATCGGCAGGGATACCTTCAACCAGGGAAAGAACGCCAAGTTCTCACCGACCTTTGAAGAGGAACTCCAGCCCACACTGGTGGCGAAAGGCCCCGGCGCTATTCAGAATGGATACACCGTCCGCAGGCTGACTCCTACCGAGTGCGCCAGGTTGCAGGGCTTTCCCGACTGGTGGTGTGACGGTCTGGAAACCCCAGAGCCAACGATGGAGGATATCCGTTATTGGTACGATGTGTTCGAAACCCACCGCAAAATTATGGGTACATCCTCCAAACCGAAAACCCTCAAACAAATTGCAAAGTGGCTGCGCTCGCCACATTCGGATGCCGCTGAATATAAGATGTGGGGCAACGGAGTGGCTCTGCCGTGCGTTGTTTTTGTACTGTCCGGCATTGTGTGGTGTACACAAGATGGGGACAGATAATTCTACAAAGTCAGGTCGCTATAGTACTTGCTATTTTAGGGGTTTAGAGCGAATATGTGACTACCAAATTAAAGGAGGTCACTAAAATGATCATGACAATCCACTTCAACGTCCCCGGCAAGAAACGCAAGGAACTTGCCCACACCATCGCAGACTGCATAGGTGTGAAAGCCCAATACATGGGGGCTCCGAATTTCACCTACGAGATGGATTACTTCACTCTCGACAAGGAAGGCACATTAGAGTATGACTCCGCAGTTGACCGTGAAAGCATCCTCGCTTTACTGAGCGACTTGACTGCACAGGGATTCGAGTATGACAACACAACAGATGACCGGGATTGCGAATCGCCCGAAGAGCAAAGCGAGACTACTGCTCCTGACAACGATGCCGGACTGACAATTTCCGTTCCTCTGGACAAGGTTAAGGTCGGCAACCTCACCAACATTCTGGAAGCAAAGGCCGACCTGATCAAAAAAGCCCTGGGGGTTAAGAACATCCGCATTATGGTGGATGGGGACAAGGTCAGTTTCCCCTGGTTCGAGGAACTGCCGGATGCGGACACCACCGCAGCCTACAGTACCTCCATTTGCAAGCTGTGTGAAATGAGTGTCAACCAGACCCGAATTTCCGCAAAGGCGAAGGACGTGGAAAACGAAAAGTACGCTTTCCGCTGTTTCCTCCTGCGCCTGGGATTCATTGGGGCCGAGTACAAAGAGGCTCGGAAAATCCTGCTCCGCAACCTTTCCGGCAGCTCCGCATTCAAGAGCGGCGCAAAAGCCTCCGCCGAACCGACCGAAGAGGTCAGCGATCCTTTCCCGGTCGAGGAAATGGTCGCTGATGCAATTCTCATCCAGGCGGTCAACCAGTCATTCGATGAGGAGGTGGCAGAATGATCGTCTACATCACCAACCTCAAAGAAATCCCCAAAACCTGCATCGACTTTGACTTCGCCTGTAATATCCCTGCCAGTCTTCGCGACCCCGCAAAAATCCTCAAGCCTTACCTCAAAAAGCGGCATCCCTCATGCCCCCTTCGGGTAGTCAAGGACGAGTGCATCAAGGAGGTGGAGTCATGCAAGTGATTTCCAGAGCCGCACTCCAGTCCCTCCGTGACCGCTTTCCCAGCGGCACACGGGTGGAGCTGGTACGGATGGACGATCCGCAAGCCCCTCCCATCGGCACAAAAGGAACCGTACTGGGTGTCGATGACATCGGCAGCATTATGGTTGCCTGGGACAATGGGTGTGGCTTGAATGTAGCTTACGGTGCGGACGAGTGCCGCAAAATCAAGCGGTAAATCGTCATAATATGCACAGTTTGCGGGCAACAAGATCGTGTACTTTATTATCGCAAAACCCCTGGATATAGTACGCTTTTAGAGGTAATATGTGTCACGCCGAAAGGAAAACACCACTTTTTAGGAGGCACACACCATGAACGAAAAGACCAGAACCCAGATTGAGGAAATGAAAAAGCAGACCATCGGCGTTGAGGTGGAGATGAACAACATCACGCGCCAGCGGGCTGCAAAGGTAGCCGCCGACTTTTTCGGAACCAACCGCCACCAAAACACCGCCGGACGAAACGGCTACAGCACTTGGTCGGCTTGGGATAGCCAGGGGCGGGAATGGAAATTCCAAAAGGATGTCAGCATTTCCGGGCCGGATGATGAAAAGTGCGAACTGGTCACCCCGATCCTCACCTATGCTGACATGAACACACTGCAGGAACTGATTCGCCAGCTTCGACACGCAGGGGCTAAGAGCGATGCCTCCAGAGGGTGCGGTGTTCACATTCACATCGGAGCGAACGGACATACCGCCCAGACTCTCCGCAACCTCGCCAACATCATGGCAAGCCACGAGCAGCTTTTGGCAGACGCCTTGAACCTTGATTCCTACCGCATTAGCCGATACTGCCGCACGGTCGACCCCCGTTTCCTCGACCAGGTCAACCGCAAAAAGCCCACCAGCCTTTCGGCACTTGCCGATGTATGGTACGGTAGCCAGGGCGAAAACTGGAATCGCAGTGGTCACTACAACGACAGCCGCTACCATATGCTTAACCTCCACGCCACCTTCACCAAAGGTACAGTCGAGTTTCGACTCTTCCAGTTTGATGCCCCTGCCAACGGAAAGCAAAACGGACTCCATGCGGGACAACTCAAAAGTTACATCCAGCTTTGCCTCGCACTGAGTCAGATGGCAAAAAGTGTTCGCACCGCCAGCCCCAAGCCCCAGCAGACCGAAAACCCCAAATACGCCATGCGGACTTGGCTCCTTCGCCTGGGCTTCATTGGTGAGGAGTTCGAAACCGCCAGAGACCTTTTGACCCGCCGCCTTGTCGGAGATGCCGCCTTCAGAAACGGGCGCGCCGCTTGAAGGACATAGCCACAGGCCCCCTGAACCCGCCTCGGCGGGCTTAAGGTGGTAGAAGGGATACCCCTTCAGAAAGGACGGACAAGACTATGCGTAAAAGATACTACCTCGCCTATGGGAGCAACCTCAACATCAGCCAAATGCGGTATCGTTGCCCCTCTGCCAGAGTTGTTGGCACGGCAGTCATTGAAAACTACCAGCTTCTTTTCAAAGGAAGCAAGACCGGCTCATACCTCACCATTGAGCCATGTGAGGGCGACAGCGTTCCCGTGGCGGCTTGGGAAGTCGCTGAGGATGATGAACGCCGCCTGGATCGGTACGAGGGATTCCCTCATTTTTACTACAAAAAGGAACTGCGCCTTCCGATCACGGGCATCAAGTCCGGCAAGGTGCGGATGCGGGACGCTTTCGTATACATCATGCACGAGGAACGATCCTGCGGAGTGCCCTCCATGTCGTATCTTCGCACCTGCGATATTGGCTATCTCAACTTTGGCTTCGACCCCTGCAAGTTGGCTAAGGCATTTGAAGTGAGTCTGAAATTAATGGGAGGATATGTCAATGAAAACTGAAAAACTGCGTATTCGTATTTGTCCCCGCTGTGGCAAAGCCTACGGCGACCGCCCTGCACTATCTCGGACAGACAATGTAACACTGATTTGCCCGGATTGCGGCACCAGGGAGGCATTGCAGAGCATTGGCGTGGATACCGATGAACAGGATAGAATTCTCTCCGTTATCCACCGTAACACCGATAGGCATTAAGCACTATTCCGCACAGAAATCCCTCCTCAAGATCGTGTACTATATTATCGCCAAACCCCTGGATATTGTGTGCTTTTAGAGGTAATATGCTACTACCGAAAGGGGAATACACATTTTACGGAGGACAACACCATGAAGAAAATCGACTTTTTTGAAAGAGCCATCGCAGAGCAGGCTGGTAGCCTTTCCGACTACGGCATCAACAGCACCATGTTCTGGGCTTACCGCCGCAGCGTTGAAGCCAACAACGACCTGATCGACTTTAACGAGGTCATTTGGGACGAGGATGTGGAGGCCATCGCCGCTTGCATGAAGGACAACGGCATCAGCGAATTTACCATCAGCAGCACCTTCTCCGGCTTGATTCCCACCCTCGCCGCTTTCGACAAGCTGGGCATAAAGGTTGCCGGGGTCACTGAGGTCAACGCCCCCTACAAGGATTGGCAGACAGGTACCTACGCCAGAATCCCTGCAGTCCGCCTGGTCATGGCTTGATCTACCACCTCGCCGCCGAGAGAGCCACATGGCTCTTTTGGTCGTATATGCACACATTTCCTCCGGGTTATTTGTGTAGTATATGCCCTGGGATATACCTTCCTGAGTCGAGCTGCATTTAACATAAGAAAAGCACCTACCCTAAGATAGATGCTTAACTCAAAATTGTTTTTACTTTTGGTTCATATACTCAATATATTCTTTCCCAAAATCCTGAATGCTGGTGAGAACTGGTTCAAACTTCTCGCCGATAGGTGTTAATGCGTACTCTACTCTCAGCGGCATTTCACTATACGCAGTGCGGGAGATCAAGCCTTCTTCCTCTAATTGCTTTAGCTGACTGGAAAGAGTCGCGTGAGTCATTTTGGGCATTCTGCGTTGCAATTCATTGAAACGAATAGGCCCATTTGAAAGATGGTGCATAATTAGAATTGCCCATTTTCCCTGTATCAATCGCTGTGTTGTTGCAAACGGACACAAGCCAAATAAATCTTTGTCCACTATAACCTCTTTTCTGAATTTATATCAGACTTCAAAGGCTTCCTTTTGACCCATCATTGTGCATATTTCTGCGTATCCGTTTTCAAGATGGAAAATGCCGAGTTTATAGCCTGTTCGCTCATTGTATATTTTCTGCATTTGAGGCATCTTTGCAAGCACTGCATTAGCAATATCATCGGTTTCTTCAAATACCGCCTCGCCGTCATAACGAAGAAACTCATCGCCACTAACAGCAAGAATTTCTACTTTATGATTTCTCTCTACCTGAGCAAATACTTTTTTGAATGTGCCTGTACCGAAATAAAGCTTATCACCCTGCAACAAATGGAAACGGAACGGCCTGCCTTTTGGTTGGTCGCCATCTGTGGTAAGAAAATACCACACACCTGCCTGATTTAGAAATTCGTTGATTTTCTCAAGATTTGTCATCGTCTTTGACTCCTTAATTATAGTATATCATTGGTTCATTTTCAAGTGAAACGACAAAAATATATAGCGGTATAGTTTTTTGAACCAATATGATGTTAGCACTATTTGATGTTACAGTCAAGTACGATCGTGAGAAATACCAAGTACCCCAAAAGATACCGCCGCGCTACAAAACCTAAATAGCGGGGTGGTAATTCTTAGCCGGTGATAAGGTTCAGGACTTCCATTGTGAAAAAGAAAATTACACCGCCCGCAGGGTCAGCCAGGGACTGAGCCGAGAGGCTCTGTTCCTCGTTCACGAAGTCGCACCGATCTACGGTGGCGGCTGTTTTTATGCTCATTTTGAGGAGGTGACCGCATATCAGAAAGCTGAAGAAATACACGCCAACCCGGTTCATGGCGATAGGCTCCCATTACGACAAAGCCGCCGCTGACTATGCGGTGGGGTTTATCGAGTGCCTCTGCCACACCAAAGGCACCTGGGCGAGAAAGCCCTTTGAACTGATCGACTGGCAGGAGCAGATCATCCGTGATGTGTTCGGCACACTCAAGCCTAACGGGTATCGCCAGTTCAATACTGCGTACATTGAGATTCCCAAAAAACAGGGCAAGTCCGAACTGGCGGCTGCTGTGGCTCTGCTCCTGACCTGCGGCGATGGCGAGGAGCGCGCCGAGGTCTATGGCTGCGCCGCAGACCGTCAGCAGGCATCCATCGTTTTCAATGTCGCAGCGGACATGGTGCGTATGTGTCCGGCTCTGGCAAAGCGGGTCAAGATACTGGATTCCCAGAAACGGCTCATTTATCAGCCAACGGGCAGTATCTACCAGGTGCTTTCCGCTGATGTCGGTAACAAGCACGGTTTCAATACCCACGGGGTCGTTTTCGATGAGCTACACACCCAGCCCAACCGAAAACTGTTTGATGTCATGACCAAAGGCTCTGGCGATGCCCGTATGCAGCTGCTCTACTTCCTGATCACCACTGCTGGCAACGATACGAAATCCATCTGCTATGAAATACACCAAAAGGCAAAGGACATCATTGAGGGCCGGAAGATTGACCACACCTTTTACCCCGTTATCTATGGGGCTGATGAAAGTGATGATTGGACGGACCCCGCCACCTGGAAAAAGGCCAATCCCTCCCTGGGGATCACCGTGGGCATCGACAAGGTCAAGGATGCCTGTGAGTCTGCCAAGCAGAACCCCGGCGAAGAAAACGCATTCCGTCAGCTTCGGCTCAACCAGTGGGTCAAGCAGGCTGTCCGCTGGATGCCGATGGAAAAATGGGACAAATGTGCCTTTGCCACTTCCGAGGATGACCTGGAAGGTCGGGTCTGCTACGGCGGCCTTGACTTGTCATCCACAACGGATATAACAGCCTTCGTCCTGGTATTCCCGCCGGAGTATGAAGAGGACAAGTACATCATCCTCCCGTATTTCTGGATTCCAGAGGACAACCTTGACCTGCGTGTCCGGCGCGACCATGTGCCATACGATGTCTGGGAGCGGCAAGGCTGTCTCCAGACCACGGAGGGCAATGTTGTCCACTATGGGTATATCGAGAAATTCATCGAACGCCTGGGAGAACGGTACAACATCCGGGAGATCGCATTTGACCGCTGGGGTGCTGTCCAGATGGTGCAGAACCTTGAGGGCATGGGATTCACGGTCGTTCCCTTCGGACAGGGGTTCAAGGATATGAGTCCTCCCACAAAGGAACTGATGAAGCTGGTGCTGGAGGAGAAGATCGCCCACGGTGGGCATCCCGTCCTCCGCTGGATGATGGACAACATCTTCATCCGCACTGACCCGGCTGGCAATATCAAGCCGGACAAGGAAAAATCCACAGAGAAAATCGATGGTGCAGTCGCCACTATTATGGCTCTCGACCGTGCGATCCGCTGTGGCAATGATACCAGTGCTTCGGTCTACGATGACCGGGGCATTTTGTTTATCTAAAGGAGGCTTCAATGGAAAAGCCAAAACTTCATGTAGTGTCCCTGTCTGGCGGTAAAGATTCCACCGCCATGCTCCTTCGTATGCTGGAGGAGGAAATGCCTGTGGACATTATTTTATTCTGCGATACGGGTATGGAGTTTGAGGGGCTGTATCACCATCTCGATAGGCTGGAGGCATACACCGGCAGACCGATCACCCGGCTTAAATCCCAGCAGTCCTTTGAATATCTGATGCTCCAGCATGAACCCAAACGGAGAAACCCGGAACTGTTCGGTCGGATCGGCTTCAGTTGGCCCTGCCCCAGAAACCGCTGGTGTACCGCAATGCTCAAGACTCGCATCATTGACCGCTATCTCCGGGATTTGGCAAAGGAATACACGGTCGAACAGTACATCGGGATCGCCGCAGACGAGCCACAGCGAATCCGTGAGTTCCACTACCCACTGGTGGATTGGGGCATGACCGAGGCTGACTGCCTGGCCTATTGCCGGGAGCGCGGTTTTGATTGGGATGGTCTATATGACATCTTCAGCCGGGTGTCCTGCTGGTGCTGCCCACTCCAGTCCTACGATGAACTGCGAAAACTGAGAAAGCACTTCCCATACCTCTGGGAGCATTTGCGCTGGCTGGACAAACAGACCTGGCGCACCTATTTGAAACACTACTCCGTAGAGCAGCTCGAAACACGCTTTGCTTTTGAGGATGAACGAGTCCGTGAGGGCTTGCCCATCAAAGGCAAGGCGTTTTTTGATGCCCTGCGTGAGCGACTGAGGGAGGTAGAACAAACATGAGCATTTTGTCTGGATTATTCAAACCCAGGGACAAGCCCCAAAACAGAACAGCCGGAAGCACCTATTCCTTTTACATGGGTGGTACGACCTCCGGCAAAAATGTGACGGAACGATCTGCTATGCAGATGACTGCCGTCCATTCTTGTGTCCGAATTTTGGCCGAAGCGATTGCCTGCTTGCCACTGCACCTTTACCGCTATACCGAAAGCGGCGATAAAGTAAAAGCAATCGACCATCCTCTTTATCATTTGCTGCACGATGAGCCAAACCCGGAAATGACCTCGTTCAGCTTTCGGGAAACGCTGATGACCCATCTGCTCTTGTGGGGAAATGCCTACGCCCAGATCATCCGTAACGGAAAAGGCGAGGTCGTGGCACTGTATCCATTGATGCCCAACCGCATGGAGGTGGACAGAGACAGGCAAGGGCAAATCTACTACTCCTACACCATTGCATCCGAAGATGCGCCGACACTCAAAGGCTCAACGGTGTATTTGTCTCCGGCAGATGTGCTGCACATTCCGGGCTTGGGGTTCGATGGGCTGGTGGGTTACTCGCCCATTGCTATGGCGAAGAATTCTATCGGCATGGCAATCGCCTGTGAGGAATACGGTGCCAAGTTCTTCGCCAATGGAGCCGCTCCCGGCGGTGTGCTGGAACATCCCGGTACGATCAAAGACCCCCAGCGAGTCCGGGAAAGCTGGCAGTCTACATTCGGCGGCAGCGGCAATGCCAATAAGATCGCCGTGCTGGAAGAGGGTATGAAATACACGCCCATCGGTATTTCCCCAGAACAGGCGCAGTTTCTGGAAACCCGAAAATTCCAAATCAATGAAATCGCTCGAATTTTCCGTGTCCCACCCCACATGGTCGGTGACCTGGAAAAGTCGAGCTTTTCCAATATTGAGCAGCAATCCCTTGAATTTGTGAAATACACCCTCGACCCCTGGGTTATTCGGTGGGAGCAAAACCTCGCCAGGTCGCTTTTTTCTGCCGAAGAGAAGAAGGCATATTTTTTCAAATTCAATGTGGAGGGTCTGCTCCGAGGGGACTATGCCTCTCGGATGAGTGGTTATGCAACCGCCCGCCAAAACGGCTGGATGTCTGCAAACGATATTCGTTCCCTTGAGAACCTTGACAAAATTCCCACAGAGGAAGGCGGCGACCTCTACCTCATCAACGGCAATATGACAAAGCTGAAGGATGCAGGAATCTTCGCCGTAACACCTACAACCGAACAGGAGGAAACAACCAGTGAATAAGTTCTGGAACTTTACCGAGGGCGATGACGGCTCGCGCACTCTTTTTCTGTGCGGCTCCATCGCTGACGAGAGTTGGTTCGATGACGATGTCACACCGAAGGCATTTAGGGCTGACCTTTTTGCCGGGAATGGTGATGTGGTCGTTTGGATCAACTCACCGGGAGGCGACTGTGTGGCCGCAGCCCAAATCTACAATATGCTGATGGACTACCCCGGAAATGTGACGGTCAAAATCGATGGCATTGCTGCCTCGGCTGCCTCCGTCATCGCTATGGCCGGCACGAAGGTGCTGATGTCGCCCACGGCGCTCATGATGATCCACAACCCGCTCACCGTGGCCATTGGTGACACCGCTGAGATGCAGAAAGCCATCGATATGCTCTCGGAGGTTAAGGAAAGCATCATCAACGCCTACGAAATCAAGACTGGACTGTCCCGCGCCAAGCTGTCCCATCTTATGGATGCGGAAACCTGGATGAATGCGAATAAGGCAATCGAACTGGGCTTTGCAGACGATCTGCTATTCCAAAGCACCGAGGGATCGGCTGTTGCTGAGAACAGCTTTACTTTTAGCCGCCGTGCTGTGACCAATTCGCTACTGTCCAAAGTGAGAGGCCACCGCAACACCACCAAGCCTGAAATCACAGGCACACCCATAACTGATCTCGACAAGAGATTGGAACTCATTAAACCTTAAGGAGGATTTTATTATGAACAAAATCAACGAACTGCGTACCCAGCGGGCAAAGGCGTGGGAGGACGCAAAGGCATTCCTGGATTCCCATCGCAAAAACGGCATCCTCTGTGCAGAGGACACTGCCACCTACGAAAAAATGGAAAAGGTCATCGTTGACCTGGGCCACGAGATCGAGCGCCAGCAGCGCATGGATGCTCTGGAGCGTGAAATGAATGCGCCTGTCAGCGCCCCCATCACCGCCAAGCCTGATGTCCCCAAGACGGACACTAAGAAAGGCCGTGCAAGTGATGCCTACAAGAGTTTTTTCTGGAAGCAGATGCGCAATCAGAGCAGTGTGGAAGTCCGCAATGCTCTGAGCGAGGGCATTGACACCGAAGGCGGCTACCTGGTTCCCGACACCTTTGAGCGCAATTTGGTTCAGGCGGTCAATGACGAGATGGTCATTCGTCGGCTGGCTCATGTGATTACCACCGCCTCCGGCAGTCACAAAATCCCTGTGGTAGCTACTCATGGCACCGCTAACTGGGTCGAAGAAGGCGGCGAGATTCCCGAAACTACGGAAACCTTTGGTCAGAAGTTCCTGGGTGCCCACAAGCTGACTGCGCTCATCAAGGTTTCCGAAGAGCTGCTGAACGATTCTGCTTTCGATCTGGAGGACTACTTCCGTCAGGAGTTTGCCCGCCGCATCTCCACTGCCGAGGAGCTGGCATTTATCACTGGAGATGGCAATGGCAAGCCCACCGGTCTGTTTAGTGCCACCGAAGGTGGTCAGGTGGGGGTAACTGCCGCTTCTGCGACTGCCATCACCGCAGATGAACTGATGAACCTTTACTACAGCCTTCGCTCTCCCTATCGCAAGAAGGCTGTGTGGCTGATGAACGATGCCACTGTCAACTCCATTCGCCAGCTCAAGGACAAGAACGGCCAGTATCTGTGGCAGCCCTCTCTGAAGGAAGGTGCGCCCGATATGCTGCTGGGCCGTCCTGTTTATACCTCTATCGCCGTACCGACCATTGCGGACGGCGGCAGCGTTATGGCTTTCGGTGACCTGTCCTATTACTGGATCGGTGACCGTGAGGGCATCTCTTTCCGTCGCCTGAATGAACTGTACGCAAACAAGGGTCAGGTTGGTTTCCTGGCTACCAAGCGTGTGGATGCCAAGCTGATGTTGCCGGAGGCCATTAAGCTCCTCCAGATGAAGGGGACTACTACCTCTGGCACTTAAGGAAGGAGGCGGCGGTGATGGACGAACTGCTCCAGAAGGTCAAGCAAAATCTGATCCTCGACCATGCGGCGGATGATGCTCTGCTGAAGAGTTACATCACCGCCGCGATCTCCTATGCCGAAAGCTACCAGCACATCCCGGCTGGTAGCTATGTGAATAATCCGATGCCCCCAACGACCGAGCAAGCCGTCATCATGCTGTCGTCCCACTTCTACGAGTCCAGGGACGGCAGCACGGGCGGCTTTTTTGCGGATAATGTTGCGGCATCCGGGCAAGTCTGGACAACCGTTAACCTGCTCCTACGGCTCGACCGGGAATGGAAGGTGTGACCTATGAGCTTTGGAAAAATGAACACCTTTATCGATCTTCTGCGAACTGAGCAGGTCACTGACCCAGAGGGGTTCCGTACTGAGCGCGAGGTCATCCTTGCCTCAGTACGGGCTTACCGGGAAGGTCGGCACGGGAGTGAACGTTGGGCAAACCGGGCGGCATTTACCGATGACACCGACCTTTTCCGTTTCCGTGCCATTCCCGGTCTACCGATCACCACGGATATAGTCATCGCTTGTCCGTCTGGCCGATTCGGTATCACCTCCGTTGAGGATGTGAAAGGCCGTGGGATGTATGTTGAGGTGCTGGCAAAGGAGGTGAAGCCCAGTGGCAAAAGCAACCGTTAAAATGCCGGAGGATTTTCTCCTGCGTTTATCTCGCCTGGGTGACCAAACCGATGCCATCGCAGGCAAGGCTCTGGAGGCTGGCGGTGAGGTGGTGCTTTCCAAAGTGAGAGCGAACCTATCTGCCAGCGTAGGAAAAGGCACAAAATACAAGTCCCGGTCTACTGGCGAACTGGAAGGTGCGCTGGGCCTTTCGCCTGTTAAGGTGGACAAAGACGGCAACCACAACATCAAGGTCGGTTTTGCAGAACCTCGAAAGGATGGCATCAGCAATGCAAAACTGGCGACCATCCTCGAATACGGCAAGCACGGCCAACCTCCGAAACCGTTTCTGGCTCCTGCAAAGACCGCCACCCGGTCTGCCTGCATCCAGGCAATCCAGGAGACTTTTGAGGAAGAGGTGAAGAAGTTGTGAGTCTACTATCCGAGATCACCACACTGGCAAAAAGCTGTGGGCTGACGGTCGAGACTGGTGTATTCTCTGGGGTCGCCCCTGATGAGTACCTGGTCATCACGCCGCTCTCTGACAGCTTTGACCTCCATGCCGATAATGCGCCTTTGAACGAAGTGCAATCCGCTCGGCTGTCCCTCTTCACCAAAGGCAACTACACCAAACTGTCTGGCAAACTGACACGGTCACTTTTGGCTGGGGAGTTTGCCATCACAGACAGACGGTACATCGGTCACGAGGACGATACGGGATACCACCACTACGCCATTGATGTGGCGAAGAACTATGAATGGGAGGAATAATTATGGCTACGATTGGCCTTGATAAACTGTTCTATGCAAAAATCACGGAGGATGAGTCCGGCAATGAGACCTACGCCGCTCCCTCCCAACTGGCAAAGGCGATCTCTGCTGACCTTTCTGTGGAGCTGGCCGAAGCCACCCTATACGCCGATGACGGGGCATCCGAGATCGTCAAGGAGTTCAAGTCTGGCACTCTGTCTTTGGGCGTGGATGACATCGGTCCCACTGTTGCCTCTGACCTCACCGGGTCCGAGATCGATGCGAACGGCGTTGTGATCTCCACCAGCGAGGACGGCGGTGAGCCTGTTGCCATCGGTTTCCGTGCCAAGAAGTCCAATGGCAAGTACAAATACTTCTGGCTGTATAAGGTCAAATTCGGCATCCCCGCCACGGCTCTGGCAACGAAGGGTGACTCCATCACCTTCAATACCCCCACCATCGAGGGTACGATCCTGCGCCGCAATAAGGAGGATGCCAAAGGCAATCACCCCTGGAAGGCAGAGGCTACCGAGGGTGACCCCAAAGTGACCGCCGCCACCATTGACGGCTGGTACAAAGAAGTTTATGAACCCAGCTATGCGGCTACTGAGCCTGCGGAATAAGGAGGGCTGACACATGGATAAAGAACAAAGCGCAAACATCAAGGTGGGCGGCGAGGAATACACGCTCCTGCTCACCACCAAAGCCACTCGTGAGATCGCCGGCCGATACGGCGGTCTGGAGAACCTGGGCGACAAGCTCATGAAAAGTGAGAACTTCGAGATGGCAATCGGTGAGATCGTGTGGCTTATCACGCTCCTCGCCAACCAGTCCATCCTCATCCACAATCTGAAACACAAGGATGCACCCAGAGACCTGCTGACCGAGGAAATGGTGGAACTGCTCACTACACCCCTGGATCTGGCCGGCTACAAAGCCGCCATCACCGAGGCTCTCTACAAGGGTACCAAGCGCAACATTGAAAGTGAGGCAGACCCAAAAAACGCGGCGGTCGAGTAAGTGACGAGGAGTTATTTACTCGACTTCTTTATTACGGCATTGCCCACCTCCATCTGAGCATGGATGAGGTGTGGCTGATGCCGTTTGGTCTGTTGCTCGACCTCTGGGAATGCCACAAGCAGTGGAATGGTCAGGCGAAACCCAAGCGTGAACACTACATCGATGACATTCTCCCGGATGGGATTTAAGGAGGTGAAACGGCATGGCTGATAATTTTGGCCTGAAATTGGGGATTGAGGGTGAAAAGGAATTCAAGAAGGCCCTGGGGGACATCAACCAGTCCTTTAAGGTCTTAGGCTCCGAAATGAAGCTGGTAGCCTCTCAGTTTGACAAAAACGACCAGTCTGCCCAGGCTCTCACTGCCCGGAATACGGTGCTGACCAAAGAGATCGATGCCCAAAAGCAGAAGATCGAAATGCTCCGTGCCGCTCTTCAAAACGCCTCTGAGTCCTTCGGTGAGAATGATCGGCGTACCCAATCATGGCAGGTACAGCTAAATAATGCCGAGGCCGCTCTGAATGACATGGAGCGAGAGCTTCAACAGAACAACGATGCCTTGGATAAAGCCTCCGATGAATTTGATGATGCCGAAAAACAGGCAGATGATTTCGGAGATGAGGTTGAGGATGCGGGAAAGCAGAGCGAGGATGCCGGAAGTAAATTTGAAAAGCTGGGCGGCATCTGTAAAGCGGTTGGCGTTGCCATTGCCGCATCGTTCGCCGCTGTTTCCGCTGCCGCTGTCGCCGCAGGAAAAGCCCTGGTGGATATGGCAGTGGAAGGTGCGGCCTATGCCGACACTGTTCTAACGGAATCCACAGTCACGGGTATTGCTACGGATAAGCTCCAGGAGTATATGTATGCCGCAGAGTTGGTGGATGTTTCTACGGAAACTCTCACCAAATCTATGGCGAAGCAAATCAAATCCATGAAATCGGTGCAGGATGGCTCCAAAACAATGGTAGCTACCTATGATGCGCTGGGGGTATCTGTTACCGATGCAAATGGTAATCTGCGCGACAGCGACACCGTGTACTGGGAACTGATCGATGCTCTGGGCAGCGTAGAAAACGAAACCGAGCGAGATGCGCTTGCCATGCAGGTGCTTGGCAAATCTGCCCAAGAACTGAACCCTCTGATCGAGGCTGGCGCTGGCCGTATGAAAGAATTGGGCGACCAGGCACGAGAAGCTGGTTATGTAGTTTCCGATGAGATGCTTGCCGCCTATGGCGCACTGGACGATAATCTCCAATAACTCAAAGTCAATGCCCAGGGCGCAAAAAATGCCCTGGGTACAGTTTTGTTGCCTGTACTGACGGAACTGTCCGGCACAGGCGTGGAACTGCTTGCTGAATTTACAAAGGGTATTCAGGATGCCAACGGTGATATTGGCAAGATGTCCGATGTGATTTCTGAGGTTCTTCCCAAAGCACTGGATGCCGTTATGGAATATGTGCCGGAACTGCTGGAGGTTATCGGCTCCATCATTGGGGCGATTGGGAGTGCCATTGTAGAGAATCTGCCAATCATCGTTGAGTCTGTTAGCCAGATCATCGTCACCATACTGGAGGGACTGATTTCTGCGCTACCGCAAATCACAGAGGGTTCCCTACAATTGATGCTCGCCCTGGTAGGAGGCATTCTGGAAAATCTGCCGATGCTGATTGAAACCGCAGCGCAGGTCATTGTTACCCTGGTGACCGGGATCGCCCAGGCACTTCCCATGCTGGTTCCCACCCTGGTCGAAGTGGTCATGCAGATGTGTCAGACTCTCGTGGACAATCTGCCCCTTATTTTAGAGGCGGCTCTTCAGCTTATCCTGGGACTTGCCCAGGGCCTTTTGGATGCCATTCCTGTGCTGGTCGCTGCACTGCCTGAAATCATTGAAAGCATCATTACCTTTCTACTGGACTCCATCCCTCAAATCATTGAGGCGGGCATTCAGCTACTGACCTCTCTGGTGGAGGCACTGCCGGAAATCATCTCTTCCATTGTGGAGGCGATCCCCCAAATTATCGAAAGCATCATCACTGCGGTGCTGGGGGCTATCCCGCAAATAATCCAGGCAGGTATTGACCTGCTGATTTCGCTCATCAAGGCGTTGCCCCAGATCATCACCACCATCGTGGCTGCAATTCCACAGATTATCTCCGGCATCGTCAATGCAGTGATTGGGAACATCGATAAAATTATCATGGCAGGCGTGGAGTTGTTCGTTGCCCTGATTGAGAATCTGCCTACCATTATAGTTGAAATTGTAAAGGCTGTACCCCAGATCATTGCCGGAATCGTAAAAGCGTTCGGTTCTCTCACTGGAAAGATGGCTGAGATTGGCGGCAACATTGTAAAAGGACTGTGGCAAGGCATTCAGCAACTTGCCTCTTGGCTTTGGGACAAGGTATCCGGCTGGATTTCATCTATCTGGGACGGCATCTGTGACTTCTTCGGTATCCACTCGCCCTCTCGTGAGATGGCGTGGGTGGGCGAAATGCTGGTCAAGGGTCTGTCCGGCTCCATCGAGGACAACGGCGATGAAGCAGTCCGAGCCGCAGAGGATATGGCCGAGGACATCAACGGGGTCATGGGCGATCTTGCCCAGGATATGCAGACGGCCCTGCCCACGGATTTCGATGTCACCGGGAATTTGCGCTCCGCTACCAGTGGGGTCACTTCCGGGGCGTTCTCCGGGTTCAGCATCTCACTGAACATCACGAATTTCAATAACTACTCGTCTGAGGACATTCGTCAGCTCACCACCGAGGTCATGGAGACGGCGAATCAATTTGCTATGCGGAAGGGGGCGGTGTTCGCATGACCTATTTTATCTATAACGGTCGCAGTTCCGAGGAGTTTGGTCTGCACATTGAGCGCAAGGATGTGTTCACCGCACCCACTTTCGATGCGAACTTCACCTCAATCCCCGGCCGGAGCGGCGACCTCATCGTGTCCAACAAACGCTTCTCCAATGTGAAGGTCACCTATACCGTTTTCCTGGCACGGCGCACGGTGGACAGCCTTTCGGAAGTGCTACGGTCTATCAAGGGCTGGCTGTTCACCGAGCCGGATCGGTATCACGAGATCACCGACTCCTATAACCGGGGCTTTCTGCGGTATGGGGTGATCTCTGAGGGACTGGACATTGAAGAACAACTGAACAAGGTCGGTTCTTTTCGTGTGACCTTTTCCTGCAAGCCCTTCCTTTACAGTGAGGATGGGCGGCAGGCCATAGAGGTCACGGAGTCCGGCTTTGCCATCACCAATCCGTATTCGTTCCCCAGCAATCCGTATCTGCGGATAGAAGGCAACGGCGATGCGACCATCACCATCCAGTCCGGCAGTCACAACGACACCTGGCAGATGAAGGGCATCTCGACTTATATGGAATGCGACTCCGAGCAGATGAACTTCTACAAAGGCACTGAATTACAGAACCTCAAGGTCAGCGGTGACGGATTCCCTGTGCTGTACCCTGGGGAGAATTTTGTTATATTCAGCGGCAATATAACAAAAATCACGCTGGTGCCGAGGTGGTGCTGTCTATGATCCCGGTATTGTTTCCCGCCAGCACCACAGACTTTTCCACCTTCGGGATCGGTGCCCTGACCGATACCATCTCCTGCGAGGTGACCGAAGAGCGAAACGGCATCTTCGAGTGCATCCTGAAATACCCGATCACCGGGCAGCACTATGGTGCCATCGCCAAAGAAAGCATCATCAAGGCAAAACCCAACGATACGGCTACGCCCCAGGCGTTTCGGGTGTACCGCATCACGAGACCCCTCAAGGGCGTGGTGAGCGTGTATGCCCAGCATATCAGCTATGACCTGGCGAATGTCCCGGTGATGCCGTTTGCCACGGACAGCCGCTCCCCGGCACTGATCCTGAACCAGCTTCTTGCCGGAGACACACGCTTTACCGGGTGGACGGACTATGCGGATGCAAAACCCTTCGAGGTCGTGAAGCCCCAGAGTGTTCGTGCCTGTCTGGGTGGCACAGATGGCTCCATGCTCTCCAAATGGCATGGCGAATTTGAGTGGGATAACTTCACCGTGAAGCTCCACAGCCACCGAGGGCAGAAAACTGGTGTGGTCATCGAGTACGGGAAAAACCTCACTGAACTGGAGCAGGACGAGGACAACAGCGGCGTGTATACCAAGTTGCTGCCCTATGCCGTCTATACTCCAGAGGATTCAGAGGATGCAGTCGTTGTCACGCTGCCGGAGGAGACCCTCCCGATCATCTCCGCTGAGATGGCTCGGAACAAGACACTCATCAAGGACTTCACTGACCGTTTTGAAAATGGTACGGTCATCACCGAGGAGATGCTCCGGGCGGTGGCTAACAGCTATCTCAAGGATAATCCTCTGGGTGATACCATTCCTTCTGTGAAAGTGTCCTTTGAACCGCTCTGGAAACAGCCAGAATACTCGGCTCTGCTGGAGCGGGTCAATCTCTGCGATACCGTCTCCATCCGGCACTCGGCATTGGGAGTCAGTGTGACAGCGTTGGTCATCCAAACTGTCTATGACACCCTTGCCGAGCGGTATGTGAGCATCACTTTGGGAAGTGCCAAGTCCAGCATGGTCACCACCATCGCCCAGGTGCAGTCCTCGGTAGAAAAGGTGGAGTCCACGGTTGGGCATTTCCCCAAACTGCTCCAAAGTGCCATCAACAGTGCCACATCGCTTATCACCGGCCAGACCGGGGGCTATGTGGTGTTGCACGGCAATGAAAAGGGACAGCCATACGAACTGCTGGTGCTGGATGCCCCAAACATCGACCAAGCCGTGAATGTGTGGCGGTGGAATGTGAATGGCCTGGGGTTCAGTAAGAACGGATACAACGGTCCCTACGAAACTGCCATCACCGCAGATGGGCAGATCGTGGCAGATTTCATCACCTCTGGCTCGTTGGTCGCCAACATCATCAAGGCTGGCGTGATCCAATCCCAGGATGGTTCAAGCTGGTGGGATTTGGAGTCCGGCGAGGTGCATCTGCGCGCCTACGCAACGACCTCGTCCGTTGAGAAGGTCAGCGACCGGGTTTCGGAGATCGAGGACAAGAAGATGTACCGGGTGGTGGTATCCTCCAGCAACGGCTCCATCTTCAAAAACGGGAACATTTCCACAGTGCTTTCTGCCACGGTTTATTCCTGGGATGAGGATGTGACGGACAGCCTCGACCCCAATCAATTTATCTGGACTCGTGTATCGGAGGATGCCGAATCCGACAAGCTCTGGAATGCCGCCCACTATGGCGGCACGAAGGAGATCATCATCACCACAGAGGATGTGACGGTCCGGGCGACCTTCTTCTGTGAACTCATCGATACAGCCACCCGGAACAGCTTACTTTAAGGAGGATTTTCTATGAGCAAGGCACAAGGCCAGTTCACCATTGTGGACTACAACGATGCGCTTACCCTCACCGGGTACATCGGTTCCAATCTGGCAAAGACCCAGATGCAAAGCCCCGATAACAACACCTTCAATCCCGACTGGTCGAAAACCAACCTGGTTTTGACCCCCAGCCTCTACATCATCGGTACTACCACGGACAAGATCACTTCTGCGGAAGTCACCGCAGTCAAGTGGTACATTGGCAGTTCTTCTACCGCCATCACCACGGGCGGTGCATATTCGTTGTCCGGCACGAAGAGCCACATTCTCACGGTCAAGAGCAATGTAATGGATGGTCTGCCCGGTATCGACTACCGCTGCGTGATTACCTACAAAGACCCATCCACCGGGCTGTCCATCGACCATCCGCTGACCATTTCTTTCTCCCGTGTTGTAAACGGCGGCGGTATCGTGGATCTGCTGGTCATTACCCCCAACGGCAATGTGTTCAAAAACAGCGAGGTATCAACACTAACCGCAAAAGCGGAGTTGTGGCGCGGCTCTACGGTGGATACCACCAATGTCAGCTACAAGTGGGCGGTCATGGATGCCGCAGTCACCTCCAGTTCTTCTACTGGTTACGATGCTGACTTCGGAACCGGCTGGCGCAAGCTGACGGACACCGCCGGAAAATACACTGGTACATCCACCAATACGCTGACCATTTACGCTGCCGCAGTGGAAAGCTACGCAGTCCTTCGCTGCTGCGCCCAGGACACCGATACCAATTCTTCCACGGCGAACAGCAAGTTCTACGATGTGGCGACCTTTATCGACAACTCCGACCCTCTGCAGGTCATCGTTACTTCCACGGGCGGCGATGTGTTCAAAAATGGACAAGGCTCCACCACGCTGACGGCAGTTTGCTATCAGGCTGGTGTGGAGGTAGATGCCGCTGGAAAGGGTACCTACACCTGGACGAAGTACGACAAGGATGGTGCGATCGATACCGCCTGGGGGACGAACGGCTCCAAAACGGGCAAGACCCTCTCCGTTGGCACAGCGGATGTAGACACCAAAGCGACCTTCATGGTTGTCGTGAGCATTTAAGGAGGTCATCATGCGGGCTATTGGACAATTCACCATTACAAACATCTGCGATGTAGTGACCGGGGATACGCCGCCCGCTGAACCTTATGTAGGACAGCTTTGGGTGGACACCACTACGGTGCCGCCCCAGACGATGGTGTGGGACGGAGAATCCTGGGTGCCAGAAAACAATCTGGAGACTCTGCGAACCACCGTCTCCACCAACACCCAGCGCATTGCAGACTTTCAGAACACAGCAGATGGTCTGAACAGCTATGTTTCCATGCTTACCGAAACGGTGGAAACACTATCGGATGACCAGGGCGTTGTTGAGGAGCGAGTGCTGGAGGCACAGCGGCAGCTCTCAGAACTGGAGCATACCGTACAGGGGTTAAGCCTGACCATGTCCGAGCAGTTTATCGGCGGCATGAACTATGTACAGAATTCTGCTGGATTGAATGGACTCACCGATGACTGGTCCCACACAGGGACAGTGCGGGTGGATACCTCCACGGACACCCAGAACAATACCACAGCGGATTCCTGCTTTGTGCTGGGAGAAAGTTCTTCCCTCAGTCAGTACATCCGCAGTGTTCTGCCCGGCACTTATACCGTTTCCGTCCGGGCGAAGAAAACCTCCACCATGTCTGCCTACATCTATGTGGCCTACAACGGCAACAAGCAGAAATACCTTTTTAGCAAGACCACCGCTTTTGGCTGGACGGATTTCACGGCGACCATCACCGATGTGACTGACCCCACGCTACGGCTCTATTGCTACAACCGGGATGGGGAGCTTTCGGTATCCGACATCATGCTCACGGAGGGGTCGCTGCCCAGGAAGTGGACTCCGGCTCCCAACGAGATTTACACCTCTGAGGTCAAGATCGACCGTCGGGGCATCGAGGTCTCCAACAACGCATCCAGCCAGCGGACGGTCATCACCAACACGGAGTTTGCGGGTTATTACAACGATGAAGTCATCTTCACGCTGAACAAGGATGAAACGGTGACCAAGAAAACCACGGTGGACGGTGAATTGACCGTGGGCAGAACCAAGTTTGTCCCGATGCCGACCGCATCCCAGGGGCTTAACATTGTTATTTTGGATTAAGGAGGGGTTGCATGGCAACATGGACAAGTAATTCATACGATGGACGGTATCTCCAGCTTACGATCACGGAATCCACAAACATGGCCGAGAACACCTCCACGCTGCACTGGACTCTGACCTCCACGGGTGGCACGGCTGGCTATTACACCATTGACACCACGACCGTCACGATCAACGGCGTGGAGGTCTACTATAAGGAGCGTACCAAATGGGATGACCGTGTGTTCCCCGCGGCAAAAGGCTCAGTCAGCGGTTCCATCACGATCTACCATGACAGCGATGGTCGGAAAACCGTAACTGTTGGGTTCTCCACTCGTGTCTACATTTACGGCCCGGAGGAATACGGCGGCGGTATGGTTCTGACCAACCTCGACCGAACTGCCCCCACCATCTCTCTGAGCGTTTCCTCCGTAACGGCAAGCAGTCTGTATATCAGTTCCTCGGCAACCGCATCCTGCGATCTCTGGCAGTACAGTCTGAATGGTGGCTCGACCTGGTACACGCTGTCCACGATCACTTCCTCGTCTGCATATATCACGGTCAATGGGCTGTCCCCAAACACCAATTATTCCGTGCGAGTGCGTGGCCGGAAACTGGTCAACCAGGTCTATGGTTATTCCTCCACGGTATCAGTCACGACCCTCGGCGGTGCGATCATCAACAAGGTAAACGATGTGACCGCAGATGCGGCTACAGTGAGCATCGTCCTGAACACCACGGTGTACGAGGCCAGTTATACCAATACCCTGGCTATCAAGAACGGAAGCACCACCTATCTGACGATCTCCGGGTTGTCCTGGGCGAAAGGGACTGCGAATCGAACCATTACCCTGACATCTGCCCAGCGAACGACCCTGCTCAATGCGATGGCATCGGTAAAATCCGTTAATGCCACCTTTTCTGTTTCTACCTACAGCGGCTCGACCCAGATCGGCGGCAGTTCCACTTATACCGCAAAGGTCACGACCACCTCCGCAAATTCTGGACCCACGATGGGGAGCTTCACTTTTGAGGACAGCTACGCAACCACGACCACCATCACCGGGAACAACCAGTTATTCATCCAGGGGCATTCTACCCTCAAGGTGACACCCGGAACTGCTACCGCAAAAAACGGTGCTACGATCACGAACTACACCGCGACTTGTAATGGCGTATCTGCATCCAATACCACGGGAGCGGCTATCTCTGTGGGGAAGGTAACCAAGTCCGGCACGGTGACTGTACTGGTGACTGCCACAGACAGCCGTGGTTACACGGTCAGCCAGAGCCAGACCATTACCGTCATCCCATACGCCAAGCCCAAACTGAGTGAGGTCTCCATCCACCGAACCAATGACATCGAGGACGAAATGCGGCTATCCTTTAGTGGGTACATCTCAGCGATCTCCGTGGGTGGGGTGCAGAAGAACAGTCTGATGTACGCCCGATACCAGTACAAGCTGACCAGTGCATCCAGCTACGGCAGCTTTGTGGACATCCTGCCCACCGTCACGGCAACTGGCACCAGCTTTTCCTTCTCCAACCCGGAACTGTGCAATCTGGACTCCAACGCATCCTTCGATTTTCATTTGCAGATTCGGGACAAGCTGAACAGCCTATCGTCCACAGATTTGTATTTTGTGATCCCCCAGGGTACGCCTTTGGTAGCCCTGCGAAAATCGAAGGTGGGTATCAATACCCCCACCCCAGATGCGGCACTCCATGTGGTCGGTTCTACCCATCTGGAAGGCGGTACCACCATCAATGGCAACACCCGGATCGTGGGAACGCTTACCCCGGATAACATCAACTACGCTTTCGAGAAGCCATACTTCGGTACTTGCGACACTCCAACCGATACCGCAGACAAAGTGGTCGCCTGCCCGGAGTTTAAGGCTTTGAAGCAAGGCACACTTATATCCGTCCAATTTGTAGAAGGAAATACCGCCAGTTCCCCCAGCATGAATGTCAACGGAACGGGGGCCAGAGCGATTTGCGGTCTGAAGGGTTACTACATCAATACCGAAATGTGGGTGGCAAATCAGATCGTGCTGTTTGTTTTCAATGGCACCTGGTGGATCGCACTCGGATGCTTGCCGGCCACTTCCACTCGATACGGTTTGGTGAAGCTGTCCAGCAGCGTTACCTCCACCAGCACTGGATTGGCGGCAACCGCCTCTGCGGTCAAGCAGGCATACGACCGTAATTCCTGGCCGTCCATAACCCTTACCAATCCGTTGACGGTGGCAAACGGCGGCACGGGTTCCACCTATGCGGCTGGAGCCAGAGCCAATCTGGGGATCACCTGCACCTCGCTCTACAATGGCACTCTGACCACGGGCAGCACTACATTCAACTATGGGAGCTATAAGGCTTACATCATCATTGGTCAGCCCACGGCTTCGTCTGCCCGATGTAGCCTCTTCGTCCCAAAAGATCAAATCACCACCACGGCTGTGAACTACCAGGTCGCTGACGAATCCAACTATTATACCTTCAATCTGTCCTACTCTGGCTCTACGGTCACGCTGGCCTTCAAGGGAAGGAGCAGTACCGGCCAGATTCTCCGGGTATTCGGGGTCAACTAAAGGAGGCGCACATGAAAGTAATATTTGACGAGCAGGGCTATGTCGCCAGCTTTGCCATCGAGGGCGACCTGGTGGGCAGCGTGGAGGTCAGTGACCCTGCCGACCTCGACCATTTTTGCCAGCACTTCACCGCTTACCGGGTACGGGACGGCGACCTCATCTTTGATGATACGCAAGACCAGGCACTCGCCACTTTGGAGCAGACCAGGGAATACCGTCTGCGCCGGGAGGCTGAGTGCTTTTCTGTTATCAACCGAGGGCAACTTTGGTACGACACCCTCACCGATGCCCAGCGGGATGAACTGCGGCAATGGTACCGCTCCTGGCTGGATGGTACCTCGACACTTGCTGTGCCGGAGCGGCCGGCATGGCTCAAATAAGGATAAAAGGCACTCTTCGGAGTGTCTTTTTTCATAACAAAATTCAAGGAGGATACGAAAATGAAACAGATTTGGAATGGAGTCCAGCTTGCCTTCACCGCACTCGGTGGTTTCCTGGGCTGGTTTTTGGGCGGAGCGGATGGCTTCATGTACGCACTCATCGCCTTTGTTGTGATCGACTACATCACCGGGGTCATGTGCGCGATTGCTGACCACAACCTCTCCAGCGCGGTGGGATTTAAGGGCATCTGCCGCAAGGTGCTGATCTTTACCCTGGTGGGGATCGGAAACATCCTGGATGTGTATGTCCTGCAGGACGGTCATGCGTTGCGTATGGCTGTGATCTTCTTCTACCTGTCCAATGAGGGCGTGAGCCTGCTGGAGAATACCGTCCACCTGGGTCTGCCCGTGCCGGAAAAACTGAAGGATGTCCTGGCACAGCTCCACGGCCGTGGGGAAAGCGAGGACGAATGATATGAAACTGATCCAGTCCTTCCTCACGAAAAACCCCTGCTACAAAGCGGGGCGCAAGATCGCAGTCAAAGGGCTGATGCTTCACTCCGTGGGGTGCAATCAGCCCAGCGCAAGGGTGTTCGTTCGCAACTGGAACAGCGAAAGCTACGACCGTGCCTGTGTCCACGGGTTTATTGACGGCAACGATGGGACCGTCTATCAGACCTTGCCCTGGGATCACCGGGGCTGGCACGGCGGTGGTGCATCCAACAACACCCACATTGGCGTGGAGATGTGCGAACCCGGCTGCATCAAATACACGGGCGGTGCGACTTTCACTTGCAGTGACAAGCCTGCCGCCCAGGCAGTCGCCAAGCGCACCTACGAGGCGGCGGTGGAACTGTTCGCTATGCTCTGCAAGCAGTACGACCTTGATCCCCTGGCCGATGGTGTGATTGTCAGCCATCGTGAGGGCTACAAGCGTGGCATCGCCAGCAACCACGGCGACCCGGAGCATCTGTGGTCGCAGCTTGGCATGGGGTACACGATGGACACCTTCCGCAAAGCAGTCAAAGCGGCGATGGGCGGTACTTCTGTGGAAAAGCCCTCTCAGCCGGACACCAAACCGACTGCTCCCGTGTCCGGCATCAAGGCTGGCGACTTGGTGCAGATCATCGGCACCAAGTATTACGGCGGCAAGACCATCCCGGCTTGGGTCAAGGCAAAGAAGTGGTATGTCCTGTCTGTCAGCGGCGACCGTGCCGTGATCCATAAAAGCGAAGATGGCAAAAACGCCATTCAGTCCCCGGTCAAAGTGTCCGACCTCAAGGCGATCACCAGTCAGCCGACCTACCAGGTGCATACCGTGGTCAAAGGCGACTCCCTTTGGGCTATTGCCCAGAAGCACCTGGGCAACGGTGGCCGTTACCCGGAGATCAAGAAACTGAACAGCCTGACCTCGGATGTCATTTACAGTGGCATGAAACTGAAAATCCCCAATAAGTAACCGAAAGCACCTCACCCTCAGAGTTTTATCCTCTGGCGGTGGGGTGCTTTTTTGTTTTTTCTGAACCGACCGTTATATTTTTCCTCTGCCGTGGCCTACCTTTGAGGGGGACTCGAACCTCTCAGAAAGGGGTGTGCCCATGACAGACCAAGAAAGAAATCAAATCATTCTGCTTCAACAGCAGGGGCTTGGGTATAAGCGGATCGCTACGCAACTGAATCTACCCGTCAATGGGGTCAAAAGTTTCTGCCGCCGTCACCCGATGGAGGTAGCCCCTCCGCAGGCTCAGATGCGTGTGTGCCAGCAATGCGGTGCGCCGCTGAAGCAACAGCCGAGCCGGAAGGTCAAGAAATTCTGCTCGGACAAATGCCGAATGGCGTGGTGGAACAGCCACCAAGACCAGGTGAACCGTCAAGCCTTCTACCAGCTTACTTGTCCGCAGTGTGGATGCCAGTTTGAGGTTTATGGGAAAAAGCATCGTGTGTACTGCTCACGCACCTGCTATGCCCAGGCTCGGCGCAAGGAGGTGGACGGTGATGGATGAGTTTCGCCAGCGGGTCATCGCCTATCAGATCGCCATGACTCTTGCTCGGAGTATGCTCTCGCAGGGCATCATCACCGAGGAAGAGTACCGTAAAATTGATACCATAATGGCCGAAAAATACAGCTTATCTTCGGGTAGTATTTTCCGATAATTATCGCAGAAATCCCTGGATAATAAGCACTTTCAGAGGTAATATGGGACACTACAAGGAGGTGATCTGATGGAAAGAACCATTCGACAAATCGAGATGACCGTGCCAGTTCAGCCCCGTTTGAAACGGGTCGCTGCCTACGCCAGAGTGTCGAGCGGCAAGGATGCCATGCTCCACTCGCTATCGTCACAGGTCAGTCTTTACAGCCAGCTCATTCAAAACCATGAGGGCTGGCAATACTGCGGAGTCTACTCCGATGAAGCCTTCACAGGCACAAAAGAAAACAGGCAAGGGTTTCAGAGCCTCTTGACCGAATGCCGCGCCGGGAACATCGACCTCATTATCACAAAATCTATTTCCCGGTTTGCGAGGAACACGGTCACGCTTTTGCAGACCGTCCGGGAACTGAAACTGCTGGGAGTGGATGTATATTTTGAGGAACAGAACATCCACACCCAAAGCGCAGACGGTGAGCTGATGATGACCATTTTGGCATCCTACGCCCAGGAGGAAAGCCTTTCTGCCAGTGAAAATCAAAAGTGGCGTATTCGAAAGAATTTTGAAGAGGGCAAGCCCTGGAACGGCACTGTTCTGGGATACCGTATCGAAAACGGACAGTATGTGGTCGTGCCGGAGGAGGCGGCTATTGTGCGCCGCATTTTTGAGGAATACCTTGATGGGTTCGGTTTTAATGCCATCGCCCAGCATCTCAACGCAGACGGCTTGACCACACGCTACGGAAACCCCTGGCACCACAGCGGTGTTCAGAAGCTCATCCGAAATTACTGCTACACGGGGAACCTACTCCTTCAGCGGACTTTTCGGGAGAACCATATCACAAAAAAGACCTTGCCCAATCAAGGCGAACTGCCCATGTACCATGCCACAGAAACGCATGAGCCGATCGTCAGCATGACCTTGTTTGAGGCGGTGCAGCGTGAAGCCGATGCCAGAGCCGAGCATTACAACCACACGAAGGTTAAAGTGACATACCCATTCACAGGAAAACTGGAATGCCTGGGTTGTGGCAAGAACTACCGCAGAAAAGTGACTACGGCACGTGTGGTATGGATCTGCGCCACCTTTAACAGCAAGGGCAAAGCCGCCTGCGCCTCAAAGCAGATTCCAGAGGAAACCCTTATGGCGGTGACCGCCCAGGTGCTTGGGACACCCAAGTTCGATGAACACCTCTTCGCCGCAGCCATTGAGAAAATCCAGGTGGGCAAAAACAATGCGCTCCATTACATTTTTCGGGACGGGCGATGCGTGGACACCACCTGGGCAGACCGCTCCAGAGCCGAAAGCTGGAGTCCCGAAATGAAGGAAGCGGCTCGGCAACGACAAATGCAAAGGAGGAAAGATGAATGGCTCGATCAGTGACCGTTATCCCTTCCACCATTAACCCGGTGACAAGGATGCCCAGCACCACGGTGCAGAAACGCCGGGTGGCCGGCTACGCCCGTGTATCAACGGACAGCGATGAGCAGTTCACCAGCTACGAGGCACAAATCGACTACTACACGAACTTCATCCAACGCCATGCCGATTGGCAGTTCGTGAAGGTCTACACGGACGAGGGCATTTCCGGCACTAACATGAAACGCCGGGACGGTTTCAATCAAATGATCGCAGATGCGCTGGCGGGCAAGATCGACCTCATTGTTACGAAGTCCGTCAGCCGCTTTGCCAGGAATACGGTGGACAGCCTGGTGACCGTCCGCAAGCTAAAGGAAAAAGGTGTGGAGGTCTACTTTGAAAAGGGGAACATTTACACCTTCGACAGCAAGGGCGAGTTGCTCATCACCATCATGTCCAGCCTCGCCCAAGAGGAAAGCCGCTCCATTTCTGAAAATGTAACATGGGGTCAGCGGAAACGGTTTGCAGACGGAAAGGTCAGCCTGCCGTACAATCAGTTCCTCGGTTACCGCAAAGGCCCAGACGGGCTGCCGGAGATCGTGCCGGAGCAGGCAGAGGTTGTCCACAGGATTTACAGTCTTTTCATTGAGGGAAAGACCACCTGCGGTATTGCCAAAATCCTCACCGCAGAGGGCATCCCAACGCCATCCGGCAAGCAGAACTGGCAGGCCAGCACAGTCGAGAGCATCCTCACCAACGAAAAGTACAAAGGGGACGCGCTCCTCCAGAAAGCCTTTACTGTGGATTTCCTTTCCAAGAAAATGAAACGCAATGAAGGCGAGGTTCCCCAATACTATGTGGAGAACAGCCACCCAGCTATCATCCCTCCCGACGAGTGGCAGATCGTCCAGCGTGAATTTGCGCGCCGGAAAGCCCTGGGGAGAAAGTACAGCGGCGGCAGCGTTTTCTCCACCCGGCTGGTGTGCGGCGACTGCGGAGCGTTTTTCGGCAGCAAGGTCTGGCATTCCAATCGCCCCTGCCGGAAAACCGTCTGGCGGTGCAACGGAAAGTATGAGGGCGACCACAGATGCGGCACTCCCAACCTGGACGAAGAGGTCATTAAGGAGCGATTCCTTGCGGCGGTCAACATTCTGTTTTCCATCAAGGATACCGTCCTGGACGATTGCCGCATCATGCAGACCGCCCTCACGGACTGCTCGGCCATTGATAGTGAACTGGAAAGCCTGGTCGGAGAGCTGGAGATCGTTGCGGAACTGACCAAACGGTGCATCGAGGAGAATTCCCGGAACGCCCAAGACCAGGCTGAATACGCTGCCCGGTACAATGGGCTGGTGGAGCGGTACGAAAAGGCAAAGGAACGGATGGACACCCTCCAGACCCAACGAGCCGAACGGCAGGATGAGGCAGATGCCATCGGAGCATTCATGTTCACCCTCTGCGAGATGGAGACTGCCGCCCAGGAATTTGACCCCAAGCTGTGGCTTGTATCGGTCGACCGAGCCATGGTTCACAGCGATGGCACGATGACCTTCCGCTTTACCAGCGGGGTTGAGATCATTGCCTGAACATACAGAAACACCCATCAAGCCACCCGGAATATTCGCTGTAACTATTGACATTACATCGAAGGTGCGCTATACTATACCTGTCGCACAGGAGGTGTAAACAGATGCAGATTTCCAGCCGATTTACCATCGCTATCCACATATTTGCCTGCGTGGATACATTCAAAGACCAATTTAAGCTGACCAGCGATTTTATTGCCGGGTCTGTCAATGTTAATCCCGTAATCATCCGAAAAATCCTGCAGCAGCTAAAGGCGGCTGGGCTCGTCACGGTGGCCAGAGGCACCGGGGGTGTAGAAGCTGCCCGACCGCTGGAGACGATTACGCTACTGGATGTGTTCCGGGCCGTGGACAGCATTGAGGACGGACAGCTCTTCCATTTCCACGAAAACCCCAACTCGGCCTGCCCCGTGGGTCGAAACATCCATTACGGGCTGGACGACAAGCTCCAATCGATCCAGCTTGCTATGGAAAATTCCATGCAGGGTATTACCCTTGCGGATGTGGTGCGGGATACGCAGCGGCGTATTGCAAATGAAGAAGCATAGTTATGAACCGTCTCGCAAGAGGCGGTTTTTGCTTTTCTTTTGAGCATGAGCGCTCCCTCAAAAATTTTTCGAGAATTTTCGTTGTACCTATTGACATTACAACAAAGTGGTGCTACAATCTTTATTGTAATCAACAAGGTTACAACGAGTAACCCGGATATTTATTGGAGGTATTTATCATGAAGAAAGTTATCGAATTCCTGAACGCCAATCCTGTGCAGTACTTAGCCACCGTAGGCCGGGATGGCAAGGCCAAGTGCCGCCCCTTTATGTTCGCCGGAGAGCTGGAAGGCAAGCTCTGGTTCTGCACCAACAACCAGAAGGATGTCTACGCCGATATGCAGGCGAACCCGGAGATCGAGATCTCCGTCTCCAGCCCGGAGTACGCCTGGCTTCGCCTCCACGGCACCGCTGTGTTTGAAAACAACATGGCCGCCAAGGAAATGTGCATCCAGAATCCCATCGTGAAGGGTCAGTACGGCGAGGCAACGAATCCCATTTTTGAGGTGTTCTATCTGGCAGATCCCCACGGCCTTATTGCCGACTTCTCCGGCAACCCGCCCTACGAATTCTAACCCCCTCGCACAACCTAAAATCTTCAGGGCAAGGTGTGATTCCTGACCGGCAGTAAAGTCTGCGACCCGCATAGCGGCTGAAACGGTTTGATTCCGTTACCGACGGTATAGTCCGGATGATAGAAGATATGACCGGAACAGCCCTGTAGGTATGATACCTATGGGGCTGCTTCTGAATCCACAGCATATCTCAACAGGAGAATTATGAATTACGCAGTTTCCACACGAACCCGCTCGATGAAAGTCAGGACTGTCACGATGACGGCTATGCTTTCGGCCATTTCCTTTCTCATGGCTTTTATTGAATTTCCAGTCCCACTCTCTCCCTCATTCGCAAGAATGGATCTGTCCGATCTTCCTGCGCTGATCGGTGCATTTGCTTTTGGCCCGTTCTGCGGCGTAATGATCGAGCTGGTTAAAAACGCTTTACAGCTTCTCTCCACGTCCACTGGCGGCGTGGGGGAGCTGGCAAATTTCCTTATGGGCGGAGCGTATGCGCTGACTGCTGGACTGCTCTATCAAGCCCACAAAACGAAGAAGATGGCGGCATTTGCCTGTGTGATCGCAAGTGTGGTCATGGGGATCGTGGCAGCACTCGCCAACTATTTCATCCTGCTGCCCTTGTTTGAATCCTTTCTGCCGCTGGAACAGTTGATCGCATCCTTTGGGGAGCTTATTCCATTCATCCACACAAAACTGGATATTGTTCTTTGGAACGCCTTTCCCTTTAACCTGCTGAAAGGACTGGTGATCGGCGGCGTTACCATGCTGACCTATAAACGCCTGACACCAGTACTGAGGGGGAAATGATATGGACTCCAAAAACTACTTGAAACTGCTGGTGGAGGAATTTCATTCCACCACCGTTGCCACCATTGGTGCGGACGGCCATCCGCAAACCCGTGTCATTGACATGATGCTGTGGGACAAAAAAGGGGTGTATTTCCTTACCGCAAAGGGCAAGGAGTTTTACCGCCAGCTTATGGAGCAGGGCTATATCGCTCTGTCCGCCGTGAAAGACAAGCGCTCCATTTCCCTCCGGGGCAAAATAAAAAATATCGGGCGTAAAAAGCTGGATGAGATTTTTGAAAAGAATCCCTATATGCAGGGTATCTATCCCGGAGACACCCGCTCCGCTTTGGAGGTGTTCTGCCTCTATGAAGCCCAAGGGGAATACTTTGACATCAGTGAGCCTACCCATGTGACCAGGGACAGCATCACCATTGGCGGATGCGACACAGTGGTAAGCGGATACTTTGTGGGAAAGAATTGCATCGGCTGTAAGCTGTGCTACTCGGTCTGTCCTCAGAAGTGCATTGACATTTCAGGAAAACCTGTGGTGATCGACCAGCACCGCTGTCTGCACTGCGGCCGCTGCGCCGAAATCTGCCCCAAGCAAACCATCCAAAAGAGAGGCTAACCATGACACAACGAGAACGAAGAATCTATCTGATCCGGGCGCTTTTGCGGGAAGATCCTGAGTTTCGCCGCTTCTCCATCCCGGAAAGCGATGGAGAACAGAGAAAACTTCTCCGGGCGCTGTTCAATGTGCGTCTGCCGGGGGATGCCACGGATGAATTTCTGGAAATTCAAGACGAATACCTTCGGGCAGAAACGGAGACCAAGGGCGTTGTGGATTACAAAGCCCTTACCCCCATTCAGAACGGTCTCTACCTCTGGCAAGGGGACATCACCCGCCTCCGCTGCGATGCCATCGTCAACGCCGCCAACAGTCAGATGCTGGGTTGCTTTCATCCGAACCACACCTGCATCGACAACTGCATCCACACCTATGCGGGCATCCAGCTCCGCCGGGACTGCGCTCAGATCATGGAGCGGCAGGGCCATGATGAGGAAACAGGCCAGGCGAAAATCACCCCGGCCTACAATCTCCCGGCTCACTATGTCATTCATACCGTTGGGCCCATCGTGACGGGGCGGCTGACCCAAGAACACGAACGGCTGCTTGCCTCCTGCTACCGCTCCTGCATGGAACTGGCAGAGGAAAACGGCGTTTCGTCCATTGCCTTTTGCTGCATCTCCACAGGGGTGTTTTGCTTCCCCAACCGCCGGGCAGCCGAAATCGCCGTTCAGACGGTGCAGGGCTACCGGCAGACGCACAACAGCACCATCGAGGTGATATTCAATGTTTTTCAGGACACCGACTATGAAATCTACCACGAACTACTCAGCAGCCGTTGACTGCCTGCGTATCGAGCTGGAAACCGCCGCCGCCATCCTCATCGGTGCGGGAGCCGGAATGTCCGCTTCCGCTGGGATGGACTACAGCGGGAAGCGGTTCGAGGAAAATTTCTCTGACTTTCGCCAGAAATACGGCATTACGGATATGTATTCCGGCGGTTTCTATCCCTTTGACACATTGGAGGAATACTGGGCATGGTGGTCACGGCACATCCTGCTGAACCGCTACGAGGCCGGGGTGGGAAAGCCCTATGCCGACCTGCTGGATTTGGTGCGGGACAAGGATTATTTCGTCCTAACCACCAATGTGGACCATCAATTCCAGCTTGCGGGCTTTGAGAAGGCACGTCTCTTTTACACCCAGGGGGACTACGGCCTGTGGCAGTGTGCCAAAGCCTGCCATCCCAAGACCTACGATAACGAGGAAGCAGTACGCCGCATGGTATCTGCTCAGGCGGATATGCGCATCCCCACCGACTTGATTCCCCGCTGTCCCATCTGCGGTGCGCCCATGACTATGAATCTGCGCTGTGACGATACCTTTGTCCAGGACGCGGGCTGGTATGCGGCGGCAGGGCGGTATGAAGCCTTTCTCCGGGAACATCGGGGTAAGCATATTCTTCTCCTGGAGCTGGGCGTGGGAGCCAATACCCCCGGTATCATCAAGTACCCCTTCTGGCGTATGGCGGCACAGAATCCCAAAGCTGTCTATGCCTGCGTGAACCGCGGGCAGGCATACGTCCCAGCAGAACTGGAGCAGCAGACCATTTGCATCGACCGGGACATTGCTGACGGACTGAATGCTTTGAGCCTTAAACACCCTGTGTAAAAGTGAACCCCTACGCAAAATTGAACCCCTTTGCCTCCAATGATGAACCCCCTTTATGAGCGAATTTGAACCCCCTGCGAGGACGCATCATAATTAGGGTCATTTGCCAAACCAATATAATCCGAACTAAATCTTCCTTATTGGAGATGGGTTCGGATTATTTGTTTTCTTTGATAAATTTGAAGATACCCATTTCTGCAACGGTGTTATCAAAAGGCCAGAATCTGAGCCAAGAGGCCCAAGAAAGAAAAAACAAATTTAGGAGGATATAGTTATGGAAAAAGTTGTTTCTTGCGAGTTTAATATGGATACCGCTTCCGTCGAGGTCAAGTACACAGATGGTAGCATGCTCTCCATCTACTGCCCCAAGGTCGAGGACGAGTTTGCAGAGAATATGTATGAACGGTCAGAGTTGACTTAGCTGGTATATAATACTCCGGCGGACTACGTGAATCTGCTGCTCCATGGGAATATGCGTGAGTATTTGAACTATGCAACTGACTATCACCCGTTGGATATCTAATCTATGAAAAACGAGGTGTCACCGATCTGGTGTCACCTCGTCATTTTATTATGCTACTTCTTGCGTTTCCGATTGTCCTTTCTTAGCAAGCCATTCCCGGAACTCTTGCTAACCTTACTCACTTTCATAGTGGCAGGAGGCAGCGGGCCATCGTCTCAATAGCGTGCTGTGGAATGTCCGAATTGTTGATAGGCTTCTTTCTGCGACCCAAGTTTTCTTTCCCTTCCGGTTCAATGGAATTTTGAGAGCAACAAAAGAGGTTTCGGATTTGGTTTGCAGATATCCCTTCTCTGTGAAAACGAAATGCAGATACACGAGGTAATGCCTTCTCTGTGTCTGCATCATAGTTTAATTGATTGAATTATAGCAGCGTGCGATAGCTGTGTCAAGCGAACTGAGCGGAGGGATTCACGCATTTTGAAAGCCGTTTTAGATGCCCTGAGGGATAATACGGGAGCCTTCAGAATGAGGGTAAAAAGGCACATTTCGTGGCAATAACTTATTCCTCTCTAAACGCGTGACTCGGCGTACACAGGTGTAATCATTTCGATCATCATTATCTGCATTCAGGAAGATAATCCTCAGCTATTTGCAAGGCTTTTCAGGCTTGGATATTGCGCTTATATTCGGATGCTTAAAATGGGGTTCTAAATGCGGAGGATAAAAATGCGCGTTTACAACAAACCCAGGCAAAAATATCGGCCATAAAATGCTGTATTTGTAGGTAGAATCTTGCGATTCATCTGACTGAGTACATAAGCGATTTGATCGCGTAGCCGAAGAATTTACCCTGCGTTTTTCTGGGATTGAGGCAACGCCTCAACAAGTGGAAACCCTCCAAGCCGTCGAGGTAAATTTGGCGGGCTTTGTACGTGTGTATATACGCACGCATTGCTTGCCAATAGTGAATTAAGGTTAAACGCCAAAGTGATCCTCTGCAATTTTATCGAGCTGCGCTTTAATTCCCGAAAATGGCAAATTCAAATCCAATGTCTTTACGCTGATTCGATTTCTACCCATAGAAAATACACAGTCCGGCGTAATACTCTCCTGGGTTTTCGCATAAAGCAGCATACCGGATACGTTACCCGTATTTTCACTGTCATGGTTTTTTACATAGGTGAAAATCTGATAGAGATTATTGGAGTGCAAGGTATAGCTATCGTATTGCTTATGTAAGGTTTTACTATAATACTTTGTGTCGATAATTAACGTCTTTTTCTTATACCGCAAGAAAATGTCAGTCTGCATGATTGGAAGGAATCGAATCATTGCGTCATCTACGTTACCATCCAGATCCCATTTCACTTGAGCAGACTTGGCATCATCCAGATATGTATGATGCTGTCTATAATACTCCAGGACAAAGCGTTCATACAGCCATGCCATATGTTCATCCGAAAACGCAGCCATTTTGTAACTTCCTTGCTGTGTTGTTTGCAGCATTCCATCCAAAACAAAGTAGCAGATATTGATTAGCATTTCGTAATTTCGATTACTCCGCTGATAGTGCAATGTGTTCCAGTGGATCGATGAAGGGTCGAGCGTGTTCACCTCTGAAAAGAAAAGCATATTTTGACGCAATGCTGCCGTATGCTCTTTTTTTACGGACGGTTCTTTTATTAGAACCATCGCCGTGGTTTTCAGAATCTGGTTGAAAATATTATTGACTGACAGCTCATCAAATTCGCACGCCAAGAGCCGCTTGTGCTGAATCTGATTTTGAATTGTGTGACCAATATCCAGCTTACCGCGAAGCAAAGAAAGGTTTTCATTCTTCGTGACATACTCCCGGTGCAAGCCCTGTTTAATCTGCTGAGAAATACCCTTGGAAATAATTGCCGCAAACAGATCCTGCACTTGCTCAAACTCTTCAGAAGCGATTTCTTCATAGTTGTTCTGCTTTAATACCTGGAATGCATAGGTGAGCATATAGTAGATATTCCGAATCAGAATGCCTTTATCATTCATCATGGAATACACCTCGCAGTCGATTTTCCCATTGCTGTACTTTTTGCTTATCATCAAACCAGTATTCTTGAAGCATGGGAATAATGTCATAGTTTATAACTTCTCGCATCCAATTTTCGGTACAAACATCCTGACCGCAGAAATAGCTATGCCCAATGCAGAATCCTTCCCCTAGAGAATTGTCGGTCTTGATAGCGCGATTCAGTTCCTTCACAGTTTCAATCAATGCGTCAAAGGTTTCATTTGCCAGGGAAGCTTGGTAAGCACGGAAGCCCTCAGAATGAAAGCCAGGTTCCATAGGAAAGAAGCTAAATCTTCTACGGAGGGCGTAGTCAATCAAGGCAAGGCTTCGGTCCGCTGTGTTCATCATACCAATGATATAAAGTTTTGGAGGAATGCTGAAAGGCGCACCATTGCAAGACAGAGTAACCTCTGTACCACGATAATCCTTTTCAATGAGCATTAGCAATTCACCAAAAATTTTGCTCATGTTGCCGCGGTTTATCTCGTCAATAATGAAGAAGTATTCCTGGTCGGGATGATCCTTGGCTGTCTTACAAAACTGATAAAATACGCCATTAGTCAGCTTAAATCCATTTTCATTGGGTTTGTAGCCCATAACGAAATCTTCGTAAGAATAGTTTTGATGGAACTGAATGAGTTTTACTCTGGACTTATCCTTAACACCCATCATGGAGTAGGCTAATCGCTTAGCGGCAAACGTTTTGCCAACACCGGGAGCACCATGCAAAATCAAATTCCGCTTGTTTCTTAGGAGAGAAACAAGCGTATCGTAGTGCGGCTCGTTCATATATACTTGCTTCAAGAAGTCATTCTTTGTGTATGCTTCGAGGGATGCTGCTTTGATGGGCAAGGGATTCACTTCCCGGATCATATCCATAATGAAATCAAACTCACCTTTCGTCAGCTTAAACAGGCTTCCTTGCGGAGAAACAAAATACTCCATTCGCTCCAGTTCCGGGCAAGCCTTCAGCGTCAAATAATCAATTGGATTGTTCAGACTTTCGACTTTCTCAAAATAAAGGTTTTCCCCATCATTCGCTCTGGATATGCGGGCAATTGCCACAACCTGTTTCACCGGATAGGACTCATACCCGATCACAACATCCCCCGGTTTTGCATCTAGGAAATTCTGGAAAATACGCCGCTTATTTCCGTTGTCATTATAAAGCGTATAACTCTGTTCGGCTCCAACCGAAATTTTGGAATAACTCCAAATACTGGGGTTGGCATTCAGCCACCAGTATCTCAGCGTGGTGTCAACTTTGTTTTCGATGGATGCAGTATATAACGGAACACCGGACAGATCGATCTGTTCCAGTGCCTGGCGCAGCTCGTCACGGAGTTTCCAAATGTATATACCGTCTATATTATGATCTGAATACTTCCCTACATACAGAATCGGCCACCACCTGGTATTTTCAGTGTCACGTTCCATGACGGGGCAATGGGTTTTCTCCGCAATTCTCTTTGCCAGATAAGAAGATCCAGAATTATAGAAGTTTATGCTTTCGCCATACTTTATAGACAACTGTTTACAGGTTGCCGCACCGCCATAATCCTTCATTCGCTTCATGATCTGCAAACTGGATGCGGTGAACACTGCTTGATCATTAAGCAGTTCGACCCATTGTTGAACTGTAAATCCAGGGGTATAGTTAGCCGGAAACCACGCAGTATCGTTGGCGTCAGGCTGATTATAAAATCGGCTTGCAAAAAACGCAATATCAACCGTAATGGTTTTGAGTGCAGGATCGGGATAGCAACTGCTGGAAAGATGCGAATTAAGCAGAGCCCGCAACTCAGAGTCCATCTGAATGTGAGAGCACACGGTATCATACAGAATAAACGCAGCAATCAAGTTTTGAGGGGAAGATGTCCGCTTAGGAATAAAAGAGCTATTTATAGCCTTGGCAAGACCAAGGCACTCAGAGTACCTGTATATGTAATATTTATCAGGATAACGCAACCAAAGGTATACACTGATTGCATTTGTATTTTGGTAGTGGTTTTTCCAGCCATCGGGATTGCGGTTTGCCTTCCATTCTTCCGCAAACATACAAAAAGCCTCTACTCGTTCTTCTAAATCTTTCGTCTCATCATATAGATTTGTAAAAGCCGAGCGAACGGCCTCAGGATCAACTTCCGCAAATTCCAGCAGCATGGCTTTTGCGTAGAAATAACTGGATGTCAGCAGATTTTTAGTCTTTGCAAGGGACTCTTCCAGCATCCCCTTAAAGTCAGGAGCATGAATATCCCAGTGATCTTGAAAATGCTTAATTGCTTCCCACTTATATCGTTCATCGTAGAAATGATTGGGGAAATATTTCTTATACGCTGAGATAATATCGTCAAGAGGATCTTGGAAATACATAGCGGCCACTCCCATAAATAGCAAATTTATGCTGGATATCCCTTTTATTCTACCATAAATAATGGATTTTGCAACAAGCTAAGTGATACCGCTTAAGGAAGTGGCAAACAAGGCAAAGCGGCATCCACCTTGCGAAAGCGGTTAATTTTCTATGCTGTGGGTAATGTCTTTGCGTCTTTCTTTATTGGTTTGCTTTTCATCCATAGACAGCTCCTTTCACGATTTATATATTTTGCGTGCCTTTTTCCATCGCCCCATTGGCAACCTAATATTACGGTATTACTAAGGTGCTTCCCGAACTGGCAGCGACATTGCTGAAAATAAGAAAAATAACCAAACCTGCAATGGGTAGGTTATCACCTTGTTTTATTCAAGCAGTTCGGGTGCTTCACATTTAAGAGCCTTTGCAAGGCGCATGACAATATCAAACTGTGCTTTATTCAAGTCCATGCTTTTACGCTCATGAGCACGAATTGTATTTAAGAAAACACCGGATTCATTTGCAAGTACTTCCTGTGTTAAGCCACAATGCTTTCCTGTTGTTTTCAGTTTGCTTTCGTTGTTTGCAAAGTGAGCATCCATCACTTCATAGCTTTTTTGAATATCTGCTTCATGTAGAGTTACGTAAAGTCCGATAAGATCATCATATGGGACTGTGTCGAGAATGCTTTTGGATGTTCTGCAGGAATACCATTGACAATGTGTAAGCATCCAGCCGGAAAGCCTTTGCTGCAGCTTGCTTCTGACCTCTCCGGCAATGTGCAGAATTATGAAGTGTTCATGGAGGCGCTGCGCCGTTCGTTTCCTGTGCCTATCGACATCAAGCCCGTTTGAGACGGTTCTGACGGCTTCTTTTCTCTGGACAATCAGAGCATTACCATGCGTAAGGGTATGAGCGGGATTCAGACGGTTTCTGCCGTGGCTTCAGGGGTATCGCCTTGATTGACACAAGCGGAGATAATCCAAGGCTTAAATATGTTTTTGATGTTGCTGATACAGGCGGTCGGGAGAACTCCCGCCGTCTTAATCTTTGGGAATACCGGGACGAACATCACGATACGGTGACAGCAGATTTGGAACATCGCTTTGGCGTGTCCGGCGAAAAAGGTTTTGCCGACCAAATGGAGCAGATTGCTTCCAAGCTCGTAAGCGAATACTGGAACGACAACCGCCGTGACATCCTCGGCATCCTTGCCGATTCCTTTCTTGAGGAGTATGATGATTACAATGTTGAGGTGGCTTTTCGGAGCGCAGCCACCGTCAGCACCACCTATATGCTCATGTCCCGCTGTGGGATGAACCCCGGCGATTATTTTGAACATGAGGATTTCCTGAGCGTATTCGACTTTAACACCCGTGATACGGTTGCCGTGCTGGGTTCAGCTATCTCCAACAACAGTGAACAGATTTTGCGGCAAATCGCTATCAGCGTCAAAAACTATGAGCGAGAAGCAAGTCTGCAGCAGCAGGCGGAAAGGACAAATCATGGAAAAGACATTGAATTACACGAAGAACGGGGACTATCTGATTCCCAACATCGTACTGAGCCAGAGCGAGACGAAGTCCCTAGGCAAGTACGGCAGGAGCTTGTCACGAAATATAACGAGCTGTTCAACTCCAATCGCTCTCGTGAATATGACGGCTCTCATATCGTGTTCAGTGGCATGAACCCGGAGATACAACTGAGGGAACATCACTTAATGCCGTTGCACACATTCTCTACGGCGGGAACACCTTGCTCGCACACGAAGTTGGTGTGGACAAAACTTTTGAAATGGTGGCGGCTGCTATGGAAAGTAAGCGTTTTGGCTTATGCCAAAAGCTCCTCTTTGTCGTACCGAACCACTTGACTGAACAATGGGCATCCGAGTTTCTGCGTTTGTACCCATATGCAAATATCCTTGCCGCAACAAAAAAGGACTTAGAACTGAAAAAACGCAAAAGTTCTGCGGCAGAATTGTTACTGGATATTATGCTGTAATCATCATTGGACACAGCCAGATTGAACGGATTCCGGTATCACAGGAGCGAAAGGAAGCAGATTTGGGAAATTGAAGAAGGTCTGGAGGAACTGAAAGAGAGCCGTGCGGAACGCTTCACGGATGGCTATTCGCTCGAGCATGAATTTCGAGCCATACAGCGAGTACAGGGAGCCTACGGCGATAAATACGATGTGCTTTGTATTTTGACAAATATGCTGAATGAAAATACAGGGGAACGGTCTATCCATTGGAGGCTATAGGTAATTCAAAAGAAGCGGAATCAGCATAAGTTTCAAAAGCGTGATGGTATGAACAGGAACTATAAAAATATAGAGGAGATGCATTTTGAGTACATCTCCTCTATACTAATTCGTTGTTTGAAGGGAAAATATGCGAAGAACTAGATTTCTGCCATCCACAGACCATGCAGATTACAAGAAGCATAGACAGCAACAGCCGTGTCATCGCCCAGACAGAAGGTTACGCTTGGTGCATCGCCTGGGTTCAGGTTCTTGCGCTGTCCGCCGTTCTCAGTCTGGACATATATCCACTGGATAAAGTGTTCTGGGAGCATTGGATGATCCACACTTCCTACATTGACATTCAGCATATTGCCCTCGATTTTAACAACTGGCATATGCTTCTCGCCGCTTGCTTCCACAGTATTCGGCTCTAATGCGGTCATCTTCTGACCGCAGCACATCATCGGAACCCCGGAATCATGAATCATTCCCACCAGATTCCCGCAATGCTCACATACATAAAACTTAGCACTCATATAAAACACTCCCTTAATAGTTTAATAGTTTTCTTTGCGAACTTCAAAGAATGCCTGTGGATGCTTGCAGACTGGGCATACATCCGGAGCAACCGTACTGATAACCAGATGGCCACAATTGCGGCATTCCCAGGTGATCATACCTGCCTTTTCAAAGACTGCCCTGGTCGCCACATTTTTCAGCAATGCACGATACCGTTCCTCGTGTGCTTTCTCAATGGCAGCGACACCCCGGAACTGTTCCGCCAGGTCGTGGAAGCCTTCCTCGTCTGCTTCCTTAGCCATACGGCCATACATATCCGTCCACTCATAGCTTTCGCCCTCAGCTGCATGAAGCAGATTTTCGGCGGTATCCCCCAACTCGCCCAGTGCCTTGAACCACAGTTTTGCGTGTTCTTTCTCGTTGTCAGCAGTCTGAAGGAACAGAGCTGCAATCTGCTCATAGCCGGCTTTTTTCGCCACGGATGCGAAATAAGTATATTTGTTTCTTGCCTGGGATTCACCGGCAAAGGCTTCCCACAGATTCTTTTCCGTCTTGGTTCCGGCATAAGGATTTTTTGCAGGAGCCGCAGGAGCATCTTCAATCTTTACAAATTTATCAGCGGGCTGTTTGCAAACCGGGCATTTGAAATCCGGTGTCAGCGGCCCCTCATGAATATATCCGCATACGGTGCATCTCCATTTTTTCATTTTGTTTTCCTCCGTCTTTTCATTAAATTGAATCGTTTTTAATAAAGAGTCCACAGCATCAGCCGGAATGCCGGGATATTCCCGAATTGACTCTAAAAATGCTTTGGTATTTCCACTTTGCGGGAGCATAAAGCCTGCTTCCCGACAAAGATCCTCTGCCATCAGGCGGCTGGATTTTTCCACAGCGGCACTTAGCGCCCACGGAAGCTGAGAAGCAATGTTCTCTGCCTGCGCTTTGCTCTGAATCAGACCACGCAATGCTTCCACAACTTCCTCTTTCTTAGGCTGCTGCGGTGGCAGCTCCTTTGGTACCATAGAGATTGCACCGGAAGGGCAGGCATCTGCACAAACGCCGCATCCAATACATTTACTCACATCAATGATACTGTTCTCGGTATCTGTAGCTCCGGTTGGGCAGACATAAAGGCACAAACAGTCCTTAGTACAGAGCCGAATATTTCTTACTGCGTATTTTTCAATCATGCCCGAATCCTCCCTTCTACTTTTTCAAATTTCCATGCAGGAACCTTACATACCGGACACCTCTCCGACGGATTATCTCCTACAGATACGAATCCGCAGATGGTACATACCCAAACGCCGGTGTTTTGCAGCATCTTTTCTCCCACGGATTGATACCGGGTCAGCAGAGACTGAAGCATCCGTGTAACCTTTTCGCTCCATACTTGACAGCGAAGCGCACCCCGATCTGGCTCCCTGGAGGAGACTTGATTTCCATAGGGATAACCTACGGAAAGATCTTTCTCTATCAGTTCCAAAAGTTTTTCAATGTTGGCATCTGGTACCGGCTCTGCTTTGGAACGGAAAAAGTCTGCCAGCTGTCTGAAACTTTCCGATTGCTTGTCCATGTATTGTTTTTCGCATCCACGAGCCAGGTTGGAACAGATAATGCTCATTTCCATGGGGCTGAGTTCCTTCTCTACTTGGGGGTTTTCGAAAGCTTCCTGCGGTTTTGCATTTTCCTGTTTCTGCTGAAATGCGTCTTTTCCGGCTTTACAAATAGGGCATTTCCAGTCAGCAGGAAGGTCTTCCCACTTGCCTTCTTTGGCTTCATCGTAGATGTAGCCGCAGACAGAACAGATATACTGTGCCATAGTTGTTTTCCTCCTCTTTTTATTTTTATCATACAGAAAAAAGAACCTTTTTTCTGTGACATTATCACCTTATTGCCCGCAGGAATGGTCACCGCAGGTATGACCTTCACCGTGTTCGTGGTCATGGTGGTCACAATGAACGTCTGGATTATAGTCTAATTTGTCAGAGATCAGAGCGTTTACTGCTTCATCGGCATTGCCGGATACTCCGCCATAAAGCTTAATTCCAGCGGATGCTAAAGCCACCTGCGCTCCGCCGCCGATTCCGCCGCAGATCAAAGTATCAACGTTCATCGCATGAAGAAGCTCTGCAAGAGCGCCGTGTCCACTGCCGTTGGTGCTTACAACTTCGGATTTAGTGATTTTTCCATCATCTACATCATAAACCTTGAAGGCTTCCGTGTGCCCAAAATGCTGAAAGATTTCTCCATTTTCATAAGTAACTGCAATCCTCATCGTATTGTCTCCTGTATTTTTTTTATACTTTTTAAACAGCTCCTGTTTGTAGCATTCATTCACGCCGCACATGAGGTTTCCACCATTGCAGAGTTGGTAAGAGCCGCCCTCAATCCGCAGGGGCCGTCCGTCTACCAATACATCCGCTAGCTTTTTTCTGGCATTTTCATAAATTCTTTGTGTGGTCGTCCGGGCAATCTGCATCCGCTCGCTGCACTGTTCCTGTGACAGACCTTCTTTGTCAATCAGACGGAGGGTCTCATATTCGTCCACCGTCAAAATGATCGGTTCTTTTTTTGATTTGTCTTGTGCCGGAACAAACTCAAGGGTCTTTGGAAAATGACATACCCGTCTGCATTTTTCTGGTCTTGGAATAATTTTCACGCCCTTTCTGTTTCTTTTATAAGCCTATTGAGAAACATATTCAATCCATTTTGACACACAGCAGGCAGGATTCCATCTTCCATTCCGGCCGCTTTCTCGTGGATACCGAAGATTTTAGGAATCGACGGTCCGGTTATATCGGCATCTAAAATTGCCGTCTGATATCCGGCTCTCTTGGTCAATACTGCCATCAGGGGAGGTATCAGTGATTTTCCTACACCGCCTTTTCCACTGGCGATACCGATTACTTTTTCCACGGAAGAACCGTGTTGCAGTGGTTCAATCAGATTTTTTGGAGAAATCCATTCATTACATTCACTGCTGCATTGTGAACAATTATGAGAAAAGTTTTCACTCATTTTGATTTCCTCCGATTCTTTGTCAGCAGGCAAAGAGCTGCCGTTATTTTCTCTTATCATATTCCTATTTCGGGCATATGTCAAGAATTAAATTGACATATGCCCGAAGCAATGCTATACTTTCCAATGGGAGAAGGAGGCTTTCTATGGAAATTTTAGATTATTTCCCGATTCGGGGAAAACTGAGCAGAGGGCAGCAGGAGAGGTTGTCTTCATCTGCTGTCTTGAAAAATTTTGATAAAGGAACTCTTTTACATAACGGTGTCGCTGATTGTAATGGCCTTTTTCTTGTACAGTCCGGACAGCTTCGGGCTTACACTATTTCTGACGAAGGTCGGGAGGTAACGCTGTATCGGCTTTTTGAGGGTGACATCTGCCTTTTTTCTGCTTCCTGTATTATGCGCTCCATCCAGTTTGATGTTACGATTGAAGCTGAGAAAGCTTCTGGAATCTGGATTATTCCCTCGGAAACCTATAAATCTATTATGGAGGAGTCTGCACCTCTTGCCAATTTTACAAATGAAATCATGGCTGCCCGTTTTTCCGAGGTCATGTGGCTGCTGGATCAGGTTATGTGGAAAAGTTTTGATAAACGTTTGGCAGAATTTCTTTTGGAAGAAGCCAATATTGAGGGAACGAATAAGCTGAAAATTACACATGAAGCCATTGGCAATCATTTGGGGAATGCGAGAGAAGTAGTGACCAGAATGCTTCGATATTTTCAGACAGAAGGATTTGTTAAACTGTCCAGAGGCGTCATTACTATTTGCAGTCCAGATGCTTTGCGGAAAATAGGCAAGAACTGACATGGAAGATGATAAAAAGCGTTGGGAGTTCAATTGCCCCCAACGCCTTTTCTTATTCTTCGCTGAATTGTTCTTTACCTACACCGCACAGCGGACATTCATAATCATCGGGAAGATCTTCCCATTTTGTTCCTTCGGTTTCTTCATCGTATACATAACCGCATACATCGCAAACATATTTCATAAAGCAATCTCCTTTTCATTTTATTTTGTATCCATACCGCAGGCAGTGGCCTGGGAGGTCAAACAACGGTCATATTTGACGGTTTCATAAAAACGGTACCCTCCGGCGAAGTTATAGCAGCTAAAACCATTCCCCGTAAGAATACGGGAGGCGATATAGCTGCGTAGTCCGCTCTGGCAGATGAGATACACCGGTTTCGCTTGCGCCAGTTCTCCCAACCGTTTACGAAGCTCATCCACCGGGATATTGAGGAAACCTTCGATATGCCCGCCGGCATATTCTTCAGCCGTCCGGGTATCCAATAAGGTCACGCTGCCGTCTTTCGGAAGCGAGTCTGCATCCTCCAGATACCATTGTTTTACGATACCATTTTTTAGATTATCAATGATAAATCCTGCCATATTTACCGGGTCTTTTGCTGAGGAATAGGGCGGCGCATAGGCGAGGTCTAAATCCTTCAGGTCAGTTGCCTTGATTCCGGCACGGAGCGCTGTGGCAAGCACATCCAGCCGTTTGTCCACACCCTCATAACCCACAATCTGAGCACCGAGCAAACGGTAAGTCTCCTTTTCAAACAGCACTTTCATGGTCATCAGCTTGCCGCCGGGATAGTAGCCCGCGTGGCTCATAGGAGACAGGATGACTTTGTCATAGGAAATGCCTGCTTTCTGTGCAGCGACCTCATTGATTCCAGTAGCGGCTGCGGTCATAGTAAAGACCTTAATAACAGAGCTTCCCTGACTGCCCTGATAGTGGCTGTCACCACCACAAATATTATCAGCGGCAATGCGTCCCTGTTTGTTGGCAGGACCGGCAAGGGCAATCAAAGCATCTTCCCCGGTCACAAAATGTTTGACCTGAACAGCATCCCCGACCGCATAAATGTCCGGTATAGAGGTTTCCATACGGTCATTGACTAGGATGCTGCCTTTGATACCCAGTTCCAGCCCTGCGTCCTTTGCCAGTGTACTTTCCGGGGTTACGCCGATAGCAAGCACCACCATGTCCGCATGAAGGGGAGCCGCATCCTTTAACAACACGTCCACTCCATTCTCCGTTTCCTGAAATCCCTCTACAGAATAGCCCAATGCCAGTTTAATCCCATGCTTTCGTATTTCGGCATGGATAAAAGCGGCCATATCCGCATCAAAGGGATTCATCAGCTGTTTTGGACGTTGGACGATGGTGACATCCATGCCCAGCTCCCGCAGGTTTTCAGCCACTTCCAGACTGATGAAGCCGCCGCCCGCCAGCACCACAGATTTTGGGCGGTAAGTGTCTACATAGTCCTTAATACGGAACGTGTCTTCTACCGTCCGTAAGGTAAAGAGCTGTTTTAACCCCATGCCCGGGAGTCGTGGCTGGGTTGGATTTGCCCCCGGAGATAACAGAAGCTTGTCATAGGTTTCCTCAAATTCTTCTCCGGTTCCCAGATTTTTCACGGAAACGGTCTTTTTTTCTGGATGAATTGCTATTACCTCATGGTGTACTTTCATTTGGATGCGAAATCTGTTATCAAAGCTTTCAGGTGTCTGCAAGGTCAGATCCTCCGGATTAGATATGATTCCTCCGATATAATATGGAAGCCCGCAGTTTGCATAAGAGATATAGCCGGACCGTTCAAACACAACGATTTCTGCCTGTTCGTCTAATCGCCGGATTCTTGCTGCAGCCGTAGCTCCACCAGCCACGCCGCCTACAATCACTACTTTCATTTTATCGCTCCACCTTTCCCCGGTAGGAAGAAATTCCACCGATATTTTTCACATTGGTGTAGCCCATCTGCCCTAACTGTGCTGCCGCTTGACGGCTCCTTGCCCCACTGAGACAATGGACAAAAATGGGGGTATCTTTTTTTGGAATCATGTGGGCAGCCTGCCCGATTTCTGGCAGCGGGAGATTTTTACTGCCGGAGATATGCCCTTGCCCATATTCCTGCCTTGTCCGTACATCCAGAAGCACGGCACCAGCTGTCTCCTGATATTCCGCTACTCCGGTATTGATGTCCGGGGAGCGTAAGAAATCAAAAAATCCCATTTCGCACCTCCTTACAGCATAGCGAGAATCTGAGCTTTCGGACGTGCGCCCATCGCCTGATTCACGATTTTTCCATCTTTGATCACAACGAGCGTCGGAATGCTCATAACCTGAAACTGTGTCGCCAGCTCTGACTGATCGTCTACGTTTACTTTGCCTACTTTAATATCTCTTCGCTCGGCGGCAATCTCATCTACGATAGGGCTGACCATACGGCAGGGACCGCACCAGCTTGCCCAGAAATCCAGAAGTACGGGTTTGGAACTGTTTAATACCTCCTGACGGAAGTTCTCTTTTGTAATATTGATAACTGACATCTGTTTGCCCTCCAATTCTCTTGTTTTATGACTTTATTCTATAGGAGAAAAATAAGGATTTCCGTGATAATATCACCAAACTTAACTATATGATTAGCAAAAGAAGGCCCCATTAGGTAGCTACTCATAAGACAGTATCTACCAACAAACTGAATTAGGGCAGCTGCTAAACAGGGGGCAGAGAAAGACTAGTGAGGAGCAAATACTTCTCACCCGCCTTTTCTTTTGCTGTTACGCAATAGACCGCTGTTTTTGGGGACAGTAGTATAAAACCATTACCTACCCTATTTCTGCGTTCGCAAAGTCGCATAAATCAAGCGCATTTTATCCTTGACGGTTTTTTCTGGCTTTGCTATTTCCTATCTGTCGAAGCGGAACTATGGTAATGGCATAGGACAGATTTCGTTTCCACCCAAAAGCTTAGTTGGTAAAAAGCATGGCCCGCCATGGTGCGCTGCAAGGATTATTTTAGCAATGTTCCTTGGCAGCTAGCTGCTTCCACATTCACTGCTGTCGTACCCCGGTTCCCACATCCCTCACCAAGCCAAGGCGGGGCAATCAAGCAACTCAATCAGTATCACTACGGGCAGGTGGGGTTAGCTGTGGAAAACCAAGCGACAAAACGCAACCTCTGCCTATCTATGCTAAGAGTTTGCGGCGGACAGTGTTGGTTGGAAGTGGAGAGCAGTTAGTGGTTAGCCTCCCTTTTCGTCTACAGCTCAGCTAAGGCGGGCAAAGCAGGCTTGAGTTAAATCAAGCCGCTGGGCGGGGTAAGCGCAGCCCGTTCACCCCCGTCACTCCTTCAGAAGCAGTCTTTTCAGCATATCGATGAAGACCCTTACGCCCTCGCGATTGAGGGAATAATGCACGCGATAGCCGTCATTTTCGATCTTAACCAAGTTTGCGCCCATGAGCGTCACCATATGTTGGGAAATGGTCGCGGGAGCAACGTCCAGCATACGAGCAAGTTCTCGCCCGTAGACGGGGCCATCGGCGAGCAGCGCAACGATGTTGAAGCGATTCTTGCCGCTGAGCGCGTTCATTATCTTTGCAAGGACTTCCCTGTCGCAGAGCTTCGGGGTATAGTTCTCCCTGATAAATTTATACAGCACCCCTATGCCGCCCTCGGCGATGCGATGGCCGTTATCCGTAACGAAATTTACTACCATTTCTTTATAATAAGTTACCAGCGGGTAGATCCTTATCTCATCGAGCGAGGTTTTCATGTTTTGGCAAAGCTCGGCAAGGATATTGGCTGCGCTCTCCTCCTCCGAATAGTCGGCGGAAAACAAATCGAGCAGGGGCTTTATAAGCTTTTCGCAGCGGCAAAACTCCTCTGCAACAGGACGAAGCACGTGTTCGAGCATATCTACATATTTATCATAGTTTGCTGCAATATCGAGACAAAGCCACTTTGTTTCGGCAACAAGACCGCTGTTTTTCACAATATTAAAGAATTCATCCGCATCAAGGGGCGGTACGCCGCTATAGTCGGCAGAACCACTAATCCAGTTTGCAATTACATTTCTTATCCGATGCTTTTCATTGTGCAGATTATTAAAACAGCTGTTATAATCGTAATAATTACTGATATCCTGAGCTATGAGGTTGGCAGCAAAATGAGTTGCCTGCACGCTGCTTTCAATGTCTCTCTCAAACGGCTTAAAAAGGAGCGCAATAGTTGCGTCATCCGCATCTATGCTGCTCTCCAGCCGCGTTTCAAGCTCAATAAGCGCGTTGGCGCATTCCACCGCCCTGCCCCCCGCAGAAATCATAAGTTCCATGTTATTGGCAAAGTATTCTTTGATAGAATTACCTGTCTCCCTATTGCTTAAAAAAAGGCTCGCTTCCAAAAGCGGTACGGGTTTATATATAATCATCCTTGTTCTCCTTAATGGTTTAATTCATAACATATTAGGTAAAGAGATAACGTTAACAAATCACGCCTGCTCCCGCCCAACACTAAAAAGTATACCATAAAACTTTGAAAAAAGCTATTGACAAACGCGGTATGCGGAAATTATACTTAAAATGCATGGTGGCATAATGTTAGTTTTTTTATAAACAACATTTGCCAACGCAAGTTTAAAAAGGAGCAAACAACGATGAAAAAATTCCTTGCAATCATCCTATCAACCCTGCTTGCCTTTGCAGGGACGATTCTCCCCGTTTCTGCTGAAACGCGGGACGCTGCGAACCTCAACGAGGCACTCAACTACCCGGGAGACAATCTCGAATTCGTCTCCGAGGGCGACTATCCTTGGGCTGTCGAGGGCGATCATGCAAAATCGACCAATCAAGGCGTTGATTCGAGCTACAACGAGGACTATACTGAGGAAATCCCAAGTCTTTCCACCGTTATGCTTACTGCCGAGACGAACGAGGGCGATGTCATTGCCTTTGAATACGCCGTCAGCAGCGAGGAGCGCATGGATCTATTCAAGTTCTATATAGATGGCGAACTGATCCAACGTTGGTCTGGCGAAGTCGATTGGAGTGGCATGAGCATAGAGCTTTCCGCAGGCACGCACACCTTTGAATGGACTTACTATAAGGACTATGTTGCGTCAGACGGCGAGGATACCGCATGGCTGGACAATGTTCATGTCGGTGCGCCGCTTCCGGTAAACGGAATCGAGGTGACGAGCAATGTTTCCGTTCCAGCACAGCGCAAAGCTCAGCTTGAATGGATGCTCACACCACTCAATGCCCACAATACGAACATAATCTTTTCCTCCGCCGATGAAAGCATTGCGACCGTTGACGAAAACGGCGTTGTTCGTGGCATAAAAGAGGGCAGCACCACCATCACCGTGACCACCCAGGATGGCGGATTTGCCGCACATTGCGCTGTTACCATCACAGCCGCGCAGCCTCCCGTACAGCTATACGGTATGATTGGAACGGAAAGCCTATACTACAGCGAAGGCGGCGGATACTACCGCAAGCCCTGCACTTGGGTAAACTTTAACGATGTTGACCCCGAAACGAGCGTTTTCGATTTTGGCGGGCAGTTCGGTGATGACGGGCGGGGAGTTGCCGTTGCCGCAGCGGAATATGTGGATGGCTATATTTACGGTTTCACCGGATACGGCACTCGTCCAGAGGAATTTTTCAAAATGAGTTTTGAGGACTTTGAGTACGCAGTAATTGAACCCGAGTATTACGGCGTTGGATTCGATAACTACATGGTCCTGGATATGGCATACAATTACAGCAACGAAACCATGTATTATACTGCCGTCGACCTGAACAGCTATGAAACAATTCTTGCTACGGTTGACCTCGTTACCGGCGAAAGCAGGATGATCGGAACTATCACAAACGCCGATCCCATCGCAAGCTTTGCAGCGTATTTCTCCATTGCAATAAGTACCGATGGCACGGCATATGCGCTGCTCATAGGATCAGGGGCGGTTAACTACGGCGAAGCCATGCTCTGCGAGTTAGACCTTGATACCGCCGAAATTATACGGAATATTGGCTTGACGGGCGCTCCCGCCTTCCAGCAGCAGTCAATGACTTACGACCATAACACAGGCGTTATCTATTGGGCACAGTGGGATTCCCCCTATGCTCCGGGAAACCTACTGCGTGTCATCGATCCCGCAACGGGCGAAAGCACACCCTGCGGCGTTATCAACGGCGACGGCGGCTGTGAAATACTCGGTATGTTCATCCCGTATGACGGCGAAGCTCCCCAGCCTCCGCAGTACGAGCTTGGCGATGTCAACATGGATGGAACAATTACGGTTGAGGATTCCTTGCTTACCTTCCGCTCCGCAATGAACCTCTTTGCACTCACCGAGGAACAGCAGCAGCTTGCTGACATCAACCAAAATGGCATTGTCAATTCCGATGACGCGCTCGTTATCCTCCGCCTCGCGCTCGGACTTTAACGCCTTGCGTTTGGAACCCAACGCATTTTACTTGGAATCCGATATTCTGCCGATAGAATAAAGATTTCATAGTGTTTCTTTCATACGCCGATGACGTTCGCAAAACGCACGAACGCTGTCGGTGTTTTTGTATGGGGAACAAGCTCCGTATCTTTCGTTGTCAGCGCTCCTGCATCACGGGTCAATCTCCGCAGAGGCGTTCTCTGATTGGTCTTCCGCTTCAACGGTCAATTATTCCTGTGAATTTGGTTTATCTGACGGAGCTTTCCCGCAGCCTGTTAATGATGCTACGATCAGCACTGCTATTAAAATCCATGGCATAACTTTACGCATGACTTTGCTGTCCTTCCTTATTGACTTGACGATTTCTGTCAGACCGTTTTTTTAGTATGGATTGCAGCGCATATCCCATACAGGAAGCGGCGGCCATTATGATTAGGTGATCCCACAGATATCGCCCTACCGTTTCAGAGTAATCAAAAAACACAAAATGCGTTTTCAAGAACAAATAATCTATGAAATTTCGATGTATAAATGCGTAGAGGCCATAGGCACAGACGGCTGATCCCACGCTGTATAGCACAGCCTTTTGAATATTGGATTTCTTTTTCTTTCTGGTGAAAAAGAAATGAATGAACATACCGTGAAATCCAAGATGAAGGCTCATAAGCAGAAATCCCCAATAAGAAAGCGCCATATGTATCGTTCTTGCTGCCTGTGTCAGAGGAGGAATATTTATAAAGGGAAAAAGCTGGTGCGAAAGCAGTATTCCGCTGACAGGCAATAGAATCATAATAAAAAGCAAACATATATTGATGATCAGGTTGACCATCCGAGTGGCGGTATACTTTCCCTTGGTGATGCCTTTCAGCCACCGACAGTTTAGTATATGATGCAGTAAAAACAATAGAAAAGCGATAACGCCCAGCCATTCGTGAAAAGCCTCTCCGATTAACGAATAGGCCATCAAGCACGGCATAGCCATCACCATAAGCACATTCACGGTCAGCCATATTTTCTTTTTATATGACATTCTTCTCATATCCACTTCCATTTTACTTATAATGCGTTATGGGTCTGTGGATAGGGTGTCGCTGCTTTGATCTCAAGCAGATCCGCACCTGTCCCATCGGCAACCATATGGGCAATGGTGCTCGTATTGTCTTCCTCGACCAAGCCTACCCCATACTGTTCACTCGCCAGCGAGAAGTAGGTCGCCAAGGATTTTTTCATGGTTTCCATACTTTTCAATATGGCTCACAGTGACAAACCGTTCAGCCATTCAAGAACGGTGTCTTCAGAAACGCCGGATTGGAAACGGATGCCTTCCTGCCAGTTGCCTTCTCCCGCCATCTCCGCTAAAAGTCTGCCGCTGTCACCTAAGCCGGAGGAGGAAGAGGTGCAAAACGGAATGACAGTCTTTCCGGCAAAGTCATTGGTTTTTATAAAGGTATCCAGCGGCCAAGCGGCAATTCCCCACCAAATCGGATAACCGATAAATATGGTATCGTAGCTTTCCCAGTTTTTCACAGTTGCCGAAACAAGCTCCATATTCCGCAGCTCTGGGTTTGCATATTCACGTGATACACGGCTGTTTCTGTCGCTCCAATTCAAGTCCTCACTTGTATAATCATCTGCCGGTTTCACCTCGAACAGCGTTCCGTTGGTAGCGGAAGCAATGTAGCCTGCCACTTCCTCGGTGTTCCCTGTTGCAGAATAATAAACAACCAAAACATTTCCTGTTTTAGAGTCTGTGTCCTGTGCAGTGCTGCTCGGTGAAGGTGCGTTGGTTGCCGACTGCGACAAACCTTCGGACGTTTCATATTGTCCGGTTGTGCTGTCGGAATTACCGCAAGAGGCAAGACTGAGTGCAAGTGTCAAACTGAGTATGGCTGTAATCATTCGTTTCATAAGGATCATCCTTTCTGTTTTTTGTTTGATTTAAAGAGGTTGGTGAAGAGTCCATTGTCTAGGAGCTGATTGATCTTACTGACGCAACTTCGTTAATTTGTTCTATAACGTATCAGCACTGCCCCGGAATCATATGATTTCGCCTCAATAAGATTGAGTTTCAAAGGCACAGGGCTTATTTCCCCTTGCCGATTAAATATGGGAGGATAGGCCGCTCTCCCGTCAATACCCGCTCCGATCAGAATAATAACTTCATCAAGAAGCCCTGCATCCAAAAAAGACGTATTGATGGTAGTACCGCCAACCACACCCAGCCGCTCTACGCCAAAGGATTCCCTTAGGATTTCTGCTGCGCGTGCTAGGTCGATTTGTTTTTTGCCCGTTACAATGTACGAAATGCTTTTTCCATCCAAATATTCCAGATACTCGGGGCTGACCAACTGAGAAGTGATAATAATATGCGGCTTATCATACTGAGTATCGTTCTTCCAAAGCAGACTGCCTTTTGTATCAACAATTATATCGTATCCTGCTTTGCTGTCCGCCTTCTTAGATATTATTTCCTTTCCCACAGGTGTTGGATTCCTTGCCGTAAATTCGCCAACCTCCGCCAGCTCCAGTTTGGCAGTTGTTTTTCCGCTTACAACGGACTGTAAATTCAATTGCTCTAACAGAGGATAATATTCCTCCACGCCTGGAAGCTGTTCTGTCATTGCGCAGTCGATTCTACCATCTATAGATGTCATCATGTAACAGATAATATAGGGTTTATTCAAAGTGAGTCCATCCTTTCGTAAGTATTTTTTCAAACAGAGCATTGGAATCAACAATATGATTTACTTTTCCACCTGCCAGATTTCCTTTGCCATGTTGAAAACTGCCCATGCTTTAGGCCAACCGGCATAAAACGCCGCATGCGTGATGACCGCACTGACTTCTTTCTGTGTAACGCCATGATTCTTAGCATTCTCCAGATGATATTTTAGGGAAGAATCTGTGATTCCAGAAGACATGAGTGCAACGACGGTGATGATGCATCGCATTTTTATATCAATATCTTCATTGTTCCAGTTTTCTCCGAACAGAATGTCATCATTGAAATGAGCAAACTCAGGAGCGAATCCGCCTAGAGCCTCTCTTCCTGCTGTCTGTACAATATTTTTCATGAGAAGTGTCTCCTCATCCTAATGCATTATATTCTTCGTCGCTGACAGGCTCGCACCACTCATTACGGCAATTCTCACCGGGGCATTCAACAGCAATATGGCTGAACCACGAATCCTTTTGCGCTCCGTGGAAATGTTTACAGCCAGGTCGTATATAGACCACATCGCCGGGCTTCAGTGCTTGAGCGGGCTTTCCGTACTCCTGATACCAACCTTTTCCGGCTATGCATAACAGGATTTGTCCGCCGCCCTTCTCTGCATAGTGAATGTGCCAATTATTGCGGCATCCCGGCTCAAAGGTCACATTTGCAAAGGATAGTGGACAAGCGGACGGATCTGTGAGCGGATTAATAAATGAATTCCCAGTAAAATATTGGGCGAATGCTGCGTTTGGCTCACCTTTTCCGAAAAGATTACAACGATCAAATTCTTCGCAATTGATAGTTTTCATGTTCAAATCTCCTTCTTGTTTACAGATTTAGATATTTTTTGAAAAATGTTGAGATTTTATCAAAGGGTATCACATCCAAATGATCATACAGATCAGTGTGAACGGCATTGGGAACCAGCAGCAACTCTTTATTATCTCCGGTTAGCCTTTTAAATGCATCCACGCTGAAATAACAGGAATGGGCTTTCTCTCCGTGAACCAGCAGGACAGCGCTTCTGATTTCCGAAATATACTGCAAAATAGGCATATTCAAAAACGGCAGCGATGAGGTCACATTCCAACCTCCGTTCGAGTTCAAGCTGCGGGGATGATAGCCCCGTCCCGTCTTATAGTAGTCAAAGTAGTCCTTCAGGAAAAATGGAGCGTCCTCCGGAATGGCATCCGGCAGCCCTCCTGCCAGTGCATAGCTGTCATTTAGATAGTCCTTTGTCCGCTGCTGGCACATCGCATTCTTTTTTTCATAACGAGCCTGTTCGCTATCCTCACTGTCAAAATAGCCGTTTGCGTTCACGCGAGTCATATCATACATGGTAACGGCTATGGTTGCCTTGATACGAGTATCTTCCGCAGCGGCATTGAGCGCCATACCGCCCCATCCACAGATACCAAGGATACCGATACGGTTCGGATCGACATTTTCCTGTACGGAAAGGAAATCCACTGCCGCACAAAAATCTTCGGTATTAATATCTGGGGAGGCAACATAGCGGGGCATACCGCCGCTCTCACCCGTAAAGGATGGATCAAAGGCGATGGTCAGAAAGCCGAGTTCGGCCATTCTCTGAGCATATAAACCGGAGGACTGCTCCTTAACTGCACCAAAAGGCCCGCTGACTGCAATCGCGGGCAGCTTGCCGGTTGTATTCTTGGGAATGTACATATCCGCCGCAAGTGTAATACCGTAGCGGGTATGGAAGGTAACCTTGCTTTGGTTTATCTTCTCACTTTTGGGAAATACCTTGTCCCATTCGCTGGTTAAACGCAATGTTTCCATGAAAACACTCCTTCTCTATATCTTGATTTTTGCTGCCAGCCTGTGCTATAATAATTATAAAACCTAAACCTGAGTTTAGGTCAAGGGGAGGTTTGAAAATTTTTGAAAAAAGAGGTGAATAATTTATGTACACCATCGGACAGGTATCCGAAATGTTTGGTTTTCCGGTTTCCACACTCAGATACTACGATAAACAAGGACTATTTCCCGAGATGGAGCGAACGTCGGGTATCAGAAAATTCGGAGAGAAAGAATTGGAAGCATTGAGGGTGATTGAATGCCTGAAAAAGTCCGGACTTGAGATCAAGGACATTAAGCGGTTTATGGATTGGTGTATGGAGGGGGCTTCCACTTATCCCCAGCGCAGGGAACTGTTTATAAAGCAAAAGCAAGTGGTGGAAGCGGAAATTGCACAAATGAACAAGATGCTTGATATGCTGAAATTCAAGTGCTGGTATTATGAGCAGGCGATGCAAGATGGTAATGAAGATCGCCTGAAAAAAATGATCCCGAACCAGCTGCCTGATTGTATCCGTGCGAGCTATGAAAATGCGCATAGCAAGGACTGAGTAAATTTACCTCCTTAATGGAGAGGCATTATTAGGATCGTTTATCCAACCAATATGATCCGAACCAGATATCTGAGCGTGGATGATGCCGGGATCAATGCTTACATCGCTTTTTTGGGGAAGGGTATTCATAAATATGTAGATTATAATATCTTGAATAGCTCTTCCCATTATGCTGCTCCTGTATATACTGGCGCATTTTCCATTAAGCCATGTCATTGAGCCATTGCTCTTTCGTAATCATAACTTCAAGCCAGCCGTTCTCCCGGCTGAGCTCCCGGAAGCCCGCTGAGAAATGGGTCTGCCATGCAGCCAATTCGTTCCTTGCCAGCTCAAAATCATTATGAATGCGACTGATTTTGCAAACCCGGAACGCATGGTCAAGCATTAGTTTCAGGGCGGGGACTGCATATCCCATACCCCGGTAAGGAGCATAAATCACGATACCCATATCCCACCAATTTTTATCGTATGTATAATGGAAATTCACATCGCCGATCCAAGCTCCATCGGTTTTTCGGCAGATGTAGGCATAATACCGTTCAGGCTCATTCCCGATCCAATGACTGTACCACTGTGACCATTCAGATTCTGAAAAATCAATGCAGCCGGTATCCTTGTGGTAGTCATCGCAGCTTACATTCCAATGCGCATTGTAGGACATGGTCGCAGGGTCAGAAAGCATTTTTTGATAGAACCACAGTTCTTCTTGCTTTGGTATGTATAATTCAAGCATTTGTATTTCCTTTTACTTTTGCCGTAAAATCAAAACTGTCCCCTTTGGTCCGCGAAATAAACGCCGCACTTGGCAACTTCCTTCAGCACCTTTTGGTATGACTTTTCGCTGCGATACCAACCTTCCGCTGTAATACCTTGGGTTTCCGTGGGGACGACCAGCAGTTTTGTGCCTGGGAAATGGCAGGCATAGGACATAAAGGCCCGTCTGGCATGGAATGCCTGACAGCACAGGATTGCTCGTTTTACATAGAGCCCCATCGTGCGAAGCACCTGCGCAGAAAAAGCAGCATTTTCCATAGTATTGGTTGCCTGCTCCTCGCGGAGAATCGCAGTCTCCGGCACCCCGCATACCGTGAGGATGCGCTTGCAGTATTCAAAGTCCGTTGAGAAGGTACCATGATATCGTGGGTCAGTAACCTTTTCCTGCGCAAATCGCCCTAGACTGGAAGAAAACTTGCCAGAAGGCAGAATATAGGGTGCATAGCCCTGATGGTAAAGCTGGGCAGCATTTTCTGTGATCTCGGCGTGAGAAGTACCCGGCACAAGAATCACATCGCTCTTTTGGGGAGCATCGCTCATAAATATGAAGTTTGTAATATCTTGAACAACTCTGTTCATAGAAAAGTCTCCTTTATACAAAAATACTCGTCAGCTCTAAAAGCGAGTCAATGATTGCATCCGCATATTCTGCACTCAATTCCTTGGTCTGAAAAGCAGCCAGACCGCTTCGAAACCAAACCGTCTGCATCCCGGCTTTCTTTGCAGGAATGATGTCATTATCCAGACGATCACCAATCATTACCGCTTGAGAAGCAGCGCAGCCGGCCATAGCGAGAGCTTTTTCAAAGATTAACGGATCGGGTTTGGCAACTCCTATTTCGGATGAAGATGCAACCACAGTAAAGTAATCAGCAATACCCCAAACGGCAAGACGCTTAGCCACGCCGGGGGCTTGATTTGCAATTATGCCTAGATGATATCCTAGGCTTGTCAGTTGCTTCAATACGCTCTTGGCATCGGCATACAGGACTTCATCCTCGCTGTGCCAAGGTGTTTTCTTTAGCCCATAATGGGTTATGACAGCGGAGTTGCCGTCCACCCCTTGTTGGGTCAGTTCCGCACGTTTGGCATGGACTTGCGCAAAGGTCAGATTCGTTTCTGTAATCATGTCCATGATGCGGTGATCGTAGGCGATCTGCTCATCCACCAGTGTAGATCCTATGTCAAAAAATAGCCATACTATATTTTGAAGTTTGAGTTGGTTGCTCATAGCCAGCAGCTCCTTTCTCCGGACTTATTTTCATAAAGCAAACGAAAAAATATCAGGAATTGCCGCCTTACCCCAAGACTGAACTGCCATCCTATACATGGCCTTTGCATGGATGCGATCGTGGCATACGAAAAGGATTTTTACCATATATCTAAACTCCTAAATAAGCTTGGTTATACTCAGTTATGCTGAGTTTTGCCGTATTTACAACACTTTTCAACATTTCTACGACAGATGCACAAATCCATATCTTTGCATAACTAAGCATAACCTCGCTTGGTTTTGCCATCGTTTGTCGTAAATGGTGTCGTAAACCCAAAAGATTTACGACACCCGTTTTTTATCGGGTATCTTAACCAGGTCAAGAAACTTGCTGTTCATCTCCTGCATTTCTTCTGCTGCATCCTCAAATCTAAGGTGTGTATAGGTGTTCAGCGTGATACCAATGTCGCTGTGACCCATAATATACTGGAGGGTTTTCGGATTCATACCGGACTTCGCCATGTTGGAACAGAAAGTGTGTCTACAAACGTGGGGCGTAACTTTCGGCATTTCTTCCCTGTAAATCTTGTTATACTTCTGGCAGATATGCTGAAAATACTTTTCCCAATGCAGTGCAACTATCGGTCTGTCGTTTTTATCCAGGAACAGGAATCCACTGTATCCCTGCACCACAGGTTCGACCTTCGGCGGTTTCCTCTTTTCAAGGATACGCTTGAAGCACGCTTTCACTTCCGGGGTCATAGGCACCATTCTTGTACCGCAGCCCGTTTTGGGATCTTCAATCACATATTCCATGTTTCTTGTCCTCTGGAGCTGATGATCTACAATGATTTTGTTGTTTTCAAAATCAATGTCCTTGATCGTCAATCCTACAAACTTGGAAATACGAAGCCCTGTCTTAAACAGGATGAAGATACCATCATAATACTTGCAGAAATGCTTGTCGTTCTTGACAAATTCCAGAAATGCTCGCTCCTGCTTCCGTGTGATCGCTTCTCTGGTAACACTATCGTTGACCACTACGGTATTCAGCTCAAATTCAAAGGGGTTCTTGTTCAGGAGGTCATCATCCACCGCCATCTGGAAAGCCGGTCTGATAACGCCACGGACGGAATGAATGGTACTGTAGCCCCGTCCATCGTCCTGCAACTTAATCAGCCATTCCTTGGCATCGGATTTCTTGACCTTATCAATCCGTTTCTGTCCAAAGACTTCCTTCTTGATAATGTTAATGACAAACCTGTAGTTCGCCATGGTATTGTGGCGGACACCACGCTTCTGACCGACATATTTTTCTACAAGCTCCAATACAGTCAGATTGCCACCATTGGGAGCAAGGTTGCCATCCAGTTCCTTCTGAATCTGTTTTTCCTTTTCTCTCAGCGAAATATCATTCCGCTTGCCTTTCGGGATCGTATCAGCAGGCGTCAGTTTCCAACTGTAAACAGTTCTCCGAATACCGAACGCATCCTGATACTTGTATTCATATTTTCCATCTTTTCGCTGGCTCTCTCCAGTCCATAACTTACGACCTTTATTGTCTCGTCTGACTTCCGACATTGAGTTCTCCTTTCTTATACTCAACTGTCGTAGAAGCGAGCCAAACTATGATACTGAAATAATATCATAGAATTGGCTCGTAATCTACACAAATTATTTGAACTTTTTAGATGGCAGATAACTTCTCGTCGATGAAACGCTCAAACATCCTACGCTTGATCTGAGGGCGAGAGCCATTCCACAAAACGAAATCCGCATCCGGGTTTTCATCAATCAGCTTTCTCAGCTTTTTATCTCCAATGTGAAAATACTTTGCTGCTTCCTGCACACTCAGCGTGTATTTTCTCCATACAGGAATTTCAGACTTATCTACAAACTGTTCCTGGTCTTTTACCATAGGCACTTATCCTCCATAATTCTCAATAATCAGAGTTCCATATCCTGTCCATGTCTGTGGGCAGGATGTTTGTGTTCCTGTGTTTCCTTTCCTCTGGCGAGGATGGCAGAAAGAAAAGCCCGTACCCTCTCAGGTGCGAGCTTCACAGCATCCAGATACGGCTGGACTTCCTTTTTCAGTTCTTCAAATCTTTCGTGCAATTTCTCATACCGTTTCTTCCAGATGGAAGCAGTCTTTTCAGCGGAAGCCAGCTTGTCTTTCAGCCGGGAGATTTCCGCTTTTGCGGCGACCCCATTTGCCGCATACCGTTTCAGCGTGTCGCACTCGGCTGGGGTCAATGAGATATTTCCGGTCAGCATTTTCTTACCCATTGCTTCAATGTCCTGTATGGTGACAGCGGCATCATTACGCAGTTTGTTTTCTTTTCTCAGGGCGGCAAGCTCCTGTTTCTGCTTTTGCACCGTGGCGTTGTTGGCAGCAAGCGCTTGTTCGCTCTGCTGAATTTGGACGGTTACGGCTTCCAATCGCTGCTGCTCCTGTGCCACCTTGAATTGGGTCACGGTCAGATGTTCCTCAGTGCTGCCACGCTCTCCACGCTCCACATCAGTGTATCCGGCGGCTTTCATATAGTTGAAGAAATCGTCTTGCAGGACACTGTATGATGGGCGCAAAACTTTCTTGCCCTTGGCGGTCATAAGCGGATTACCCTGTTCATCCAGAGCCACCTTGGATTCCCACTTCTTACTGCGGCTGACCTGCATAATGGTTTCCTTGACCGTTCCCACCAGCGATTTGTCCTTGCACCGCTTTGACCACAAAATCTGTTTCTCCACCACCGGGACATAGACCACGTGAAGATGATAATGGTACACATCCCGTCCCAGTGCTTCCGACATAGCCCGGTTGCGTTCATCGGCGTGCATGACAGCAGATAGGATATACTGCTCACCGCCAACGATTTTCACGGCAGCTTGGTAGGCATCGGCAAAGAACTGTTTGGCATATTCATAGCCACCGTGGTTATCAAAGTAAGCTGAATTAACATCAAACAGCAGCTCCCCATATTTTATAGCATCGGCTTTCAGGCCACGGGTGGAGATAACGCCATCGGAAATCATCTGATCGAACATGGCGGCGTAGCTGTCGGTGGGTGTTTTGAAATGGATGTTGCGGTGGGTCTGGGTGGTATCAATATCTTGGTTGGAGTAGCTGTCCTTTTCTCGCTCGTTATGCTCCTGAACTTTTGCCACATCATCGAGGGTTGGCAAGTCCTGGTTACGGGCAAAGGTACGGTCAATTCCATCGTTTCTTGCCATAAGATTTTTCCTTTCTTTCGAGAGTAGCAGACGGGCGAGGGCTACGGGGGTGCACTTCTGCGGAAGTGTAATAACCCACTATGACACTTTCATCCCTATGGGCTGCAAAGTGCCGTGGGCTCTCCGAGGGCTCCCCCGAGGGGTGTGCGGTCACTTCGGTGACCTCTGCTGAACCGCCTGGAAACTGTCTGCATTGTTTCTAAGTTGTTCAGCCCGGATAGCTGCTGTTTTGTGAAACACCAGCCATCCGGCGGCAGCGAAAAACTGATTATTTTCACTGCCTGTCCACGGTGCTTTTCCAAAATCCCGTGGACATAGAAACAGCCCAGCCAAGCGACGTGTGCTGTTTCTATAACGAGCGTTTCACGCTCTTTTGCTGTGTACATACGTACCAGTATTGCGGTTTTACGATTCGTCTCTCCATTCCTCCGGTACGTACGTACACGGCAAATCTCTGTAAAACCCGTTTATATTAGGACGAGCCACAGCTTCAATTCCCATGAATCCCCACACTCGCCGTCCGGCAGAGTTGGTGATATTGTTGCAATGCTCCAGATCGTACTTCCGGGCATTGGCAATCATGGCATCACTAAAGCTGCGGGCTTTCAGCGGCACAAGGGAATTTTCCTCGCACCACATCCGGTAGATTTCATAGAAATCCTTGGAGCTGATGGCGGCATCCGCTTTCATGCGGATGTACCCCTCCGATTCCATGAAATCAAAAATGTTGTTATTATCCCGCTTGACCGCTTCCCGATTTTCACGAATACGGTCGCTCTCCGTGAACTTAAAGTTGTTCGCAACAAGCCGCTGCAAGCCTTCAAAAGCCCACAGGAAAATTCCCTCATCTTCGGCTTTCATCTTCTCTGCAAGGTCAGGATCGTCAGCTCTGCCAACAGGCTTTTCCTTGGTAGTCAGTACAAGCTGTCTGCGGTAAAAACCGTCACTGCGGTCATACAGGGCTTGCAGATCACCGTTGCTGAACGCCATCAGGCGAGCGAACATCCAGCCCTGGTAGCTCTGCTTCCCTTTGCGTTCCAGATCCATCTTTCCCTGGGCTGTGACGATGGATTTTACATAATTGGTCTGGCGCAGTGCTTCCATTCGCATATCATCATCTACGCAAAGCAGAATGTGTTCCAGATCAGCACGGGCAAAGCGGTTTTCAGAAATCTTTCCGATGCTGCCGTCTTTCATATTCGTGCCGAAAATCGAGGATAACACCGCACCAATTTGGGATTTACCCTCGCCGCCGCTCCCCTTAATGACCATCATGCGCTGTCCTTTGTTGGAGGGAATCAGACAGTAACCAATGAACTCCTGCAAGGTGGGGATATCCTCTGCATAGAGCAAGCCGTCCAGAAAGTTCAGCCAGATTGTCGGTTCAGGTGCGTTGGGATTATAGGCAATCGGCAGACGGCTTCGTACGATAGCTGGTCTGCCGGTGGTGAATGTGCCGTCCAGCATCAGTGTCCCATTGGAAACATGAATGCGATCTTGCTGGGGTGGGAAGTCAGGCACTTGTGCTTCCAACTTTAGCACCTCCAGAATGTTGGTGATCTTCCGGGGAATGTTGTTCACAGCGCAGAATTTCAGTTTCTCGTAAATCTCTCCACGCAGAGGAAGATCATCTGTTACCCGACCATCGGGCGTGAAAAAAGCTCCGTTTGCGAAGATGATTCTGCGCTCTTGCAGAAATTCTTCACAAAACAGAGCCTCATTGATATTTTGCCCATCGAACCAGACAGGCAGATTCATATCAGGCGTTTTCCGGTTCTTCGCCACGGTGTGCTACCTCCTTCTTTCGTTTGGTGTACTCCCTCAGAAAAGCAATCTTTCCGCTTTTTATCAGCTCGTCCACCAGTGCAACCCGTTCTTCCAGATCGCCCACGGTCAACACATCCGCCATATATTCGATATGGCATGCATCTGGCAGGCTTCCACAAAACGGTCGTCATAGTCATCCTCCGGTGTTTGGGGTGCATACCGCACTTTCCATTCTTCCAACAGATGCAGATAGTCCGTCAGGACACGAAAACACAGCATTTCATCCTCCCGGAACTGTCGGATATGGGGGCGTTTGGGCTTGCGGGAAGCTTTCACAGGCTGTCCAGGCTCGGTGCTGATACCGAAGTCAGCTGCCAGCCTTTGCGCCGCTTCATGGCCGCTGAGACCATACAGCCTTGCCACGAGGTCGATTACATCCCCCTTGGCTCCGCAGCCGAAGCAAAAGAAATGGTTCTCATTCAGCTTCAGACTTGGATGCCGATCGTTGTGGAACGGACAATAGGCCATACCGTTGCGGCTTACTGTCAACCCGTAGTGTTCGGCGGCTTGGCGTATTGTGACAGCCGCCTTGACCCTTTCGTAAATTGTCATGAATACCTCCGATAAAATAGTTTTGAAAGCACAAAGCACCCGCCGTGATTGGCAGGTGCTTTGCTCTTTCCACTATGGTTATGCCGGATTTCGCAAAAAACAGGCTAATCGGAGGACAGCCCTGTTTCAAAAAACAGGACAACAGTAGATTTCTTCACATTTGTATGGTATCATTATGAAAAACAAAAAACAGGACAGGCGGGACTGAGATGGAACACAATATGTTATCGCTGGATTTTTGGCAGGATACTGTGACCTATGAAAGACAATCCATGCCCACGGGGACGATTGGCTGTGCGGCATTGAATATCCCGGATGCAACGATAGAGAATCTGGACGAACTGTGTGTGACGGTCAATCGCTTTCTGGAAACGATGACGGACGGCACTCCCGATCCTGCCTTGCTTCCCGAAACAAAAGAAGCCGCAGCAGGAATATTGAAGCTGCTCCATCCTGTACCGCCCTTTGACTGCCTGGACATGGATTTCTATATTCCCAACATCTCCAAAGCATTTACCCCGGAGGGCATACAGAAATACCAGGCATACAACATGGCATTTCTGTACGGCACTCTGAGCGCAGAACAGATGGAGGAATATAGACCCGGTATTTTGCTTGGGCGTATCACGCCAGTATTGGGACAGCTTGCCTTTTCTCTGCGGGAATATAAGACTGCCATGACGCAGTTTGCTATGGAGCTGGATGCAGCGGAAAGTAACCGCACGCCAGATGGGCTTGCAGAATTGTTTGGCAGATATTTCCCACCGGAATCCTTTCTCACTGAGGACAGCAAGTGGATGTCCTTCACCAACAATACAATGCAGTACCTCTCCACTATCCGTCCAGGCTATGATGTTCCGATGTTGGTCAGACGGATGCACTATGTATCCTTTGTGGGGATGCTGCGGTCTGATCTATATGAGGGATTGTGTGTAGGCCATGCGCCAAAGAAATGCCGGGTCTGCGGCAAATGGTTTCTGACCACTAACGCAAGACATACCAAATACTGCGGCGGTCTGGCACCGGGAGATAGGCTGCACCGCACCTGTCGGCAGATTGGCAACCTGAAAGGCAGAGCGCAGCGGGAGCTTGCAGACGATCATCCGCTAAAGCAGATTCACGAACGACGGCTCAATACTATTAACCGCTACGTAAAGCGTGGCACACTGGATACCGAGCTTGCGGATGTTATGAAAAAGCTGGCAAAAGATAAAATGCTCCGGGCAATCAGCAATGTTGCCTATGCCCAGAGCGACTATGAAAAAGAGATGGAACAGGATGCTTTGCTTGCGGAAGCAAAACATTTTTACAATAATTAGGATGTGAGGGCAATACTATGGGAGCATTCGATTTCACATATGAATTACCAGAGAACTACAACAAAAGGGTAATTCAGTTTCTCCAACAACTTGGTCGAGGAAATGTTGCCGAATCGTATCGACGATGTACATATGAGTATGAAGATGTTGGACTGGCTTACTATGCTGGATTAAAGGGGGATAACTGGGATAAACACGCTGTCGATTTCACATTTGAAGGCCCTGAAGCTGATATAGCTCTACTGCAATCGTGTAATTCTGCATTAAAAGATGCTATCGGCAAAGCACTCAAGCCCAGCGAATCAGGACTCCTTGTTAGGAAGGTTTTCTATTTTGCCTCTGACGATGTATCCGAATCTGCAATGATACCTCCGTCCAACGAAGAACGGCTAAACGCAGATATGGCAGTCGCACAGAGTGTTCTTGATGATTTGATTCAGGTGGGTGAGCGTGTCTGCTTAAATGCCTCTTTCAATGCTTCGAGTTCTGAGAACAGTATCAACGACTATTTCAGAGACATGCTTTCTTTTAAGGGGTACAACGAGGTAAAGGACCAAACAAGGCACGGTATATCTGCAACCGGAAAGGACGCTGCTGAGGTTGATATATTATTAACCAAGGGAGGGCGAGAAATCGCCATATTTGAAGGGCTAAAGCTGGACAGCGTATCGGCTGCGTATATTGATGCCCATATCGACAAGGCTATCGTCAATTACAACGCTCTGGGTACAGCTACGTTTGTAGTTGCCTATGTCAATTCTGCGGACTTTGAAGCCTTCTGGGATAGATATTCTGATCATGTACGCCAGTACAATCTCCCACTTCAAACAAAAAAGCCGTTCTCGGTGTTGCCGTATCCAAACGCAGCTGCTCGGGTAGCGACACTAATCCTAACCCGAGATGGTTTTGATTTCCCTGTTTACTTCATCGCCTTTAAGATTAGTTGATGGCAGAGGAACAATGCTGGCTTAGGAAGGAGGTGCGCTATGCTGAAAGATTTTTCGTGGGATATGACTGGATATATCCCCAAATACAATATGGAACCATCTGCAAATGGGCTTTCTGAATATTTGGCAGAGCGCATCTTCCAACTGGAACCGGAACCGCCAAAGGTGGATAGTATCAACGAATATATTCTGTCTGCGCTCCGGGAAAAGAATTTGATATATTTCTCATTCTTTCTCCACCATTACGAACTGCAGCTCAATAAGCGTATCAAGTCGTTCCTTGGAGTGGACGGCAGAGATCCCTACAACACAGAACGGTTTCTGGACATAAAGCTGTCCTGCCGGGAACTGATGCTCCAAAAGCTGACGGACTATGACCCGGATAAAGGTGCGGAATATGCCACCTATATTTATCCGTTCATACGGGATGCCATGCTCCGCTTCCGCATGGGAGAAGAAGCATGGTCAGTTTCTTCTCTCAGCAATTATAAGCTGATCCGGTCAATGGCATGGCTCTATCACAATACCAAAGATGCGGTCAACGAATTTGCCAGGAAATATAACTGTGACCTTGCCCTTGCAGAAGAATATCTGAAAGTAGCCCGTGGCATCCGAAATCAGCAGTCCTTATATGTGATGGACGAGGATGGCGAGGAAACCGGCGAAGATGTTGCCCTGGACGATAGCTGGAACTACACAGACATCCTTTGGAATGGCATACAGGCAGAAAAAGTACGACGAGCTTTTGAAAAGCTGAACTATCGGGAGCAGACCTTGCTGGAAAAACGGCTGGAGATCTGCATGACCTGTGGGCGTGTCGGCTCCTGGAAAAACCGCCACACCTTTGAAGAACTGGCGATCATGTTTGAGGGCAGCACAGCCAGCGGTGCAGAAAGGGCTTACAGAAAAGCCGTAGATCATTTAACAGAGCTGCTTGTTTCCGAAGGTGCGCTCCATGCTGTCCTACTAAAACAGACATCCAAGACCACACGAAAAAAGAAAATCGCCGCCGCAGTCTATGAATATCAGGTAGACTACGACGGCGAATGGGGCGAAATTTCATTTGATTTTAAGAACGGAACAGCTAAGATTGTCCGACTGGCTGATTGGGATACGATGAAAACCAACAGGTTTGCCAATAGAGCCATTCAACACATTCTATCACTACCATCAGAGGATCTACCCCGTAATAAATTCATACCGTTAGAGTAGAAACTGCGGCGATCTGGCTAAGCGTCAAATTGCCCCAATTCCATATTAATACAGGCGAAGTGCCTTGGATTTTGCTTTTGAGGCGAAATCCAGGGCTTCATTTTATGCTACAATGCAGAAAACGAATTTTCATAGCCCCGCAGTGAATGAAATATGAATTTCACTTTCGGTGTTGAAAAAAGTGAAAATTAGAGTATAATATAGGTAACAACAGGTGAACTGTTCAGAGGAGGGACAATGTATGCAATATGAAAGCGAGCGTATTGAATATAAATCTCAGATGATCGACGACATCTACAAGGAGATCATTGCATTTGCGAACACGGATGGCGGTGTGATCTACATCGGCATTGACGATAAAGGCAATTTGACCGGTATTGATAATGTGGATGAAACTTACACCCGCCTGACCAATGGTATCCGTGATGCGATTGCACCGGATGTCACCATGTTCGTGCGGTATGTCCTCCAGGATAACAAAGTGATTCAGATTGAAGTTGGCGAAGGCAGCTATAAGCCTTATTATCTGAAATCCAAGGGGATGAAGCCCAACGGCGTTTATGTTCGTCAGGGCGCATCCAGTGTACAGGCATCCCCGGATCAAATTCGCAGAATGATCAAGGATTCCGACGGCGATATATTTGAGGAAATGCGTACGCCTACGCAGGAGTTGTCCTTTGAGGAGGCAGAGCACACCTTTAAGCGGTATAAGGTTGATTTCTCCGAAGAAAAGTACATTGCCCTTGGCCTGCGGAACATCCATGACGACCAGTACACCAACCTGGCTATGATCCTGTCAGACCAGTGCCAGCATACGACCAAGATCGCCGTGTTTGGTGATGAAGCGAATATTACCTTCAAGGATGCAAAGGAGTTTGGTGGCTCCATTTTCCAGCAGCTGGACGATAGCTATGCGTATCTGACGCTCTGCAATCGCACCGCAGCCACCTTCAAGGGTTTGGAGAGAGTGGAGTTATCCGATTACCCAGAGGATGCTTTGCGTGAAGCATTGCTCAATGCCCTTGTCCACCGTGACTACAGCTACAGCGGCAGCATTATTATCAATGTCAATGATTCCTGCATTGAGTTTATTTCGATTGGCGGCCTGCTGCCCGGTCTCTCAGCTGACGATATTCGCAATGGCATTTCCCAACCCCGTAACCGCAAGTTGGCTGAAATCTTCCATCGTTTACGGCTGATCGAATCTTACGGCACCGGCATCCGCAAAATCTATGCGCTCTATAAGGCTTGTGCTGTGCAGCCCCGCATCGAAGTGACCACCAACACATTCAAACTGGTACTGCCGAATATGAATGCCAGCGGCTCTGTTGCCGAAAGCGCACCGGAAACATCTGAAAAAACACCTGTGGTAGTCACTCCGCAAATGAAAACGGTCATGGATTATTTAGCCGAGTATGGAGAAATGACCGACGAAGATCTGCAGGAGTTGCTGAATATTAAAAAGACAAGAGCCTACCTGCTCGCTCGTCAGATGAGCGAAAATGGATTGATCGAGATTGTCGGTAGAGGGGCTGCAAAGAAATATAAGCTAAAGTGATCCCCAACATTGTAATAGATTCAACTATCTCATCAGTATCCCGATGAACAAGTGCGACAATGAAAACGTAATTTGAGTCGTCTATATATGGTATTACACTATATTTCAGGAGGTAACGCTATGGCAATTGATAAAAAGGCATTATCCGAGGCCGATATCCGAACTAAATATATCACTCCTGCAATCGAACAGGCGGGTTGGAACACAATGACACAAATGCGTGAGGAGTATTCTATTACCGCTGGCCGTATCATTGCTCGAGGGCAAGTATGTAAACGGGAAAAGCCCCTGAAAGCTGACTACGTTCTGTTTTATAAGCCCAACAAGCCTATTGCTATTGTTGAAGCAAAAGATAACAATCATTCTATATCTGATGGTATGCAGCAGGCATTGAACTATGCCCACATGATGAATGTTCCCTTTGTATTTTCCTCAAATGGTGATGGTTTTGTATTCCATAACCGATATATTACAGAGGGTGAAAAGGAAACCGTACTGTCGCTTGATAAGTTTCCTTCGCCCGAAATCTTGTGGCAGATGTACACTGCTCAGAACAACATTGGCCCTAACCAAAGTAAGGTCATAGATGAGCCTTATTATGTCGAAAACCCCAACAAACAGCCTCGATACTACCAAATCAACGCAATCAACAGGACGGTCGAAGCAATAGCAGCCGGACAGGACAGAGTGCTGTTGGTGATGGCTACAGGCACGGGTAAAACATATACTGCATTCCAGATTATCTGGCGGCTCTGGAAAGCAGGAATCAAGAAGAGAATTTTGTTCCTTGCAGACCGCACAGCTCTTATCTCTCAGACTTTCACCAATGATTTTGCGCCTTTCAAGGATAAAATGACATGGGTCACGAAGCAAAACTTTGATACAGCGCACGAAATATATCTGGGATTATATCAAGGTCTGACAGGTGAAGATGAAGATGCTAACAGCCTGTTTAAGCAGTTCAGCCCCTCGTTCTTTGACTTGATCGTAGTGGATGAGTGTCACCGTGGCAGTGCAAAAGTCGATAGCCAGTGGCGTGAGGTTCTGGAATACTTTTCTGCTGCAACGCAGATTGGCCTTACGGCAACGCCCAAAGAGACCAAGGAAGTTTCCAATATTGATTACTTTGGAGATCCCGTCTACACCTATACCCTCAAGCAAGGTATCAACGATGGCTATCTTGCTCCGTATCGTGTTATCCGTGTATTCTTTGATAAGGATGTCGAAGGATTCGTTCCCTACACCGGACAGACAGATGACAATGGTGAAGTTATTGATGATCGGATTTACAATGCCTTAGATTTTGATAGAAATATCGTTCTTGAGCAGCGCACAAAGTTAGTTGCAAAAACCGTTTCTGATTATCTGAAAAAACATAATTGTCGAATGGACAAAACCATCTTTTTCTGTGTTGACCAGGAACACGCGGATAGAATGCGTCGGGCATTGGTTAATGAAAACCCTGACATGATGGCACTTGACGAACGGTATGTCATGCGTATTACATCGAACGATGAAGCCGGTGTCGATCAACTCGACAATTTCCGAAATGTAGAAAGCCAGTACCCTGTACTGGTAACTACTTCAAAGTTGCTGTCAACAGGTGTTGATGTACAGACGATAAAATATATCGTATTGGATTCTAATATTCGGTCAATAACTGAGTTCAAGCAGATCATTGGTCGTGGTACTCGTGTGCGTGAAGACCTTGGCAAATTGTATTTCACGATTTTTGACTTCCGTGATGTTACTCGTCTATTCTATGATCCGGATTTTGATGGCCCCTGTGAACAGGACGAAGATTTTGACCCAATGAAGGGGCATCACGGAGATCCCCCTCCGAAACCACCGAAGCCGGTGAATCCGCAGAAAAAATATATGGTCAGCGGAGAACCAGTGACCATTCTTAAAAAGATGGTTCAGTACATAGATAAAGATGGCAAGCTTATCACAGAAAGCTTGATCGACTATACCAAAAAGAATGTTCTGAATCAGTATGCAACATTAGATGCTTTCCTAAAGGCTTGGGGTGCAGCCGACCGAAAGGAAGTTATTATCAAAGAGATGGAGGAACATGGTATTCTGTTCTCTGAACTATGTGAACAAATCAATCAGGATCTTGATCCTTTCGATCTGATTTGTCATATTGTGTTTGACCAACCACCTCTTACCAGACGAGAACGAGCCAACAATGTTCGGAAACGCAATTATTTCACCAAATACGGAGAAAAGGCAGCGGAGATTCTGGATGCAATGCTTACCAAATATGCCGACTCCGGTTTGTCCAACTTAGAGAATGTAGATGTACTGAAAGTCGATCCAATCAAGCAGTACGGAACCCAGGTGTATATTGTTAACACAATATTCGGGGGAATTGTGAAATTCCGACAGGCGATCAAGGACTTAGAAGCTGCTATTTACGCAGCATAAAGGAGAACTATTACTATGGCAATGTCCGCTATGATTAAATCACTGGAAGACATTATGCGTAAAGACGCAGGTCTGAACGGTGATGCGCAATATATTGAACAGATTACTTGGCTTTTATTTTTGAAAGCTTTTGATGCAAAAGAAATGGAGTGGGAGTTCCGCCCAGAATATCGTGGCAGCACCATCCCGGAAGGCTATCGTTGGCGTGATTGGGCAGATAACCAAGAGGGTATCACTGGCGATGCTTTGATTAAATTTGTTGACGAACTGTTTGACAAATTAAAGAAGCTGGATGTTTCCGATGGTGATTTGAAAAAGTTCGTTGTACGCAATGTATTTGCGGATATCAACAACTATATGAAATCCGGTATCTATTTGCGTCAGCTCATTAACCGTATCAACGAAAAAGTCGATTTTATTGATGCCACACAGAAACACACGTTTAACGAACTGTACGAAGGGATGCTTAAAGACTTACAGAGTGCAGGTCGTGCCGGCGAGTTTTACACCCCTCGCCCGGTAACCAACTTTATCGTTGAGAAAATTGATCCAAAATTGGGTGAGACCGTTCTTGATCCTGCGTGCGGAACTGGTGGCTTCTTAACCAGCACTATTGCTCACATGGGTAGTATTACCACGACCGAACAGCTCAACACTCTGCAAACTACGATTTTCGGTTGGGAGAAAAAGCCTTTACCGTACCTTTTGGCTATGACAAACTTAATTCTGCACGATATTGAAACTCCGCAGATTCGTCATATTAACTCTTTGAACAGACCTGTAGCCGATTATTCTGCAAAAGATAGAGTAGATGTTATTGTTGCAAACCCTCCCTTTGGCGGGGCTGAAGACGATGCCGTGAAGCAGAACTTTCCGGCAGAGTTCCGCACAAGTGAGACTGCCGACCTGTTCCTTGTGCTGATGATGTATCTGCTAAAGGACAAAGGACGTTGCGGCGTGGTTCTTCCTGATGGGTTCATGTTTGGCGATGGTGTAAAAGCAGCAATTAAAAAAAGGATGTTGGATGAGTACGGATTACACACCATTATCCGGTTGCCTCAAGTATTTAAGCCCTATGCCAGCGTAAACACCAATTTGCTGTTCTTCCAGAAGGGTGTTCCCAGCCGTGGCGTGTGGTTTTATCGTTTGGATTATCCCGAAGGTGTTAAGAGCTTCACCAAAACCAAGCCTATGCAGGATAAGCACTTTGATCCTGTGCGGGAATGGTGGGCAGACAAACAGTCCATACAGGTAGACGGCAAAGATAAGGCACGCTTCTTTACCGTGGATGAACTGATTGCGCTGAATTACGACTTTGATAAGTGCTGCCCTTTTCCCCATGAAGAGGAAGAAATTTTGGAACCTGCTGAACTGATTGCTCGCTACCAAGCAGAGCGCACCGTGCTAAATGCCGACATAGACCGTATCCTTGCCAATGTCTCCACTATGTTGGAGGTGAGGGAATGACTGCACAAGACTTAAAAAACTCTATACTTCAATTAGCTATACAGGGGAAATTATTGCCCCAAAATCCGGGTGACGAACCCGCAAGTGAATTGGTCAATCGAGTTAATGCAGAACGGTCACGCAGAATCAAAGAAGGCACACTTATAATAGATAAAAAACATACTGCTTCCCCAATCGCAGCTGAAGACATTTTATATGATCTTCCGGAGAGTTGGGAGTGGGTACGCTTTGCTGATATTGTAACATTCTATTCTGGCAAAACGCCACAGCGGCAAAATACAGAATATTGGAGTGGTGGAACCTATCCATGGGTCTCTATTGCAGATATGCAGGCGGATTCTGTAACGTCAATGACAAAGGAAACTATCAGCACAAAAGCTTTTAAGGAGTGCTTTGGAGAAAAAATCACTCCCGCCGGCACTATGCTTATGAGTTTCAAACTTACCATTGGTAAGATGACCATCCTTGGAACAGATGCAGTTCATAATGAGGCGATTATCAGCATTATTCCTACGGCTACGGAGGATGATAACAAAGTATTGCAAGCATATCTGTTCAAAATCTTGCCTCTGGTGGCTGCAACAGGAAATTCAAAAAATGCAATCAAAGGGAAAACGCTTAATGCTACATCATTGAGTAATTTAATGATCCCACTGCCGCCTGTTGCTGAACAGGAGCGCATCGTCACAAAAATCGAGGAACTCCTACCGATGGTGGCTGAGTACGACGAAGCAGAACGGAAACTATCTGCACTGAACGCTGAGTTCCCTAACAAGCTTCGTAAATCCATACTGCAGCAAGCTGTACAGGGAAAGCTGACGCAGCGCGATGCCGCTGATACGCCTGCATCTGAACTTCTCAAGCAAATTCGTGCTGAGAAAGATCGCCTTATCGCAGAGGGAAAAATCAAAAAAGAAAAACCGCTACCGCCGATTACAGAGGATGATTGTCCATACGATCTTCCTGATACTTGGGTGTGGGTTAGGCTGGGAGATATTGTGCGGTATCAAGGCGGTTACGCATACAAGAGCGAAACCTATGTCAAGCAATCAAACAATCAAGTTGTTCGCCTCGGAAATGTTAAAAATAGTTCGCTCCTCTTGTCAACTTCTCCTGTCTATATCCCGGACCATATCGCAGAAGAAACCGAAGAATATAGAATCGAAAAGGATACCATCCTTTTCACCATGACAGGCACAAAAGGAAAACGAGATTATTTTTATACCTGCAAAACAACAGCGGACAACACTTCAGGTTGTAAACTATACCTAAATCAGCGTGTTGGATGCTTGCGTCCCTATTCTGAAATCGATCTGGATTGGCTCATCATTGTTTTGCAGTCCGAAGCAATCCTGTCTCAGATTTTTGCGACCGCAACAGGCAATGCAAATCAGGCAAACATTGGTTCCGTCAATACACTGAAACTAATGATTCCGCTTCCGCCGTTGGCTGAACAGCAACGCATTGTGTCTCGTGTAGAAGAATTGCTGGAAGTATGTAATGGACTGAAATGAGGTAAAAACATGGCTATTGATAAAGCGGTTCAACATCAAAAAGTAAAAGAGTTTCTCTGCCGTGGTGAAGAAATACGAAAAAAAGAATTTCATCCCGCAGAAGGTGGGTTCCCGTTTTCCTATGTCAGCGGCCCATTATTTAACTCATGGATGAGTGGAATAAACATTTTTAATGATCGTCATTTACAGGACCATCCATTACACAAGAGTATACACACCACATATTTTCACCGAAATAATAATCCATCGTCATATGAGGATATGATGGGGCATTTGCAAGCCTTAGCGTCTGATGAGGAATATTGGGGGATATCTAATCGGGAGGAAACACAAATGATAAGATCACGAAAAACGATTGACCAGCTTTTGGCCGAGGATATTGAGCGTTGTGAGGAATTTTTGTCGAATCCTGCAGATGAGGTTTCTGGCTGCAATTTATATGTCGAAATAACCGGAAGGTATGATAGCGTTATTACTGGCTTTGGCGATGGGTTGTACCAATATACTCCGCAGTACCATTTCTATGATCCGGAGATCTCAGGTGACACGCTTATCCATAACCTCAAAAAATTGCTTGGTAAAATGGTGTCATACCAAGCTGTACATTATCCTCCTGCGTTGAAAGAGGAAGTAAAGGGAGTCAAGGAAAATATGAGCAACAAAGTGTTCATTGTTCATGGCCATGATAACGAAGCATTATTCGACATGGCTCGGACGCTTGAAAAAGGTGGTTTTGAGGCCATAATTTTGCGAGAGCAAGCCGATGGCAGTAAAACTATCATTGAAAAAATAGAAAAACACACAGATGTGGACTATGCAGTTGTTCTCTATACTCCATGTGATCTGGGAAGAGACAAGGATGTTCCAGTAGAAAAAGAGAGATATCGTGCAAGACAGAATGTGGTCTTTGAACATGGCTATTTGATTAGCAAATTAGAACGTGATCATGTCTGTGCATTTGTCAAAGGTGATGTAGAAACTCCCGGAGACATTGGTGGTATTGTCTATGTCTCGATGGACGATGGCGGTGCGTGGAAGGTGGAATTAGCAAAAAATATGCGCAGTGCAGGATTGCCCGTCGACATGAACAAGTTTTTCTAATACATAGGGCTTGAGAAAGAGAGGTGTATTCATACATGCACTATTTAGTGTTCACAGACGAAGCAGGTGCGTATAAAAGCCAGACAACACCAGATTTCCGAAAACGACACCCGTTTTATGTGCGCTCTAATGTGATGATCTCGATGGATGACTATCGGGATTTTCAAAAAGAAATGCAGACACTGAATGGTATGTATGAAATCCCTGTTGGAGAAGAAGTCAAGTGGAGTGACCTCTGGGAAAAGATGCGTAATCGCCCTCGTACTGATGCAATAGCGGCCATGAGTAATGACCGCTTAAAAGGATATTACAGAAAAGTCCTTGAATGCGCAACACAAAAAGAGTCTCTGCAATACATATTTACGCTGACCAATGTTTATGAGCAATATAGCCTGCTGGCAGAACGGCACATATACAAGTTTCACCTTCAGGAGGCGTTTCAGCGTGTCCAGATGGATTTACGCTCTCAGAACGGCTTTGCGGTGTTTATTATGGACGAACTGAATACCGAAACCATGAAACAAATCAAATCCGTTTGCCACGAGTTCACTGTGAATGGCGACTTTATCCGCAATTATGGGAACGTCTATCACAGCATTTTGACCGAATGTAGCAATCAAAGCGCCGGCATTCAGCTTGCGGATTATGTTGCCGGCACAATGTATGGTTATTTGCGCAGATCGTTCATTGCCCCCGATAACTACGCATTTGCAGCAGACTTATTCAAGGACTACATAGCCGGGAAAATTCGACACAACGCTGCTGGTAATGTCCTGGGATTTGGTGTGCGTGAAGTGCCATCCCATACAACATATCGGCAAAAATTGGCCCCATTCTTCTCAAATACCAATGAATAAAATAGTGCCCATTGATCATTTCTGACCGATGGGCGCTGGCATTTATGTTCAATTATTTATCGTCCATAACCTCAACCATCATCCTGGCACCCAGCTTAAAGCTGCTCTGGAACAGACGGCAATCAGCCATTGCCTGAAACTCCCGGACACAATCTACATATCGGGAGAATAACTCTTTCTGCTCATCCGTAAAGGTAGCTTGCAATTTCTCCTCATTTCGGCAGATCAGTTGAAGCAGCTCCTTGTATTCTTTGCCGGGAGGGACATCGTACTCAGCCGGTTCAATGTTGCCGTACCAGAGTTCTTCTAAAATCTTCATACAGCGACCTCCCCGTAGATCAGTTCCTGGAGAATGATTCCCTCTGCACGGTTATGGATGCTGTTCATGGCTCCGACCCAAGCCATCTGGTCAGATGCTTTCAAATCCTCTGTTACGCCCTCAGATGCCTTCATCTGCTCAATAATCAGGGACAAACGCTCCTGCGCCTGTTCATTCAAGTCAGCCAGATATGTCCAGAGCTAACCGCTGAGAACCAGATCATTAAACAGGATCGGACGATGCTCTTTCAGATACTCCCGGTGCATCCGACCACACTTGCCAATAGGTCTGCTTTCCTCCAGTAGTGTGAGGTTAGGGATGTAGTAATCACCCACAAGGGTGTAGGCAAGCCCGTTTGTGAAGTTCTTTTCTTTCATATGTAATGACTCCTTTTACAACAATATTCTCATCATAGTTTGGCTGCTGAGTGTCGTAAAAGTGTCGTAAATTCAAAGCTCAAAATCGGAAAAAGCCTGATATATCAATGGTTTTTGTCCTGAGTTAATACCATGCCGTGCCAAACAAAGCGGCGAAGCATCTTTCGAAGCGTCCATTTTTCGCCGTAGCTACCCTCGATTATCGGATTTGCAAGGAGAACAATTCCCTTTTCCAGCTGCACGAAGCCCCGGTGACGGCAATCCAAAATGCTGTTCTCGTTGTCCGCACTCACTCCAATTTCGCCAAAGTAGTATGCGTTGACGTTCTTGGTGTGCTGATACATTTCCTCGGCCGTGCGCGGAACCTGACCGTAGAAGGTATTCCGCCGTGTGCCAACACTTCGATTTTTGTCCGGGATTGCATTATATAAGGCAAGAAAGTCGGATGCCGACTTTAGAGCCACAGCTTTTAGAATCCGGTACTCTTCCAAGGTCAGCGGCTGTATTTCGCTCTGGAATAGCACATCCGAATCCGCATCCCGGATCTCCAGTTCACAGGCGGAGTCCTGTACGACTTCGATTTCACCAATGCTGCCTATTTCCAAAGAAAGCCATGCAGCATAGGCCTGAATTTCCTTTCCCATTTTCAATTTTGCAGCTTCCAGACTTTCACCTCGGCTAAAAGCGCCGGGAAAGTCAATTGCATAGAGCAGCGTGTCGCTGCCGTTATGTTCCCATACGCATCGAATGTTCATAGATAGCCCTCCTACCGATTTCCCCTATAGATCCTTCCGGCAATAAACCGATTCCACACCATTCTTGGCGAATCGCTCTATCTGCTTGAAGCCCTGCTTTTCAAACACACGAATAGAAGCTGCATTTTCATAAAATGCAAAGGCGCCTATACTTGTCATGTGGAATTTAGCTGCAATTTCATCTAAAAACAGCCTAACAGCCTCTGTGGCAATTCCCCTGCCCCAAAGTTCTTTTTCAAATATGCAATAACTCAGCATGGCATTGGGTATGGCTGCCGTGTTAATGCAATAGCACCAAACATCACCAACATAAATACCGTCAGCATAAATTGTACGACCATAGCTTGATGCTCCGGGAAGCGTAGTTTTATGAAAATTCTCGATTGCTTGCTCAATGGTATTTGCACTTTGCGGTATCATTGCTGATATTTCTTCATCTCTTGTCCGGTCAAAATAAATACGGACATGGCGTTCATCGCGGTTCTGTAATTTTATCGTCATGATTCTTTTCCTTTCGCACTAAGTTCTTCGTCTATGCGGCGAAACAGTTTCCTGTGTTCTCCATAGTAAAAACTATCTTTGGGAACCCAGAAATTAAGCAGCGCTTGCAGTTCTGCCGAATCCCCACATAGCTCTCTTGCCTTCTCGTATGCAAAAGTGTTTGCATCAATCTCATAAGGCAAGCTCATGTAAGCACGAGTAAAGTAATCATCATCGCCACTTAAAACACACTCTTGCCACTCATTTTCTACGAGCTTATAGCAACTGCCATTGTAAAGAACAACATATCCCATGCTTTCTCTAATTCGCCAATCAAACAGCATCGGGCAAAGGTACTGCATGGCATGACGCAGCTCGTGAAACAGGTAGAACAGCCACTCATATCTCGGAGCATCTTGTAGAATAGCTGCATTGAGAAACAAAGTATTGGTCGTTACATCATAAGTGCCATAGGCGGTTTCATATTCAATAGGCATATAGTAGGATAGCTTTACTTCTATACCCATTTCATGACAGAATTCCTGGGAAATCTTTTCAATCTCGTTCATGTATCATTCTAAATTTTTCCGCTTCCGCATACAGTTTGGGTGATGTCTGCGGATATGTAAGTTCGGAAGGCAACGCGTCAAAAAACTTTATTTCCTCCATTTCGCTTTCGGGAAGCTCACTGAGGGAGTGAACAACAGCAAGGAACATCATTCCGTTTGAGCAGGCTTGCGAATTGAAGCCCCAATAGTCGCAAATGGGATAGATGTCGGCATCCTTGATTCCGCTTTCCTCAAAAAGCTCTCGCTTGGCACATTCAAGCGGTGTTTCACCGGCCTCAATATGACCGCCTTGCGTTTCCCAGGTGTTCCGTTTCTTGTGCCGTGACAGAATCCACTTGTCATTATAAGAGGCGCAGATAACCGTGTACTCATATCTTTCAAGATATCCAAGCGGATAAATTCTGCATTGCAGAGCTTTGCGAATAACTTCAAGGTCAATCAACGGAGCGTTCAGATCAATACCGAGTTCCTTGCATTTTTCGATAGCAAGGTTGTGATCCTGTAAAGCTGCTTTTCGATACCAAAAGATTGCTTGCTCTATATCACGCTCAACACCGATGGCATTCTCATGGAACCAAGCAAGATTACATTGTCCGTCACGATCACCGTGATCGGCGGCTCTGCGTGTCCAATAGACTGCTTTCTCAAGATCCTTATCCACGCCAAGACCGTCATAATAGAAGTAGCCAATCTGACATTCGGCAAGCGGATAGCCCTGCTCAGCAAGAGCTAAGTGCCCCTCAAAGCACTTCTCATATTGCTGTGAATTAAAATATGTTTCAATCAGCTCGTTGCAGATATCCAGCTCTCTGCAAGGCTTGTAATATGGTTCTGTCATAATATTCACTCCGCTTCGTTCACACACAAATCATTTGAGCGCATAATGCCATTGTCCGTCTTGAAGAAAATAATAAAACTCGCTAAGTTCATCATCCATAAACACCTTTAGCATATCCATAAAATCCAAGGACAGCGTTTGTTTTGGCAAATCTTCCAATGCAACTCAAAAAACCTTGCCATCATCCGAAGATTTCAGTTCCCCCTCAAACAAATTTGTCTTATAAAACAGAACCATATAGCGTGAGCCGTCTTCGTTCGTCCAGTCTTTGATGCCGCATAACTGCGGCGATGCAATGGTAAGCCCGGTTTCTTCCAACACTTCCCGAACAACCGAATCTGCAAAGGATTCGCCTTTTTCAATATGACCACCGGGAAAAGTAATGCCATTCCAATCATCATTTACTTTATCAAGTACTAATACTTGATCGTCCTTATAAACCATACACATATTTGTGATGGTGACAATTTGCGTTCTGTCCATTGTGTGATTCTCCTTATCTTTCATAAATCATCCTCAATTCCGTATTCGGTGTACCGAGCATGATTTCTTGCTCCATGCCATCGAACTTGAACCCGTATCTCTTATAAAAAAGGATAGCTCGCTCGTTGCCTTTCAGCACCCACACAGCGATTTTCTGATAGGCAGAGAGTTTTTCAAAAGCTGCGTTCATCAGCTCATATCCGATCTTTTTGCCGTAGTAGTCGGTAAGTACATAGATTGCAAAAACCTCGCCTAAATCTGTCGAATCTTCATCACGATACTTGCCGTATGCCACAAAGCCGACAACCTTTTCGCCGTCCTTTGCGACAAGAATATTATCCGTCCATTGGTGAGACATCTGCTTGCATTTTTCTTCGGTCACGGATTTCAAATACTCCGCATCCATAAGTCCTGCATAGGTTTTCTGCCAGGACTTGTAGTGAACATATCCCTTGCCGTCGATTTCCTCATCGGTTTCCATTGGCTTTATGATGTAATCGGTCATTTCTTCTCTCCTACGAACAACAAATGGTTCGTCATGCCAAGCAGCTCCGGCTTTTCACAGATATAGAAATGATAACGGAGGTACTGCGCGTAGTCATCATCGCTCATTTCATTGATTTTTGCCGCCATAAGCTCACTTGCTCCGTCAGATGCAATCTCGTGGAGTATGCTAATTTCACCATCTGCAAGCAGTTTTCGTGCAGCATCAACGGTATGGAATACAAATGGGAAATCGTGAAGTTTGAATGTTTCTTTGTCATAATCATCTTTTGAAAAGAAATTACCATTGTAAGCAAGTTCGGTAAGAAAAACGAAATCATTGGCGATAAATGCAAAGAATATCTTACCATCGTCTTTACAAACTCGTTTTGCTTCGCTGATGCACTTCTGCTTATCTTTATCATTTTCCAAATGATAAAGCGGACCAAACAGAAGCACTATATCAAAGGACTTGTCCTCATAGCAAGAGAGATCAAGAGCATTACCTTGAATGAGTTCAATCTTATCTTTGAGCGTAAGTTTTTTTCTAAAAGCGGCAATATTTGCATCGGCAAGTTCAAGTGCCGACACTTCGTATCCCTTGCGAGCAAAGTAGAGACTATATTCTCCTGCTCCTGCACCAAGATCAAGTATTTTATCGCCCTTCTTCAAGTATTTCTCTATGTAACAAACGGTGGTCAAGAACTCAACACGAGCAGCTTTTGAATGATTAAGCCTGCTATCTTCGTTAAATATATTATAAGTTCTGTTTACTCGTTCACTTTCGTTTTCAATTTTTATAAGCTGTTCAAAGTCCATAAGTAGAGCCTCCAATATGCAACACAATTATTGTATATGGCTTCTTTTCTGTCGCTAGCGGCAAAATTCCGATAGAGTATAAGTGCGGCAATAGAACATCATGTATGACCGTCTTATCCATAGCAAAAGAGCTGATAACGTATATGCTTCCATCTTTCTTTAACACTCGCATACATTCTGATATAACAGCCGGAATTATATCCGTTAAATGTCCGATAGCATTATATAAAACAATAACATCAAACTGCTCGTCATCAAATACCATTGATGTAGCATCCATTTTCCAAAAACAAACATTATTATGCCTGTCTATTTCATTTGGCAAGCGGCTCCCCTCTAAGTCTATACAATAAACACTCTTTGCAAAATCTGAAGCCGCAATAGAAAATTCAGCACATCCGCAAGCGACTTCAAGAATATGCTTGTCGGTAATTGCATATTTGATTTCAGAAACAATTTTTTCAACTCTTGTCATTTGATTTTCCGTCCAATATTCATATTCTTTCGCCAACTTGGAGCTTCGCCATCATCTCCCCAATATTCATCTATCGCAACGATTTTCCCATCTTTCACTTGTATGAAAGAAGTTACATGGAAAGAGAGCGAATTATCTTTGGTTTCCACATGAGTGGCTGTGATGATGGTATCGTCAACATGGATTTCTTTTTCCACCTGTCCTATCCAAGCACCAGGGTACTCGCAGTTGGCACGGAGGAACTCGTTTACGGTAAAATGCTCATTGGTATTATGCCAATTTATCCAGGCATCGGGCGCAAAATATTCACGGATGGCATCGGCATCCTGCTTCAATACTGCTGCCCAAAAGTTTTGAATATCAATCACAGAATTGCTCCCTTGTAAGTTCAAAATACAATTGCTCATATTCTTCATCTCTCAGATGCTCCGGCACGGATTTTTCTACAAAGCCCAATCGTTTGTATAGAGCAATCGCCTTGGCGTTCTTTGGATGGGGATCAACCCATACAGCATTTGCTCCGTGCTTAAATGCTTCTGCGATGGCATAGGATAGTCCCTGTGCCGCAATCCCTTTGCCGCGCGCAAATGGGTACAGCTTAATATCTAAGGATGCATGATGGTCATGTTCGAAATCAATTCTGTAGAAGCATTCGCCGCAGTATGTATTACCGTCAAAAATACAGTAATGATTAGTGTTTGGTCTGGCGGATTCAATCCACACATACCAGTCCTTAATATCCTCATCGGACTGATGTAATCCATTGGGAAAACCAACGAAATGCATTACATCTCCGTCTGACCACAATGCCTGTACACTTTTTAGATTGGTTTCTTTTGTTTCGCTAATCGTAATCATTCCGATTTCCTCCGTAAAATGTGCCACACATCGGTGCCGGAAAAGCCGCACTTTCTGTATAGCTGTTCGGGGTGTGTGGGATTATTGCATTGTCCGGACACGGTGACGAATTTTGCTATCGGTTTCATTCGGTTGAGCAGCTCCAGAACAAGGAAGCTGCCGAGTCCCCTGCCCCGGTATTTCTCGGATACCTGAATCCATTCCAGGATTCCCTCGCCTATACTGCGATCAAGCTCGCCTATTCCGGTGGCAACTATTTTTCCGGTGCGGCTGTCACGGATAGCAAGCCACAGCTCCGGGGCGTAAACGCTTCGCTGTGTGCAGCCCTGCAATTCATCTGCGGAGATACCAATAGCTGAATAGCATCCATTGATATGCTCAGCATATTCCTGGAGCGTAGCTTCGCAGATGGAAAAACGATCAGCCAGCTTTGGCAGTTTCAGCCGGAGTAAATCGTGTTTCAGCCTAAAATATGGCTCGTCCGTGTAATGTTTCAAAAGTTCGATGGTAAAATCATCGTTATGAACGATTCGCATATTTTGTGGGATCTGAACCCGAGCCGCCTTCCAATATGGAATGGAAGCTGTCCGGCATGGATTGGCACAATAGGCGGCTAAATTCAACACGGCATTATTTCTCACATAGGTATCATAGGATTCCCGCACCTCTGTAGAAAACAGCCCTTTCAGCACTATGGCCGCTGCATCGCAATCATCACATTCAAAATAAATGGTTTCATAATCAATAAAGAGCTTTGCAGCTACTGTTTTGGCAAAGAGGTTAATATTTATTATATCGGCGCTGCCGATATATGCGATTTCATTTTTTTCGACAAATGCAAAGTGTTTGATTTGCCCTCCTGCTTCCTGATAAAACGCTTTTGCAGGTAATTCCCTGCAAAATGCTTCGAAGTCAGCAGTCAGCGGATTGATAGCTGCGTGGGTTTCTTTATAATAATCAAATAGAAGCCGACAGCAGAGGTCATACTCTGGCAGCCCGTGATTTGCGGTTTTCAAAGGCATCATGCTATTTGGAGCCGCAAAGTTCTCTAATGTAACATCCATTTCAAAACAGCTGCGTTTACGCTCGAAGCCTCCGGCAATCAGAAAAGCTGCCAGCGCGGTATCCTCCGATGATAGCATGACCTGTAAAGGCTTTTGCACGGTTTCCTGCAGCAGAGAAAAGAGCGGGGCTGCCCACAGGTTATTGTATTCCGATAGGCGGAGCCTCAGATATTGATTCTGATTGTGAAAATCATTGCTATAAAGCTCAATACTGCCTATAGGTTTCCCGGCATATAAAACCGATAGCATATTTTCCGAATCCATGCGCAGCGTAAATTCTGTATAATTACAAGAGATCATCTTCTAACCTCCGAATACAAATTTTCTAATATGGATGCCCTGTCAGAGCGCCATAATATAAATTTGACAGGGGTTCCGCTCGTCCCAAAGGGTTGGGAATACTTCCAACTCCTTGAACCCCAAGGATATGTAAAAACGGTTTGTGGCATCATAACCATCATACTTGCCCATTTGTACCGTCTTTACTTGGATAAACGCATAGCCTTGGCTTTTTGCTTCCTCCTTTGCGGCAGCAAAAAGCACCCTGCCTATTCCTTGTCTATGATAGCTGCGTAGTACCCCCATGACAGCCAGTTCCACGGTATGCTTGCCGGTTTCCTTCAGATAGAGGAATCCAACCGGCAACTTTTCATCGAAAGCGGAGAAAAATGTTTTCCCCTTGCTGCCTGCTATATATTTCTCTCTTGCTTCGGAAATACCAAACCAATCCGGAAGAGCTTCCAGAATTGCCCTTGTTATATTCTCTTTTTCAATATCACTGTCAATTTTTCGCAGCTCCATTAACTACTCCTTAAATTCAATGGGCAATAACTCATAATTTGTCGCCAAGTCCCAATTTGTCTGTAATCGTGCAATTATCAACATGTTTGATGAAAAAATAGGATTAACCATTCAAGTACTGCCGAAATACCAACAAATCCAGTTGGAAAGTGATGCTGTCATAAACACCACCACGGATGGTGCGATTGCCGATGATGCGGCTGCACTCTGTGAAGCCCAGCAGCTCCGCGACATGGATCATGCGGTTATTGCCGGACCATGTTTGCAGATACAGTTCCCGTATGCCACCATCCAGATGGTACAGAATAAAGGTGGCAAGGATGCGTCTGCCCAGCCCTTTGTTCCATAAGCAGCTTTCGCAGATGTCGATGCCAAGGGCATAGCGATTGCTCTCCTTTATCCAGCGATAGTCTGAGCCGATACAATAGGTGGTTACTCGACCAATATGTGCGCCATCTGCATCTACCTCAAATCTCCAGCGATGCTCATCATTGGGCTTGTCCGCCAGTTTTCGAACGGCTTCCAGCAATTCTTCCCGAAAAGCTTCCGGTTCGATGGGCTCTATCGGCTCATCGGGGGCGTCCCAATCGCCCCAGGCGGTTTCAACTGTGAGCCAACGGATGCGGTCGGCAATGTCGCTCTCCACCATATCTCGGAGGACGATATTTTTGTATCTATATTTCATAGTATCTCACTTGTTCCTTCCTGCGTTTTAGGATTCTTTGCTTATAAAATGCGTTGTGCTTTCACAAAGAGAGAGCAGTTCAGCCTTTGCAAATTCGGGGTATAGAGTAATATTTTTTAGTTCATCTAATGGCATCCAGCCTAAAACAACATTACAATTATCCATTTGTGAAATAAATTCATCCGTTATGGGAATCGAGGAATAACCGATAAAATCCACTAAATAATAGAATGCAATTCCCTGCTGCCTTTTACCGTTCCATTCCCAAAAGTTTTCTTCCGTCCAAAGTAACCTTTTGATTTCAATATTGGTACCTGTTTCTTCCTTCCATTCCCGTAGTAAAGCTTCCTCGGTAGTTTCTCCGAATTTAACTGTACCACCGGGCAGAGCATATTCATAATTGTTTTTTTCGCGCTGCACCAAAATTTTTCTTCCATTAAAAATGACTCCGACAGTTCTTAAACTAAAAGAACAGTTACCGGTATAAAAACGAATATCAACACTCATGGATTTCCCCTTCCAGCTAAATACTCTAAATTTTGACCCGCTTCATCACTGGAATTGAAAATGATGGAGCAACCCTGTTATCTCGCTGAGATATCCGAAAAAACCCTTTTTCCTGCTCCGGGAGAGCCGATCACAATAATCTTATTCAAAGTTTACATCTCCTGATTTATATCTTTAAACAGTTTTATCAGCGCTTTCCAGTTCAGAACGGTTAAGACCCAATCATTTTTGTCAACTTGACGGGCAGCGGTTCATTTTTCGTTCCACCCCATTTATTATAGCATAAAGCTTTGAATGAATCCACTTGCCTATAAATTTTATACTTGGAAACGGAGATTGACGGGCAGAAAAGAAATTGTTATAATTTGAACATTATAGGCAGCACGAGATCAATGTAAGGTGGAGATAAGTATTTATCAAGCATTGTGAAAATATTCTGAAGGAGGTAGAGAGCTATGTTGATTTTTTAAAAGTTTTATGATGAGGATTTCCAGCTGTTTGGAAGGCTTGTTTTTAACAAAACGGTGATGGATATGAATTTGGGCAGGGTATTCACAGAGGAAGAGGCTTTGAGCTTCTTTAAAATGATACTTTCCTGCAACGCATATTCGGATATTCTTGGATTTTATAGGGCCTATTTATCGGAAACGGATGAATTTATCGGTATGTTTGCCATGACGCAAAATGAAGACTATGATGCCATTGAATTCGAATATATGCTGCTACCGGAATACTGGGGCAAGGGTTATGCAACTGATTTGATACAAACACAAATTCAGATGGTTCGCGCTGCTTTTCCGGGAAAAAAGCTCATTGCCATAACTGATCCGACCAATGAGCGCTCAATACATGTTTTGATGAATAACAGCTTTACAGAGGGGACCACATTCATAAATGATGATGGTGATAATGCTCGGCTTTTTGTGCATTATTAATTCCGGGCAGATCAGGCTTTCTGCCATTCGATTTAAGAAATATATGATTTTGCAATGAGTTTGAATCGGTCGGTAATTAGAACGCTGCAAACTGTCAACCTAGAACATGGTGGAGCTGATTCATGTGTAGCTGTGAAATATGGGTTCGGATAAAATAAAACAAAAGGCATTTGCGGCAGCTTGTTGCTGAGCCGGGAATGCTTGCATTTTTATTCTGCGAATCTTATAATGACATATAGAAGCTTTCTATTTATTAACTATTATGTGCAAAGCAAAAGGAGTGCTGGATTTATGCTGGTTAAGAATGGCATGTTGTTCACAGATCAGGGATTATTTTCGCGATTGGATATGGAGTTTGGCAATAGGATTACTGCAATCGGCAATCTGGAGGGAGATTCATTTATAGACGCTGAGGGAAAATATGTAATTCCTGGATTGATAGATATTCATACTCATGGCGCTGTAAATGAGGATGCAAGCGATGGCAAAATTGAAGGATTGGAGAGATTATCACAATACTATGCTTATAATGGGGTGACCTCATGGTGCCCTACCGTAATGACGCTGGGGGAGATGGAGCTTGTACATGCTATGCACGCTGTGCGAGATTTTAGATCCAAAGGTGCACGGTGCATTGGTATTAATCTGGAAGGTCCGTTTTTGAGCTATGATAAGCGTGGAGCACAGGCCGCAGAGAATTTGCATAAGCCGGATGTCGATCTGTTCTATAGATTGCAGGAAGCTTCGGGCAATCGGATAGCTTTGGTTACGGTCGCTGCGGAAGTGGCAGGAGCATTAGATTTTATAAGGGATGTATCGAAGATTTGTACAGTATCACTCGGTCATTCCTCTGCAGCATACGAAGAAGCGATGGCTGCGTATGCTGCCGGTGCAACGCATACAACGCATTTGTTTAATGGAATGGAAGGGCTCCATCATCGCAGACCTGCAATCCCGGGGGCGGCATTTGATGCCGATGCGACGGTGGAGCTGATTTGTGATGGCTTGCATTTACATCCGGCGGTTATCCGAATGGCACATTCATTATATCCCATGAGGTTTGTGCTGATCTCGGATTCCTTACGCTGCGCCGGAATGGAGGATGGGCATTATACGCTTGGCGGACAGCCAATAGTTATGAAAAATGGTATGGCGACCCTTGATAATGGAACAGGAACGCTGGCGGGATCGTCCATTTCCATATTGAAGGCACTTCAAAACGCGGTTTCTTTTGGGGTTCCGATTGAAGCTGCAATCCTTGCCGCAACGATAACGCCGGCAAGAGTAATCCGTAGAGCTGATGATATTGGGTCTCTTTCGATTGGTAAATATGCAGATTTTGTTATATTGGATAAGGATCTGAACTTGGAGGCCGTCTATATCGGCGGGAATAAGATCGAGAGAGCATTGCTGAATTGATGAGGAACGTATTTAAAACGCAAATGTTCTTAAGTACTAATATTCTAGGGGGAAACGATATGCAATTTACAGATGAAATGATTCGCTATATTGATGAAAGCCAGCTTGAGCTCAAGCAGCTTATACGTGATCTGTGCAGAATACCGACGCCTTCCGGTTTTGAGCGTAACAGGGCTGAATACTGCAAGTGCTGGTTGGAGAATAACGGCTGCAAGGGTGTATACATTGATGAAGTACATAACGTTATATGTCCGTATAATGTTTCGGAGGATAATGAGCTCGTAGTATTTATGGCTCATACGGATACGGTTTTTCCGGATACCGAGCCCATGCCGTTTATGGAAACGAGCGATAGATTTTATGCTCCGGGAGTATGTGATGATACCGCCAATCTTGCCGTCATGCTTATATGTATCAGGTATTTTATTCAAAGAGGTATGCAGTCGAGGTATGGGCTGATATTCGCGGCAAATTCCGGAGAAGAGGGTCTCGGCAATCTGAAGGGATGCAGAGCCATAGTTGAACGCTATGGAAAAAGAATGCGGGAGCTCATCACGTTTGATGGCGTGAAGCTGAATGCTATTGTAAGCCGAGCGGTCGGCTCTCATCGTTATCGTGTTACTGTCAGAACGGAGGGTGGGCATTCGTTTTCGAATTTTGGAAATCGAAACGCAATACATGTCCTTGCTTCCATGATAGAAATGCTGTACGATGTAAAGGTGCCAAGGGTTGGGAATAGCCAGACCACCTATAATGTCGGAAAAATAAGCGGAGGAACATCGGTCAATACGATAGCCCAGGAAGCTCAGATGCTTTATGAGTATCGTTCGGATAATAATTGCTGCCTTGAGACAATGCAGCGCATGTTCGAGAGCATTGTTTCTGCCTATCGCGCAACCGGTGTTGAAATTGAAGTGGAAAAGATCGGCGATCGTCCGTGTGCAGCAGGGGTCGATCAGGAGAGACAGCAGGCATTGCTGGACAATGCTGCGGAATGTGTGCGCGATGCTTTGAGCATTGAGCCCAGCATTCATTCCGGATCCACGGATTGCAATATTCCTTTGGCAAATGGCATTCCGGCAATATGTATGAGCGCTTGCCAGGGCTCGGGCTGCCATACCCGTGAGGAGGAGCTGGAACTTTCCAGCCTGCCTTTGGGATGCAGCATTACGATGCGGTTCATTGCAAAGTATTTTGTTTAATGAATCCATGGTAAGATGTTTTTGATGTGTACGTGCGCTGGGTTGGGCTGCGATACCTGTGAGCCCATACAACGAAAGGGTTAATATGGAGTATCTTGGAATTTCGTATTCAGTAAAAAATATGCCTTCGCTTGATCTTGCATTCATTCCATTTGCAGCATGGGCAGATGCATACCTTGCAGAAGCAAAAAGACCGCTCAAAATAGCGATAGAGCGTGAAAATGGAAGGATTTCCGTCTTTGAGCTCATGCTCAGAGGGAAGGAATTCAAGCGCGCAAATCTGCGCTTTGTCGAGCGGTATGTTAAGCTGCTGCTATGGAGTGTCGGTGGATTTAGAGTCCATATCTGCGGCGATGATGAATTGGCGGCGAGTTTGAAAGAACTGTACACTTTGGATGGCGAGCGAACCTTCGATGTACAGTTCATGCAGGATGTTTATGAAAAGGAGTTTGAGATCATTGCCCGTAATGAATCCGAATTTCCAAAGGCGAATGAATATGCGATATGCGTTGGGGGGCATACAAACGGATGCCGCATAGGATTTGATGCCGGAGGGTCGGATCGAAAGGTATCTGCCGTAATTGATGGAAAAACGGTTTACTCTGAGGAGGTTGTATGGCATCCGAAAACCTCAGTAGATATTCGGTATCAGTATGATGGTATTGTTTCAGCATTTAAAACGGCCGCATCCAAAATGCCGCGTGTGGATGGTATTGGCGTCTCTTCAGCGGGTGTTTTTGTGGGCAATCAGGCAGCTGTCTCTTCCCTATTCATCAAGATCCCACGCGAAATGAAAAGCGAGGTTCGCACTATTTATGAGCGGGCTGCGAGGGAGCTTGGAGAAATTCCGCTGGTTGTTGCGAATGATGGTGATGTCACAGCCCTGGCCGGCAGCATGAGCCTGGATGCGAATTCGATAATGGGACTGGCAATGGGCACGAGCGAAGCAGTTGGTTATGTGAATAATGATGGCAGCATTCTGGGTTGGTTCAATGAATTGGCGTTTGCGCCGGTCGATTTGAACGAGGCAGCCATGCAGGATGAGTGGTCCACTGATATTGGAGTAGGATGCAAATATTTTTCACAGGATGCTGTTATTAAGCTTGCGCCGCAGGCAGGGATCGAGCTTGATCCTGCGTTGACGCCTGCCGAAAAGCTGCTGGAGGTGCAGCGGATGGTTCAGAACGGACATGTGGGTGCGGCGGATATTTTCAAATCTATCGGAGTGTATCTGGCACACACTCTGAATCTTTATGCAAAGCTTTATGATATACGCTATCTGATCGTGCTCGGGCGCGTTGCATCCGGAATTGGGGGGGAGTTGATCGTGTCCGAGTGCGAACGTGTGTTAGGTGAGGAATACCCGGAGCTTGCCCGGCAGATTACAGTTATGCTTCCGAATGAAGAATTTCGCCGTGTTGGTCAGTCAATGGCAGCGGCAAGCCTGCCTGAGATAAAATAAAAGCAATAGGCAGAAGTGCGAGGACGGCCGGCGGTATCTGCGGGAAAGGATTTTAATAATAAAGCTCCTCTTTTGGATGCTGTTGCTTCCGCTCTAAATGATTTTGTGATATGAAAGGAAAAAACGTATGAAAGCTTATCATAAGGAGCCTATTGATGCTGAATTTACGCCGATTTACGATGAATATCTGCGTACAAGGTATCATATTGAGGTTGATGCACCGATACGGATCGATGTTGGACGAGGTATGGAAGATACGGAATGGAATCCGCTTGCCTGCAAAGAGGTTTATGCGCAGGGGATTAAGACGGCATTGAAATTGGAATGCTCAAGTTGTCTTTTCGATCTTAGTGCTGCTGCGGAGCTTGGGCAGGCGGGTATTGATGCTGCTGTTGAGGGGATTTATGGCGGAGGTTATCAGAAAAGGTTCGCCATGACAAATCAGGTTGAACCATCCTTGAAGTGCTATTTTTGTCCGGAAGGGATACAGCCAGAGCTTCCTGAGGCCGTGGAGTTGGCTAGGGCCATAATATCGGTCAGGAATATGGTAAATTGTCCAGCCAATATACTTACGCCGAGTAAATTTTCACAGGAGCTTTTGGCGCAGACAAAGGGTCTGCCGGTTCAGTGCTCCATATATAATAAGGAGGAGCTGACCCAAAAAGGGCTGGACGCACTTCTAAGCGTAGGAGCAAGCAGCGAAAATTCGCCATTTTTGGTGGTTTTGCGTTATAATGGCGCGCCGGATGATGAAGCACGGCTTGGCCTTATTGGAAAGGGGGTCACGATAGATAGCGGAGGCTACTGTTTAAAATCTCAAGCCTCCATGGCGGGAATCAAAGGCGATATGGCGGGGGGAGCTGCAGTCGCTCAAGCAGTATGCGCGTTGGCAGCAACAGGCGCACATGTCAACGTTACAGCGGTGATTCCAATCTGTGAAAATCGTATTTCCCGAGGCAGTCTGCTTCCGGGCGATGTTATTGGTTCGCTTTCAGGACGGACAATCGAGGTGCTGAATACGGATGCCGAGGGGCGGTTGATCCTGGCTGATGGCCTTACATGGGCAATACGGGAAGAAAATTGCACCCGCCTTGTGGATGTTGCTACGCTTACAGGGGCGATCTGCGCTATGCTTGGCAGCGTTGCAGCAGGAGTTATGTCCAACGACGATGAACTATATATGAAGCTGCAGGCTGCTGCGGAGTTGTCAGGGGAACGATACTGGCGAATGCCGACATTCCCTGAATATGAGAGATTGATCCAAAGCGATTTTGCCGATATACGGAATACCAGCAAGGATGGCTGCGGCAGCATTACGGCGGGATTGTTTTTAAAGCGCTTCACAGAAGATCTTCCATGGCTGCACCTGGATATCGCCGGCACTGCGGATACGGGCAGCCCGGTATGGCAGCATCAGACTCAGGGAGCGACCGGTGCTGCGGTCAGCACATTATTTCATCTGGCATTATCCTTGGAAAATCACTAAGGGCGAGGCAGCATAAATTTGACATCTTAATTTGACAATGAAAAGGAGGATACTCCCTATGAATAGACCACTTATTGAAGCTTGCACTGATTCATACGCATCCTGTATGGCGGCGACTCGAAGCGGCGCGGATCGCCTTGAGCTTTGTTCAAATCTTGTTATTGGCGGCACGACGCCGTCGCTTTCGCTTGCCCAGCAGGTTTATCGTGATAGCCATGTAAAACTTAATGTATTGATTCGCCCTCGTTTTGGTGATTTTCTGTATTCTGATGCGGAGCTGGAGGAGATGTGCGGGGAGATAAAGGCATTCCGCAATTTAGGCGTAAATGGTGTAGTTATTGGCGCATTGACGCCGGATGGAGATTTGGATCTGGAAAAGATGAAGCGTATGATGGATTGTGCGGATGGTATTGACGTGACTCTTCACAGAGCTTTCGATATGACCCGCGATCCATTCAAGACCTTGGAGGAGGCAGTCACGCTTGGCTGCAAAACCATTTTGACATCCGGGCAGGCTCAAACCGTAGAAGCCGGTATTCCGCTTTTGAAAAGAATTTATGAGCAAGCCTGCGGAAGGATAGATATTATGGCCGGCTGTGGAGTCAAAAAATGGAATATTCAGCCGATCCATGATCGGACCGGCATTTGTGTATTCCATACGACCGGGAGGAAGAATACGATAGACAGCGCCATGCGCTATCGCAAGGATACGGTATTTATGGGCTTACCATCCCTTTCGGAATATGATATTTGGCAAACGGATGAAGCTGAATTCCGCGAATGTGCCGAGATCGTTCATTCGTTTGACTCAAAGTGATGCGCTATGCAAATTCCGATAAAAGTTCCATATCATGGAGGATGGGATTATGATTTTTTCTCAGCGGACGCTCGATGAAACACGGCTAAAATTTAATTTCATGCTCACCTGCTGCGGCGATATGAAGCGTAAGGAGCTTATGTTATATATGCAGCAGGCGGCAGAAACGGAGAGCAAGGATGTTTTTTGGGCTGTTAAATGGCTTTATGCAAACAGTCCGCTTAGCGATTGGGCAAATTATGCTTTCTCCATTTTTCTCAATTGTGCAAAGCATGGAATCTTTCTGTATAATAATTCGGAGCTTTTGGCTGGAATTTCCGAGGAGCTCTTTCTGAATTATGTGCTGCATATCCGCATTAATGAGGAGGAGCTTTGCGATTGCAGAAGATTTTTCTATGATTGCCTTATAGATCGTGTTGAAGGGCTTTCAGCACGGGAAGCGATACTTGAGGTGAATTACTGGAATGCGGAAAATGTGACCTATCAATCCACGGACAGCAGGACGATCTCCCCAATCAATGCTTACCGATCGGCTTACGGTCGCTGCGGTGAGGAATCCGCTTTCAGCGTTAATGTGTTCCGTGCAATAGGCATTCCGGCACGGCAGGTGTATATTCCGCGTTGGGCGCATTGCGATGATAACCATGCTTGGGTGGAGGTTTATTGCGAGGGTACATGGCATTTTTTGGGTGCCTGTGAACCGGAAGAGCTGCTTGATCGCGGGTGGTTCACAAATGCTGCCAGCCGCGCCATGGTGATACATAGCCGGTGTTTTGGAAGAACCACCGAAAAGGAGATCATCTCCAAAAGCGGTATGGTTACTTATCTGAACAATTTAAAGCTATACGCCGAGTCTAAAAGGATAATTGTTACAGTTAAGACAGAAAAAGGAGAGCCGGCTGTCAATGCTCGGGTGACCTTTGGTATTCTGAATTATTCCGAGTTCTTCCCTGCCGCAGTCATTATGGCGGATGAAAATGGGGAGGCTTGTCTTAGCTGCGGACTGGGGAGCTTGAATATTCATGCTCAAAGGGATGGATGCTTTGCGGAACGGTTGATATTCGTTCCAGATACGGATCGTGTAGAACTCGTGTTGAAGCAGTTCCCAATAATTTTTGAGTGCTGGGAAGACTTTATATATAAAGCTCCGTGCGATCATATGCTGCACGGAATAAAGCCAACCGATGAGCAAAGGCTGATTGGAGCGAAAAAGCTTGCAAAGGCAAATGAAAAACGCTGCTGCCGAGTAAAGAGCATGGTCGATTTGAAAAGATTGAGATCAATTGTCAGCACCTATGGATACCGTCGGGAAATCTTTGAACTGCTGCTGCAAAGCCGTGAGAATGCTGCATGCCTAATGGATTTTTTGGAGGATATCAGCTATTCTGCAAAGCAGAAGGAGGGGGCAATTTTAACTATCTCCGAGAAGGACAGGAGGGATATAGATCCTGAAATACTGCGGGAAGCATTGAGTACGAGCCTGCAATATGAAAAAAATTACGGAGATTTGTTTTATAAATATATAGTGTGTCCACAATGCTGGAATGAACCGCTTTCCGAGAACAGAAGGTTTATTTTGGAATACTTTTCGGATTCTGAAAAAAGTGAATTCCAAGCCAAACCGGATAGGATCTGGGAATACATCGAGATGAATATAGCTTTTATACCTTCGCTGGAGTATGAACAGATAGTCACCCTTCCGGCAGGTGCCTTGAGCATAAAGAGTGCATCGCCGCTTTCTAAAAAGATTCTATTCGTTTCCATTTGCCGTGCCCTTGGAATTCCTGCCCGAATCAACCCCATGGATCAGGCAGCGGAGTATCTATCAGAAAAAGGATTTATACAGGTGCGGACGGGAAAGCTTCGGGATTGTACAATAATTTTTTGCAGGCAAAGTGAGGAAAGCTGGCAATATGAGACTGATTTTTCACTTAGCATAATTGAGGATGGTAATTATAGAAATCTGGATCTTTCGCATTTGAATTGGAATGGAAATCGGCTTTCAGTTATGGTAAATTCGGGATTATATCGAGTCATAACGGATAATCGCTTGCCGAATGGCAATATATACGCGAGCCGCTATCAATTTCAATTGAGTGATGGAGAAAAAATTGAACTTAAACTCCATAAATATTCGGCAGATATTACTCAGATGCTGAGCAGTTATGAGCTGGATGATTTTAAAATTTATAATCAAAATGATCAATACATATGGGCAAGCGAGCTGACCGATGGAGGAAAGCATATTCTCGTATGGCTAGAAGTCGGGAAGGAGCCTACCGAGCATCTTCTGAATGAGCTCATAGATAGGAAATTGGCTTTTCAAAACATGGATGCGGAGCTGGTGTTCCTGCTCTCCGATCGAAGGGATCTTGAAAATGAGAAGCTATGCAATGTATTAAGTGCTTTGCCGGGGATAAAGGTATATTTTGATGGTTCTAAACCAAACGTGGAGCTGCTTGCCAGGCGTCTCTATGTTGATCCCGAGAAGCTGCCTCTAATAATCATAACAAATGGCCGTCTCAATGCGGTTTATGCTTATAGCGGTTACTGCGTGAACAGCAGCGATATGCTTTTGCGCATCTGTAAAAGCGTATCGTAAAACCTATGATGGTTGGAATAAAAGGATAATATTGAATCAGATTCGCAGGCATGCTGCATTTTGAGGCCGTTTGGGCAGCTTTCAAAAAGTACTTCATCCTGCGAATCTTTTTATCCTGAATGCAGTCTGTACGAGGGCTTGAGAAGGGTGTGGATTTCGTGCTGGCATGTTCCATATTCGGTGGTTTTATGATAAAATATTATTAAGGCATTCGCATCATCGTCTGCAAAGCTTGTGAAATATTACTGCGGCACGATGATGTTGGAATTTAGTGCATAAATGCTGCTCATAGGGATGGTGATAGGCACGGAAAACATAATAATGAACATAATTAAAGAAATAGTGCGTGCAGAAAAGCAGAAACGCTCCGAAAACGATGTTGAGCGCATCTATGATGATGAGCCTATTATCTTTACGGGCACTCAGATGAAGAATGCATTGATGCCTAAAAAGTATTCTGAAATGAGGAAAATAAGCAGAAGCAGGAATTCCCCAAGGATGAGTGATGAGGAAATATTTTATTTGCAGGCAAGGTTTATGCAGGATTTTGAAGATGATTTTGAATATAAAAAAAGACCTATCGTATCAGCTTCAAAGTATGCCGATTTAAGTGACAAGGAGCTTCGCGGATACTTTTCCTGGAGAACAAAATTGAGACGTGGAGAGCTTGAAAAAGCACCAAGGGAATATGCTTCAATATATATCAACGAGCTTCTGAATGGCGTGGGCTATGATACCGCCGAAGAGGGCTTCTTTAAGCTCAAAGGTTTTTTTGAATCCTTTGGCGAGTTCTGTCCGGATATCCGCTGGAATCAGCATAGATGCCTTATAGACTATCTCGTTTATAACGATCTTGATGCAGCATTGCTTCAGGATTGTCAGGAAAACCGTTTGGAACGGGAGCTATTGAAATTGCTTGATTGCGAAAATTTGGATGATGATGCGCTGTTTGAAGCAATAGCGGAGCTTTCATCCTATAATGTTTTGAAATCGAAGCTTTATAAGCTGTATCCGAAGCAATTCGAACGTGCCGCATGCGAAGCGTTTAGGAAAATGTGTGCGTATTGGGATAAAAGTCGCAAAGTAAGCTATTGTGAAAATCTGTTTGGCAGGAAAAAGAATCGCTCATATCGGCCGTTCGTATTTGCAGTTTTTTATGATAGAAAGAAATATGAAAAATATGAATACCGGCTGAGTCCATTCGAGAAATACTGCTGTGAAAATGGACGATGGATTTTTGAACAAACTTATGATGATCTGGCGACAAATCGTGAACTTGGCGAATTGGTAAAGGCAGTGGATCGATCCCTCAGACTGAGACTGGATGTATCTCCATTAAAGCCTCAGGAAGAGGCGAAGTATGTCCAGGCGATAATAAAGGAAACCTTGGACGAGCTGTTTGCACCGCCGCAAAAGGTAGAGGCAGAAATAGCACAGCCTGCTGCAATAATGCTCGATCTCAGCAAGCTGGATGATATCCGCTCGGCGGCGGATACTACCCGTGAAAAGTTAATGACCGAGGAGGAGGCATACATGCCCGAGGTATGCAGCGCAGGGGGTGAACGTATGCATATAAGCGAGCAGGAGCGGATAATTGAGCATGATGATCCCTTAAATGCAGAGGAAAAGGAATTTATAAGAAAACTGCTTAAGGGTGAGGATGCTTTGGCATATACGGCAGAATTGCATATAATGCCATCGATTATTGTGGATGGAATAAATGAAAGACTTTTTGAATTGTTTGGAGATACGGTAATAGATTTCGAAGATGAGAAGCCGGTTTTGATAGAGGATTATATAGAGGATCTGAAAGGAATGATGGAGAAATGAAGATACCAAAGCGGATCGCAGGTACGGTCATCAATGCACTGAAGGGCGGAGTGGTTCCCAGAATAGGATTGCCATACATAACCGTCGGCAGAGAGAATGAGATTAATGCCCTGCTGCATGATGTGGATATAATTTCGGATGGCGGAGCCAGCTTCAGATTTATATCCGGTAAATATGGCAGCGGAAAGAGTTTCCTCCTCCAGACTATAAGAAATTATGTCATGGATAAGAATTTTGTTGTTGCAGATGCGGATCTTTCGCCTGAACGGCGGCTTCAGGGTACAAAGGGTCAAGGGCTGGCGACCTATAAGGAGCTTATAAGGAATTTATCCACCAGGACGCGCCCGGATGGCGGTGCGCTGACGTTGATACTAGATCGATGGATAAGCGGAGTGCAGAGCGAGAGCGCGGCGCAAAGCGGCTTGGAAATATCATCATCCGAATTTATCAAGCTGGTTGAAAGCAGGATATTCGAAGTTGTTAATTCGTTGAATGAAATGGTTCATGGATTTGATTTTGCCAGGCTGCTTGCTCTGTATTACAGATCCTATATGAATGGCGATGATGATACCAAGGCAAAGGTCATCAAGTGGTTTCGCGGAGAATACTCCACAAAGACCGAGGCAAAAGCTGAACTTGGTGTAAATGTCATTATTACAGATGATGACTGGTATGAGTATATCAAATTGTTTGCCGCCTTTTTAAGGAAAGCCGGCTATAGAGGTATGCTTATATTGATCGATGAGCTGGTCAATATCTATAAGATTCCAAACAGCATAACCCGTCAGTATAACTATGAGAAGATACTGACCATGTATAACGATACGCTTCAGGGCAAGGCCAAATATATGGGCATAATCATGTGCGGCACTCCACAATGTATAGAGGATACCCGACGCGGCATTTATAGCTATGAAGCGCTTCGCTCAAGACTGGCGGAGGGTCGGTTTGGACGGGAGGATGTAAAGGATCTGCTTGCTCCGGTTATCAAGCTTCAGCCGCTTACCTATGAAGAAATGCTGGTGCTTATTGAAAAGCTTCGTGATATCCATTCTGAGCTATTTGCTTATGAGAGCAAGCTGACGCAGGATAACATGGTGGACTTTATAAAAATCGAATATGGCAGGATAGGAGCGGAGACGCATATAACTCCGCGTGAGGTGATTCGAGATTTCATTGAGCTGCTGGATATTGCCTATCAGAATCCTCAAATAAACGTGCTTGCACTGCTGCGTTCCGATGAATTTACATATTCTAAGCCATCATTGGAGGAACAGGCACAGTCCATTGCCGAGGATTTCCTGGAATTTGAGATTTAGGAAGTGACAAATGGCGATTTTTGAGAGGTATGCGCCTTTTATTCAGAATTTTATTTATCAGAATGGTTGGGAAGCGCTGAGGGCTGTTCAGGCTGCTGCTGGGGATGTGATATTTAATACCGATGAAAATTTGCTGCTTACAGCTTCCACTGCATCGGGAAAGACGGAAGCGGCCTTTTTCCCAATACTGACGCTATTTTCGGAGGATATGCCATCATCCGTCGGTGCGGTTTATATCGGTCCGCTGAAGGCACTGATAAATGATCAGTTCTCACGATTGAATGATTTATGCGCGGAAGCAGAGATACCGGTTTGGCACTGGCATGGGGATGTTTCGCAGTCACACAAGAATAAAATGCTGAAACATCCGTCCGGAATATTGCAAATAACGCCGGAATCGCTGGAAGCGATGCTGCTGCATAGGCATTCTGCGATCTCTCGTCTGTTTGGCGATCTGCGATTTATTGTTATCGATGAAGTGCATTCCCTGATGCGTGGAGACAGGGGAGGACAGACCCTATGCATAATAGAACGATTGACGAGATTGGCGGGCGTCAACCCAAGGCGAATTGGGCTTTCGGCAACGCTCGGAGATCCGGATGAGGCCGGTGCATTCCTTTCGGCAGGCACAGGGCGCAGAACGATCGTTCCCAAGATCGAAGCGAAGGGAGTAAGATGGCGCCTTTCCATGGAGCATTTCTATATCGGGGGAAGACAGGCCTCGGATGGAAAGCAGATAGAAGGGGCACTCCCCCTTCAGGAGGAGGCTACGGATCAATCACCCGATGCTGCAGACCCGGGAATAGGTTATATTTTTGAACATACGCGCGGGAAAAAATGCCTGGTATTCGTTAATTCCCGTGAGGAGTGTGAAGCCGTAACGACAACACTGCGCCAATACTGCGAAATAAATAATGAGCCGGATAGGTTCTTGATTCATCATGGAAATCTATCTGAATCGTACCGGGAAACAGCAGAAGCCGTCATGAAAGATGAAGAGCAATTTCAGACGACGGTCACAACTGCAACGCTTGAGCTTGGTATAGATATTGGCAGGCTGGAGAGAGCCTTTCAGATAGATGCACCGTTCACCGTATCATCTTTCCTACAGCGGATGGGGCGTACAGGGCGAAGGGAGCTGCCCCCGGAGATGTGGTTCGTAATGAGGGAGGAGCAGCCGGAGGCTCGTGCGATGCTGCCGGAAACGATACCGTGGAAGCTGCTTCAGGGCGTTGCTCTGGTGCAGACCTATTTGGAAGAAAAATGGGTTGAGCCGCCTAAGCTTGATAGACTTCCATACAGCCTGCTTTACCACCAGACTATGAGCATAATGGCAGCAGGAGGAGAGATGACACCGGCAGAGCTCGCCTCAAAGGTATTGACGCTGCAATATTTCGGCAATGTAACCAAGGAGGATTTCAGGCTGCTGCTCCGGCATCTGTTGGATATCGATCATTTGCAGCGAACTGAGCAAGGCGGGCTGATAGTTGGTCTGGCAGGTGAACGCATTATAAATTCGTTCAAATTTTATGCTGTCTTTCAGGATGACGAGGAATATACCGTGAGGAGCGGCTCTCAGGAATTGGGAACAATAGTGAAGCCGCCGCCGGCAGGCGAGAAAATTGCGCTTGCCGGGCATGTGTGGCTTGTGGATGAGGTGGATCATAAGAGACATCTCGTTTATTGTGAGCAGATAAAGGGTAGGGTTCCCGCCTATTTCGGAGAATGCGCCGGAGATATTGCAACCAAGATCCTGGAACGAATGCGGAGCATTTTGCAGGAAGAAAAAATTTATCCGTATCTTATGAAAAATGCAGTGGTTCGGTTGGAATCAGCAAGGCATACGGCGGCAAATTCCGGGCTCACGGAGCAATCCCTCATTTGTTTGGGGGGAAATATGTACTGCCTGGTTCCCTGGCTTGGAACTTATTCCTTCCTTGCATTGGAACGCTTCTTGAAGCTTCGATGCGGCGCAAGGCTTGGAATCAAGGGCTTGGATTCAGCAAGGCCCTACTTTATACGGTTCAATATGAGGGTCGATCAAGAAGACTTCTGGAAGGTGCTTTCGGAAGAAGCAAGCAAACCAATTGATCCAATGGAGCTGGTCTATCCGGGAGAGGTGCCGATATTCAGCAAATATGATGAATTCCTGCCTGATGAGCTAATTAAAAAAGGCTTTGCATATGGAATACTGAATATTGCTGAGATGCGAGCCCGAGTTTTCGAATTAGCAAGCAAGGGATTGAAGGGAGCATAAAAATTTTGCTCGGCAATGATCCATCATGGCGAAATATAGTTAAAAAGAGCAAGCTTCATCCGTTTTCAAACTATCGGAAAGATGCTATAATACAGTAGTTATGAAAAACAAGAAGATAAAGACTCCCCAAATTCAGGGGCAAAACAAAATGGGCGTTATGCCCGTAGGTAAACTGCTGTTCACGATGAGCGTCCCTTTGATAATATCAATGCTCGTACAGGCTATGTATAATGTAGTGGATAGCTATTTTGTTGCAAAGCTCAGCAATGCTGCGCTGAATGCGGTATCCCTGGCATTTCCGATACAGACGCTTATGATAGCCTTTTCGGTAGGTACGGGCGTGGGTATGAATTCATATATTGCTCGCTGCCTTGGGATGGGTGAAGGTGAGCGTGCCAACAGGGGCGCGAGCAACGGCATGTTCCTGCTATTCGTAACCGCTCTCGTATTTACTGTGATGAGTTTCTTCATCGAGCCCTTTTTCAGACTATTTACGGATGATGCTGAGCTCATAGGTTTGGGCGTGGATTATTTACGCATATGCATGGTTTTCTGCATGGGAATATTTTTGCAGATCGGATGCGAGCGCATTCTCCAATCCATGGGTAAGAATAGCGCTTCCATGCTCACCCAGTTGATTGGTGCGATAGTAAATATCATACTCGATCCTCTGTTGATATTCGGTATTGGTCCGTTTCCGGAGCTTGGAATCAAGGGAGCTGCATACGCAACGGTTATCGGACAGTGGATAGGTATGGCAGCCGCTATTCTTTTGGTATTTGCCGGAAAGCATGAGATCAAGGTATCCTTTAAGGGCTTCCGACCGGATAAGAATGCTATCGGGGAAATATATCGTGTTGGCGCGCCAAGCATAATCATGCAGTCCATCACCTCCGTGATGACGATTGGTCTTAATGCAATTTTTGCAAGGATACTATTGAGCGAAATAGGCGTATCTATCACCGGCGTTTACTTTAAAATTCAATCGATAATCTTTATGCCGGTGTTTGGCCTGACAAATGCCGCCATGTCAATAATGGCATATAATTTTGGTGCAAGAAATCGCTTGCGCTTTGCTTCGGCTTTTAAACGGACGCTCTTGACTGCTATGGCGATCATGCTTATCGGACTGGCGATTTTTCAAATTATACCTGGGCAGATCGTTCAGATGTTTGATAAAGACGGCACGCTTACCAAAGCCGGTGCAATAGCTTTCCGTATTATCAGCCTTTCATTCCCGATAGCTGCTGTGGGCATAACCATTTCGACCGCGTTTCAATCCGTTGGAAAAGGAATGCACAGCATGATAATGTCCGTTCTTCGCCAGCTAGGTGCGCTGCTTCCGATCGCACTCATCCTTGCGCTTGTATTTCGAACTATAGATTCCGTTTGGTGGGCATTTTTTATTGCGGAATTTGCTTCTTTCACATACGGAGTATTCATGCTCAGAAAAACGTGGAAGGAACATATCGAGATTCTTCCGGACGGTGCAGCCGTATAATCTTATGTGCACTGAATCAACTCTATGAATCAGCCCTTCCGATCGATCGGTCGGAAGGGCCTTTTTATGCATCGCTGTAAATATCATATTTGCCGCTGCCCAATATCCGGCAGCATTTGGTTTCATTCAAGTTATCCACGCGCTGTTGAAAACTTTGTCCACAAAGTTCATATTGGATAATAACAATTAATGCATAGAGTGAAATTATTCAAATTTATGTGGATTTAAATGTTTATTTGTCAGGCAAGATTTAGAAGTATTTCAAAGTGAATAGTGAGGCAGACGCATGAATATGAATTGATTGAGGAAAGTTATCATAGTTATCCACAAAGTTATCCACATTATTAACAATAGTGGATCGAATGCAATTGTACAGGATGAATTTTTATTGAACGCAGCAGCATATTCGAAAACTCGTCATTGACATCTATGGTAAATTCTCTTATAATAAACTGAATATCTGTGCAATACACAGGCAAAAGCATTTCCACCGCTCCGTGCAGCGTGCGGATTGGTGTAAAATATCAGGAGGCAGAAATATGGCTGATACGATTCATCTTACGAGAGAAGGTCTGCGGACGCTCGAGGAAAGACTTGAATATTTGAAAACCGTTCGCAGGGCGCAGATAACCGAGGATATTGCTGTTGCCCGTTCATTCGGAGATCTCAGCGAAAATGCAGAATACGATGCGGCAAAGGATGCGCAGGCGCATAATGAGCTTGAAATAGCTGAGCTTGAAGCAAAGGTCAAAAATGCTGTGATCATTGATGAGAGCAGTATAGATTCAAGCATAGTGAGCATAGGCTCGCTCGTGCGCATAAGGTTCATAGATATGGGCATGGAGGATGAATATAAAATCGTAGGTTCGGCAGAAGCCGATATCGATGCATCTCCAAGGCGCATATCGAATGACTCGCCGATAGGCGGAGGATTGCTGGGCGCCAAGGCCGGAGAGGAACGCGATATTGTGACCCCGGGCGGAGTCATGCGGGTCAAGGTCATTCAAATAAGCAGATAAAGCAGGTTCATTTAAAATTTGGATGAGCCAATTAAAGAAAAAGAGAAGCTGTTATCCCGAAGGGATATAACTTGTAACAATACGATTTTTAAAAGGACGAGTATTTATGGAAGAAACTAACCTCCCCATTCAGAATGCAGAAGCGGAAATGAGTGAGCTGCTCAAGGTTAGAAGAGAGAAGCTTTCCGCATTGACTGCTGCCGGTAAGAATCCCTATGCCGCCGTAAGGTATGATCGCGATGCGTTCAGTACCGATATAAAAGAAAATTATGCTCAATATGAGGATAAGGAAGTCTCCCTTGCAGGGCGAATGATGTCCAAGAGGATCATGGGAAAGGCGAGTTTTGCATCAATAAGGGATGCAAAGGGCGATATTCAGATATATGTTCGCCGCGATGATGTGGGCGAGGAGAGCTATATAGATTTTAAAACTTACGATATCGGAGATATTATTGGGATTCGCGGCAAGGTTTTTACGACCAAAACGGGCGAAATCTCCATCCATTGCGATCATGTTGAAATATTGAGCAAATCGCTTCGTCCCCTTCCGGAAAAATTCCATGGTTTGACGGATGTGGATATGCGCTATCGCCAGCGTTATGTTGATCTGATAATGAATCCGGATGTGAGGGCTACCTTTATTAAGCGCAGCAGGATAACGGCTGAGATCAGGCGATATTTGAATGCTCAGGGCTTTATTGAGGTCGAGACTCCGATCCTCAGCACTGTTGCGAGCGGTGCAAATGCACGCCCGTTTATGAGCTATTATAATGCCCTTGATATGCAGGTTTATATGAGAATAGCAACGGAGCTGCCGCTTAAAATGTGTATTGTTGGCGGCTTGGAAAAGGTCTATGAGCTTGGTCATCAGTTCCGAAATGAGGGAATGGACGCTACCCATAATCCGGAATACACCAGCTTGGAGCTGTATCAGGCATATACCGACTATCATGGAATGATGGAACTGGCGGAGAACCTTCTAGCTCACTGCGCCGAAAATGTGCTGGGCAGCACGAAGATAACATATCGTGGCCAGCAGATCGATCTCACTCCCCCATTCCGGCGCCAGAGCATGAATGATGCGGTGTTGGAGCATACAGGGGTGGATTTCTATGCATGCAAGGATGGAGAGGAGGCCTTGGCGAAGGCAAAAGCCCTTGGCTTGGAAATTGAGGATAAGACGGCCTCAATCGGAAAGGTGCTCTTCAAGGTATTTGATGAGTTTGTTGAGAGCAAGCTCATTCAGCCGACTTTTATTATAGATTATCCCGTTGAGGTCTCACCGTTGACTAAGCGTAAACCGGATAATCCTGCTTTGGTTGAAAGGTTTGAGCTATTTATTAGCGGTGCAGAATATTGCAATGCATTCAGCGAGCTGAATGATCCAATAGATCAGCGTGCAAGGTTCGAACACCAGGCGCAGGAAAAGGCGAAAGGCGATGATGAAGCCATGCCAATAGATGAAAATTTCATTGCTGCACTGGAATATGGGATGCCGCCAACCGGAGGAATTGGCTTTGGCATAGATCGCATTATAATGCTGCTTACCGATTCTCCGACAATTAGGGATGTACTGCTGTTCCCCACGATGAAGCCCATTTCTGATTGATATTTTTAATGAAGATAGTCAGTGAGAGTCAACCGCTGACGAGCGGTTGGCTCTTGAGCATTAATATTTATTTTCCAAGATAATTTTATGTCACTCAGCGATTCAAAGCGGCTACTTATAAATGAATCCTCAATTGGGTTCTAAAGGGAGTTTATTATGAAAAACGAAAAACGATTCGAAGTGGTCTATAAGGAAGGAAATGCATTTGGAATGGAAATAAAGATATTGATAGACAAAGAAACAGGCGTGAATTACATATTCACTGCATCGGGCTACGCCGGCGGATTATCGCCTCTGTTGGATGCCGATGGAAAACCGGTTATAACCAAATAATACTTTTATAACGAACATATTATATGATAACAGCAGTGCTGGTTGAGCCTCAAAAACGGCATTATATTTATGCTAAGATGATGTATTGCTGAATGCATTTTGAATGGCAAGACCCTCTTTGCCGCTTTGGAGTTCTTTGTTTATTCTGATAGAGAATAGGATAGCAACTATCAGAGAAGTCGTATCGACAATGGGCTGAACGAGCATACAGCCATATAACGGGATCAGCGCATCCATTATGAATAGCAAAGGAATATCAAGAATTCCCTTTCGCAGAATGGAGCAGATAAGGGATGCACGCACCCTGCCCATCGCCTGAAATTGAATTATCATGGGATAGCATACGGACATCATGGGCATTGCCGTTACCATGCATCGCAGAAATGCAGAACCATATTTTTGTGTAAGCGAGTCTTTTATAAATAGCCCGATAAGCTCAGGAGCAAAAATTTCATAGAAGATCAGGCAAATCAGCGACATTCCGAATGAAATAAAGCACCCTAATTTAAATGCTTGCTTTTGACGATCATAGTTTTTGGCAGCATAATTATATGCCAAAAGCGGAAGCAAGCCGTTGGCAACACCAATGGAAAAATAGAGCGGAAGCTGATCCAGCTTTTTGACGATTCCGAGCCCGGCAACCGCCTGCGCATCATATTTCGATACGAATTTCGATTGAGCTGCGATTGCAACCACCGTGAGCGCATATTGAATTGCGGAGGGCAAACCGATTGCAATAATGGCTTTCAGCCTATGTATATCAAAGCGCAGTCTTGAAGGCTCAAGCCTTATAATGGTGGTATTGCGCTTCAAAATTATATAGCCTACGAAATAGAAGGTTGAGAGCAAATTGGAGATGGCGGTGGCAATACCCGCCCCAACTGCGCCGAGCCCAAAGCCTTGGGGCAGTATAAAGATAGGATCCAGTATGATGTTTATGATTCCTCCGAGGGAGATGCCGATGGAGGCTATAAGGGCACTGCCCTCCGCGCGAACAAGGTTGCCGAGGAGAGTGCTGAGTATTGTGGCGGTGCCTCCAAATACGATTATCCATTTTGCATAGCCTAGGGCGTAAGGGAGAATTGCATCCGATGCACCGCAAAGGCGCAGTATTGGGGCTGCCAGAAAGTAGAATACAGCGGAAAAAAGAATGGAGGAAATCAGCCCGCCATGGAATGAAGCGTTAGAGAGCTGCTTAGCCTGTTCGGTATCCTTTTTTCCGAGCGATTGAGCGATCAGGCTTGCACCGCCAACCCCAAATAAATTGGAGATCGCCGTCAGCATGACAAAGGAGGATGCGGCGACAGCAATGGCCGCCGTTTGATTCGGATCATTGAGCTTGCCGACAAAATATGTATCGGCAAGGCTATAGATCAAAGCGATCATCTGGCTTGCGATGGAGGGTATAAGCTGCTTGCAGACAGCCTTGCGCACAGGCATATTTTCAAATACTGCAATTCTTCTATCTACCGAAATCATAATTCCTCTCGAGGGCAGCAGCGAAACATGTTTTCGCTCAGTCATTATAAAGATTATATGCCGAAAAATGGCAGTTATTAATGAAAAGTATTGAAAAATTAAAAAAGGGATGCGATACGGCCAAGCATCCCTTTTTATTTAATAATACGATTCCGATCAGATCCTCAATAGCTTGTTCAGCAGCTTGCCGAGCTTTTTATAGATCAGGAATGTAACGAATGATGTCACACCGAGCTTTATCAGGTTGAATGGAAGGATGCCAAAGACCAGCATGGTAAATTTATTTGTTATAAGCGGCATAACGGCATTGCACATGGATACTATCTTATCCATAGGCAGTCCATATAGCTTCACATACATTGGCAGCGAAACGAAGAGATTGAGAAAGACGCAAAAGATGCTTGCGAATATCGTCGAGCTTATGAGTGCGACAAGCGCCCCCTTCTTCGTCTTGCTGAATTTATAGATGAGTGATGCAGGCAGTATGAAAGCAAGGCTGGCAATGAGATTGGAGAGCTCACCTGCAAATGCGCTGTCAGTGCCCGTAATAAGGAGTTCCAGCCCAACCTTTATGATCGTGACAAAGATACCTGCGATGGGGCCGAGATAAAAGCCGGCAAATAGTGCGGGCAGATCGGCCAAATCAAATTTCAAAAATGGGGGCATGAATGGGAGCGGAAAATTCAATGCCATGAGTACGGCACTAAGGGCACCGAGCAGGGCGATGAATACCATTTTGCGCACATTCATACCGGTACGGCTTGGCTTTGCGCTGAGGCTTTTTGCTTGCAGCTTTTGTTCTTTATTCATTTTAACCTTCTTTCAGCCTTCGGGGCATAGTTGAGGTCCGCCTTCATGGGAGAAAACGGCAATGAAAAGAAAAAACTCCATAGGAAAATTTCCTCGGAGCGAATATCTTCTCTCATCCGGACTTTACCGTCGGTTTCGGAATTTCACCGAATCATGCCTTCCGGCTTGCGGACTTTACCGCCGGTGGGGAATCTCACCCCGCCCTGAAGATTCATTTTATTTTTTTCGCTGGATACGTTCCGGCGCAGCTATTATAGCACCATGGGCAGGGCTTGTAAAGCCCAAATTTTAAATTTGGCGAGCGCATGGGAAGGCTATAAAGAAGTTGCCGGGGAGCAAATCACCAATTGTACAATATAATTTAACTGATAATACGACACACATTGACATAACGCTTGATGACGGCTATAATGAAATTAACAATATTGATGATATTATATGGAGGTAAACCGAATGACAGATATTAGGACACCCATGACATTTGATGCGATTATGAGCTATTCGAAGAGTAATCGAGAAACTTATAAAGAACTGAAAGCTGCGGTTTTAAGAGAGGGTACGCGATGCACCCCGTTTGTTGGCGCAGGGCTTTCAGTTCCTTTTGGGGGAGTGAAGTGGGGCGGTTTATTGCGGAAGCTCCTGGACGGATATGACTATGACGCAAATGAAAAGAAAAACATAAAGGATAAAATCGAGAAAAATGAATTAATTGAAGCAGCGAGTGCAATAAAGCAGCAAATCGGAGCGTCACAAGTGCTGCAAGGCCTTAGGCAGATTGTTCCTCAAAGCGATAGAGATAAAGTCAAATTTAAATCAGCATTTGCCGGATCAGCGGTTCGCCTTTTAGCTTATCTGTTCAATACAGGAGTGATTACAACCAATTATGATGATGTAATCGAATATGCTTATAAAATGGCGGGGATTGATCTTAGCGTATTCCATCATTACGATATAGTAGAAACTGGGCGCGCGATGCAAATCGGAACGAATGTTTTATTCAAGATCCATGGTACTGTCGGAGCGTATACGGACTATAAAAGACTGGTGTTTGATGAGGAACAATACCAAATATATGATGATCCGAACAGCGCTCTTGTAAGCCAGCTCAGACAGCAATTCGGAGCAAACGTATTTCTGTTCCTGGGATGCAGCTTGGAAAAGGATCGAACGGTTGAGCTATTCCAAAGGATAACATCGGAGCATGTAGGATCGGAACATTTTGCGATCATTTCCTGTGCCCAAAACAAGCTCGTCAGTCGCGCAAGAGAATTGACGGATGAGATGAAAATTTTTCCCATATTCTATCCAGAAGAGAGGCATGAATGCGTCCGCATTATTTTGGAGCAGCTTCTTAAAGAATGCTATCCCGATAGGTACAAGCTGATTGCTCCTGCTCCCAGGAGCACGCTTTCTGCATTCCATTATAATTCGGATAAGTTCAAGTTTTGCGGGAGAGAAGAAGAGCTGAAAAGACTGAGGGAATTCTTCGATTCCAAGGGTGAATTTAAATGGTGGGCGATCACGGGTGCGGGCGGCGCAGGAAAGAGCCGGCTTGCCTTTGAATTTGGAAAGATCATAAGGGAAGATGGCTGCACCGCAATCACTCTGACGGATCAGGATTATCGCAAGCTTGAAACCGGCAGCTTTGATTTGCTGGATCAGGCTGCGGGGGATATTCTTATCATTGCCGATTACATAAACCGCCATATTAAGGCGATTGAAAGTTTGTTGCGGAACATCTCGGAGCGGGAGCTTTGTCATAAGGTCAGGCTGCTGATGATAGAGCGAAGCGGAAAAAATCTCGATGATGCATCGTGGCTCTCGATCGCGGGATATGATTCCAGCACAAACCTATTTAGAGAGACCTGCTATGGCAGAGATTTCCTTGTGCTGAAACCCATGAATGATGAAGACTTGACGGCCATAATGCAATCCTACGTTGGGGAAATATATGAAGAAAGCAAAACGCTAGGACTGTCGGATGATGAAGCAGATAGACTCATTGCCAAGCTCAAGGAGATCGATCCCGAGCTTAAGCGTCCGCTATATGGTCTGTTTCTCGCAGATGCATGGGCGCGGGATGAGCATATAATGAATTGGGATAAAACCAAGATTCTGGACTATGTCTGCAATCATGAGAATGATTATTTTGCAGACAGAATTAATTCTTTGGACATGCGCCCAAGAGACAAACTGCTGATTGACGAGCTGAGGGCGATTGCAACCATACGCGGAGATATCAATCTTGAAATGCTGAAAAGCGGGTATGCTGAAGTCTATTCGGAATTAAGCAAGGCAGCCGATGATAATGGCGCAATTGATGAGAAAGACCTTCTCGATAGGGTGGGATTGCTCAATTCCGATGGTTCTGCTATCGAAGCAGTAAGGCCGGATCTGGTCGGAGAATATTTTGTTTATTTCTATTTAAAGAACAGGCATAAAACTCGTTTTAATGCGCATGAGCTAATCTATGCATCGAATTGGTATAATGATATAAAGCTAATCGACTTCATTGCCAGAGCTATTTCCGATTTTTCGGAGCTAAGAGATGCTGAATTGAAACATTTAGCGGACTTATCCCGGAGTGATTTATATGCTGCAAGGGGCTTTGCAGCGATTCTGTTTGCACAAACCTATTTGGTTCAGGATGTATCGGTAGTCGAGGAAATAGTTGGAAAACTGAAAGCGTTGTATGAAGAATATAGTAGCAATGAGGAGATAGCACATAGATACGCCAAAGGACTGGTAAACCTGAGTGCTGAACAGGATGAAGCAGGGATAGAGCATACAGTTGGAAAGCTGAAAGCGTTGTATGAAGAATATAGTAGCAATGGGGAGATAGCACTTGAATACGCCCAAGGACTGGTGAACCTGAGTGCTAAACAGGATGCGGTAGGTGGAGAGCAGATAATTGATAAGCTGAAAGCGTTGTATGAAGGATATAGGAGCAATGAGGGGATAGCGTATGCATATGCCGTAGGGCTGGTCAATCTGAGCAATAAACAGGATGAAGTTGGTGGAGAGCATACAGTTGGAAAACTGAAAGCGTTGTATGAAGGATAT
>MSGV01000001.1:165240-270657 GCA_001940845.1 Christensenellaceae bacterium Phil7
TATGAAGGATATAGGAGCAATGAGAAAATAGCACTTGCATACGCCCAAGGGCTGTTCAATCTGAGCAATAAACAGGATGCTGCATGTGGAGGGCGTACGGTTGATAAGCTGAAAGCGTTGTATAAAGAATATAGTAGCAATGGGGAGATAGCACTTGTCTACGCCCAAGGACTGGTGAATCTGAGCAATAAACAGGATGCTGCATGTGGAGGGCGTACGGTTGAGAAGCTGAAAGCGTTGTATGAAGAATATAGGAGCAATGAGGAAATAGCACTTGTCTACGCCCAAGGACTGGTCAATCTAAGCGCTAAACAGGATGAAGTTGGTGGAGAGCATACAGTTGATAAGCTGAAAGCGTTGTATGAAGAATATAGTAGCAATGAGGAGATAGCGCTTGTCTACGCCAAAGGACTGGTGAACCTGAGTGCTAAACAGGATGCGGTAGGTGGGGAGCAGACAATTGATAAGCTGGAAGCGTTGTATGAAGGATATAGTAGCAATGGGGAGATAGCACTTGAATACGCCAAAGGACTGGTGAACCTGAGTGCTAAACAGGATGCGGTAGGTGGGGAGCAGACAATTGATAAGCTGGAAGCGTTGTATGAAGAATATAGTAGCAATGAGGAGATAGCACTTGCATACGCCCAAGGGCTGGTGAATCTGAGTGCTAAACAGGATGCGGTAGGTGGAGAGCATACAGTTGGAAAACTGGAAGCATTGCATGGAGAATATAGGAACAATGAGGAAATAGCGCATACATATGCAGCAGGGCTGTTCAATCTGAGCATTGAACAGGATGAAGCCGGTAGAGAGAGTACAGTTGGAAAACTGAAAGCGCTGCATGAAGAATATAGGAGTAATGAGGAGATAGCGCTTGAATACGCAAAGGGAAAAGTTAATTTGGCAGAAGAAATGATGGCGATGGGCGAAGATATCTCTGCAATCATAGCCGAGCTGGAGGACATTTACAGCAGGTTCCCGAATGGTTTAATAGAGGAGCTCATTGGGTTGCTCAACGAGGAATAAGTCCCATATGCCCAATGGCTGATGCTGTCCATGGCGGGGCGGTTGAAAGGCTTTTACCTTTCACCGCCCAGGTGGTTTGAATTTTACAGCGAATTTATCTCAATTTTGCGGAGGCTGCTTGACAATTGCCCGGTATCGCTCTAAAATAGAGAATGGCGGTTTGGGATAAAATAAATTCACCCATGCCGTGAATAGATGAAAGGAGCGGAATATGGACGCAGACGGCAGTATAGGCTCTGGGCGAAGTCGGCTAATGGGAAATGTGAATGCGGAATGCGGGATTTTCGGCTCTGAAGCTATTACGATGCATATCCAATGATTTCTCATTTATAATTTGGCCGACCGAACTTATCGCCGCCCGTCGGATGGGTGCTTGCAGGATGGCTTTTGAAAGGGTATTCCCTACCCTTTGGCTTGCTGTTGATAAAAACCGATCCAAGGGGTTAATTTTCGTAGCATTCGATTCCCAAAGGAAGAATGGCAGTATTTTCAACTGATCTTTCGAGCACGGTGGAGACCCTGCTCGAAAATAAACGCTATAACAGCGTTCGGGATGTGCTTTCCACTGTAAACGCGGTGGATGTGGCGGTTATTTTGGAGGATCAGCCCCCTCAAAAGCTGATCCTGCTTTTCCGCTTACTCCCAAAGGAGCTTGCATCGGAGGCCTTCGTTGAGATGGGGCATGAATCGCAGGAACTGCTGATAAATGCTTTTTCTGATAAGGAGCTTGGCGAGCTCGTGAATGAGCTGTATGTTGATGATGCGGCGGATATAGTCGAGGAAATGCCGGCCAATGTCGTCAAGCGCATTTTAAAGCAGGCGGATAGCGAAACGCGCAAACAGATAAATGATCTTTTAAAATATCCGGATGATAGCGCAGGCTCGATAATGACTCCGGATTTTGTTAGCCTCTCCCCCACCCTGACCACCGGGCAGGCGCTTGGCGTGATAAGGCATAAGGGCGTTGATAAGGAGACGGTGGATATCTGCTATGTGGTCGAAAGGAGCAAGCTGCTCGGAGAGATATCGCTGCGCTCCATCGTGCTTGCGGATGAGAATACGCCCATTTCGGAGCTCATGGATGAGAATGTCATCTTTGCCAAGACCTTGGAGGATATCGAGGATGTGGCTGCAAGGTTTGATCGATATGGATTGACCGCACTCCCGGTCGTGGATGGCGAAAACAGGCTCGTTGGCATAATAACCGTTGATGATGCTATTGACGTCATGCGCGAAGAGGCTACGGAGGATATGGAGAAGATGGCAGCATTGACCCCGTCCGAAAAGCCGTACCCAAGGCTCAGCGTATTTGAAATATATAAGAATCGCATCCCATGGCTGATGCTCATGATGATCTCCGCAGTATTCACTCAGCTCATCATCGGTAAGTTCGAAGCTGCGCTTGCAGCCCAGATTGCTTTGACGGCGTTCATTCCAATGCTCATGGATACGGGCGGAAATTCCGGAAGCCAAGCTTCCGTAACGATAATTCGCAGCCTATCGCTTGGCGAGGTCGAATTTTCTGATATATTTAAGATAATCTGGAAGGAGATTCGGGTTGCGCTGCTATGTGGACTTTCGCTGGCGATCGTCAATTTTGCGAAGCTCATGATATTCGATCATGTTGGAATAATGATCGCGCTTACGGTCAGCCTGACCCTGCTTGCAACTGTTGCGATAGCAAAGTTTGTTGGTTGTACGCTGCCGCTGCTTGTAAAGAAGGTAGGGCTTGATCCTGCGGTCATGGCCAGCCCTATAATCACCACCGTGGTCGATGCAATAGCTTTGATGATCTATTTTGGTTTAGCAACAACATTGCTGAAAATATAAGCGAAAAAATAAAATATGATTTAAGCTATAAAATGAGCTCCCCGCAAATGCGAAGAGCTCATTCATTCTATCTATTGATACTGGTCAGAATTGGAATTCTAGGATTCTCAATCCACACGCTTCTTTCCGAAGAAAAAGAGTGCAACGGTACCGGGACCGGTGTGGCTTCCGATGGTCGTTCCAACGGAGTTGATCTCCACCCTGCCGTTCAGCTTTTTGAAGCGTTCTTCAACGAGATCGGCAACAGCGCGTGCATCCTCATAACAGGCTGAGTTACAGATATAGCATTTTCCGCTGTAATCAAGACCATCGTCCGCATTTTCCTCCATACGGTTTACAATTTCGGTAATGACGCGCTTCTTCGTGCGTATTTTTGAGCGAGGAATGAGCCTGCCGAGATTATCCATATTGAGCAGCGGACAAATCTTCAGCACTGTGCCGACAAAGCCGGAGGCCTTGGAGATGCGGCCGCCTTGAACATAGCAGGTGAGATCGGTTGAAAAGAACCAATGATGAAGCCTGAGCTTGTTTTCTTCCGCCCAGGCGCGGAGTTCATCAATACCCATTCCGGAATCGCGCAGATCTGCAAGCTTATCCATAAATAGACCGTAACCGGAGGAGGCGCCTAAGGAATCCACGATATAGATTTTACGCTCCGGATACTGTTCGGAAAGTTCGCTTGCGGCAGCACAGGCGGAATTATAGCTTCCGGAGATACCGGATGAAAGCGTTATGTGCAGAATGTCCAGACCCTTTTCTAAAAATTTGCGGAAATAATCAGCGTATTCGCCCGTGCTGACCTGCGAGGTTGAAACCTTTGCACCCTCGGCAATACGGCGATAGAATTCATCGAAGGGTATGCTCTCCCCAAAATCATCAGGATGGCTGACTCCATCAATCGTGTAGTGAAAGCATATATATTCAATGCCGCGGGAGCAAAGATGCTCCTTTGTGAGATCGGCTGTTGAACAGCAGCTAAGAATATAATCGTTCATAACAAAAATTCCTTTCGCTTGTTTTTCCCCCTGCACAGCGTGCATGCTTAATTATAGCTAGTATGAAAAAACATGTCAAGGGATATTTGACACAAGATGAGTCCCAAAAGACTTGAGATATAATTTTTATTGTGCTAAAATAAATTGTAGGTATGAGGTAAAGAGCTATTCATGGGTACGAAAGGAATGGAAGATGAAAAGAATTCCGGATGAGAAATGTGCATCAGTGTGCGGATTGTTTTGCGGAGCATGTCCATCCTTCCCGGAGGAATGTCATGGCTGTTTATCCGACTATGTTAGAGAAGGCTGTCGTGAATGCAAAAATGGGTTCAGAAAATGCGCATCCAATCATACGGTTGCCAGATGCTGTGAACGTATTGAATTTCCATGCCAAAAGCTTGAGAAATTCAGCAAGTATCCGGTCATCAACGGAATCTGCAATCATGCAAATGTGATTTCGGATCTGAAGCGGATGAAAGATATAGGAATTCTCTCCTGGCTCAAAGAACAAGTTGATGAATTCACATGCCCTGAATGCGGAGAACTGATTTCATGGTTTGATAGGAATTCCCATGTTTGCAGCAAGCAAAAATAAACTTAGTTGTTTGAAAAATGCCGTCAGCTTTTACTAAAGAAATGCTGACGGCATGTGCGCAAATTAAATTAGCTTTGCAGTATGGGCGAATTGAGGGAAAGGACTTTGGTCTTTTCGAGGTGGGTGCGAAGAATCGCCGCTGCAAATTCGCTATCACCGCTGCGGCAGGCATCGAGGAGCTTATAATGCTCTGTGCGAGTCTGGCTGCTGACCTCTGCTGTGGAATAGTAGGGGCGAACATAGCGGTCTACATTGGCATGGAGCTGCTCAATGAGCTGGAGCAGGAAAGTATTTCCAGTGGCCTCGTAAAGCGCAAAATGGAAAGCAAGATTGAGATCCTCAAGCTTGTTTGCATCGGTCTCAACTTCACATTCTTCGAGTATGGCTGCTGCTTTTTCGATAAATTTATCGGTCATAAGAGGGATTGCCGCACGGATTGCGCCCATTTCAAGAATGATACGGGTATCCATTGCGTTTTCGAGTTCGTCACGGGTGAGCTTGGTAACGACTGCACCCCTATTGGGGTAGATTCGAACAAGACCCTGTGCATCCAGCTGACGGAAAGCTTCCCTGACGGGAATGTGGCTGACGCTGAGCTGAGCGGAAATCTCATCCTGACGAAGGGGCATACCGCCGGGGAGAACCCCACGGATAATTGCTGTGCGCAGAACCTGGAAGACCCAGTCCCGTGCCGCCATTGAACGCTGCTGCATTTCTTCTGCGATGTCTTTAAGCTGCATAAAATAATTCTCTCTTTCTACAGGTTTTCTTGAGTACGCCGATTTAATTATTTCATCGTTGCATACACTACCAACCCTATTATAAACCGATACTATATTATTGTCAATAAGAAAATTAAGAGAATTTAAAAATTTTTCATTATTTTTTTCCGAATATTGCTTAAAGGCATGATTTTTAAAGAAAAATGGCGGAAATATGGGCGAAAACGTAGAAACATTTCACATTCAAAAAACAAATATATTGTGTTGAAAGCGATAAACTCAGGAATATCCGAATGCATTCCCTTATTTTTGAATTGGTATCAAATTTGGGGCTGAAAAGTAAGAATATTTTTTACTGCCAGCAGTTTTCCTTGCTAATCCACTATATTCATAGTATAATGTACAAGTGAAAATTTGCAAAGTTTTCATTCAATTATTTTGCGAGGAGCCCGGCAGGGCATGGTGACAAGCATGAAGAAGGGCGGAAACACGAAGAGACCGATGGTCATCGCATTGATTGCGGCAGCGGCATTGTTGATAGTGGTATTATTGACAAACGGCAGCAGCGTATCGAAATGGGCAGAGGATGGAATTGCAACCATAATCACTCCAATAGAGGGTACTGCCGCAAAAGCCTCGAATGCGATTGTTGGATTTTTTAAAAGATTGTTTAATACGACCGATGCAGATCAGGAAAACGAAAGGCTGCGGGCTGAATTGGCATGGATGGAACAGATGCAGGCTGAGTTTGAAGAGATGCGCAAAGAAAATGAAAGGCTTACAGGGCTGCTGAATTATGCGAATTCGCTTGGAGATTATGATATCTGCACGGCGGGCGTGATCGCAAAATCAACCGGCACATGGTTCAGAACCTTCACCTTGGATGTCGGCAGGAGCAGAGGCGTTGATATTGATATGGCCGTGATCAGTGCATCCGGTCTTGTCGGCAGGGTTACGGAGGTAGGCTATGATTGGTGTAAGGTAACTTGTATAATTGATTCATCATCAACCGTCCCTATACTCATTGAACGTACGCGCGACAATTGCATGGCGCGAGGCGTTCTTGAAAGCGGCAGCGGAGAGGCTGCATTGGAGCTATATTATCTGCCATCGGATCGCACAAACCTGGTACCGGGGGATGTTGTGATAACAAGCGGTATAGGCGGCATTTATCCAAAGGGAATACTGATCGGCACGGTGACAGAGGTTCTGACGGAGGGCGAGATACGGGCAGTCATTGCGCCTTCCACGGATTTTGAGCATCTGGAGGAGGTCACTATAATCCTTGGGGAAAATGGAGGCAACTGATGAAAAAATGGATTGCCCCTGTCTCAATTTTGATAGCAATGCTGCTGGATTATCTTGTATTTAATATTGCAGGGATTAAGAGCTATGCTCCAGATTGTCTGGTTGCAGTTTTTATCGCACTTTCACTTGGATTGGGCATGATGCCGATGATGCTTACGGGGATCTTGCTTGGCCTTGCAATAGATGCGGTGGCCAATACTTTCGTTGGCGGAACGTCGATAAGCCTTGTATTGGCTTCGGCTGCTGGCGGGTTGTTTCATGGCAAGTTTTATGCTGATAATGCAATAATTCCGGGTGCGCTTGCCGCAGGGTTTGTTTTCCTGCGCGAGAATTTTATGTATTTCCTATGCAAAATTATGGGCAGGAATTTGGCGGGCTTTGGTGGTTTTATGTTGATGCATATACTTCCCTCATCATTGCTGACGGGAATAATCTGTGCATTTGCATATTTATTGATAAAAAAAGGAAAATATGAATTTTCGATTTAAAGCTTTCTGATGTATGCGGGCTTATCGGAAAAGGAAGAAGAAAGAAGGTGTTAGGATTTGGCTATGCAGCTTTTTAAAAATAAAAATAAGGGTCCTCGCGGGGAAGCACGCGCCCGCAGGTTTTCAATAAAGCCCTACTCAAGATTCATAATTTTTTCACTTGTAGTGCTGCTCCTAATGGGAACGCTATTGGATAGGCTATACGCTTTGACGGTTAAAGAAGGTGCAGATTATTCTTCACAGGCGGAGAAGGAATCAATAAGCACGATAATTCTGAGGGGAAAACGCGGAACGATCTATGATCGAAACGGGCTTGTGCTCGCTTATGATGAGACGTGTTATAATGTCGAGTTTCTTCGCGATGGCGATAATCGAACCGACTATGACAGTGCAGTGTACACTGAATCCTTGTTGGAAGCGATAGAGATAATTGAGGAGAATGGTGGAAAGACTATTTCAACCTCCTATATCAAGAGGGATGATGATGGAGAATTCTATTACGATTGGAGCACTAAAAATGAAAAAACCATCACATCGCGCTATCGCAATTTTTGCAATGCGTGTGGATTTTCGATCCCGAAGAATGCGGATGGAAGCGAAAAGCCTATCTCTGAATGGATATCCGCTGAGGATGCCTATTTGAGGCTTAGAAAAGCATGGTTTATTCCATCGGATCTGCCTTATGAGGATGCGATAAAGGTTATCTCAATTCGTCAGGAGGTGCTCCTGAATGATTATAGAAGCTATGAGCCGATCCCCATCGCCTATGATGTAAATATGGCAACGGTAGCAAAGCTGGAGGTGCTGAAGCTTTCCGGTATACAAACGGCCAAGAGTACGCGCCGGGTCTATCCATATGGTACAACGGCCGCGCATGTTTTGGGCTATTGCCAGGGGCTTACTGAATCGAATTCCGAAACCTATATAAACCTGGGCTATTCTCGAGATGATATGGTTGGGGTTTCGGGTATCGAAGCTGCGATGGAAAAATATTTGACAGGTAATTCTGCCGAGCATCATGGCCTTATAGAGCTGAAGACCAATGCGAATAAATCAATAATTGAATATATAAGCAACACGCCTGCAACCAATGGCGGGGATGTCACATTGACACTGGATCTTCCGCTGCAAACGGTTACGGAAGCGGCGCTTGAGCATATAATTGCTGATATCAATGCAAAACAGCTTGAAAAGATAGATCCGGATGGCGATGGCGTATATGATGGGGATTATGCTGAGTATGAGAATATTAAGACAGCAAAGACCGGGGCTATCGTGGTTATGGATGTGAATAATGGCAATATATTGGCTATGGCTTCCTATCCCGGCTTCGACCCCAATTGGTTTGTTAATGGGCTGACGCCGGAGCAGGCAGAATACCTCTATACGAGCGATGAAGCTGCCGAAACAACGCCAACCAGAAATAAGGCAATTTCCATGAAGCTTGCACCGGGTTCGATCTTCAAGATGTGTACGGGATTTGCAGGGCTCATGGAGAATGCAGTGGGACTTACGGAGACGATAAGCGATGAATCCCCATATTATCTTCGCGATCCTGAAACAGGCGAGCTCATATTGAGCAATCCCGTTAAATGTTGGACGACTAAACCGGCAGGCCATTCAGATCAGACGGTTGTTGAAGCTCTTAAAAATTCGTGCAACTATTATTTTTGCGAAATAGCAAACAGACTCGGAATAGACAAGCTGAAATATTGGGCAGAACAGCTCGGGCTTGCGAACTCCACCAATGTTGAGCTTACGGGCGAAACACAGGGAATCATAGGAGGGCAGGCTGCCTTATATGACTATACCAAGCTGCATAACGAACAGGCCACCAGTATGCCGCTGCTCGTATTCAACAAGCTTTGCAAAATGCTGGAGGGTTATCAGCATATTAGAGGTGTTGAATCCGATACGGCGGCGATAGAGACATGTGCTGATAAGCTTATGCAGCTTCAAGATGGCTCCCTGGTCGGAAAGGGCGCGGCAATACGCAAGATTTTAAGCGAGGAACTCGGCATTCCGGATGGTATAACACGTTCTAAGGGTTGGGTGAATGAAATCACAAGCCTTCTGAATGAATTGCAATGGCGATCCTCATTTACGATACGTACAGGCATTGGGCAGAGCATCCTGCTTGTGACTCCGATTGCCGCCGTGCGTTATGCTGCGGCTATTGCAAACGGGGGTACGGTGTATGATGCGCATATTGTTGATAGGGTAAGCGATGCCAACGGAGAGCTTGTGATGAAGATGGAGCCCACCGTATTCAATAGAATAGATGCGCCCGAGGCATATTGGGATGCGATACGCCGCGGAATGGCCGGTGTTGTTTCGCCGGAGGATGGCGGTACTGCGGGAAGCGCATTTTCAAAGGAATTTGCGGAGATGGGCTATCTCGAAAAGATAAGCGGCAAGACGGGTTCGGCACAGGTCGGAAACATTACGATTGATATTCAAAATACAAGCTGGTTTGTTTCATTTGCGCCAAATGATAATCCGGATATTGCAATTTGCGTGTGTATCCCCAATGGTCTTTCAGGTTCATCATCAGCAGGTGCGATAGAGGAAATAATGACATATTATTTCAAAAAAATCGATGCTGCGGTTCCGGAGACCCTCATTGATAAGGATGGAATGCTGCCATAGAACGGGATATAAGCGGTTTGACTCGGTGAATTCAATAATTATTAGCTAAAACATCAGGGGTGAAAATGATTAAAAACATAATGTTTGATCTAGACGGAACACTGACCGATTCCGCTCCGGGTATAACAAATTGCGTTGAATACGCATTGGGTAAATTTGGTATAGAGATAAGCGATAAGAATGGGCTTAAAAAGTTTATTGGTCCTCCCCTGCTCTATTCCTTCAAAACCTTTTTTGGCTTCACGGAGGAGGATGCAAAGCGTGCGACGGAATATTATCGGGAAAGGTTTTCAACCATAGGTTTATTTGAAAATGAGCTGTATTCGGGGATAGCCGATATGCTGAAGCGGCTTTGTGAAGGCGGCAGGAAGCTGTTCATAGCGACTGGTAAGCCGGAAGAGTTTACCGTGCGGATACTGGAGCATTTCGGTATAGCAAAGTATTTTTCCTTCGTATGTGGGAATACCCTTTCGGGAGCACGCCCGGAAAAACGGGACGTAATAGAATATATAATGGCAAATTATCCCGAAATATCGGGGGAAGATACCGTCATGGTCGGTGATCGCTGTTATGATGTTGAGGGGGCAAAGTTGGCCGGAATCCCATGTATAGGGGTTTGTTATGGGTTCGGCACCCGTGAGGAATTAAATAATGCTGGTGCGAGCTGCATTGTAGATACGGTGCAGGAGCTGGAAGAGCTGCTTTTGAATGAAGGGAGATAGAGCTTGATGATAGAGGTGGTTTTGTTCGATCTGGATGGAACACTGCTTCCGATGGATCAGGATGAGTTTACGAGAGAATATTTTAGGCTGCTTGCAAAAAAACTCATACCATATGGTTATGAGCCCAAAAAACTTGTGGATTCCATTTGGAAGGGCACTGCTGCTATGGTGAAAAATGATGGCAGCTGCACGAATGAGGCGGCTTTCTGGAGAGAATTTTCGAGCATTTATGGAGAAAAGGTGCTTGCAGATATGCCGGTCTTTGATGAATTCTATTGCAGGGAATTTAACGATGCAAGGACGATCTGCGGATATAATGCAAAGGCGGCTGAGACAGTTCATAGGTTAAAAAAGCTGGGATTGCGTACTGCGCTTGCAACGAATCCGATTTTTCCTTCAACAGCAACGGAGAATAGAATTCGTTGGGCCGGTCTTGTTCCGGAGGATTTTGAACTCTATACGACATATGAAAACACAAGGTATTGCAAACCAAATCCCCTGTATTATACCAGTATTGCCAAGCAGTTGAACGTGAAGGCAGAGCATTGCCTTATGGTTGGAAACGATGCCATAGAGGATGTAGCTGCGCAGGCTGCGGGGATGGGCATATTCCTTCTCGCCGACTGCCTTATAAACAAAGCTGGAATTGATATTTCTGTTTACCCGCATGGCGGCTTTACGGAGCTTATGGCATATATCGGGGATCTGTTGTAGAGATAGCTTCCATGCTGAAGCGCAATATGATCGCAGATATTTTGTTGATTGTCTGACAGGTCATTAGCAACTATTATCAATATTTCAAATTAAGCTTTTATAACGCAATTATTTGAACTGAAATTGCCGCGGCAATTCAATTCCGCGGCAATTTTAATTTTATTAATGTTTACTTTCTGACTGTGCGTTTCCTGCGGGAGAGCGATGCCCTCTGGAAGAACTTGACAATTTCAACGATAATGATAGTAAGCAGAGCCAACCCGGTGGCGATCGCAAATTCGTCTATACCGAAATCCGTTGCAAGGCTGAATGCTTCTGCAATCGGATCGACGAAAATGACAACGCAGGTGAGAATCAAGGCCAGAACAAACGAGCCCCAAAGATACTTATTTTGCTTCTTTTTCTTAAAAATACTGCCATGCTGAGAGCGTAAATTGAAGCTATGGAAGATCTCTGCGAGGTTCATGGTCAGGAATGCCATAGTCATGCCATGGAGGCTATCAGGACTGCTCCAGACGGTCCAGGTTCCAAATTCACGGAAATGCCCGATGCAGTATGCCGCAATGACGATAAGGGTAACCATAAGCCCTTGGTAGAGTACATCGATGCCCATGCCGCCCGCAAAAATGCCTTCGCGTGGACTGCGGGGAGGTCTGCGCATTATGTCATCATCGGGATCTTCCATTGCTAAGGAGAGCGCGGGGAAGCAGTCGGTGATGAGGTTGATCCATAATAGATGAACGGGCTTGAGTATCGTGAAGTGCATGAGGGTTGCAAAGAAGATACTCAAGACTTCGCTTGCATTTGATGCTAGCAGGAACTGAATGGCCTTTCTGATATTGTCGTAGATTCGCCTTCCCTCTTCAACGGCGGAGACGATGGTTGCAAAATTATCGTCCGCAAGCACCATATCGGCTACGTTCTTGGTAACATCCGTACCTGTGATGCCCATGCCGACTCCGATATCGGCAGTTTTGATGCTGGCAGCATCATTGACGCCATCGCCGGTCATTGCGGTGACTTTGCCCTTTTTCTGCCATGCGGTCACTATGCGTACCTTATGTTCAGGCTGAACTCGCGCATATACGCTGTATTTTTCAATATTTGCATCCAGCTCTTCATCGCTCATCTCCCCAAGCTCCGAGCCCGTCAAAGCTTCGCCGGCATCGGTGATTATGCCAAGCTGTTTAGCGATAGCAACGGCTGTATCGCGATGATCTCCGGTTATCATGATGGGGCGTATGCCTGCTTCACGGCATTCATGCACCGCAGCTATTGCCTCAGGGCGAACGGGATCGATCATTCCGACAAGGCCGATATAGACGAGATCATGCTCAAGATAGGATGGAGAATGGTTTATGGGTCTATCATCCCATGTGCGCATTGCTGCCGCAAGTGCTCTGAGCGCATCATCAGCCATCGCCTTGTTATCGGCCAGAATACGGCTGCGGATCTCTTCAGTCATGGGCATGGCACGAGTGCCGTCGAAATAAAACGTACAGCGTTTAATAAGCTCATCAGGTGCGCCCTTAGTGAATTGAATAATGTCTCCATCGTGATTATGTACGGTGGTCATCATCTTTCTGCTGCTGTCGAATGGAGCTTCTCCTATGCGTGGATAAGCCTTTTTGAGGTCGTGCTTATCGAGCCCGACAAGCGTTGCGTAGTTAACGAGAGCGCATTCAGTGGGTTCGCCGACTGCGAGTCCGCTTTCATCGGGCTCGGCATCGGAACATAGGGACATAGCGGTTGCCAGGAGCTTTCCGGTGTTGGAAAGTCCGGAGGTATCGCTTGCAGCTTCATTAAGCCCGTCGGCAATATTCTCGCTGCGGACCACGGTCATGCGGTTAAGCGTAAGCGTGCCCGTCTTGTCGGAGCATATGACCTGCGTACAGCCGAGCGTTTCAACGGCGGTGAGCTTGCGAATGACCGCATTGCGCTTGCTCATCTTTGTAACGCCTATGGAGAGAGAGATGGTCACGACCGTCGCCAGCCCCTCCGGGATAGCGGCTACAGCAAGGCTGACCGCGATCATGAAGGTGTTGAGTATGAAAGAAAAATCTATGGCACTGTCTGCGGTTATTATGCTGAAACCAAACATGAATACGCAGATACCAACAACGATATATGTAAGTATTCTGCTGAGCTGACCAAGCTTGATCTGCAATGGGGTGAGCCCCGCTTCCGCTTTTGCAAGCGCATCGGCGATCTTGCCCATTTCGGTATCCATACCGGTCGCGGTTATGACAGCATATCCCCTGCCATATACCACCGTAGATCCCATATAGCACATATTTACCCTGTCGCCGAGAGGAATCTCTTTGCCGGTCAGATCTTCGATGGCTTCCACCTGCTTTGTGATAGGAACGCTTTCTCCGGTGAGTGCGGCCTCTTCGATCTGAAGGCTTGCGCATTCGATGATGCGTCCATCAGCCGGAACTGCATCGCCCGCCTCGAGAAGCACGATATCGCCGGGAACGATCTCATCGCTCTTTATTATCCTTATCATTCCATCGCGAAGCACCCGGCTCTGCGCGCCGGACATGGCCTGCAATGCCTCTATCGCTTTCTCTGCTTTGCTCTCCTGTATTACTCCGAGAAGTGCGTTTAAGATGACGACGAGCATGATAATTATGGTATCGGCAAAGCTTTCGTGCCCGACCACTGCGATGATTCCGGATACCACCGCAGCTACGATCAGGATGATTATCATCGGATCTGCAAGCTGCGCAGCAAATCGCTTTATCCATGGAGTCTTTTTCGCTTCCTTGAGCTTGTTTCGTCCGTGCTTTTCAAGCCGGACGGCAGCCTCGCCGCTTGATAGACCTTTCGTATCGGTGCCGAGTGCTTTAAGCGTGTCGGAAGTGCTGGTGGTGTAAAATTTCATTATTATACCCTTTCTATATTTTTATTTTGGAGATCGCCCGGTTTAGCTCAGGAGACTCTAAAATATCAAAATTAAAAATAGACTCCTACAGTGCCCCGATGGACGCTGCATGAGTCTTGCAAATGTCGGAAGAACGACACCGCCCAAACCAGATGCAAATGATGGCAGCAAAGCCAGATCTCCACATCATGATGTTGACTTGGGCGCACGGTAAACCGTGTAACTACTCCCCCATAGAATATTTTATTATTGGTATCATAGCATAGAATTAATCATTTTGCAACAGTACAATACTATATATTTTGGATTGAATCACAGGAGATGCCGGTCAATGGGTTCATATGAAATAGAAGGATTGAAGCAGTTATAGATTTAGCGGCATTAAAGCGGAGAGATGATGGAAAATGGACTTTTGAAAATGCAAAAATAATGTTATAATGCTATAAAAATTCATCCTAATGGAGGTATGCAATGCCGAATTGGACGCAGGAGCAGATACGCGCCATAACTGAGCGCGGGAATCTTTTGGTATCGGCGGCTGCGGGTGCAGGTAAGACAGCTGTAATGACCGAGCGAATAGTTCGAATCATAGAGAAGGGTACGCAAGTAAATGAGCTTCTTGTAGTTACGTTTACAAAAGCTGCGGCATCGGAGATGAAGCAGCGTATCGAAGCCAGGCTGATCGAGCTTGCGGATGCTGAAAGGGATGAGGCTGCCAGACTAAGGCTTTATGATGCTGCATCGGATATAGGCAGTGCAAGCATATCAACAATTCACAGCTTTTGTCAGGATGTGCTTCGTCACAATCCACATTTGGCGGGACTTGATCCTGCTTTTCGTACTGCGGATGAGGCGGAGGCGGCAATGTTGAGAGCCGAAGCAATGGATATGATAATTGAGGCTGCACATGAGGAGGCCGAGAATAAAGCTGATCCTGCATTCGATCTTTTGTTGGATACTATTGGAGGAGATCGTAATCTAGCGGAATTCATAAGCAAAATCCATTCATTCATTGTTGCAAGACCGAATCCTTTAGGATGGTTAGCCGATGCGGTTAATGCATATGGTGATAGCTTTGATGAATTTGCAAATATTGCCGGTGCTGAGCTTGTGCGGGAAGCAAAGCGTGATTTGAAGAGCATGAGAGCTGAGGCTGAGAAGCAGTATCGCGATTTACTTGATATGGGAGAGGATGGTGAGCGGTATTTACAGGTAATTCGAGAGGATATTGCCGCAATTGTTGCACTTGAGGCTAATGAGGAATATGATAGATATTATTTTGCGCTGCTTGATTTTAAACCAATAGCATTGCCAAGAAAAAAGGGAAGTACCGCTCCGGAGGAACTCAAAGAATATAGAAAAAAACTCAAGTCCCTTATGGATAAGCTTAAAAAAAGATTTTCCATGAATATTGATGAGGAGCGGAACCTGGCAAATAGACTCCTGCCCTGCCTGAAAAGCCTATATGGTTTGACGGAAAGTTTCATGAGTGCATACTCTGGTCTCAAACAGGATGCGGCTGTCATTGATTTCGCAGATATGGAGCAGCTAAGCTACGAGGTTCTGCAAAATGAGCAGGCAGCAAAGGAGTACAAGGAAAAGTATAAATATATTTTTGTCGATGAATATCAGGACACGAACAGTGTACAGAATGCGATAATTGCTTCCGTTTCGCGGGGGGATAACCTATTCATGGTTGGGGATGTGAAGCAGAGCATATATAGATTCAGGCAAGCGGAACCGGCTAATTTCCTGGATAAATATCGCTGCTATGATGGAAAAATGGGTACTCGAATAGATTTAAATGCGAATTTCAGAAGCCGTACAGCTATTCTCAGCGCGACAAACAGGCTTTTTTCGCTTATCATGCTTGGAGAGGTCGGAGAGATCGATTATTCAGATAATGCTGCTCTTCTTCCGGGCAGCGAGCAGGAACGCGGCTATGCGGAGCTTGCTTTGATATCGCTTGAAAGCGAAAGAACAGGGAGCCGCTTGGCAGCGGATCAAAGCTCATCGGATGAAGCATTATTCGATGATGAGAATACGGAGGATGCTCAGGAGGAATTTGAAACATATGAGCGAGCAGAGGCGGAAGCGCTATATGCGGCGGAGCGGATTCGGGAATTAATAGAGGGAGGCAGCGTATTTGATAAAACCCTGGGTAGGGAGCGAAGGCCGACATATTCGGATTTTGCGGTTTTGATGCGCGCAATGGCGGGCTCGGCACTGACTTGGATAAATACCTTTACCCGCTGCGGCATTCCCTGCACTGCGGAGCTGGGAGATGGCTATTTTGATGCGATAGAGGTTCAGGTATTCATAAATCTGCTCAGGATAATCGATAACAGAAGGCAGGATATTCCATTGATGAGCGTTATGCGTTCTCCGATTGGCACATTTAATAGTGAAGAGCTAGTTGAGATCAGAACCGGGTATGATGGCGAGCAGCTTTTGGACAGGCTTATACTCGCTTCGCAAGATATTGATAAAAGCTGGGGCAAAAAAGCAAAGAAACTGCTTGAGGACATAGCCAGTTGGAGGGAATATGTACGCAATAACGGAGTGGAAGCGCTGATCGGCAAGCTTTTGAATGAGACGGATTATTATAGCTATGTGGGAATACTTCCGGGCGGAGCAGTGAGGCAGGCAAACCTTGAGATGCTGCTCGATCGGGCACATATCTATGAGAGCAGCTCCGGAAGAGGGCTGCATGGGTTCATTCGGCTGCTTGATGGGATGCGCGATAATATTTCTATCGGTGCTGCGCAGCATCCGGCCATAGATGCGGTGCGCATTATGAGTATTCATAAAAGCAAGGGGCTGGAATTTCCTATAGTTTTCATAGCAGGGATAACCAACAGATTCAGTAAAAAGGATAAACAATCAGCTATCGTTATGGATAGCGAGCTTGGCATAGGTCTGCGTCCGCGCGGGTTTGGAAAAAAATGCCGTGATCCGCTTTTTCGCCGCGCTGCAGCTGCAAAGGCGAGCGCAAAGCTTGCTGCGGAGGAGATGCGCATACTCTATGTTGGCATGACGAGAGCTAAGGAGCGATTGATTATAATAGGTTCGGATAAGTCCATGGAGAAGCTTATCAAGGATAATGCGCGCCAATTGACGGATCAGCGGATAATGATGGCTGATAGATATATTCAATGGCTGCTTGGTGCATATTTTCCCCTTGGACTAAATCTGGAAAATGCTGAAAAAGGCATTTATATTGGAATGGGAAGCGACGTGCTGAAGGTTTGGTATCTGAGGATTGCTGGAATGAAGCGAATTGGAAGCGATGATGCGCATCTGAGCAGAGCTGAATATTTGGATTGGGCAAGAAGGGCAAAGCAGCAGGATACGTCGGCATTCAGCAGTTCTGTGCGGTATGAATATCCATTCCAGGAAGATACACTGCGCCCGGCGAAGGGCAGCGTTACCGACTATATGGAGGCAGAGTATATCTATTCCCCTGCCGTTCCACGCTTTATGCGTGGCGGCCGAAGCTTGACGGCAGCGGAACGCGGGACGGCCGTGCACAGGCTTGTTATGAACCTGCCATTGGCTATGCATGATACCGAGTCCATCAAAGCTGCCATTGGTAGGATGGAATGCTCCGGTAAATTTTCAGAGGAGGAGGCTCGAAGCATATATATAAAAAGCATATTGAATTTGACCAATTCAAGCCTATGGCGGCGCATGATCGAATCGCCAAGGGTGGAGAGAGAGCTGGAATTCACATACTTATGTGAAAATGGCGAATTGATACAGGGAATTATCGATTGCTGTTTTATAGATGGCGGCGGTTGGGTCATAATCGATTATAAGACAACGGCAGTGCATGAGGGCGAGAGCAGTGCGGCAGCAGCAGCGCGCTATGCTCCGCAGCTTGAAGCCTATGCCAGATCGCTTGAAAGTCTTTCAGGAATTACAGTATTGGAAAAATGGGTATTTTTGCTCGCATTCGGCAGCGCGGAAAGGGTTTGATTATCGCCGCTTGCATATAAATTTCTTTGTAAAATCCGAAGCCATGAAGGAGAATACCGTTATGGCTTCGGATTATTTTTTATGATGGAGTAATTTCTCTATAAATGGATTAGTCAACAGGTACAGCAAAAACCCAGGCTAATTTGCCATCTGATTTTATTTTTTCATGCTCAGCTATAACTTTGATGTCTTTTTCAGTCAGGAATTCATCGCTGCTTCCGGCTTTCAAGAGTTCAGCAGCCGCTTGTGAACCCAATCCATGAGTGCATTCCTGATAGAATTGCTCGATAAGCTCGATATCGAAGGTTTCGGGCATTGCAAAGAATGTTCCATGTGTTCCATGATCGAAGCTGTCATCCAAGGTTGGGATGGAGCAAACCACAATCGGGCTCCAAAGCGATGCGTCAGAATTTTCATCAAGCGCTCGGTTGTAAGTAACGAAACCCAGATGTGCACCATCGGAAGAGTAGAGCAGGAAGAGGGCAGATCTTTCAGCATAATCATCCCAATAATTGGCATAAACATAGGAGTTCCAATATTCGTCTTCATCAAGCTTGGTTAAGCGCATATTCTCGATCATTTCGATGAATGCGGCATTGAGCTCGGCATCTTCGGTGAATACGACGGGACCGCCCACGGTTTTGACGCCTACGTATGCGATCTCATCCTCGAATTCGTAGCGGTAGAGCTGTTCATCCGAGGGCACATCGCCTGCCTCCTCGCCTGCACGCGGAGACTCGGTTTCGTCAACAGGAACCACAAAGGCGCGCAGGTGAAGATATTCGCTGTTGGATTTTCTTGCCTCATAATTGATGATGGGCTTGATGTCCTCTTTTGTTAAAAACTCATCACCGCCGCCGGATTTAAAAAGCGCACCAACTGAATCTGCCCCCAATCCATGAGTGCATTCCTGATAGAATTGTTCGATAAGCTCGGCATCAAAAGTTTCGGGCGTTGCAGAGAAAGCCCAGTGATCAATGCTGCCGTCAGATAAGGATACTGGGCAGAAATCGATCTGACTCCAACGTGATACATTTGAATTGCCATCGAGAGCACGGGAGAAAGAGACAAAGCCAATAGGTTCGCCTTCGGCAGAGTAAAGCAAAAAGACAACAGAACATTCTTCATAATCTGCCCAATAGTTGGTTTCTACATAGGAGTCATGGTATTCCTCATCATCGATTTTGATTAAGCGCATATCATCGATCATCTCGATAAACGCGGCATTGAGCTCGGCATCTTCAGTGAATACGACAGGACCGCCTAAGACGGTTTTGATGCCTACGTATGCGATCTCGTCCTCGAATTCATAGCGATAGAGCTGTTCATCCGAGGGCACATCGCCTGCCTCCTCGCCTGCACGCGGAGACTCGGTTTCGTCAACAGGAACTGCAAAAACTCGCGGGAACTCACCTCTAGATTCTGTCGGTTCATAATTGGTTAAGGCTCTAACGTCTTCTGTTGTAAAGAAGCCATCTGTCCCTTCGGCTTCAATTTTGGCACTCACTCCTTCAAAGCCCAATCCATTGGTGCATTCCTGATAGAATTGCTCGATAAGCTCTATATCAAAGGTTTCGGGCGTTGCGAAGAATGTTCCATGATCGAAGCTGTCATCCAAGGTGGGGATGGAGCAAACATCAATTGGGCTCCAAAGCAATGCATCAGAATTTTCATCAAGCGCCCGGGTATAAGAAACGCAGCCAAGGAAGGCACCATCAGCAGAGTATAGCGCAAAGATGAAAGAGTGCTCCTCATAATCATCCCAATAATTGGCATAAACATAGGAATTCCAATATTCATCTTCATCAAGCTTAGTTAAGCGCATGTTTTTTAACATTTCGATAAATGCGGCATTGAGCTCGGCATTCTCGGTTAATATGGCGAAATCGCCGGAAGCGGGCAGTACGCCTACATATGCGATCTCATCCTCGAATTCGTAGCGGTAGAGCTGTTCATCCGAGGGCTTGGTCTTTGTTTCTTTGCCGGTCACCCGTACTCCATCGGATTCGGGCGGTGTTTTGTCAGAATCGGCCTTGGCAATCGCACAAGCAGACATTGCCAAGGTGGATAGGAGCAGCAGCGCAGCAAGAACTGCTGCAAGCAGAGGGGTACGATAATGCTTTTTGTTCATAGAACGATTCTCCTTTTCATAAGTTAAAATTTATTCTCAATTATTGATGGATTATTCAATGTGATTGAAGCCATGGCCGGATTAAGCACCGCCATGGCTTCGATTGCATTTTGCTAATCGTGGAGCAGTAAGGATTTCCAGATAGCTTTTGGAATGATAATTGGCGCTACACCAGGACCGGTATATCCACAGACGGTGCATTGAGTTCCATTGTAAATATGAGCAGCGGTTATGACCTTGGAACATACGGAGCATCTATGAGAATGTCCGCTTGTCCCACTGCTTGTCCAAGCGCCAAAGGTATGATTTCCGGTGGTCGAATAGCTGCATTTGCTGCATGTTCCTTTATGCTTGGTATCGCTGGTGCTGCTCCAGCTCATGCCGTGGCTTTCCGTTTTTGAATAGCCGCATGCGCAGGATAGCTTATGGGTAGTTGAAGAGCCCGTGTTGGTGCAGGTATAGGAATGCGCCTGCGAGGAAACATAACTGCATTTTTGGCAGGTCTTGCTGTGGTTGGATGAATTATATGTAGTAGGACCATAACCATGTGCTTCGGTTTTGGTAGATGGGCAGCCGCTTATCTTGCAGGTTCCTTTGTGCGTAGTTGCAGATACCTTGGTCCAGTTCGTATAGCTGTGATTGCGAGTAAACGAGTATGTTTCATAATACAATTCCCTGGATGCGAGGCTGACTCCCTCCATCCCGAGATAGTCCCTGGGAATTGCTGTGGGCGCATGTTCATACAGTCCGCTGGGACCCCACTTGGATATCACCATGGTGGGCTTCCCGTTGGAATCAATCTGCGAAACGACGCCGGCATGAAGAATGACCATGTCGGTTTTGCTCTTGAAATAGAAGACCACATCCCCGACATTGGCTATATTCGCACTATCATTGCTTCCGGCTCTATAGTTTGGTACCTTTGTGAAGTGGGGGTCGGTGAAATACGCATAGAGCGGTCCCTCATTCATAAATTCGTCCGCAGTATTATCAACAACATACTGATTTGTTTGGTAGTTGGTGGAATACAGGGCGTATGAATAGCAGTTGAACCGCAGAGTCGGCTTGCACACAACACTCCAGCTTAATCCAACTTTACCAAGAAACGCTGCATCAGAATTATAAGCAGCGTCAATCTCCGCTTGAGATAGCTCCTGCGTATATCTGCGACAATTAACAACCTTGCCTGCCGGAGTCTCGTATGAAGCATTTACATAGGAGTAGCCGCTCCAAGGATTCTTTGTTGGCGAGAAGGCAACCACAGGATTGATAAAGATCACTGAAAAGAGTATCCCCAGCGCAATACAGAGTAACTTCTTCATGAACCGCTCCTATTCAGCAGGTACCACAAGGACGTACAGATATTCGCTGTCCTCATAATTGGCGATGGGCTGGATGTCCTCTGATGTTAAAAACTCATCATCGCCGCCGGCTTCAAAAAGCGCACCGGCTGAAGCTGCGCCTAAGCCCTTGGTGCATTCCTGATAGAATTGCTCGATAAGCTCGACATCGAATGTCTCCGGTGTTACAACGAAGATTCCGTGATCAATGCTGTCATCCGAGGTGGGTATGAAGCAAAATAGAATCGAGCTCCAAAGCGATGCGTCAGAATTTTCATCAAGCGCTCGGTTATAAGAAACGAAACCCAGATGTTTACCTTCGGCGGAGTACAGAGGAAAGGCGACAAAATCTTCTTCGTAATCCTCCCAATAGTTGGTATCGACATAAGCGTCTACATACTCATCCCGTTCAAGCTTGGTTAGGCGCATGTTCTTTAACATTTCAATAAATGCGGCATTGAGCTCGGCATTCTCGGTGAATATGACGGGACCGCCCACGGTTATGAGTCCGACATATGCGATCTCATCCTCGAATTCATAACGATAGAGCTGTTCATCCGAGGATTCTGTCTTTGCTTCTTTGCCGGTCACCCGTACTCCATCGGATTCGGGCGGTGTTTTTGTTTTATCCAAATCGGCCTTGGCAACCGCACAAGCAGACATTGCCAAGGCGGATAGGAGCAGCAGCGCAGCAAGAACTGCTGCAAGCAGAGAGGTGCGATGAGAGATTTTTTTCATTTTCTTATACTCCAATTCATATTTTTGGGAATCATAGACCAATTGGCTTGCATAATGCAGTGGTTTCACGATAGCTCCGTTGTTTATCGGATCGATCCTTTCATCAAATGCCACAATTACATGAATATGAAAATCACGCAGCGCGCATTTCATGAGTTTAAAACTACTACCGTATGCATATGTCGGATTAATATAGGACTCCATGACATTTACAACGTCATACCTATATTTTACAGTGGCAACTAAGCTTTGTCAAGCCCAGTTTATCACATGTTACAGTATAATATTCTCAAAAAAGTGAAAAAGTCATCAAAAACGCAAAAATATATAAAATAATGTTTAAAATCAATGGACGGAAATGGCGCAGAGGGGCAAATGAATAATCAATCTGAACATGTGAAAATTGGAATATGGTCTAAAATAGAGATGGAGCTATGGACAAAATTCTGCCCAAAGCTCCGATATGGGGGTATGAATCCAATATAAAATCAGATGCAATCGCTTATGCCATATAAGGATCGCGTATTCAATCATGAAAGTGGGGGGTATTGGCTCAATTCTCTGATTAAATATTACCAATAATTATAAAGCCACCTGAGTTTGTGCCGGAAATAAAATATTCAGTAATACATGAGGGGATAGCGATATCGGTCGTTTCACCTGATGAGGCAGGAACATACCAGATCACCGAGCCTTTGGGAACGGTTAAACTTGAATCGGAGGATTCCATGCTGATAAATGCACTCGCTTCATTATAGTATGCGACTGATATATAATCAGGCGGCAGGTCTGCATGGAGTTCACCGCTTGCATTGCTCGTTATATAGGGCTCAAGCTTCTCATCCTTGATAAAAAGCATACCGCTTTCGATGGAATATTGCTTGATGTGCTCCATGTATTCCTCATATGTCATGCCCAAGGCGGCGACGGCATGGGCGGTTTCGGCACCGACATAGCGAAAATGCCAGGGTTCGTATGCAACATGCGTGATCGCTTCCGTTCCCACGGGGTAGCGAAGAATGAATCCATAATCCGTGCATACGAGATCAAACCATGCTGCTGCTTCATGGTATGCCAGGGGATTGCGCTGGCCGCCGGCATCGAGCGTCGAAAGATCGACGGCAAGCCCTGTGTGATGCTCGCTTGCCCCCGGCTGTGCAACGTAGATCGCTGCCCTTTCCGCGCCGTGCTCAGCCTCGTATTCCGAATAGAGAGTGCTTTGATACTCCTCCGTGCGATAGCCGCTGGTTATGTACAGGCGATCTCCGCAGCGTCTATTGAAGGCTTCAGCAAGAGGAAGAAGCGCAGAAACGATATTTTCGGGCAGCTCAATATCTTCCCTATCCACAAGCAGCACTGAGCTTTCGGGAATTGGCATGGTCTGCGTTTCGGCGGTGTGGTTATACTTATATTGATAGTTGACCAGCGCAAGCTGACCCCTATCCTGCTCGGAATTGGAGACTGTGATATGGGTGTAAGGCTCGGGAGTGGGAGCGGCCGTGATCACGGGTGATGGCGATGCATTGGCATCGGGCGATGGAATATTTTTCGGCGTACAAGCGGCAAGGCATATGGCAAGCGCAAGCAGCATGGGAAAAATAAGCTTAAGCAAGCAATTTTTTCTGTGTGAATTCATAGATTTACTCTCCTTATGCAAGTATGCGTGTTTCATGAATAATGATAGCGTAAAACCAAATTCTGGTCAAGGCTATACGCACCCTTAAATGCGGATGGTTTATGCTCCAATTTACATAATCTTATCCTTTTTTTACCCCTAAATCGACTAATGCGCATGAATTTCCATGATACAATTGGCTTGCGGTTGAAGCTGAACGACCGCAGGGGGGCTGTTTCCATGTACATTGAGCTATTCTTGCTTGATAACCTCCTGATGAACCTCTTGGTTTTGCATCTGACGGCGGTTCTGCTCTCGGTACGCCCAAATTGGCGAAGGAGTATGGTATTCGCGATGGGCGGAGCAGTATATGCCGCCGTCGGTGCAGGGCTATTCCCGATGCTGCTCAGCTTCCCATTCAAGCTGATCGCGGGATTGCCTCTGGCATTCGCCCTGCCCGTGCGGAATATCAGGCAGTTCCTCAAAAATTGGCTGGCTCTGCTGCTTGCAACATTAATGGCAGGGGGAGCGGTATTTGCAATCTCTTTAATATTTTCGGATGATTATTCAAGCGGCATAGCATTGCGAACCTTCCTCATCGGTGCGCTTGCCGTATTAATCCTGCCGCATTGGATAAGGCGTATACTGGCTCGCAGGGTCAGAAATGAAAATATAGTTCAAATAGAAATTCAACTTTCGGTCGGAATGCTGCATTGCCCCGCACTGGTGGATACGGGATGCAGCCTGATAGAACCGATCTCTGCTTTGCCGGTCATCCTGCTGCCTGAAAGCTTTGAAAAGGAGGCCTTGCAAGGCGGAATAAAGCGAAGCTTTCCAATTCCGATGGCAACTGCAGCCGGAGAATCGATGCTGCAAGGATTTCGTTCAAAGGGAATATGCATCGATGGAAGGAGTATTCAGGCCGTTATAGCCTTTGCCAAGGTGCGCGTGGCGATAGTGCCGGGCATGCTGATGCCCGCCGCAGAGTAGCTCCATTTGCATATATATGCCGTAAATTGACTTTTGGCTAAAAATCTCGTTTTTAGGAGGTGCTTTCATGAATCTTGTTCATCGACTGCTGCTCTATGCCTATGAAAGGCTTCAAAAAATAGGCCAGCTATTGCAAAAACGAGGCATTGATACAACTACTGAAAATGAGCTCTTCTATATCAGCTCCGGAGAGTCGCTCCCTGCTCCATTGCCTCGGGAGGAGGAGATATCGCTCACCGAAAGGTTGACTCAGGGCGATACGGAGGCGAGGAATAAGCTCATCGAGCATAATCTGAGGCTTGTGGTTTATATTGCAAAGAAATTCGAAAATACCGGGGTTGGAATTGATGATCTGATCTCAATCGGAACTATAGGGCTGATAAAAGCAGTCAATACCTTTCGGTCGGATAAGAATATCAAGCTTGCGACCTATGCAAGCCGCTGTATTGAAAATGAGATTTTGATGTTTCTGCGTAAGACCAATCGGCTGAAGCTGGAGGTCAGCCTCGATGAGCCATTAAATGTGGATTGGGATGGCAATGAGCTGCTGCTTGGAGATGTGCTCGGAACGGATGATGATGTTGTAAGCAGGGATATCGAGGATGAGGTGGATCGTCAGCTCCTGAATGCAGCGGTGGGCAGGCTTGGCGAGCGCGATAGACGTATAGTTGAGCTTCGGTTCGGTCTGCATGGGAAAAAGGAATATACGCAAAAACAGGTTGCGGATATGCTGGGCATTTCGCAAAGCTATATTTCCAGATTGGAAAAACGCATTTTAAATGAGCTGTATGAGGATATCATGGCGATGATGTAGGAGCATATGGCATTGGACGGACTGCCGGATCGCGGCAGTCCGTTTTTGGTTGCAGGATTTATTCTTTATCCGGCGTCCAGCCATTCAGAAGATAATCGCGCAGTGCGGTGAGCTTATCATATACGCTGCGCTTATTCATGGTGTACAGCATACGGTAATCGGTAACCTTGCAGTCTATGAGCCCGATGCTCATCATCTTCTCAAGATGATAGTACATGGCGTTTCGCGTGCCGCCTATGCGCTCGGCAAGCTCCTGACCATATGAATATTTATCACACATCTCGTGCAGCGCCTTGAGTCTTGTCCCGTCTGAAAGTACCTTCAACATGGTTATGTATGATTCGGCCATATCCCTTTGCATTCGAATTTCAAATATTTTATCAACAAAAACGCCTATGAATATCCGCACATCTCCGGAGCTTGAAATATTGAGATTAAGTCCATTAAATAGGAAGATACTAGGATAGATGCAAATCTCATTATAATTGCTGAGATCAATATCAATATTCATAGACTGAAATTTCTTGGATAAAGAAACAGCATCATAGCTGGAAAATGATGAACGGCATTGATCGAGCAGCAGAGAAAAGCTATCCATTCTCTGTTCTATAAATTCAGAAACCGCCAGGAGAAGGGGACGAAGCTTTTTAAGATGAGCACAGGGATTGGTTGCAGCATCAATAATATTCCATTTATCGTCAGACCGAACAAAAGCGGAATTAATAATTGTAATGAATTCTGAAAGCCCGCCTTCGCAATATACTTTGTCTTCACTGAAAAATGAGGATAAAGATGTACTGCGAAAATGCGATAGAATCTTTTCCTGGGGCTCAGTTTCATAGAATTCAATTAGATGATCCAATGTAAATGTATCGCAGAGATCGCTGGGTAAGGTCAAAAGCATATCCCCCAGAGAAATAGCTGCCTGTGAATTTCCGTAGACCTCCATAGGTTGAAAATAGAATCGCATCAAATCATCTTCCGGAAATGCTCCATCCAACTCTGATTCAAGGGCTGCTATTTTTTTAAAACATGCCAAATCAAAATTGACTTCATTCCAGGCTTCATTGTGCAGCGCCGATATTCGCTTACCTATTCTATCTCCCTTGAGTCGCATACGCAAATATTCTGCCGTCTCCTTTAAAAGGCAAATTTTATCACTAAATTTCATGATTAGCCCTCCCCTTTTTAAGCTTAATTTTTTACGGTATTATTTTACATTAAAAAAAATAGAAAAGCAAGCAAAAAATCTATTGACATTATTTTGTGCATATGCTACAATATAAGCACAATAATCATTTTGCATCTTAGGAGGTAAGATCATGAAGAAACTAGTGTCCCTGCTGCTGTCAGCCCTTCTGCTGTTCGGCTGCATGCTGCCAATTGCCGCAAACGCTGAGAGCGTGCTGAGCGGCATTGCGCTCAATATTGATAGTGCTCCGCACTCTCAGGATTCGGGCAAGCTAATGAGTAGGCCAGCGCTTACAAAGGATGAGCCCGTTGCTATCGACAACACCAATTTCCCAGATAGATTTTTCAGAAATTATATTGAGGAAAATTGTGATGCTGATAGCGATGGATTCCTTTCTGCTGAAGAGATCGCAAATACGACAACTATAGATGTTGGCAGGCTCGATATATGCGATATGTCTGGTATTGAGTATTTTACAGCACTTACTAGGCTGTATTGCTATTATAATTCAATAGCATGGTTGGATCTTAGCAATAATACGGCTCTTGAATATCTGACCTGCAACAATAACGACTTGGAAGAGCTGGTTGTGGCGAATAATCCAGCACTTATTAAGTTGGTATGTTCCTATAATCCAATAACAGAGCTATATCTGGGAAATAATCCGGAACTACAAAACTTAACTTGCGAAGGATGTTTGCTGACGGATTTGGATCTCAGCGGAAATACGAAATTGGAACTTCTAGCTTGCAGGGAAAATTCCATTACTAATTTGGATTTAAGCAATAATCCTGCATTGATCACTCTGGACTGTACTCGCAATCCGCTAGAATCCATTGATCTAAGTGGATGTTCAGCTTTGAAGACCGTGACATGCTGTTTCATGAGTACACTTAGCGAACTTGATTTAAGCGATTGTTCTGCACTTGAGTATTTATCCTGCCAGCATAACGCTCTGACGGAGTTGAATCTCAACGGCAAGGAAAGGCTTAACTATGTGGAATGCAACGATAATGCCCTTACCGCGCTTTATTTGGATGGCTGCACCTCTCTCGGTTATTTAGCATGTGAGAATAATTCTATCGTCGAGCTTGATATTAGTAGTTGCGCTGCTCTTCGAGTACTTATTTGCAACAATAATGCATTGAGAGGTTTGGATACAAGTAGCAATGAAGTGCTTTCAAATCTAAATTGTTCGTTCAATGAGCTAACTGAGCTTAATTTTGTGAATAATTTGGAGCTTGGAAACTTGAATTGTTCGAATAATAAGCTTGTATGCCTTAACGTGGATAGCTGCGTTAATATTGGTAATGTGAACTGCTTAAATAACACACGAACCATTGTTATTAATGCAAACGATAGGACTTTTGACCTATCAACACTACCGGGATTTGATACGGGACGAGCATCCGGATGGATTGGCGGAACTGTATCCGGCAGCACTCTCACCGTAGATGCCGGAGCCGATACCGTAAGCTACACTTATAATCTTGGCAGCAACGATTATGGAACCAATTTCAGTGCGGATTTCACGCTCAACATCGAAGTCAGCGGTGAACCCACTCCCGGCGTACCCGGGGATGCCAATGGTGATGGCGTGGTTGATATAATTGATGCGACCTTGGTCGTGCGTCATGCTCTTGGTCTCATCACCCTTTCCAGTGAAGCGACTGCATTGTGCGATATGGACGGCAGCGGCGAGGTTACTGTCGGCGATGCTACTATGATCATGCGCGTTGCTCTCGGATTTTAATCGATAAGCACCATCGAAGTATCGGGCTGCTGTGATTCTATGGCAGCTCGAATCATTTGTAAGTAGGAAGAAGTAATGATAATTCATCGAGAAAGCTGATTTCATTGGATGAAGGCGGCAGCTATGCTAAGCCGCAGCAAAGCAGGACCGAGCAGCCTTTTGGGTTGCTCGGTCCTGCTCTTATCAAATCCCGCTGTTTATAATTATCTGCCCACGGGCATGGTCTTTTTGGCAAGCCACTTCCCTGCCCTTTCGCTGCAATGCGGAGCAACGGTTTCAAATACGTGCTTATGGTAGCTATTCAGCCAATCGATCTCTGCATCGGTCATGAGGCTGAGGTCGAGACAGGCGGTATCGATGGGCACGACGGTATAGGTATCGAAGCGATAGAACTGCGCATATTCCGTCTTAATATCCTTGCGCACTACGACGGTATTCTCGGTGCGAATGCCGTGAGAGCCTTCGGTATAGACGCCGGGCTCGATCGTGATAACCATACCCTCGCGCAGTGGGGTTGTTCCGCGGAAGCTTTGGGGACCCTCATGTACATTCAAAAGGTAGCCGACTCCATGCCCTGTGCCGCAGCGATAGTCAATTCCAAGCTGCCATACGGGATAGCGTGCGAGGATATCAAGATCGCGTCCGCTGGTACCCTCCTTGAATTTTGCTGTGGAAAGGGCGATGACACCCTTGAGCACGAGAGTAAAATCGCGGCGCTCTTCATCGCTGATCTCTCCCATGGCTATGGCGCGCGTGGTATCGGTTGTGCCGGTCAGATATTGTCCGCCGCTGTCATTCAGCAGCATATGCGCAGAAGCAATGCGCTTGGCGGTATCGGGCTGGGGCGCATAGTGCATCATGGCTGCATTCTCACGATAGGCAATGATTGCCGTGAAGCTATCCCCACGGAAACCGGGCTGCGCAGCTCGGAAGGAATGGAGCTTTTCGGAGAGAGTGCATTCGGTATGCTCATGCCCCATCGCCATTTCCTCATCAAGCCAGCCATAGAATTCAGCTTCGGCAATGCCGTCGTAGAGGTATGCTTTATAGGTATTGGCAATCTCAGTCTCGTTCTTGCAGGCCTTGAGCATGGGAATAGGATCGGTTTTATTCAATGTCTTGATATGCTCGTTACCCTCACATGCCTCATAGAGGCTGAAATTGACCTCGGTTTCATCCAGAATGAGGGTATGCTCTCCCTTCATTCCCTTGAGCACCGCAAAAATCTCATCATATTCGCGAAGCTCAATGATGTTTTCTGCAAGTTCAGCGCGAACCTCAATGGGCACACGCTTTAAATCGGTGAAGAGCATCGCGGAATCCTTGGTCACCAGCGCATAGGCGATGACGACAGGATTGCACATGACATCGGCGGCACGGATATTGAAGAGCCATGCGATATTATCAAGCCGACTTACGACGAGCGCATCAGCATCGAGCTTCTGGAGCTCTTCGCGAACCGCTTTCAGCTTTTCGACTGCCGTCTTACCTGCGTATTCTATTCCGAGATTATAAACGGGGGTATGCTCCTCGATAGGGCGATCGATCCAGATATCGTTTGCAAAATCAATGTTTGCATTGATGCCTATCTGTTTTTGCTCCCATTTTTCCATAAAGGTCTTTACATGACCTGCGGAAAAGAGTTTGCCGTTTATGCCGATGACAGCGCTCTGCGGAAGATGTTCTGCAATATAGTCGGAAATGGAGGGGGTTTCGGGTTCGCTCGCCCGGAAGAGCTCAACTTCGCTTCCAGAAAGCTCATTGGCGGCCTGAATATAGTATCTGCCATCGGTCCAAAGCCCTGCCATTTCTTCAGTTATGACAAGAGTGCCGGCCTCCCCGGTGAAACCGGATATGAAGGTCACGGTTGCCCAATGCTCGGAAAAATATTCGCTCATATGCGGATCAGCACCGGGAATTATCAGCGCAGCTATGGAATGCTCCTTCATAAGAGCACGCACTGCGGAAAGCTTTTCGTTTACTGTCAAGAAAGAATCCTCCTTGTAAAGTAATTTTTATCAATCAATATTATAGCACTTTTTCACGAAAAGAGAAGGGTTAATTTGCTTAGATTAACGCAAAAAACGAAAATAAATTTGACTTAATGCCGTGCCATATGCTTGGATATCGGCAGGAGGCAAATTCAGGAGAGTGGATTTCAAAGCCATTATTCATCATTGTGAATTTGTGCGGGATATGATAGAATTACTGGATAATGAGGGACCTGATTATGCTATACAGGGAATTCCACATTGATTGCAGTCTCTATGAAGGAGAAAATTCTACGATGGAAAATGAATTGAAGCCGATTTATGTGACCGGCGGCGAGGTAATACATGGCCGGGGATTGGGCAATACAATTGGCCTGCCGACTGCGAATTTGCGCATTCCGAATGATGGTAAGCTGCCCGAGCTGGGTGTGTATGCATCAAAGATTTTAATCGATGGGAGAGTCTTTTTTGGGCTCACCCATATAGGAACGCGCCCAACGGTGGATAGCGATAGCCATGTTTCCATAGAAACCCATATAATTGATTTTGCTGATGAGATATATGGACGGCGAATTGAGGTTAAACTATATAAAAAGCTTAGAGATGTCTGTAAATTTGATAGCACCGCATTGCTGCTCAAGCAAATAGAAGCGGATCGAGCTGCGGCAAGAAGGTTTTGGAATCGATGAATAGGTGAATGCAATTAAAATAGTCAGCTGATAAAAAAGGGGCACGGGATCAAAATGATGCGTGCCCTTTTTCAATCGATCTTCCGCGTGGATATTGAGCCGAGCTTTTAGCCGCAGCCGCTTATGGGTCATGCGTCAGGTTTGCGTGAAATAATAAATCATAGGGTAATGATTTTTGCACGTAAAATTCCATCATTTAATTCTGCAATCGCAAATGATGGCTTTTTTCCGCAGCGCGGCTCGGAGGGACTGCCGGGGTTTATTATGATTAGCCCACCATTATTTGTAATTTCAGAAATATGAGTATGGCCGTAAAAGAGGGCATTGCATCCAAGCTCCTCAGCGCGAAGGCAGGCGCGATAGGTATCACCGGCGTATACGCCATATTTATGACCGTGCATGAGCAAAAGTTTCATGCCTTCAAGCTCAATAATCAGTTCAGTTGGAAATTTCGTAAAATTATCGCAATTTCCGGCGATGGCATGGACGGGTTTTCCGGTCAGTTTTATAAGCTGCTCCGCATCTATGCTGAAATCCCCGAGATGAAACCATGCATCGATAGCTCCCGCAGCAGCAATGCAGGCCTTCATGGCATCCCAATTTCCGTGGGTATCGCTCAAAATACCTATACGTTTCATAAGCCTATGCTTCCAGTGCGGCGAGCAGCAGCATAAGTGCATTGTGCCGATGGCTGATAGCGTTTTTTTGCTCTGCATCCATTTCTGCAAAGCTCAATCCAGCAGGCTCGTAGAGAAACAGGGAATCGTAGCCAAAGCCATGCTGACCGCGTTCTTCGAAGAGAATCTTCCCATTTACCATCCCATAAGCAGTGGTCTCCTCTTCATTCGGTCTGAGAAGAACCATTGCACATCCGAAATGGGCATTGCGCTCTTCAAAAGGGATATTTGCGAGTGCATCGAGGAGCTTGGCGCGGTTAGCTGCATCATCATGTCCTTCCCCCGAATAGCGTGCGGAGAATACGCCGGGTGCACCGCCAAGCGCATCCACGCAAAGTCCGGAATCATCAGCGAGTACGGCTGCTTCGGGGAGCAACCGCGCACACTCCTCGGCCTTCTTGCGGGCATTGCCCATGAATGAATCGGCATCCTCCACAACCTCGAGGTCTATGCCTGCTTCACGCATAGATATTATGGGATCAAATGCTTTGCCAAGTATCTCTTTGATCTCTCTGATTTTATTGAAATTATTGGATGCAATTACGAGTTTCATTTCAGTTCCTCCAGAATCGAATCTATAATGGTTTCAAATTTCATGCCCCGGGAAGCCTTGACGAGCAGAATATCACCCTTTTTTAGCTTTGAAATAATGCTTTTTGCAGCCAGTTCCCGATCCAGGCAATATACCTGTCTCATGCCCGCATCAATCGCACCATGCGCAATCTCCTCCGCTTCATTTCCGGAAGTAAAGAGCATATCAAGCCCGGAGTCTGCGCAAAAGCGACCCAGCGAATAGTGGAGCTGCTTGGACTTTTCACCCTGTTCGAGCATATCCCCAAGCAGTGCGATTCTGCGCCCATCCTTGGGAAGCGCACTTATGGCAGCGCGCATTGAATCAGGACCGGCATTATAGCAATCATCTACGATTGTGAATTCGCCTGCATCGATTATGCGTCCGCGCCTGCCTACGGGAGAATAGTTCTCTATTCCTGCAATGATCTGTTCAGGGGTAAGTCCAAGCTCAAGCGCAACATTTGCAGAAGCGACAGCATTAAGCACCATATGTATGCCAATAGCAGGGAGGATACAGCGCAGTGCCATTGGAGGCTCGGTATTTTTGAAGTTGAGCGTGAATTCCGTGTTATCCAATCCCTTTTGAGCGATATCGCTGGGATATATTGCGTAGCTTTCATCCATACCGAAATAGGTAACGGGAAGGGGCGAGGCGTATGCACGAAGCTTATCATCGGCACCATTGAAGAAAAGCTTCCCTCTCGGATCCATGTGGCAGATCAACTCCGACTTTGCCTTAAGAACTCCGTCACGATCTCCAAGGTTTTCAAGATGCATTTGCCCTATGTTGGTATAAACGGCGTAGTTAGGTTTTGCTATCTTCCCAAGCCTGTCCATCTCTCCGAAATGGCTTATGCCCAATTCCAACACTGCAAGTTCATGCTCCGGTTCGAGACGGAATAGGGTTTGAGGCAGTCCGTATTCATTATTAAAATTTCCGGAAGTGCTCAAAATATTATATTTATTCTCCAGCACACAGCTAAGCATCTGCCTTGTGCTCGTCTTTCCAACGCTTCCAACCACGGCAATGACGGGTATTCCGCTTTTCAGGCGAATATAGGCGGCCAGCTTTTGCATAGCTTCAAGGCAATTCTTGACCCTTATATGGCAGTATGGCACGGCTCTGTTGCTGATTGCGCAGTGTGCTCCGCGTGCAATTGCGGATGGAATATAATCATGCCCATCCGCGTGCTCTCCGGGAAGTGCGATGAATAGCGATGCTGCGGTTGCCAGCCTGCTGTCTATGCAAATACTTGATATCAATTCATCCTTAATATGGAGAGAGCTCATATGCTCGGATCCAACAAGCACACCGCCGCAGGCAGCAGCAGCCTCCGAAAAGGTTATTTTTATCATTTGCATCCTCCTTATTTAGATTATTTTTGAGCATGTTCAGGAAGATAAGAAGTCTTATTTTAATGCTCATCTTTCAAGCTTCATGCTGTATTCAATTATGGCATCCAAAAGCTCTGGGAATTCAATTCCTGCGGCCTTGGCCTCTTGCGGCAGAAGGCTTATCGGAGTCATCCCGGGCAGGGTATTAGCTTCGAGACAATAGAATCCGGATTCATCCATCATGAAGTCCACCCTGGCATATGCGCCAAGGTTGAGAACGCTGCATACCTGAATAGCGGTTGAGGCAAGCGCATTCGCTATTTCGGCGGGAAGGTCAGCGGGGCAGATTTCATCCGTGCAGCCCGCCTGATATTTGTTCTTATAGTCGTAGAAGCCATTTTTAGGCACTATCTCAATTGCAGGAACGGGTCTTCCGCCAACGACTCCAACGGAAAACTCTCTGCCGCTGATGTATTTTTCTATTATTATAAGATCTTCAAAGCGGCCCGCTTCTTCGAGAGCGGCATGTAGTTCCTCCTCATCATTTGCAATGGAGACGCCAACGCTTGAACCAAGGCTGCCTGGCTTAACAACGCAAGGAAAGCCGATATCATCAAGGGAGGGATTATTTAGCTCATTGCTGTGCAGACATACGGATGGAGGGGTGGGAATTCCGTTTTCTCTGAAAAGCTGCTTTGATAGATTTTTGTTCATTGCAAGGATGCAGCCTTCCATTCCGCTGCCGGTATAGCGTATTCCCAATAGGTCAAATGCAGCTTGCAATTTCCCGTTTTCACCTTCGTCACCATGCAGGGCATTAAAGACGATATCCGCTTCTCGGCAGATCTCAAGTACATTTTTTCCGAAATAACCCTCTTTTCGCCCAAAAAAGCGACTTACATCAGGAGATTTATCCGATATTGTACGTTCTTCTATTGGTAATTGTAAAGAATAAAGCTCGCTTGGAGTGCAGTCGGAAAGTTCCATGCCTTCACAAACATCCATAAGAACAACCTGATGTCCGCTGGTGCGCAGCGCCCGCGCAACCATAGTTCCGGTGGAAAGCGATACATCACGCTCGTTGCTTCTGCCTCCGCAGAGTACACAAATTTTCATTATTATCCTCACTAAATTATAAATATCATTATTTTGCTGGGAACCAAAGGCACCGAAAAACTTCAAGCATCGTGCTGTGCCTGAAAAAAACTTCGAACTCTATCTGCGTATGCAGAAAGAGGTGCTCAAATTAAATTTACAATTCCACTGCTGAAATTATACCACATTTTGAGCCGAAAATAAATTGCCTGAATAATGTTTACGAGCTATTTGGTGGTTTTGTACTTTATTTCGTTACGAAAAAGAATATTAATATGTAAAATGCATACATTTTTAATGAACATTCAAAAAAGTAAAAAATTTTTGGTGAAAAAGTGCAATTGTATTGCCCAAACTCATAAAGATATGCTATAATTTATCTATAATTCAATAAACCGTGATGTGGATACCGTTCAACCGCATTGATTTCTATTGAATTATAGAAATGCACACTATTGAATTCGGATTTATTAGGCGTATTTACCCTATTAATCTTTGGATCAAAAGTCTGAGTTATATTCCGTAAACATTAATTTAATAGAGAAAGGATGGCATAAAATGAGTATTGGTTTAAAAGGCAATGCGAGCAGTTTTGCAGGACATGATTACAGCTCAAATGGAATGACTGCTGAGCTCAATGTGGGGAACTATGAAAACGAGGCCGGCAGGATATCCGATGTTGGCAAGGAGCATGGCGCGCCATGTGCCGAAGAGCGCGATTCAGAATATGATGATGGCGACCTGCGATCATACTCGGGAGGAGAAAGAGCCCACTATGCTGGTGGAAATAATACCTATGAGATAGTTTCTGCCGTTGGTTATCTTATTGGAGTGGATAAAGAAAAATTTGAGAAGGAGTATACGCCGCTTGCTCTGCCGGTTTATGAAAAGCTTGATAGGGATAAAAATGCTCGAATAATAAGGCATCTTTGCATAATTCGCACAAAGATAGAATTGAATTTCCGAGCAATTTCCATGGAGATGAGGAATGGCATTCATTCAATAATCAATATGCCGGATTATGTTCCTGCGGAAAGCATCAATTCATTATACGCAGACGGCGTGAGTTTTTATAAAAGCAGCAATAAAAAACTCAATCAGCATGTCATTGAGATAAATAAGCATATCAGCAACCGCATAAATAATTGCAAATATCTCTTCGGTTCTTGGATAAAATGGGAGTATATCAAGAATCTCTTCATAATGCCGAATGGGCTTGATGAGGCGGGAACGGCTGAAGCAGCGGATATTTATTATAAAAACAAAATGTTGTATCCTTATCAGATGTATATAAACTGGATTCCGCAGCAGGAAGGGAATATTCTCGCCAATGATAAAAAATTCATGCTTCTGCTCTATAAATGGAATGGAGATATATTTAATGATTACAGCAAGGTATCCGATGCCGGCGAATACGTCAAAACGAATATTCACGATTTTATAAGCCAGAGCAATCGCCTTGTTCTGATTGTAGATTGTGAAAATTCCGATCCGTATAAGCTATGTTCAACGCTTAAAGGGCTTGAAGAGGAGGATAGAGAGAAGATTTCAAACATCATATTAATGGATGATGTACATACTGCAACTGCCTGGCAGCTGTTGGAGAATTATGTGGATGCTCCGTTTGAGAGGATAGTTACGGAGCGAATAAAGGCAAATAAATCCATTGTGGATGCAATGTTCATGGTTAGAGCATGTAAAGAGCATTATAAAAATAATGTAGATTCCTTTATCATAGTTTCAAGCGATTCGGATTACTGGCCGTTGATAAAGGAGCTGCATGAAGCAAGATTTCTTGTTATGGTCGAGAGGGATAAGTGTGGACCGGATATGAAGAATGCCCTCATAGATAATGAAGTATTCTATTGCCATATTGATGATTTCTATTCAGGCAACAGTGAGGATATCCGGAATGATGCGCTTATGAGAGCCATGTATCGTTATATGAAGGAGAGAATCCAATTCAATGTCAACGATATGCTTGATGCAGCTATGCTTTCGACAAGAATTGAGATGAACGAAGCGGAGCGTAAGCAGTTTTTTGATAGGAGGATACGTCCGTTGACCGTTGAGGTCGATGATGAGGGAAATGTCAATTTCAGGTTGAATAATTAAAATATATAAAACGAGGAATGAGGGCACAGATTGCCAAAAGCAGTCTGCGCCTCTTCATTTTTTAGGTTTAAAGCTCAGGAATCAGCCCGATAACATGTCTATGAATCAAAGCCGCATCGATAACGGTGATGATCCCATCGCCATTTATATCAGCAGCTTCAATATTTTCAACAGTAATGAGTCCAAGGCCGGCACGGAGCGCAAGCAGAGCATCAATCGTATCTACAACACCGTTGCCATCGATATCTCCTCGGAGACTGGTGCTGGGGTTATAATCGATTATTTCAACATCAACTGCGGAAAGCTCACCATAACGGTATACCGTGAAAATATAATGCTTACCGCCCTCAAAGGTATAGTCATTATTTCTGCCGTTTGCGGTGCCGATATTATTGACTATGTCAATGATGGGACCATCATCATCCCAAATGCGGGGATTTACTATTACCCAATCGTATACTCCTGCGGGGATGACTGCGGTATAGCTCTCATCAGCATAGATGCTGTCATCATCGGTATCGAAACTGCCATCGGCATTTGCCGGAAGCTTGTATTCGAAATTCGCATACCTGTCAACAGCACCTTCTGCACCATATGCGAAAGGCCCTTCGGTGGGGATGCTGTATCCATATTCGTTTGCATCATCATCGAGGAGCATCTGGAAGCCCGAGCCATCAAGCATGACTTCGCCATCGACTATAAGGGTGATGGTGGAGGTGCTGAGATCAAAATATCTGGCAGTCACTGAAGTATCGGAGAATATCCCAAGTCCATTATAATCCCAATCGATGAAAGTATAGCCGGCATGTGTTGGCGCATTCGGGAAATCTTCGGCGGTGAGAATATGACCGTTTTCAACAGTAATGGTCGAAAGTATCTCATTATTTGTACCATCGATAAAGGTGACGGTGTGATCGTCAATCTGGCCGTCTTCAACGGGGATGTTATTAGGAATGAACAGGCCAATGACGGGGCCGCCGTTGCCTATTACGCCGCAATCGGTCGCGGCTCCGGTATTGATATTGATGATGGTAAGTCCGGAAGCATCATAATCTGAAAATCTGCCCCAATAGAGTGTATTTGTATTATGATCGAAGCCCATGCTCTGAGCGCGCTTGAGCCCCATTCCGGTCGTTCCGATCAGCGAACCCTCGCCCGTGGTCAAATCAATGCGGTAAAGCTTACTGCCGTTGGAATAGGATTCGGTCAGGGTATAGGCGATACCCTCGGCGCTTATCGCAAGCGTCATGGCATTTTCAGTGCCGCATCTCACTGCGGCAATCTCGCTGATGGCACCGGTCGCACGCTCGATATTGCAGAGCACTGTATCACCATCGCTATTGGAAGCGAGAGCATAGAGCTTATTCGCGCTGTGATCAAATGCCATATCCTTTATGGTAAAAGAACCTGCATTTGCGCCGGTCGTATAGCTCAGATCGTTAAGATCCATAATGAAATAGGTCTTATCGGTGGTATAGCCATAGACGGTGCCGCCGGCAAACTCTGCTGCTGCAATGGTCAGATCAACAGCAAGCGGATTGACAATTGCTGGATTTACATCGGTAAAATTCACAAAGCTCCCGCCGGTATAACCATAGAACTGCACGGGAGGAATGCCCTCAACTACTTCAACGCGGCAAACAGTGGAGACTCCGCCATCAACAGCGGTTATGGTTATATCCGCATTTCCGACCGCAACGCCGGTGACAATACCATTCTGGCTGACAACTGCAATCTCGGGATTGGAAGAGGTAAAGGTAACATCCTTATTGTATGCGTTTTCGGGAAGCACGGTCCAACCAAGCTGGAGCATCCTGCCCATTGAAACGGTCTCGAATTCGGAGGAGGTGATGCTTTCAGGATGTACGGGTTCACCAACATAAACATTATCGAGCCATGCGGTATCCTCGAAATTATTACCGGAGCTATCCTTAATGAATTCCCAGCGGAGCTCATGGCTTCCTGCGGTGAGCTCGAATGCAGTGTTTGTCCAATCGAGATCACCGGACCAGAGTGTCCAAGGGGAGGATGCTACGCATTCTCCATCAATGGAAAATTTTAGCATATCCCAGCGAGCTTCGCAGCTTACTCGATAATCGAACATGACCACATCGCCTTCCTCTGCTGTTACGGAAGCGGAGACGGTTGATGTGGAAGAAGGCTGCCCCTGATTTGTGCTATGCGCCCAGCCGTTATCGGAATCGACGGCCCAGGGATAGGGATCATTGGTTATAAATTCAATGTTTCCGCCGGAAACGTTCAGTGCTTCATTGATTGAGAGTTTCACGGGGAGGGGCTTTTCTGCCATGGCGGGGATGGTAACGATTACGAAGACCATCATGATCGCCATGAACAGTGAAAGACACTTTCTCATTGTTTTTCTCCTTTATAAGTGATTTTTATTGTGCAAATATTAGCACATTCCATAGCATAGCATGTGATTTTGCTGAAATCAATGGACATTAATGTGAGATAGCGATCATTATAATATCACAAAACAATGGTTAAAGGATATGAATAAAAGCCGATCCATTTTAGGGGATTCGGCTTAAAAAGATTCAGATTTTCAATTATATTGATGCATTATTGATTGGCTATGAGATCGGCATAAGGCACTTTATTTAAAAGTATTTTTGTAGTATAATCAAGTTTCTCCGGATTGATTATGCAAAGCCTTCCATCGATCACGGCGGCTATGAGTGCCATATCAGGGTTATTGTCATTTTCGGACAGCGTAAAATAACAGCTAGAATAGATGGAATCCATCTCTCCGAGATCGGTCAGATCAGCGAATTCTGCAAATTCCGAACCGAGCTTGCCAAGTCTGAACGTATAGGGTTTATCAGTGGAGCTCATGGAGGAATTTGCAAGGAACGCAAGATATTGCATCTTATCGGTGCTGCCCCATAGCTGTGCATATCCGGTATCGACCGTGTGTGATTTTGTTGAAAATGCACTTCCAAGATCTGCAGCGATGGTGTCGCTTCCGGCATGACCTTCACTGTTTACAAGATATAACTGGAGTGAAAGGATATCCTGATCATCAGGAAGCATGAGCAGCGCGGTATAATCTCCGGTTCCCCCAACGAAGAGTGAAAGCGCGCTTTGATAAATTGGATTTGAAACTGTGCCGCTCTCAAGCTCAAAGCGGCATAGATAGCTGTCTCCACCATCGGGGTTGACGCGAAGCGCATGTATGCTGCCGGTATCGTTCAGCCTTCCCTCAAAATTAAGCACGCTCCCCGCATTGAAACTCGCAGCCAGCTTGGATTCATTGCTTGCAATATCCAGGCACTGAATTTCATTATCAACCGGGAAATAATATTTCGTGCAGTCGTAATTGAATATGCCGCCATCGCTGGGCGTGCTCAGCTTCGTTAGCTGCTTGGAATCGATTGATCCAAGCATGAAAAAGGAGGAATGCTTCAATGCATCGTCATAATCGCCTGTTTCAAATGCTTCGAGTACAAACCTTCCTTCGGCAAATGATTGGGGAAGAAGCTCATAACGATAACCCTTTTCTGGCTTAAATGTGAGTTTTTTAATAACCCTTTCAGCGGAAATATCGATGATATAGAGCTTGATATTGGATTCGCCGGGCTCAGCAGCAAGGAGTTTGCCTTCCCCTAAAGGCAGCAGTCTGGTATTTGCCCCCAGGTCGAGTCTGCGGAATTCATAAAGCTTGGCGTCAAAGCGTTCGGCAGTGGTCATTTTGCTGCATCCTATAACAGCAAATACCATGCATAACGCCAAAAGTGCACAGAGTAGCTTTTTCATATTAGCCTCCGAAATAGAAGATGGTTTAGATATAGCAATGATAGCAATTATTCAATATAATGTCAAGCTGAAATGTGAGGAAATCCGAAAATTCCACATGTATTCACTTAAGACAAAATCTTGTTCAATGCTGCAAAGCCCGGTAATGATCAATAAGCCATTCGTGGAAATGCGAATGACAGTTTCCTGCGGATAAGATGAGGATTGATATTAAGTCGATCAAACGTTATAAGCAAAAACTAGATCATCTCCATCGAGCTTGTCAGAGAGCTTAAAGCCAAGCTCCAAATATAGATTGTGTGCTTTTATATTGCTGACCTCTGCAGAGAGCATGATGGGCAAATCGGGCCTGGCAGCACAAAGCAGCCGCATTGCAAGTTTCGCCGCTGCTTTTCCGAGTCCTCTGCCCTGGTGCTCGGGGATAATGAAATAGCTCCAGGATGTATGGGTATGTTCCGACGGCTTTGTCTCAATAAATTCTGACAGGAGAATAAAGCCTATAGGAACAATTTTATCGATCTCAGATTTATAAATCAAATAAGGTATGAAGGAATCGGGATTCAAATATGCTCTTCCAATGGAAAAGCCTGCCGGATTTACCATGGCCTGCTGTTCGGGAGGAAGCTGAAAAATGCAGGTTGCCAAACCAAGCTCATCCTCCGTCCGTATCTCACGAAAGCAAACCAAATCGCTATGGAATTCGCTGTAAGGCAAGGTTTTTAATATATTTCTAAAAGTTGTCATGCCATTTTACCTTAAAAGAAATCAACATTGCATTCGGGTAGTTCACGCTGGAGCTTTTCCAATGCTTTGCTTTTGACGGGGTTATTATATAGATCGAGAGTGCGCAGCTTCGGAAGATCATAGAGCGGCTCAATATTGGAGATATCGTTGTCGTTAATATAGAGTCCTTCAAGGTTCTGAAGCCCGGATAGCGCAGAGATATCGCTGATGCCGCATTCACCAAGCGCAAGATGCTCAAGCCGCTGCATTCCGGATATCGGACCCAGGTCCGCATCCCCAAGCGGATTTCCATAGAGCGAGAGAACGGTCAAATTATTGAGCTTCTCAAGCGCAGAGATATCGGTTATTTTGTTCATACCCAAGCTGAGCCGTGTGAGCGAGGTCAGCTCTTCTAGGGGAGAAAGGTCGGTCACCATACATGCATATATATCCAGTTCGGTAAGCTTAGTATGCCCCCTCAACGCTTCAAGATCGTTGATTTTGCATTCGGGCAGTAAAAGTGTCTCAAGCTGCTTTAAGTCCTTGAGCGGAGAAATATCATTGATCTCATCGTAGGATAAATCAAGCACTTTTAATTTCGTCAGCGTAGCCAAGCAGGAGATATCCTTAATGCCGGTGCAATAGAGATTCAGATTCTCAAGTGCTGTCAGCGCGGATAGTGCATCGAAGGATTCAACCTCCATGCTGCCGGAAAGATCCAGCTCACGAAGAGATTTCAGGTTGGAGAGCGCGGAAACATCATTCAGCTTCTCCGCGTTGACTTGCAATGTTCCGAGGTTTTCAAGATTTGAGAGTGCGTCCAAATTGCGAATACTCTCCCCGCTGAAGCTTAGATAGCTTAGATTGGTAAGTTGAGAGACCACGCTGAGATCCTTAAAATCCGAATATTGAGCATAAAGCCTTTCGAGACTTTTAAGATCATTCAGAAAGGTGAGATTATCAAAATTTGTGCCGCAGTTGCTCAGATGCAGTTCACGCAGTGCAGAACAGCTCCGTATCGGTTCATAATTGGTTACGCCCGTACCTTCAAGATTGAGATACTCAATCGAGCGCATATCTTGCAGAACGGTCACAAAATTCAGCCTTTGGTTTCCACTCAGATCTAAATATGTAATATTTTTCAGTGATTCCAAGTCGGAAATATCAGAGATCATGTTCATTCCATAGTAATCCGAACTGTCCAAAGGTTCACTGATATCCCCAAGGTCTAAATGAGTTAGTTTTACAAGTCCGGATAAGCTGGAGATATTGCTGACGGAGTTACCTGCCAGATCCAGCCAGGTGAGTTCAGTCAAAGCTGACAGCACTCGTATGCTGCTGATATAGTTGCCGCGAAGATTGAGCTTCGTGAGCTTGGGGAAGAGTTCAAGGTCACTTATATCGGTCAATTCGTTAAAGGAAAGGTCAAGCTCGGTGATGTTTTCTATATCGGATGCGTAAACGTCCCTCCCATCTATACCTAGGACATTACGTACAGCAAAGCTGAATGCAGCATCAAAGAAGCGAAGAGGCTCGCCCGCAGGCATTGATGCCTTGTTCGGCTCAGAAGTATCTGTTCCGGTACCATCGTTTAAATTGGAGCTAAAATTCAGATCAACCGTTGGCTCGGGAGAATTGATGATGGTGCGGGCACAGCCGGAGAAGCTGGGCAGAATAAGGAAGGCGCAAAGCAATACGAAAAAGAGCTCAGAAAGAATCCTCAAGACCTTGCGGGAAGACTGCTGTTTTAAACTTCGTTTCATCATAATGGCTCCGTCAATTCAAGGCAATGTTGTGTGTGATGGGGTGAAATCACAAGTCTATTGTATACGGATATGGTTGAATAGTCAAGCTATATTTGGCGAAAAAGATCGAAATCATAAAAATTTTCCTCCGGCAGCATAAATGCGTAATAACTGCCGGAGACTGAAGCTTTTTTAGTAAAACAGAATATCGCTATACACAGGGAATGGCCAATAGTCCCGCGCTGTTTTTGTTTCGAGTTCATCGGCGATGGTGCGAGCCGCAGCCATGTCGGGAACTATGATTGAATGATAATAACCCATAGCACTTTCCGAGTCTTGGGGGGCTGCTTTCAGATCGGAATCGAGCCTTGCGCATGCATCCATAAGTGCATCCGTGAGCTCTGCAATCTGCGCTGCGGCAGCTTTTTCATAGCGGCAGGAAATGCCGGCAGCAGTCTTATCCGCTATGCGGGCACAGAGATCAGAGGAGTACTTTGAGACTGCGGGCAGGATATCATGCTTAATGATATCTGCCATGGTGTTGGCTTCGATATGGACAACGGAGATATAGTTATCTACATGTATCTCATAGCGTGCCTGGATTTCATCCCTGGTATATATACCATGCTTAACAAACAATTCAACGTTTTTTGGAGCGACATATGCTGGCAGAGCATCGGCTGTGGATACCAGATTGCATAATCCGCGGCTGACTGCTTCTGCAATCCAAGCATCATCATAGCCGTTTCCATTGAACACTATGCGCTGATGCTCGGTAAAGGTTTTCTTAATCAGTTTAGCCAAATCGCCCTGAAAATCGGAGGATTGTTCTAAAATATCGGCGAATTGTTTCAGCTCCTCTGACATGATCGTATTCAGTGCAATATTGGGACCGGATACGGATTGGGAGGAACCCAATGCTCGGAATTCAAATTTATTGCCGGTAAATGCCATGGGGGAGGTTCGATTCCTATCGGTATTATCCTGAGGAATGGTGGGCATTACGTCAACCCCGATCTTCAGATTGCGCTTCCCTGCGTCCTTATACTCAGTGCCCTTGATGATGGATTCCATAACGGCGTTCAGATCATCGCCAAGGAATATAGATATGATCGCAGGGGGCGCTTCTTGAGCCCCCAAACGATGATCATTGCCGGCAAAGGCTACGGTAGCACGCAGCAGATCCTGATATTCATCGACTCCTTTAATAAAGGCGGCCAGGAAAAGAAGAAACTGTGCGTTTTGGCTTGGAGTGGAGCCGGGTTTGAATAAATTTTTTCCCGTATCAGTGGCAAGAGACCAGTTATCATGCTTACCGGAGCCGTTTACTCCCGCAAAAGGCTTTTCGTGAAGCAGGCAGACAAGGCCATGCCTTTCGGCTACATTTTTCATGAGCTCCATCGCAAGCTGGTTTTGATCGCATGCGCTGTTGGCATCGGAATATATAGGAGCCATTTCATGCTGACAGGGGGCAACCTCATTATGTTTAGTCTTTGAAAGAACTCCCAATTTCCATAGCTCGGTATCCAGATCCTTCATATATGCTGTGACTCGCGGCCGAATAGCTCCAAAATAGTGATTTTCGAGCTCTTGACCTTTGGGAGGTTTTGCGCCGAACAATGTTCTTCCAGTTAGGCGCAGATCTTCGCGTTGAGCATAATCAGCCTTATCAATGAGGAAATATTCCTGTTCCGAACCAACCTGTGCAACAACGCGCTTTGATTCGGTATCTCCAAACAGCCTCAGAATGCGGATTGCCTGACGGCTCACCTCATCCATGGAGCGCAGTAAGGGGGTTTTTTTATCAAGAGCTTCTCCGGAATAGGAGCAAAAGACGGTTGGTATGCACAGGGAATCGTCCTTTATAAAGGCAAATGCGGTAGGATCCCACGCCGTGTAGCCACGCGCTTCAAAGGTAGCGCGCAGTCCGCCGGAGGGAAAAGATGAGGCATCGGGCTCGCCGCGCACGAGTTCTTTTCCGGAAAATTCCAATATCACTCTTCCTCCGCCTACTGGAGTGATAAAACTATCGTGCTTTTCGGCTGTAACGCCTGTCATGGGCTGAAACCAGTGCGTATAGTGTGTGGCTCCCTTCTCACATGCCCACTGCTTCATGGCTTCCGCAATTTCGTTAGCTATGGAGAGGGTCAAGGATGTGCCATCGGTGATGCATTTCTTCCATGCCTTATAGGAAGCCGGAGACAGTCGCTGCTGCATTGTATCCTCGTTAAAAACCATACTTCCAAACAGCTCTGGAAGCTTTTTCTCTGATATGCGCATAGCCGCTATCCTCCTGATCTTTATTCTGAGATGATATTCTATTGAAAATGGATCGATAAAGCAATGGAAAATTCGACACAAAAATAAATATATTAACAAAAAGGAGCATGTAACATGATAAACCTATCTATAAAACTAACGATTTCATTTTTTGAGGAATGAGGAACATAGTTCTTTATCAAAAAATCCCCTCAAATATTAACCTAAAGGGTTGATAAATTAAATCGAATAAGCTATAATGGAATCAACCTTAAAGGTTAAGAAGGAGGATTCACTATGCTAACCAGTATAGGAAGATTTTTAAGGAAACTCCGTATAGATAACGGAGAAATTCTGAAGGATATGGCAGAAGCACTCGGGGTGTCCTCGGCTTTTTTGTCCGCCGTTGAAAACGGCAAAAAGAAAATGCCCGAAAGCTGGATTGAAAAATTAGCTGCTGTCTATTCATTTACAGCTGCACAAACTGAGGAACTTTGCGCCGCAGTTATCGACACGAACGACAGCGTTGAGCTCAATCTGCAAAATGCTACGCCCGGCAACAGGGCACTTGCCATATCGTTTGCCCGGGAATTTGATTCTCTTGACGATGAAACGAGCAAAAAAATTTTTGAAATTCTTAAGCGACGCAAGGAGGATTAAAACTTGAGCAGTTATATGGTTGAGCCGAAATCCCGTGCCGATCTCAGAAGGCTCGCCCGCATACTGAGAGAACATCTGCGGCTTGATGATATTCTGTACTTTCCAATCGTCGAGCTACTTGATGTTATGACAGAACTTTTTTCGGATTTTAACTACGAGATTGTAGCAGATAGCGTCTTATCCAAAAAAGTTCATGCGGACACAGATGTCCGAACAGGACACATCCGTATCAAGGAAAGTGTGTATGAGGGTGCGTGCAATGGTGAAGGCAGAGACAGAATGACCATCGCACATGAAATAGGGCACTATTTTACGCTGTGTTTTTGCGGTTTCAAATTGACACGCAATTTCAGCAATGCGAAAATTATTACTTTTTGTTACCCCGAGTGGCAAGCCAAGTGTTTTGCCGGAGAGTTAATGGTTCCGGCTCATCTTGTGAGAGGCATGGATAGAGATGAAATCGCAGAACAGTGTGGCGTTTCCTTTGATGCCGCCTGTGTGCAATATAAACATTTGCCGAAGGAGTGATGCGTATTGGTTGTCGTAAAAAACAAAAACCACACGGATAAACTGTTGGCGCAGTAAATCCATGTGGCTTTCGCAGAAATATGTTACATACTTCTTTGATGGTATAAAAAGTGTAACATATTTCTGCCCTCATGTCAATTCGTCCGGGCAAAATTTTGACCCGCCCGGACCGGTTCCGCTTTGGGCAAAGCGGAGGAGGGACAGAATATGTCCAAAGAAAATGGCACTCGAAGTGGGTGCAAAGATGTTTTTCATGCGTTTTTGGTTAAAAATGCACACTATGCCGGAGACCTTGAGATACCGTGCATTAAGACGGAGGAAAATTTGCCTTCAAGACTTGTTCCGTTTTCCAAAGCACTTAGCCGGAAGGATTATGATGCATGGGTGCATTTCTACGAAGATGATGCAAGTTTTGAAAGACTGTGGAATCAGCCGTACAAATATCTGCCCGTTCTCCAAAAATATCAAGGTGTGATCACTCCGGATTTTAGCGTTTATCGGGATATGCCTTTGGTGATGCAGCAGTGGAATGTTTACCGAAGCAGAGCAATTGGGCATTGGCTGCAGGAAAACGGCGTGCCGGTGATAACCAATGTTCGATGGGGTGATGACCGTACATACGAGCTTTGCTGTACCGGTGTACCGGAGAATTCGACTATCTCAATCGGCTCACACGGCTGTATCAAGCTACTGCGGGAGCGTGAATTTTTCGCAAAAGGTCTCGATTATGTTGTGAACAGGTTGCGACCGAAAACGATCCTTGTTTATGGCACTCTCCCGATGCTATCTTTTCGAAGTATAGGGATGCTGGGATTACCGTACTGCAGTTTGACAGCGATTATAAAATAGCCCATCAAAAGGCGGTGAGCGCCTAATGGGAGCTGGATTTCATGGGGGCTTTGGCAGCGGCACACAAGGCGCCAAGAACAATGTAACAGCAAATCTTATTTCAGAGATGGAAAAAGCTGGTGTAAAGTTTAGCAAAGAGAATGTTGTATTTGTAACAAAGGACGGAACAGGTCAAACGGTATGGCTTGAGACAGGCGACCAATCAGCAGGTATGCAGCATATTGTATCTCGTCACGCGGATGACTTTCAAGCGAAGCATGGCGTTGCAAAATCAGAAATTGCAAGCCATCTTGAAACGGTATTTCGTCAAGGAAAGGTAGAGTATAGCCGAGTTACACGAAATAATGGTGGTTATGAGCGGTTATACAGCTATAATGGGAAATACTATCTTTTATCGGGCGTGGGTCAAAATGGATATATCGTTTCTGCGTATCCGATCGGAGAGAAGGAAGCATTGAGACTTATAGGGAGGTATGGAAAATGATTGAAGAAAAACAGGTCGTTAAAATCCAATTGGACTATCTTCAAGGCCCTATTTGGATAAGCGACGCTGAGACCGGGGAGCCAATGACGGGCATCGAGTTAATTGATAGTGATGCTGTATTGAAAGCACTTAACTATCAAGTGTGTCAGCTGTTTAGCTCGTATTATGAGTTCAACTCGCATGATGCCCCATGTTGGTTTAATCGCGAAAAAGAAAAAGCGGAAAAAGGAATCTTGCTTGATCTTATTTCACAAATTGTTGTCAGATTGAACGAGATTAATGACGGCAGTTTCGTTGTAGAAGATTTGGAAACCGAAAGGTTGTTGGCATTATGAATACCTACCTCAATCTGTTTCGCAATATGCAAATTGACAAAGCCGGCTTGCAGCAGACGCTTGGAGAGGATTTACACAATATTGTTTGTGAGAAGTCGTGTGTCATCAAAAGGGAAGATGTTAGTATGCCAACAGAAGAACTAACAAAAATGATTGCTGCGTTAGAAGCCAACAGCGAATATGAGTAATAAAACTACTCATCTCTACATTCTCCAAAAATTTCTCCAAAGCTCCGGTAAATAACGGTGATTGTCGGGAATTTATAGAAGATAAAACAAGCAACACGGGGATTTATGGCGAATAGCGACGAATAAAGAGAACCTACCATAATCAATCCCCACGATGAAGCTCATTTCTAATTGATATTTTTTATGAAGATAGTCAGTGAGGGGCTGTAAAAAACTCCCCTAAAAGAAAAATAGCTGATGTCATGAGACTTCAGCTATTTTTGGTATAATGAATTATGCGACTAACTCAAAGTACCAATGGTAATTATACCACTCGTCAGCTGAAATTGCCATTGGAAATCGAGAAGTTTTTTATTTGGCGTATTCGGTGGCTCGCGTTTCCCTTATGACGCTGACCTTTATTTGACCGGGATATTCAAGCTCATTCTCAATACGTGAGACAATCTGTTTCGCGATAATGATGATGTCTGCATCGGTGACGGTATCGGAATGCACCATGATTCGGACTTCGCGGCCAGCTTGGATTGCAAAGCTCTTATCAACGCCTTCAAAGGAATTTGCAATCTCTTCAAGCTTTTCAAGACGCTTGATATAGTTTTCCAAGCTTTCGCGCCTTGCTCCGGGACGTGCCGCAGAAATCGCATCGGCAGCCTGAACGAGCACCGCCTCCACCGTGGTGGGTTCGATATCATTGTGATGAGCAAGTATGCAGTGAATGACCTGGTTGTTTTCACGATACTTTTTCGCGATGTCGGCACCGATCTGGGGATGGGTACCCTCGACCTCATGATCGACCGCCTTGCCGATATCGTGCAGCAGACCTGCACGTTTTGCGAGCTGAACGTTGACTCCAAGCTCAGTTGCCATAAGCCCTGCAAGCTGGGAGACCTCTATGGAGTGCTGCAATACATTCTGCCCATAGCTGGTACGATAGCGGAGCCTTCCCAATATCTTCACAAGCTCATGGTGAAGCCCGTGAACGCCCGCTTCAAACACCGCCTGTTCGCCTGCTTCACGGATCTGGTTATCGACCTCCTTGCGAGCCTTTTCAACCATTTCTTCAATTCTTGCAGGGTGAATTCGACCATCGAGAATAAGCTTTTCAAGCGCGATCCTGGCCACTTCGCGGCGCACCGGGTCAAAGCTTGAAAGTATGACAGCCTCTGGGGTATCATCAATGATTAGATTGACGCCGGTTGCGGTTTCCAAAGTGCGGATATTCCTTCCCTCTCTGCCGATTATGCGTCCCTTCATATCATCATTGGGAAGCTGTACGACGGATACAGTGAGCTCTGCCACGTGATCGGAAGCGCAGCGTTGGATTGCCATCGAGATAATGTTGACAGCGCGCCTTTCCGCCTCGGCCCTTGCCTTGGTTTCGATATCGCGTATCATCACAGCGGCTTCGTGCCTTGTGGCACGCTCGGCTTCATTGAGAACGATGGCCTTCGCATCTTCCGCATTCATTCCTGCAACCCGTTCCAGCTCTGCACGCTGCTGCTCATACAAGCTATCAATGGATGCTTCCTTGGCCTCCGCAGCTTTGATCCGCTTGTTAAGATTCTGCTCACGCTGTTCAAGCGAATCCTGCTTCTTTTCGATAGCCTCCTCGCGCTGCTGCAGTCTGCGCTCGCTGCGCTGCAATTCGCTTCTACGTTCTCTGCTTTCGCGTTCCTGTTCGGTTTTGAGTCTGTACGCCTCTTCCTTAGCTTCAAGAATGGTCTCTTTTTTGATCGTTTCTGCCTTTTTTTGAGCATCATCGATCATCGTCGAAACCATTGCGCTGGCTTGGGCGACCTTTGATTCTGCATTTTTTACATCATGATTATGTGTGACGATCGCACCGATAACAGCCGCTGCTGCAACGAGCACGATCACTATAACTATATTCCAAAACAAAGAATTAGTTAAAAACACTGCATTCTTCGAAAATACAGATTGAGTTAACGTAAAATAAGTTAACACAGAATAAGTTGTCCTCCTATTCATATTTAATATGCCCGCTTTTTTCTGCCAATCCAGCGGCAGAGCAAAGACATTCAAGCATATTATATGGAATTAACGAAATAATGTCAAGTTAATAGCAGCATGACGGCAAGAAAAATACCATATATTTGGTTCAGTTAAACGACTCAATTTCCTTATAAATATTCTTGCATCGAGAGATAAAACCATAGAGACAGGCATATATTTGAAGCTCATTTTCAGAATTCTTGCCATAAACCGCTGTCGGCATTAAAATCTGCGATCCAATTTTATCGATCGAAGCAAGAGTTTTAATGCTTTGAACGCGGTTTGTTCTCTTATTTCGTTTCTATTTCCATGAAAATTAAATTTACTTACGGAAAAGCCTGATTTGCATGCAATACAAATATAAACAAGCCCGGCTTCCCTGCCGAATTTATCAGCCCCGGGCCCAGCAAGTCCGGTTACTGCTATGGAATAATCTGCCCCGCTTATTTTAAGAGCACCCTGAGCCATTTCGGATGCTACATTAGGCGATACAGCCGTATCTCGTTCTATGAGGGCGGTATCAATGCCAAGCATATCGTGCTTGGCGCTATCCGAATATGTAACAAATCCATATTTGAACCATTGTGAGCAGCCTGGAATACTGACCAGATGGGATGATATCATACCTCCGGTCAGACTTTCTGCGGTGGTAACGGACATAGCCCGGTCCATTAAAAGAATGGAGAGCTCGCTTGCAGCTTTTGATATGGAATCCGTGAGTGAGCTCGATATTTTGTTCATTATGCTTACCTTTCAGAAAATAGTTCTTTAGCACCAAGGGTGTAGTCAATGCCGGACCAGATGGTCAAAAGCGCTGCAATGGACATGAGGACAAAGTCCAGAGGAACCGCAATCGCTTTGAAGAAGGGTCCGCATATCATTGTGACAAAGAGCGCAATAAATTGCACGGTGGTTTTTGCTTTGCCGATGGGTTTTGCGGCAATGACCATTCCCCTGCTCGCTGCGAGCTGACGAATTCCGCTGACAAAGAGCTCCCTTGCTATTATTACAAAAGTAAATATAGGCATGAGGGAATTTCCCCAGCTCATGACTTCGAATCGGCAAAGCATTATAAGTGCGGCGGAGGTCAATAGTTTATCCGCCGTAGGATCCATAAGTTTGCCAAAGTCAGTAACCAAACCACGAGCTCTGGCTAGTCTGCCATCGAGCGTATCCGTCACATATGCAAGCAGGAAAATCATTGCTGCGATGACATAGTTCCATTGCATTGTAATGCCCCGGTAGCTGCCTATCACCCAATCCGAAGGAAGGTAAAAGCATAGGATGAACAGCGGTATCATAAATATGCGCAGCATGGTGAGCTTATTGGGTAAATTCATTTTATAATTCGTCCTTTCAGATCGTATACACCGGCATCGGTGATCTCAACGGTAACATAGTCTCCGGGATGCGGAAGATCGTTTTCAAGTTCAATGGCAATCAGCCCATCGACATCGGCGGCTTCGGCGTAGCTTCGGCCATAGGCGGTATTGCCATCTATGCTCTCTATCAGTACCTCACAATGGCTGCCAATGCGGTTTTGGTTGCTCTTGAGCGAGATGCGCTGCTGCATCCGCATTATAGCATCCAGCCGCTCTTCCTTTATGCGCTCATCGATTTGATTCTCCATTTCAGACGCAGGGGTATTATCCTCCGCCGAATAGGTGAATGCTCCTACGCGATCAAAGGGGTGGTTATGCATGAATTCCATCAGCTCATCAAAATCCTGCTCGGTCTCTCCTGGGAAGCCAAGCATTACGGTGGTGCGCAGAATGAAATCCGGTGCATTCTTCCTGATATAGTCGGTGATCTCTCGAATATGCTGTGCGCTGCCATGACGATTCATCGAATGAAGCATATTTTCCGAGATATGCTGTATGGGCATGTCGATGTAATTGCAGATCTTCGGATTGGCTTGCATCGTATCGATAAGCTCTTCTGTCACAGTATTGGGATAGGTGTAGAGCAGCCTGATCCAGTGGAGCTTTTCAATTTTCGCAAGTTCATTCAGAAGCTGAACGAGCCTTGGTTCACCGTAAAGATCTATGCCATAGGCAGAAGTATCCTGCGCAATGACTGTGAGTTCGGTAACTCCGCCACCCGCAAGGGTCTTAGCTTCATCCAAAAGCGTTTCTATCGGAACGCTGATCCTGCTGCCTCTGATGAGCGGTATTGCACAGTAGGTGCAGCGATTATCGCAGCCATCAGCTATGCGAAGGTACGCGCGATAGCCGGGGGTGGTGAGCATACGGTGAGATAAGTTGCCGCAGCCGGTAAGTTCAAATCTGTTTGCAAGCTCGTGCGCAAATGCGGGATAATTCTTAACGCCCCAAAACATATCCACTTCAGGAAGCTCCTCGCGAAGCTCTTTTGGATAACGTTGGCTCAGGCAGCCGGTCACGACAAGAAAGCGGCAATGTCCATGCTTTTTATATTCCGCCATTTCAATAATGGTATCGATGGAATCCTGCTTTGCGGAGTCGATGAAGCCGCAGGTATTGACTATGATGATATCCGCAGCAGCAGCATCTGAAACGATTGTAAAACCATAGTTAGAGAGCTCACCAAGCATAATCTCGGTATCGACCGTGTTCTTTGAGCAGCCCAGAGAGACCGCTCCAATTTTAAGAGAAGTAGTATTCATAATTTCCTTTCAAGTTTACTAAGACTGTTGGAGGATGCGATCAGGCTTTAAGCGGCCGGTCATCGCCAAAGATCTCCTGGTACGCTGATGCGGTTATCAGCACGTTTCGGGGCTTTGCACCGTCAGCAGGCCCAACATAGCCCTTTTGCTCCATTATGTCCATAAGCCTTGAAGCTTTGGCATATCCCACACGGAGCCTGCGCTGGAGAAGCGAAGTGGATGCTTTTCCGCTTTCGATAACGACCCGTACCGCATCGGGCAGCTCCTCATCCTCCTGCATATCGTTTCTCGCTTCGCCCACGCCCGGAATGGCGTTGAGCTCCTTTATCATATCCTGATCCTGTTCAGCAATGGGCTGTTCACTTCCGGCGAAGAAGCTCATCACGCTTTCTACCTCCGTATCGGTAACGAGAGATCCCTGAATACGTATGGGCTTTGCAGAACCATCCGGGGCAAATATCATATCACCCTTTCCAAGGAGGGTCTCTGCCCCGCCGGTATCGAGAATGACCTTAGAATCGGTATAGCTCGCGACCGCGAACGCAATCTTTGAGGGAAGATTTGCTTTGATTGTACCCGTTATGACATCCACTGAGGGGCGTTGAGTGGCAACGATCAAGTGTATGCCGCATGCTCTGCCGAGCTGCGAAATACGGAGGATACTTTCTTCGACATCCTTAGGAGCGACCAGCATGAGATCGGAAAGCTCATCGATTATGATGACCAGCCGGGGCCAGCGATCGTCCTCATTGGCTTGCAGTTCATTATAGCGGTCGATCCCGCGAACTCCAAGGCTGCCCATCTCCTGATAGCGCTTATCCATCTCCTTTGTTGCCCACCTCAATGCCCCGGCGGCTCTGTTTTTATCGGTAACTACAGGGCAAAATAGATGCGGAAGCGGCGCATACATCTTAAATTCGACCACCTTTGGATCGATTAGGATCATTCGAACTTCCTTTGGAGAGGAGCGGTATGCAATGCTCAATATTATGCTGTTGATGCAGACTGATTTACCCGTGCCTGTGCGTCCGGCGACAAGCATATGGGGCATAGCTGCGAGATCTGCGGTGACAACATTGCCGGTTATATCCTTGCCGAGTGCAAAGATAAGAGGGGATTTTGCATTGCGGAATTCGCTGCTTTCCAGTACTTCGCGCAGCAGCACCTTGGCCGGTTTGCCATTGGGGATCTCGATGCCGATGGTGGTCTTTCCGGGAATGGGAGCCTCTATACGCACGGGCGCAGCGGCCAGAGCAACGCCCAGATCATCCTTGAGTACTGTGACCTTATTGACCCTGATGCCCTGTGCGAGCTGGATTTCAAAGCGAATGACGCGAGGACCTTCGCAGATGCTTATGAGCTTCGCACTGACGCCAAAGCTGGCAAGCGCATCCATGAGTGCCTTTGCTTTTGTGCCGGCAGAGCTGTTTGCAATATGTTCTGAGGCTTCGGGCTTTTTCAGCAGTGTTAGCGGAGGACGGCGATATTCGCGCAGCTCAGGTGGAATCTCCTGCGAGATCGTGTTGGTTGGTTTCGATACTGCCGGCTCGCTTTGCACTTCACCGGTTTCTGAATCGATAACGATGCTTTCCGGATCCTCGGTATTGGTAACGACGATTTCGGATTCGCCGGTATCGTTGATAGTATCATCAGCAGAATCAGTACTTTCTGTCTCCAAGATGAATGACGGTTCATCATCGGCGATAATCGGTTCGTCGGCTTGTCCGGCGAAATCGTCCTGTATGATTGGTTCTGCGGAAACGAGATCTTCTGCTGCCGATTCTGAAGTTTTATCATTTGCAGCAGGCATGTCAGAATCAAGAGCCCCGAATTCAACGGGTGCGTAGTTGTGTATGCGGCTGCGCTTGGGAACAAAGCTTTCACCAATCTTTAGATCATCCGTATTTTTGCTTCCGCTGCGTTTCCTGCTGCGGTTTAGATCGCCGCTGCGAGGAAAGAGCGTCAGATCATCCGCTGCGGTACTTCCACGATCGCTGCGCCGGAAGGAGCGTTTTCGCTGATCGATATCGGGAGTTATGGTCAGATCCTCCGGATTGCAGCTTTGAACCGTCCGAGAGCGCCTTGCGGGATTCTCATCCGTTATTGCGGCGGAATTGGTACGTTTTCGTGAGCGGTATGTGCCCTCATTGGGTTGGGGGCTCACCTCTTCAGCCTCAGCTTCATCCCCCGTTTGGACGGTCGGTTGATAATCTCCGGCTGTAAGCGGTTTTCCGGAATGCGCAATAAAGCCATCGTTCGCTTCATCATCAATAGAAGGATATCTGTCGCGTCTGCGGATCGAGCTTTCATAGTTTCGCTTTTCGGATAGGCTTTCGCGGAAACCATTGAAGGAAAAGCCGGTGATAATGAGCAGCGTTACAATGATAATTCCAGTCAGAAGCACTATGCTTCCCGTGCTGCCAAGTATTGCAGTCAGTGCTCGAGCAAAGATCGCGGCGACCGCACCTCCGCCGACGCCATGCGTGCCGCTGGAATATGAGAGAGAAATAAATTTGAAGTATTTCTGTGAAAGTGATTCACTCATGGCGGATATATGGGTGATCATCAGGATGGAAAAGAGGATGATAACGATACCCGCGATGGCTGCAGACTCCATCCTTTTTTCGTTTGCAGCTATCAGATAGATGCCTGCACCCGCAAGGAGTATGGGCAAAGTATAGGCAGCAATTCCAAACAGTCCAAGGAAAAGAGGCGCAATCCATTTCAGCCAGCCATCGGTACCGCCATATATGAAAATTCCGAGTATAATTGCAGCAACCAGCATACAGATGCCGGCGATATCTCGCCTATTGGATAGTTTCTTATCGGCTTCTATGTTCATTGCCGTCTGCTTTGCACTGCGGGAGGAGCTGGTATTCCCCTTGCCGTTGCCGGAAGAGGATTTGGAGCTTTTCTGCGAGGAAGGACGGGAAGTCCTGTTCGATGCGGGGCCGGAATTTCCCTTAGAAGAGGAACCGGAGCCTCTGCCCGGAGCAGAAGCGGTTCTTCTACCGGTTGAGGAATTTGTTCTTTTTGAGGGCGAGGATTGATTATTCCTTCCCTGGGCAGCCTGTCCGGCTCGACTCCTGCCATTTGAATTGCTGCTTGCTGCCATATAATTTAAACCTTTCAAGATTATACGCAATACGGAGCAAAGCCCAAGCGTAAGGACATTTCAAACCCAATATGCTTTGAATCGGCTATGCTTATCCAATCTGCATTATACATGATAATGGAGGAAATGAAAAGAGAAAGTTTGGGAGGATTTTGCAAAAATGGAATGCCTGCACTCGGCAGGCATTTGGAAAAAGGATGAGAGTCCGTTCCGTTATTATGTATATTGAGATTTGCCGGTTATTGCCTCCAGAGATGCTGTTCCGGACAATATAATGTTTGATGCATTATAAATATGAACTGCACATGTGCTTAAAATTAGGCGTCACCTCCGAAATAACCCATGGTTGCATCCGCACGCGCTTTAGCGGATACTAAGAAGCCCGTCATTGTAGTATAGTGATTCTGTGCGGCAACGAGCCGATTGATGGGCCAATTGAATATCTCTATATTCCAACGATGCACCAGGTCATTAGCGCGTGCGCGTGCCGCCGTAATATTGCGCGTGGCAGAAGCAACCTGCTGCATTACTGCCGATATATCGGCATGGGCTCGTAATTCAGGATACCTTTCAAGTGCGATATTTATGTTTCGAGCAAGCCTATCAACTTTTTGAGCATAATCATTTATTGCATCTGCAGATGCAGATCCTTTTGCAAGCCCACTGCGCGCAGCAGCAATATCGATAAAGTCCTTATCAAGGTTTATCGAAGAGCCAAGAACATCGATCAAGGTTTTGCTGCCCAATAATTCTGCTTTGTGCTCGATATAGATTTCATATTCGGCAGATGCATCATTTATTGCTGCTGATAGCTGCTTAAAATATGAATCTGCCTTAACCTTTTTTACCTGAAAAATGATTCCGGGGATCGTTCCGATGAGCAGAAATGCTATAAAAACAACATAATGGGTTTTGAGTGCCAGACACAGCGCAGCCGGAATTACGCCTGTCAGCCAAAGAAGCGGCATAAGAATGCGAGTGCCAAGGCCAACGGTCACGGGTATCGTCGCTTCGGTAGCCACGAAGTCCGCGCCCTCCTGGCGGTGTACGGGGTTTAGTCGATCGAGTGGATTAGCCATAATGTTTCCTCCTGTTTTTTATCAATAACATCGATCCTTAGACCAATGCATTTGTCCTCACTTGAATATATCGTCCATTCTTTCGTTCGGGTTGAACAGTCCGGCGAATATCCCGTTTAAATAGGCATGGTGTCCGTTTACGCTGTCGGAATAACGAATAAGGTCCTCATGACTAAAGGTCATCCTTGAAAAATCAGCATCGGTGATATTCAATTCACGCATCTCTATCTGTTTTTTCTGCCATATCGGTATGTATTCATTCCAATATACGGGCACATCATGATAGTAGCCATCGCCTCCGAAAACCGAAACATAGGTGCAGCGCTCCACCGCCTCATATGAATGCGCCGTGATCTCAAATACATCTGCTTTGCCTTCTGAGCTTATTCGGCGTGAGTTCAAAATGACATCGGTACTGGTGGAGTTATGCTTGAATACCGAGGCTCCTATAGCATTAGCCAGTACCTCCGCTTCCATTGCGGTGCAGTTGCCCTCTGCTGTTTTTGTCATTGTCCCTGGATTTGGATTTGCATTCAATTGTGATTGATACGCCTCGATCGCAAGGATGGGAGCTATTTCAAAAAAGAAATCTCTAAAGTATGCGGTATTGAACGCCATAAACTTATTATGGGCATCATCAATATCGTGGCTCCAATAGCGATCAGGAGCAGTGTTTATATCCCAATTAGCTGAGTGCTCTGCCGCAATAAAATTGAGCATTCCCTTTTTGCAGAAATTGAAATTATCCCCGAACGGCGCTGCCTTTTTCATTAAGCTAAGCATATTCTGCTGCGAGAGCGGGGTGAATAAAACCCGGAATTCCACCTCGTTATCCCTATCGTATGCGTTGAATAATGCATCGAATTCATCGTTTCCCAGCGGCGTGAATTTGCCATCTCCCTTGCTCATGGACTTAACAGCCATTTTATTTATCTTCTTTACTGTGGATTTGACGTGCTTGGCAAGCTGCTTTTCGGTCATTATCTCAGCATGCGTCATATCATGGGTAAAGTTCAGATTTGGAGCGACTTCGCTGCAATAAGTCATCAGAGTTTCGTACTGGTAATAGGGCTTTGGCTTGGTTACCTGCGCAGTAAGCGTTTCATACCGATCAACCTTAATTTCATTTCCTTCGGAATCGGTCACATATTCCTTCCAATGTATCTCCAGCTCGCCATAGTAGGTCTCCTCGCCCATAAAACGATTCTTATCGCGCTGAATAATGAAGGGACTTCCGCCAATCTCCCCGGAGATAATGCCCACGGTGGAATACTCCGGATCGTTTTCGCGATCAAAATACCCATATCTTTCGCGCATATCCATAAGCCTGTCGACCCCAAGATTTCTATCCACCTTTACAAGCGGGATGGTTTTGAGTATAAGCTGGCGCGGCATGTCGCTATCGAAAAGCGCATTGAGGGGGGCCATTTGTTCGCAAGCCCTCGTGAATAGTTCGTCTGCGCGTTTGGAATGCTCATCGCGAAGTGAGTCGCTGTTTTTTATCTTTGGATTGAGCACTCTTATCCAGATCAGTACCATTCCGATAGCGATAAGACCGCCTGCGACTGAGATCAAATAATTATTAATATGTATGCTGCGGGCGATCGAGCTCGGATAATGCTTGCTGTAAATTCCAAAAACAGCTATCAGCAAGCCAACTATGGCAACGATTATTACAAAGACACGAATGCTGCGAAGCTTGGCAATATGCTTATCGAGATTCGCGATCTTTTCTTTTTCAAGATTGAATTCCGCTACCGTTTGATGGTTTTCTTCGACATTTATCCCGGATTCCTGCACAAGTGAGTTGAATAGATCCCCGATATAAACCTCGTGTCGGTTCTTCAGCGTGTCATTATATGCAAGCGACGGCTGGAGCAGCTCTTCTGCTAGTGATTGCATTTTTACCTCCAGAATGTTATTTTGCTGTGATAGCAGGATAGCCAATTGAACCTGACGGCAATTGGCTATCCCGCAACAAAGGACAATCAATGGATGCTGGCAATAATCATTTACCTATTTTTTATAATGAAGATAAGCGCCTTCACACCGATAATGATTAATTGTATCATGGCAATAATACAATCAATAAAAATCATAAATATTCCAATAAAGATTCCAAAGAAGGATAGAGATGCAAGCAGGTTTCTGAACGTCTTTGCAAGTAGGGTAAAATACAGCTTTGGTTCGATCACAAAGCCATATATTTCAAAGAATACGAATGGCATACCGACTAGCATAATTAACAAAAGCTGCACCACATCTATGCCCTCGCTGATGAAGTTTATCATCATAAAGATTAAAGCAGCAAGCGTAATGCATGCGGCAATTATCAGGCGAGTTAGGAGCTGTTTTCTTGTTTTTCCATTCATAATTTATCACCTCGAAACACAAAATCATACTAAAAAATTAGTACAAACACATAATAACATAAAAATCTTCCTATTGCAACCGCTTTTGGACAAAATTTTGATATAATTTTTTGAAACGAATGCTTGGAAAGACTTTGAAATATAAGTAACCAATGCTTTGAATGCAGAAACCCTGGCTATATACCGGAGCATTCTTTTGGAGAGAGGAATGGTGATGTTTTGAATAGGATACGTGAATTGAGGGAGGATCGAGACCTGCGGCAGATCGATGTTGCGAAAGCGACGGGGATAGACCAGAAGACGCTGTCGAACTATGAAACGGGAAAGACCAATCCGGATAGTCTTGCTGTTATTCGCCTTGCTGATTTTTTCAATGTTACGACTGATTATCTGCTTGGGCGCACCGTAAGAAACCTGACGGACAAGGAAAGCATAATTGAAGCACTGGATGATATTGAGAAGAGCATAAGGGAGATACAGCGGCAATTAAAAAATGGATGATAGATCAATGAAGGCCATATAAGGCTCCGAATTCAGAGATAATTGTGATACCTATTTATCGGCAAATGCATAGATGCTCTATTCCTATCAATTCCGAGCGGCACTGGAGATAATTCACCAATGCCGCTTTAATTTACGCAATATTCGCTTTAGGCGTATTCAGAAATATTTTACTATAGCTGCCAATCTATCTCCTGCTGACCTGATTCGCGAAGAATGCGGTTTGCAGTGGAAAAGTGTTTGCAGCCGAAGAAACCATTATAAGCTGAAAGGGGGCTTGGATGAACGGTTTCCAGCTTGACATGGATCGGGTTTGTGATGACCCGCGCCTTATTTCTTGCATTTGATCCCCAAAGCAAAAAGACAATGGGCGTGTTTTTTTTATTCAGCTCGGAGATCACTCGGTCGGTGAATCTTTCCCAGCCCATGCCTTTATGGCTGTTAGGCTCGTGTTCGCGTACCGTCAGCACATTATTGAGCAGCAGCACCCCCCTTTTGGCCCATTCGGTCAATTCCCCATGATTCGGGGGAACGAAGCCTACATCGTCATGCAGTTCCATATATATGTTCTTGAGCGATGGAGGAGGCGTTATACCACGCTTGACTGAAAAGCACAGGCCATGCGCCTGATTCGGTCCATGATATGGATCCTGCCCGATTATCACTGCCTTTGTATCGGCAAACGAGGTGTACTTGAGTGCGTTGAAGATATCGTACATATTTGGATAGACAACCCGTGTGCGATATTCGGCGGCAAGAAATTTGCGCAGCTCAAGATAGTATTCTTTTTGAAATTCGTCCTTCAGGATCTCATCCCAATCATTACCAAGCTGTACCATTTTAACTCCTTTTTTATTACGATCGTTTAATAATTAATCGGCGGATGGCTGTTTTTTCCTGCAGATAGCTGCAACGAAGCCAATTATCTGCCCGCTTAGCAGCACTGTCAGCAAAGAAAAGACTATCTGTTTGATCGGTATATAGGTTAGCGATAATGCAAGCACTATAAGATCCGAAAAGAGGTATATCCATTTTATATTGAGATGGGTAATATGCGCAAGGCTCATTGCAAGCGCATCATCCCCACCCTGCGCACCTCCGGCGCGAACCGAAAGGCCGACACCAACGCCTATGAATAAGGCGCCGATTAATGCAGCAGCAAGAGGCACTGAGGCGATACCAGGAAATAGAGGACCTATTGCTTCAAAAATGGCATAGAATATGGAAAATGTACCGCATGCAACTATTGAACAGCCGATAAAATCTCCGCCAAGGAGACGCCAGCCGAGCAGATAGCATGCTGCATTCAGGATAAGGCTAGTTATCGCGGGGCTGATATTGAACCAGCGTTCCATTAGCAGCACCAGCCCCAATACGCCCCCTTCCGTTACGCCGGATTGGGCATGAATGTTGAATAATCCGAATGAAGCGATCAAGCTTCCAAGCGTGGCAAGCAGAATGCGCTGCACCGATAGCTGTCCAAAGAGAGAGTGGTATAATCGTTTGAATTTAGAGGTCAATTAAATCAATTTCCTTTCTTAATCGAAATCCATTCTACCAAGCGAAGGAAGGATTGTCAAGTGGGTAATGCCATAGCGCAGGATTGCAAGGGGTTTTATGGGATAAATATGAGCCATTTGCGGACGGCAAATGGCTCCGAGGATCATATGACCATGCTTTTTATTACTTCTCAACCTCTTTGGAATCCTTTTTTTTCTTTCCTATGATGAGCCTGGTCAGAATGCCGACGATAAGCGCGGTCGCTATGGATGAGATCGATACCGCGCCAAAATCGAGCACGAGTCCGCCAATGCCTGTAACAAGTATTGCACTGACAACATATAAGTTCTCACTTTCGCCGAGATCAACGACTTGCAGCATCTTCAGTCCGCTGACAGCAATGAAACCATAGAGTGCGATGCAGATACCGCCTATGATGCAGGTCGGGATGGTGTTCACAAATGCAACGAATGGAGTGAAGAATGAGAGCAGTATTGCCATGAGAGCGGTCAGCACCGTTGTGGAAACGGATGCATTGCCGGTAATGGCGATGCATCCTACGCTCTCGCCATAGGTCGTATTGGGACATCCGCCGAAGATTGCGCCGACAACGGAACCAATGCCGTCACCAAGGAGGGTACGCTTGAGTCCGGGATCCTTTATAAGATCATGACCAATAACGGAGCTGAGGTTTTCATGATCGGCAATATGCTCTGCAAATACTACGAATGCTACGGGTGCAAATAGTGCAAGCAGGGATATTATGCCGGCTGCGCCATTGAGCAGACCTGCACCTTCCTTGATCGCACGAGCAAAGGTGAAATCAGGCAGCGCAATGAAGCTATTGAAGGATAGAGATCTGAAATTATTCACTATAGGACTATAGTCAACGATTTTAAGGTAATCAATATTTGCTGCATTACCTATAGCGGTAAAGACGGAGGCAAGCACATAGCCTGCCAGAATGCCCATAATAAAGGGGATGAGTTTTAGTGTGCGTCCACCCTTGACGGAGGAGAGAACGGTAACACCAAATGTCACAAGCCCGATGAGAACTGCGATGAGGTTATAGCTGCCGTTCACCGAGGTCACATTGCTGATCGCACTTGTGCAAAGACTGAGCCCTATGAGAGCAACGGTAGGTCCAATAACGACGGGAGGAAGGAGCTTGTCCACCCATTTGGTGCCCACGAAGTGAACGATGAGTGCTATGATCACATAGACGAGGCCGGCAATGACCGCACCCAGAATGATACCGAATGCACCGAATGCCGCAGCCCCCGCAAGTGGGCTGATGAATGCAAAGGAGCTGCCGAGAAATACGGGGCTTTTGCGCTTGGTGAATAGTATATAAACAAGAGTTCCTACACCTGCGCCGAATAATGCTGCTGCCTGGTCGAGCACTGTCTGACCATAGATCGAGTTTACGAGTGTCGGCACAAGCAGAGTTGCGGCGATGATGGCAAGCAACTGCTGGAATGCAAAGACCAGATTGGCTTTGAACTTTGGCTTATCCTGGACATCGTAGATTAGTTTCATTTGGTTTTCCTCCGAGTTTTTTTAGCTGGCTCAAAAAAAGCCCTGCCAAATTCGGCAAGGCTATGGATATATTTTTCCATATTAACTAACGTACCACGCTGCGGAGGCTTCGCTGTCTTGCCGGCATCACAGTACCGTCTTTAAAGACCAACTAAGTTTTTATACCATCAAATGTGGCAAAAGTCAACATATATTTTGGAGAAAATGAAATGATATGCTGAAAAGGGACGAATAAAAAGCCATATCCGCACTGCTAGAGCGGACATGGCCTTGGTTATTATCCCCATATAATTGTATGAGCTGCAGCGTACTCATGCCGCATGGGGCGTTATGCTGATTCTACAGATGTATTTATTTTTCGGGGGTGACGGTCACAAAGAGCAAATCGCGCTCAACTGCAAATTCACTGCCCTCGAAGAAATCATACATTGACCAGTTATAATAAAATCTTTCAGCTCCATAGACCCCATAGCCATCCTGATTATGGTCTGTGGTATCATAGGGATCGGCAACGATGATGACATCATCCTGGGTGGTATCGGTCCCCATAGTATCATATCCGATGATGACCTGCCAATGTCCGCCCCAGTCATTCCAGCAGATCATGATGGGGGTGCCTGCTTTGAGCTGATCGCGAATCCACTCAAGGGTGATAACGGAATATGCAGCTTCTGCGGAGCCATCCTCACCAAAATAGGCAGAGCCGTTTTCATCCGCCTTTCCATAATAATCATATGTGCTATTTACTTTGAAACCGCCGACATGATCGAATATCGAAATCATCTGCTGTACGGCTGTTGCGCCGGAGGTCTGATAATCGCCAGCTTCATTGCGAAGCTTGGCAAGGCTTTCTTCGGTATAATCACCAAGTTTGCCGAAATAGTTTAGCACGGTGAGTGCGGATACGACTCCGCATGAGGATTCCGAGGTCTGCTGATAGGTCTTAAACTTGGGAAGAATGGTGAGCGTATCGTTAGACTTCATATTATAATAGTCGGCGGAGGCAAAGTATAGCGAATCCTTATGATCGCCATCGCGTTCAACAGAGTCCGCTCCGGCTTCGGGATCAAGATCCACTTTTGCGGAAATTTTCATCTCATCGCTGTAATTGCCGTTCGAGGCGGCACCTTGGGTTGGCTTGTCCGATGCACATCCGCAGATGAATGCGGTAAGGACGAGGGCTGCAATTGACAATGCAATTATCTTTTTCATTTCTGAAATCTCCTTTAAAAAAGAATTGAATTGTACCAGGCTGTATACAAAAAGCGCTGGGGATTTCGAGTATGACTCGAAACAAAAATCGCATTCCATACGAAAGCATGGAGTGCGCAAAAGCACTTGCAGAGCAAGGCTTTTCTTGCATGAGTGATTCTTGATTAGCAAAAAGCATTCATACAAGCCCTCGCCGATAGGTTAATCCTTTCGGCGACACGTTGATTGTACTTCGTTCGTTTCATTCCGACTCATTCCGCGTGTGCGGCTGCCGCCGGCGAGTCCGTATGCGCATTTCTGATCCGGAATGTGCATATGGAATACTCTTCTTAATGCCTTACGTTAGTACAGAGTGAGATATGTCATCTCTGCCGGCATTTGACCAAGCTGTCCGTAGCTTTTTTTCATTTGGTCAGAAGGCTTTCTCGCTGCATTTCTTCAAGCCGATGTAAATTATACAAAACTATGCGTAAAAGTCAAGCAAATAAATGAAACTATATTATAACTGAATTCTAATATTCAAAAAGAGCTAAGCAGGCATCACAAATTCACAACTTTATTTGATTAAATGGCGAAGCAGCGGCTCAAAATCGACCCCCTCGCTCATGGGAAGCTCCTCTGCCGCAGTGCGTTCCACACAGAGCTGCACAAAATTGACCGCTTGCCTCACCGCATCGTCCATTTCGCTTCCACGCAGCAGCGCTCCGGTGAGAACGCTTGCAAAGACATCACCTGTTCCGTAGAATTCTTTAGGTGTGCGTCTGGTTTCTATTATATCGTATTTGTATGTTTTGGAATCAAAATAAGCAGCGCCGATATAATTGGGGCGTGTTGAGGCACCGGTCAGCACGACACTGCGCTTTCCGTCAAGGCTGAGCTGCTGCACTATATCAAGGAATCCGCTTCTGCCGGAGGGTAATTCCGCATATGGGATTCCAAGCAATAATGCTGCTTCTGTCAGGTTGGGCGTTATAACATCCGCCTGCTGTGAAAGGCGGCGCATTCCTTCACACATTTCGGGCGTATAGGTCGTGTAGATCTTTCCATCATCACCCATGACAGGATCGATGATCAAAAGTGTATCAGGAAGGCGAAAGGTTTCAAAAAAATCTTCAACGATCTTCATCTGCCTTGAACTGCCCAAAAATCCTGTATAAATGGCTTGAAATTGAATCCTGAGGCTTGCCCAATGCGCTGCCGCAAGGGGCATTTCATCGGTCAGATCAGCAAAGGTAAAACCGGTGAATCCCCCTGTATGGGTGGATAAATATGCAGTGGGCAGTGGGCAGCATTGAATTCCCATCGCAGAAAGTATGGGCATAGCAACGGTCAGAGAACATCGGCCGAAGCCGGAAATATCATGGATTGCTGCAACACGTGGTGTCATCATTGAATATCTCCTATCTTGCCGCAATGAATGGCAGCCACATAATTGTAACTCAGGTTTGCAAAATGTTCAAGCTATGAAAATAATTCGAAAGCCGCCCATCTATCGTGCTGTATTTGCAGCAAAAATCGATAGACAGACGACTTCAGAGTGTTATCTTGAGCTTATCTGTAGTCTATTGTACCGCCCTGTTGAGCAACATAATAGACCCATTCAGCGTCATCGTAGTTGTAGGTCATATGGCGGAAATCACCCAACTCCGTGGAGTCATACTGAATCTTGTTAGAATACATTGTGACGAAACCTCCGGCCGAAGCGATCGGGATGATATGTGCATTCTGCAAAAGCCCGGATTCGAGATAGCTAAGCACGAAAACCCGCGAATCCACATCGCCCGCATCAGCCAAAGTGAATAATAGCTCCTTAAAGGTCTTTATTGTGGATTCCCCATTCAGCGGAATCTCGATCTTTTCGGCATTGGGATGGAAGCCGAATGGAATATAACTGCTGGCTCGATCAGGGTCACAAAAATCTTTAATCACGTTATGCGGACGGAAGGCACTTCCACTCATGAAATAACGAGCCATCTCTATTCTGCCAGTGAATGTGCCCCGGCTCAGTTCGTCACAATCACCGATGTAATTGATGGTGACCTTGCCTATATCCTCAATACCTTCGATGGCCTCTGCAATATAACGATTCACCAGATCCTGCTCTGCCAATAAGACATCATTCAGAGGATGAATAGACGCAGCGCAGTCTATGACGATATCCTGACCAGGGGTATAATTTTTATCGGCAATAGCCTTCTCTATGGCCGAACGGAAGAGTTCGGTTGCCCTTTCCTTATCATATCCGGTAATTGATTTGTACGCCTCATCAAGGGATGAGTATGCCTTTCCCTCTCCATATTCAACACCATATACGCGCAGGATGGATTCCTTTGCATAATCGGTATTGCGATAGAAGGTAGTATCATAGGCATCGCAGTAATATTGATCGTTGAGCAGCGATAATGCCGGTTTGTTTAAAGGTATGCATTCATCGCACAGCTCCTGCCTGTTTATGCATAGTGAAAGCGCCTGGCGGAATTCCTTATACGCAAGGATGCGTTTGTTGGCGCCGCTGCTGCCCTCAAGTTCTATGAGTTTATCCAAGTCGGTAACGATGGCGTATTGATAAACCTCTGCGGATTCTTCAATGATGAGCCTATCCGATTTTCCATACGTTTCAAGCTCCTCGCCTTCGAGCGTTATCTGATCGAGCAGACCCTTGTTGAAGAGCTCAAGCTGCTTGGCATGATCCTCAATGATTTCATATCGGATCTTTGTCGTCTGGTATTGACCTTCATGCTTGCCATCCGTCCAGCCATACCAGTTCTCATTTCGTTCAAGCTCGATATATTCGCCCTCAACAAATGCGGTCATGATGTACGGACCCGTAGAGCTGAACTTATCTATGCTTGAGCCATATCCGGACTGAGATGCTTCATATAGATCGGGTTTCACCAGCCAGCTTTCCGTTAAATTGTATAGCAGCTCGTTGATAGGGGTGGGAATTGTGGGCACGAGATAGATCGTATAATCATCACCCTTGATAAATCCAACATCATCCCAGGATGTGCCGGGGTTATCAAGCTCCAGATCATCTCTGTAGGCTCGAGCATTCTTTATCAATGCGATCAAGGGCCATTCGGGTCCACCACGGTAGTTGTTGATGGATGCATCAATGCAATGACGCATAGACCAGATATAGTCATCCGCAGTGACGGGAGTGCCATCCTGCCATTTTGCAGCGGTGTTTAAATCTATTCGATATATATAGCCTTCGCCATCCTGAGGATAAATGCCATCTGAATTGGGCTCGATCCAGTTTTTCGCTTCTTCCCAGGAGGCAGATACATCGGTCATATTTGCGAACATTTCAAATGTCCAATCATAATTGCCATCCTCATCTATGGAAAGCTCTACCGGACTTCCAACCAGATATTGCATGATTCTAGCATCTTCAATGGTCTGCCAATCCATAGGGCTCCAGTTGGTTGGACTGTAGCTCAAGGCAAGTCGGTAGGTGTAGGCGTCACTTTGAGCTTTATCATCCGATGGCGTAGCCATGGCATCATCGCTGCCGGTATTGGGGCTGCCGGTATCGGGCGGCAATTTTTTGCCGGTGCAGGCCGCTAAAACGGACAGCAAAGTCAGCATCGTAAGCACTAAAGCAAGGGTCTTGATGTTTCGTTTCATGTTAGTTCCTCCTGTTATTCAAGTGAGTAATGCGATTTAATGGAAGTAATACCCCATCGGGAAGCACACCCTCTTTTAATATGTGATGATATAGAGCTTAAAGCCACCAGAGATAATGATTGGCTAAACGAGTATTTTTAGAATTTTCCGCGCATTTCTTACTATAAAGCAAAATGCAGAATCGTTTTTCCAATATATAAAGGAATCCGTTCATCAAGTCCTGTAGGATTACCATTGAAAAAACACAATTCTATTATACAACATACAAATGCATTATTCAACAATTCAGTCAAATATATTATAAGAAAGACAGATCTTTGAAGCTCAAAATAGCATGGAGCATTATCGAATTGTTAGTTTGTGCATGATATGTAGAGAAATGTCTCAGAAAACTATTTTAAAATATGAAATATTACGGATGTGATAAACCCGCCAAGCTGCTCATATGAGGCTTGGCAGGTTTATTGCGGGATTATTGATTGCGGGAACTATGCAGGATTATGATAGCGATGATTTATCCAAAGCTTTAGACCGCTTAATGCGTATGATGATAAAAAGCGCGAGCAGGGATACAAGAACCGCTGTAATGGGAGAATTCAGCCAAAGGCCGTTCAGCTTGAGCGGGTGCAGTGCAGCAAGCAGCAGCACAGGGAAAATAAAAGCATTTGCAACGGAAAGGATCGTTGCAGGCATTGGCTTGTCAAGCGCTATAAGAAAGCTCTGAATTGCAAAGCCAAACCATCTCGTCAGGTATGTGAGGCTGAATATTCGCATTGCGTGAGCCGCCATTGAAAGCAAGTGCCTCTCTCCTTCCTTTAAGAATAATGATGCTATCTGCTCCGGGAAAAGAAGCATCACTCCAGTTCCAAGGAGCGATATGACTGCACCTACGGTGAGACAGCATTTTTCCATATCCAAAACTCGTTTTGAATTGCCTGCACCATAGTTATATCCTATTGCCGGCTGCATTGAATCGCATGCTCCATAAAGAATTTGCTGCAGCACATCTCCGCCGTATAGGAGGATGCCATAAACGCTGACGGCATTCTGTCCGCCTTCTTTCAGCAAGGCCATATTCATTATGACTGAGGTAAGCCTGGCAGCAATATTGCTTAAAAATATTGGGCTTCCGCTGGAAACTATTTGTTTTATCATGCTGAAGCTGAATCGGGGTCTGCAAAAACGCAGGGGAAGCTTCCTGCATAAAAATGGATACAGCGCAATAGCAGCGCAGACCATAATTCCAAAGGATACGGCAAAAGCGGAGCCTCCAATATCCATTTTTAAGACGCCGATGCAAAGGTATTCCATTCCCAGTATGATGATCGACATTGCAATATTGAGGAGCATGCTGCCCTTGATGCGCCCGCATATTCTCAAATAATTATCGACAGCAAACATGATGGTTGTGAACGGTGAAAATATTGCGTAAGTTCGTATATAGCGCACTGCAAGTGCTGCCAATTCGCCCTCGGCCCCGATAATATTCATTAACAAAGGGGCAAAAAAATAGAGAATTGCACCCATGAATACCCCTGTTGCGAAAATCATGATGCATGCACATGTAAAATAATTATTCGCATCTTCATCCTGTTTTTTGCCAAGCGCAATGGAGATGGGCACCGACGAGCCGACCCCGATCAGATCTGCAAGCGAGAAATTTATCAGAACAAACGGAAAGGCAAGATTCAATGCGGCAAAAGCGGTTTCACCCAATAGCCTTCCGACAAAGATTCCGTCGAATATCCCCCATAACGAGGAAGCGATCATGCTTATAGCTCCGGGTATCGCAACCGTTAAATATAGTTTCAATGGCGTGTTTTCAGTGTATAATCCAAAATTATTCATTTTTTCTCCTTTCTTTTAGTATCAAAAGATTATTTTTCAGCATATCGGTATGCTTACGAAAAAGCCGGAGGAAGGTCCTCTGCTCCTGCTCCGTGAGACTGCCCATGGTCATTGCCTCGATCTCCATTACCCTATCCACCGTTTTTTCTGCAAGCTGTTCACCCTTATCAGTTAAAAGGATCAATTTCTTTCTTCTGTCTGCTATGCTGCGAAGCATCACATAGCCTTCATCCTTAAGCTTCATCAATGCTGAATTCACTGTTTGCGGGGGAAATGAGATCATGCTTACTATATCGCTTTGAGTCATCTCGCTGCAGGATTCGCGCAGCGTGTACAATATCCAGAAAGCACTGTCGGAAAGCCCTACCGCTTTGGCAGCATCATGATAACTCTTATCGAGATCCTTGAATATTCCGTTATATTCCGCAAGCAGTTCATTGATCTTAAACATCTCAATATCCTCCACAAACATAATCCGAAATCGGATGATATGAATTATACTCCGATTTCGGATTAAAGTCAAGTTCGAAGTGATATATGAACTGAGGCATAAAAAAGAGAGCATATGTCATTTAGGGCTGTCTTGAATGGTAACTGATTGACGGCTAAAATAGGCTTATGAAAAAATGAAAGACCCGCCCGGCGGTTTGACCTGCCAGGCGAGCCTGATCTGCCGTGGACCGGCGCTTATTTTTTAATATTGGATTGAGACAAAGCGCGCACATTCAGAACTATGCGGAATAGGATGATGGCATCATTCATATTATGTGAACCGTCGCCATCGATATCTATCACTATGGGATTGATATCAGGCTGTAAGCTGAGGACATAGCGCATAACGAGAATGACATCGACCATGGTCAATTTTCCATCGCTATCTGCATCGCCAAGCATACGGTATTCGGCAGTAACCGTCATATCGGCAGTAACGGCAGTGAACTCGGAATCCCAACCGATGAATACATAGCCGTCATGTGCTGGTGCAGCCGGAGCATTTGCAGCGCTGCCATACAAAACCTCCTGAGTGGCTATGGTGCTGCCGGTAAGCCCATCGATAAAGGTGACGATACAGCTATTATTAAAGTCTAGCGTCGCATTGAGCACGATGTTCTCCGCAGGCATTACCGCAGGAATATTCCAGCCTGAGAAGATGCAGCCATCCGGGACTTCATATTCAGGCGCAGGTATGCTGGCGCCCGGCTCACAGGTTATGACCGCATAGATCTCACCATTGATGGTAAAGGTTGCGGTGTATCCTATTTGGAGCTGAACTATGCCGATGGGAGCGTGATATTCAATGCCGGCAGTTCCATTTTCATCGTGATACATGGTTATAGGGTAGCTTACCTGGAACTCAGTATCGTTGATAGTGAGCGGAGCTGCGGAGTAGGCAACATATTCCGTAACATCCCTTGAAAGCCCATTCGCAAAATGTGCAATGACGGTCATTCCATCCGGCTCAAAAGCTGAACCAATAGAATATATGGTCTTTGAGGGAGGGGAGGCAATTTCAATCTCGGTAATAGTACTGCCCAGCGCCATGAGATATGCGGAATCGTTCTTAAAATAGATCGTGCCATCGCTATCGACTATGGGGCTGCATATCGCATACTGAGCCTGTGCACCATCGGGCGTAAAGAGCGCGGGTGCGACATCATAGCTGACTCCCTGGTATGTTTCACTGGTCAATTCTATCGGGCGGGTCTGATTTGCCTTATCCTTAATGATTCTCAGCTTGCCTGGAGTAAAATTATCCAAGAAATAGACATATACATAGCCGTCCTCTGTTTCATATGCCGTGGTCAGAATACCACTAGTCTGTGGATAGCCTTGGGTTCGCACGCTGTAAGCGATGGACATCGAATGCAGATCCAATACGGTTATATTGTGGCCGGAATACTGCCCAAATTGAGATGTTCCGGAAACGCCGATATATGCTCTGCCATTATAAATGGTTGGGGTGCAGGTACTCATGGCAGGGTTATTCGAATCATTTGAATAGCTGCGTAGCTTTATGAAGCGAAGACTTCCCCTTGCAAAACGGTTTCCCTGTATGCGAACCCCATAAAAGTAACCGCCCTTTGTTGTAAAATAATAAGCATTTGTCTCGATATCGTAGGTTATGGAGCTGCGCGCATCCCCTGCATGGGGCAGTATCAGCTTATCGAGCAGCCTTCCGGTGCGGGTATCGAGCATGAGGATGCTTGCATAGCCGGTGGTATAGCCGGATTCGCCATCATCGGTAGTAATCATTACAAAATCATCACATATATATGCTCCGGTCCAGTAAAAGCCGCCCTTGGAGATATAACGCCAAGAAGCAAGCTTTGCTTCATTTCCAAGTCTGCCATTTTCATCGGTAACGGAAATGCAAACGAAGCTTGCATCGCTTGTTTCGCTCTTCCAGAAGCCGGTATAGATGTATCCATCGTGATAAGTGATGGGGCAATTTGGCTGCCCGCCAAGCGGGTCGGTATAGATCCACAGGGATTGAAGCGTTTCTGCATCAAAGGCTTGAACGCGGCCATTTGAAAGCCCAACGAATATCATTCCATCCGCATATGTGGGCGGATTTATAGCAAAGCTGGAGCTGCCTGCCATGCTTCCTTCGCATATGGTTTCTCCGGTATGCTTATCAACCCTATATATTCTGGTTCCTGCATATAGGAAGAGATCATCATCAACGATTATTGGGCAGCTGCATGCATTGCCGGAATAGCCTTCGCCAAATTGTTCTGCCCAGTATAAGACGGATTCATCACTGGAAATGGGCATACGATAATCCACCACACCATTGTTATTATTATCCGCACGGAAGGAAGGCCATTGAGCGGGAAGGTCGTTTGGCTGCTGTGCGGTGGAGGGTCTGAGCGAAACATTTATGGTGACTGCGGTTTCGGATTCGACCGGAATGTATTCTGCGCAATTGAGTCCTATATAGCCATTGGCGGTGACGTTGTAACTATATCTCAATCCGGGCATGAGGCTGAAGGATCCATCAGCATTGGCCTCAACGATCCTTCCCGTGCTGCTCTCGAGCATGAAGATTATGGCATCCAAGGGATCGGTATTAAATATAACGCGTGTTGGCAGATGCTTTTTAATATGCAGCGTATATGTGGATGATATCGAAGCAGGGTCGCTATGATGAATCTCTATCGCGATGGTCTCATTCGTCAGTTCAGTGTTAAGAGGTAGGTTTACGATGGATATATCATCAAAACGAATGCCATTTATAAGCGCATAGTAGCCGCCCTGATTCGGCGCACCGCTGTCCGTACTGTTGAATGCGGAGATCAGCGTAAGCTCATCGATACCGGAGGAAAGGTCCAAATAGTATTCGGTTCTGTCCCGATCATATGAAACGATATTTCCGGTCGAATCCATGAGAGAAATTGAGTTTTCACCTTGACGAACCTCCAGTGAATTGAGGCTTAATCGCCTAACAGCCTTCATAACATAGTCCTGATAATAGGTAACGGAGCCGGTTTGTTTGCTCAAACGCATGGTAAGCTGATTGGAGAACCCTCCGTTCGAAAGAAACTGACCACATGCGATCGGAGTTGTTCCGGAGATCAGCTTATCCATAGGATTGCCATTTGTGGAAGGATTTGAAGTCTGTGCGGAGTATATGGCATGTACCTCATATTCGGTATCGGAGGTCTCGGCAAGAACATACATATTTGTGTTCCTATCGGAAAGCTCAATTATGTATTCATGAGTATTAATTGCGAATTCGGGCGAAATCGCATAAGCTACTGCGGTATTGATATTCCGACCGCTGTAAGCTCCAAAATCGATAAGCTTCGGCTGTGTATCCGGTTTTGCAGTATGGATAGTACCCTCCTCTGGCATGAATTGCGCCAAGGCGTGGTAATAGTCGGCAGATGTCGTAATATAGGTATACTGTTCGCGGGGGACAAGGCTATAGGTGAGCGTATGGGAGCCATTTGGATTTTCAAATTCGGAATCGGGCATTATCAGGCTGCCGGCAGCGTTGAATACCTCAACGGAGGTATCAGACGGCACCTCAAGATTCACCTGCTTGGATTTAATAGGCTCAATAGTCGGAGAATAGGTATCGTTTTCCGAGGGTAATGGATCGGTTACGGCATCCTGTGAACCGCTGTTTTTGAGCGTATCCCCATGTCCATATGGTACACGAACAGGCGGTATGATGGTTTCAGAAGCGTTGGAAGAGCTCCTGCGATCGGTGCTTTCGAGTGCGTTTATACTCATTGCAAGCACAGTATTGCCGCATATGCATAGCATAATGATGCTGAGCAGTGCAGCCAATATTCTTTTAATTGAAGTTTTCACTGAAATACCTCCTTTTGAAAACAATTTATATATATAAGCAGGCGATAAAACGATCATACAAACGTTTTATGAAATTTCGCCTTTGCTTGCATTCACGGATCACGGTCCGCATGAATTCAGCCATTGCAGTACGCTTTGATTCGTTCATAATATGATTACTGAAAATTGCTTCGAGATTGATATTATGAATTTCCTCGGGAATTATTATAAAATTCGACTTTGTGCGCTCTATAAGCATCGTGCAGTAGCCATAGCGCAGTGTGATAGCCTCATTATTATCAGCCTCCTTCATTTGCCGCAGCCTTTTGCGAAGACGAAGCCTAAAAAATACGGTTCGAAAGGTGAATGCGAGCATAAGAAAGCTGAGCAGTATTATCGCAATGAGCCAAAAGTAATTAGCCGGATGTTTATTATCGGGTCTATTGGGCCGAACCAGCGGCACAATAGACAGATTATCATTTTGGTATTGCTGCTCCTCGCCGGGCGCATCGTCCGGAGCAGTTTCGCCAGCATTCATAATCGGCAATTCGCTTTTATCGATATAGCCCGGAGTTATATCGAATGGAACCCAGCCTATGCCGTCCAGGTAGTATTCAGCCCAGGCGTGAGCATCATTTTCGGTTAAAACCAAGGCATTGCCGGCAACATAATTCCTGGCCTGTTTCTCTGTCAGCAGGTAGCCTTCAACATAACGGGCGGGTACGCCGAAATATCTCAGCATCATGGCGGCGCAGGTTGCATAGTGAACGCTATAGCCACTTTTTCCGAGCTCCAGAACATAGGCGATGAAATCATTATCGCCGCAGGGGGTATTGGCAGCTTCGTTATAGGTGAGCTCCGTTTCGAGTGCTGCCATGATTTTTTCGGTTATCTGGGTGAGCGTCATAGCATCGGGAGAATCGCCGAAGAGCTCCGCAAATATTGAACGTACTTCGGGTGTTAGCTGCAAATAATTTTCGTATACAAATTCGGCATACGCCCGTTCGCAGGATAGATAAAGCTTTACCGAGAGCTGTTCCTGAGCATCTGCTGTTTTACTCTGAAGTGCAAAGCGATTTGATGCCTCAGGGCACAGGGCAATACTGAGGACGGAGCTCTCATTTTTCGGCAGATTATATTTATCTGCAAATACAATTGCGTCACCTATAAGCGTATCATCAAGATAATTGCCCTTAATGGCTTGGTATGGCAGATACATATATCGTTTACAGGCCGAAATGTTGGTGATTTCCATGCTGCGTTCAGAATAATCCAATGCACCGGCGGCTTCCAGTGCTGATGCGGCCTCTGCTGAGGTGACCTGGCCATAGAAGCCATTTTCATGAAGCCAGTAGAATAATCCATATTGCTTGGAAAGCGAAGCATTATCGAGGCTTGTCCAACCATGTCCGGTATAGATCTCACCAACCATTCCTCTGAAATATAGCCTTTCAGCCGCCAATGCTTCGCTGCTTTTTATGGAAAGTGCAGGTGTGGAAGAGTTTTTCCAACCGTTTAGATCTTTCAGCTTGCCTTCAGGCATGGATGCGGTGCTGCTATCGTACTTAATTTTATGAAGCAGTGTAAATGCATTTTCACATATAGCGGCGGTACCCATATTCGTAAAAGGCAGGCATAAGACAACTGCAAAAGCGGTGATTGAAAGCGCAGAGAGCAGACCCAAAAAGCTTTTTGAACTCTCTTTGGGCACCGCATATCCGCCAAGCTGCGAACATCTTAATACAGCAGCAAGTAAAACGCCTGTGAATAATAGGAATGCCCCAGAGGATGAACTGAATATACCGGCAAGCGAGCACGTTAGTATGATACCGGAGAACAGCAGCAGTGGATAATCCCGCTTTGAAAGGAGCAGAAGACATAAGATCAGAGAAACGATCAGTCCGGCACATAGCAGCAGTGGGATAGATCGAAATTCATCAATATCAACGTATCTGAGATGAATATGCCCGGTCAATTCAGTCAGGCGATCGGCAAAATCATTTTTGAGGGCTCCTATGCTGTTCGGATCGGTATTCAATCCGATTATGAGCAGGAGCGAAGCCAATATGCATATGAAAAGTATGCCGATGCTGCGCCATTTTCCTGCGAGAAGGATATTCAGCCCGCAACATAGTGGGAGCAGAATCGCCAGTGCCACCCAGACATTAAGCTGTATGGAGGGAAAGAGCGAAAAGATAAGGAGAATCATTCCCGACAGCATCAGCATGGCGGCAATATTGCGCAGCAGGAACAGACAGGGAGCTTTTCGAGCCATATAAAGGCTTTGTAAAGTCTCATTTTGCTCGAGAACATCAGAAACAACGATATTATGTTTGAAATTATCCTTTTTCATAGCTCCAAGTGGGATAACAGATCTCTGTAGTTTTCAGGCGTTAAGCAATGTGCTCCTTCGGCCAATGTCCCATTGGCTTCGGCGCAGAGCAGCATTGTAATTTCCGCATTTCCGCAGAAGGCCGCGGCTGCATCGGTGAAACGCTTGCCGCACCAGATGATTTTGCCGAAGCTTACTGCCCCATTTTGCTCGATATAGTTTGGATACGCATAATCATCGCGTGTACAACCCATAAGCCATTCTATGGCTTGCGGAAGCTGCATTTTGCTTTCCACCTTCATGAAACCGCAGATCCCCGATTGCGGACGTGAAATGGAAAAGACCATGCCGCTGTCCGATAGTATTCGGCATACGGATGCGGTTATTTCGGCAATGGCATCGCTTTCAGCGGCAGTGCAATCCGATGGGTTATCCATGCAAATGAGGAGAGAACGGAGCACCGGCATACTTGCTTCACGAACGATGAGCCTATCGAGCTTTCCGGAAAGCTTCCAGTGAATTTGCTTTAAGCTATCTCCTGGAACATAATCCCGAAGCTGCAAAACTTCCGAATAGTCATCGCCCCGAATTCCATCGGCATAGCTGTCATTATCCGGATTCGATGGCGTGTAGCCGCTCTGTATGCGGAGCAATTCTGAAGTCTCAGGCAGCATTATGATAAACTGTTCGGCATTAGCTCGGGCATTTACATGAAAAATTCCCAGCATTTCAACCAATCTAAGCGAAGCAGCAGATATTTTCAGCTCTCCGCAGTGCTTGCTCGAAAGTTTGATTTTACGGCTGCTGCTTCCATATGCAGGGATCAGCATGGCAATGGAATGTTCCATCGATTCGCCCGTCAGAATATTCTTGCAGGTTATCTCCAAAACCGCTCGCGGTATGGGAATTATGGAGGCATTCTTTATCTCAAATTCGCAAATAAAGCTTTCCCCTCTATTGCAGGTGGGGTTGATGCGTATTTTTACATCACATCGATCCCTTATAAGAAACTCAAGCAGCATAAACAGCGGGGGAGCAATGGATATGAAAACTGCAGCCACTAGCAGAAGGGGATTATTGCTTAAGGCATATAACGCAAAAAGCAGGGGCAGCGCAGCCAGCCACAGAATGAGGCGCAGTATCTCTACAGCCTTCATAGAAGCGAGAATTCCCGAATATCGGGTTTTTTGCAGTCTGCAAGAATCTCTTCAGCTATAGTAAGCTCGCTGTAATCGCGCAGACGTGCTTTTGCATTCAAAATCAGTCTGTGACAGCAAACATCCGGAAAGACCTCTGCGGCATCATCGGGGATGACATAATCCCTCCCGTTCAGACAAGCATTGGCCTTTGCCGCACGGCATAGCGCAAGCGCTCCTCTGGGGCTCACGCCATATTGAACAAATTGATGGGAGCGTGTGCGTTCGATGAGTTCCGCAATGTAGGCGTAGGCGGCATCCGCAACATATATATTGCGAACATCGGATATGAGAGCGTTCAGTGATTTGATATCTGCCTGCGGAATAATCGTATCAAGCGGATTCCCATGGTGCCTATCACGCATTATCTCTATCTGGCTGCTTCTATCCGGATAGCCCATGGAGAGTTTGACGAGAAAACGATCGAGCTGTGAGGTCGGAAGGAGCTGAGTTCCGGCGGAACCAATAGGATTTTCCGTAGCGATAACCATAAAGGGTTCCGGAAGCGGATGAGTCACTCCATCAATAGTGACACTCCCCTCCTCCATTGCTTCCAGCAATGCGGCCTGAGTTTTGCTGGAGGTACGATTGATCTCATCCGCAAGCAACAGGTTTGTCATGACGGCTCCAGGCTTGTAGATTAGACCGCCGCTTTCCTTATCGTAAACAGAGAAGCCAAGAACATCCGATGGCATTGTATCCGATGTGAATTGTATGCGCTTGCAGTCCAATCCAAGCGTTCTTGCAAATGCGAGCGCCATGGTCGTCTTTCCTACTCCCGGCACATCTTCAAGCAGTATATGTCCCTGTGCCAGTATTGCCATAAGAACCTTTTTGATCATATCATCCTTGCCGACGATAGCCTTTTTGACCTCACGCTGTATGTCGTTTATAAGCATAATGAATACCTTTCCTTTTTCTTTTGATGGATATCAGCCGCCAAGCGGAATGAACGAAAGCTTATAGAGTCCACCCATTTTGGCTTGAAACTTATATAGCGCAATATAGGCTCTCAATGCCTGTTCGCTTGCAACGATATTCCCCTCGAATGGCTCAAATTTATGGGTAAAGCAGCCGCTTGGCAGTTTAAATAGCTCCATTGCCTGTATAGCATCCATGCCGCCGCTTTTAAAACGTGCATCGCTTCTTGGATCGATACCAAGCGCACAGAGTGCGATCACGACCTGTGCTGTGGATTCAAGATTTTCGCTTCCATATGAGGCGAAGGCACAATTGACCGTCATAGCTTCAGCAAGTCTGTTGAGTGAACGATCGATCACAGCTCCAACATCTGCCCTCTCCTTATAAGGAGCAAGTGCTTGCAGTGCCATTGCAGTAATATCAACATCAAAATCTCCGGTATTAAGCCCAAATCCACCGGAAGCCTCCTCAGAATCAAGTATGGAGCGAAGAATGCGTTCTCTGGTATATCGGGCGTTATTGGGCACAGCATAATCATCAGAATCAAGCGTCAGTAAAGCAAAAATATAGCCATTGAGCCCTTGCTCCCCGAGATCCCCGGCATAGTTGTAGGTGCCCATGGCAATGAGATCGGCACTGCTGCCATCGGGCATACGTCCGAATGTTCTTGGATCGCATCCAAGAGCTCTTGCCGTCAGCGCTATACGGTGGTATTCCGTTGCACGATAACCATCAAGCCGATCGGAAAAGCTTAATTTCTCCGTTACATAGTTTTCCAGCCCCTTGGCATAGGCGGAATATGCATCCTTTACTCCCGCCTGCGCAAATGCGAATGCGGTCCAATCGCAGGCTGATGTGCCGGGCGGCAGCTCATCGAGCTTATACAGCAGCATTTCGCTATCCTCAATACCTATGAGCTGCTTTATACCGCTGACCGCGTTTGAAACATTTCCATCCATAGGCTTCGTAAGTCTGGTTCCCGAACATGCCTCCAGCATAGCTGCCGATAAGATAAGCAATATCGCCATTAGCCCTTCGAAAAATCGCTTCAGGGCTTTGCCAGGTCTGTGATGGTATATTTCTATTATCATATTTTACCTCTTCCTATTCTTGAGTACATTCGATTGTAACAGCGGCTTCAGGTGATGCCTTATTCCGTATGAATTTTTGGAATAAGGCGCCGCTTTTTTCCCGGAGGCAGGCATTGCATATCGCCGGAGCTCCCATTACCGATAGCAGGAAGGATTTCGCGATATTCATCATGGCATTTTCTGCATCGATAATCGATATAGCCATCGGTGGCTTCGGTCGGATCGACCCTTTCAACTTCTTCGTAATCATGGGTGAGCTGAATAAATTCATCGTTTATCCATAAACCGCAGTAGCTGGTCAGGCTTCCTTCACCGGAACCTGATGCGTCATAGCCGCCTATATCCTTACCAAAGGCAAGTGTGAAACGTAAGCAAAGGGTATCGCCATCTATAGGGTAGTATTCGGAAAGCCCAATACCCGGGTACATACCATTGATGCAGTACATCCAGCCGGAGCCTCTTGTATAATCGAATTCGCCGATGCTGTCGCGGTCGTGCTGGTCGGTTAGGGTGATTCCGTCACGAAGGATAAGCTGCCATAGAGTATCGGGTATGCTCGCATAATAGGCAATGTCGCCGCCCGCTATCCTCCTGAGATAAAAATTCAGCCGTGGTGTTCCTCCATATTCAGCTTCATATCCGTAATCATCAAGGAGCGCAATCAGTGCCTCTGCGGCGGTTTCACCTTCATGTATGGTGCAGATCTCCTCTATCAATATTCCCAGACCAAGCGTTGTTGCATCGATTGTGATGGTGAGCTCGCCATTTGCGCTGCCCGTGGGCACGTGATGGTAGCGCAATACTATTCGGCGGTATGCGGAGTTTCCCTCATCATCCCACGCCAGTACGGTCACTATATGCTCGATATCATCTCCAATATTTGGCGGGGAGAGATATAGGGAATATTCAAATACGGTGCTGCCTGTCGGATTGGTCTGCACCACTCCGTCAAGCATTACCTTGATATGGTTCGCATATATGACTCCGCCGTTCCAATCCCTTGCCGACACTCTGAATATGAATCGGCTGCTGGTGATGATGCTGTCATCTCCATCCCTGTTCGTGACTATAGTAGGGGGGTGCTCCCCGATATTTGGATTATCCTCATCGGCCATGCGGCTGCGATAAGTTATATAAAATCGCGACGCCCCGCCATAGAGAATGCCGTTTTGATAGAGATACATCGTTACGATGTATTCGTGATTCAATTCCAACTTCGGATAAAAATGATTTAGGCTGTCGGGATGGAGCAGATTGCCGTTATTGGTATCCTCATTCCGCTCCTTGATAAAGACCTTGAGTATCAGCCCATCTCCTCCGGCCGGATAGGCATAAAATTCCAGAGTATCATTGGAAATATTTTCTGGAGTATATATGCCGCTGTAAAGATTGGTGACGATATAGGGCTCATCTGCTCCGGGATTTCCGCTTGGCTGGGGTGTAGTATCCCCCGGCTCTCCGCTTGGATAGGGCGTATTATCTTCGGGAATACCGGTTGGATTAGAGGTATTATCGGGAGCTTGGCTTCCGATTGGGAATGCGGTGGCATTTCCAATTGGAAGAGGCGATTTGGAAACGCTGGGATCGAGAGTTGAAGCGATCGTCGGTATTTCCGTAGACAATTCGGAAGAACTTGGAGTTGACTGTTCGGGAGAATTTGAAGCCGAATTTTCTGTCGATTGGGGGGTGCTTACAGGCTCGGGGGTGTTGGGAGGTTCGGCTGATGGCGCTTCCATTGGATCGGGCGTTTTCCTATTGCCGGTATCATCAGCTCCGTCAGCATCGAGCGAGCTATCGCTTATATCGAGCGGGCAGGCGGTATTTATCGGATTTTCAGGAAGCATTTTTTGGATGGACAAAACTCCATATAGAGTGCCCAAAAGCATGAGCACTGTCAGAACGCTGCATATTGATTTGATCCATCCATTTTTCATTTCCATACTCCCACTCTCAGAATAGCTTTTTATCGGCAAAAATAAACGGCACAGCAAATGCTGCACCGTTTTTCTACAACAAAAAAACTTCTGAGGCTCATACTCCGTGAGCTGAAGTAAATCATCCAAGCAGGTCTTCTGACTTACACATCATTGGTCATATGCGGCCTTCTCATCATTTCGACAATGACCGATTTTCATCAATGCATATGACCTCCGTGCTTACAGCGGCGGTACCGTTCGGGCTTGATTCCCCGATTGTCTATTCTTCCCAAAAGCCTGCACGGCCATTGGGACACTTGAACTTTATTTAATTACATGACTATATTAACAATTACGCTTCAAAAAGTCAATATTGGCAGCGGATATATTTGAACGAACGATCAAGCCGGAAGTCTTGATTACATAAATCGTGGCTTCAACCAATAAAATACTGCTCCTTCGCAGGCTGCAAGAGAGGGTGAGAAAATCGAAAAAATGGTATGATTGGAGAGTATTTTGGCGGGTTGACACGAAAATAAGATGTGAGTTATAATAATTTAAGCTTAGGAAGAAAACTGTAAACCTGCCACCGGGTAGGCGATGCGAAGGCATCCGCTGCACATCATTAGGTCTTTGAAGATGTGCGGACGGATGCTGTTTTTTTGGAGGGCTTTAACAATGAAGAAAAAAATGTTCTTTGGCTATTTTACAAAGGGGGAGCTTCTGCTCTGGATTTCATCCGCTGCCTTGATAATCATTTCCTTCGCGATATTTGATCGGAAGGGCTATTTGGCGCTCTGTGCATCGTTAATCGGAGCAACTTCGCTCATCTATAGTGCGAAGGGCAATCCTATAGGGCAGGTGCTGATGATTGTTTTCAGCGCACTGTATGGGATCATCTCATTTAGTTTTGGATATTATGGGGAGATGATCACATATCTGGGGATGACTGTGCCGATGGCGGTTTTAGCTCTAATTTCGTGGATTAGGAATCCATTTGCCGGCGATCGATCTGAGGTGAGGGTGAACAAAATAGGCAGAAAAGAGATTCCGATTATGATCGCGCTCTCACTCATTGTGACAGCAGGATTTTATTTTGTACTCGCTGCATTGAATACGGCAAATATTATTCCAAGCACCGTTTCGGTCGCAACAAGCTTCATTGCAGCTTATTTGACCTATAGAAGAAGTGCCTATTACGCTCTTGCCTATGCCGTAAACGATATAGTGCTGATACTGCTTTGGGTGCTTGCAACGATGCGGGATATATCCTATTTATCGGTGATAATCTGTTTCGTAACGTTCCTGGTCAATGATGTATGTGGATTCGTGAATTGGAAACGTATGCATATCCGTCAGCAGGAGTAAAGCTGATGCTATGAGATTCTGCCTGTTTGCGAAAAGAAGGTATGATTTTTCATAAAATTTCAACCGAAAAGCGCCATTGCGTATAGTTTTCGCAATATAGCGATGTATTTCGCCAATCTCCGCAGTGCAATGCTCTTGCCAAATTACTCTAAACTATGTATAATTATGGATGTAATAAAGTTGACGGAGGCTGCTTTCGCTATGGCAATATTTGATTTTTTGAGTAAAGATAAAAAGAGCGATGCGCGCCAGCTCACGGAGCTGCCGGTATCATCCATTGTGCCTAATCCGAATCAACCCCGTAAAAGCTTCGATGATGAGAGCATCGCGGAGCTTGCAAAATCCATAGAGCAGGTCGGGCTTATACAGCCGCTGATGGTCAGAAAGCTTGATACGGGATATGAGCTCATAGCGGGCGAACGCAGGCTGCGTGCTGTGAGAAGCCTTGGCATGGAAAGGGTTAGCTGCATAGTCGTCAGCGGTATGCAGGATGAGGATTCTGCAATCATGGCGGTGATAGAGAACCTACAGAGGGAGGATCTCAATTTTTTTGAAGAGGCAGAGTGTTATAAGGCGCTCATAGATGGGCTGGATCTTACTCAGGAGGAGCTTGCGATAAAGCTGGGCAAAAGTCAAAGCTTTATTGCCAATAAGCTTCGCGTGCTGAAGCTTTCAGATGATGAACGCAGGGCGATAACGGAGAATGGATTAAGCGAACGCCATGCAAGGGCAATATTAAAGCTGGACGAGCCGGAGGATCGGATGAATATCATTCAGCAGGTCGCGGAGGGCTCATTGAGCGTTAAGGCAACGGAAGAGCTGATCGATAAGCTGCTCAATAATATGTTTGATAATAAAAAGACGGGCGCTAAGCCACGCCCGATGATAAAGCGGATAATTCGTGATTACCGCCTCTTCGTCAATACGATGAATTCAGCATGCAATGGGCTGCGCAATGCCGGAATGCAGGTTGATGTTGAACAGATAGATCGAGATGACGGAGTGGATATCACCATCCATATAACCAAGGATGATCTGGCCAGGCTGAGAAGATAGGCAGGAATTATTAAAAAAATCAAAGCTCCTTCGAAGGGCGGGCGTCCGTAAAACAGTTTTTGAGGGCAGGCGAATGACTGCCCACCTTTTTATACTGGTTTTCTTGCGGACAAACAAAGATATTTGCTATAATGAAGCCAGATTGACAAATAAAAATTTTGAGGTGTAAATGATGAATGGGTGTGAATGGTGTGATTACAAAGACGACAAATGGTTATTATATAAAACATTCCATTGGTCGGTCTATTTAGCAGATGTACAAGACTATGTGGGTAGATGCATTTTGGTACTGAACAGACATTGCACAAGCCTTTCAAATCTGGAAGCCTCGGAGTGGGTTGAATTAAAAACAGTTATAGATAAATTGGAACAAATCTATAAAGAAACATTAGGGGCTGAATTGTGCAATTGGAGTTGTTTAATGAATAACTTCTACAAAGAAACAACTCCCAACCCACATTTGCACTTACATGTAAGGCCTCGATATAAAAATGCTATCTTCATTAACGGCAGCGCTTATAAGGATGCTGAATTTGCCCATCACTATGCTCTTAGGAAAGAGAATGTGTTACTTGATGATGATAAAATGTTTTTATATACACAAATGAAACAATGCTTTATTTCATAACTCGAATTTGTCGATTTGTTTTACCGGCGCACTTCTATACGCTTGCCGGTGTGTCTCGCGGTATATGGTCTGCGATGCACAAAGGCCTTTCACTAAAAAGCAAGATTCTACCATAGCCCCCAATTTACCCGCTGCAATCTTGTCGGGGCGCATATGCCCCAAACCCTGTATATATAAAAGATCGTGCACCAAATTTGATGCACGATCTTTAACTGTTTTACGGATACCCGTTTAATCGCGGAGGAGCTTTTTATTCATAGTTATCATTTAAAATGCTAATTTTTATAATGCTATTTTATCTCCTGCTCAAGATCATCAAATAAAGGAGAATCAAAGAATTGGCGGATACAGATATTAAGTCCATCGCAGATTTTCTTTATAGTTGCGAGCGTGGTACTGTTGTTCCGACCGCTGGTAATATTGCTTAACGTAGATTGAGTTATTCCGGATATTGTTGCCAGCTTATTGATGGTTATCCTTCGCTCGGCACAAAGCTCATGTATTCTTTCGGTTGCAGCAGCTCCAATAGTAATGTTAATCACCTCCATATCGATATTTTTCGACATAATACGGCAAATATTCATGAAAAAGTTACCTCTTTTGGGTTGACTTTTGAGTTTTTATGTGTTATTATCCCAATATAGACAGAATGTTCCTCTTTTTATTGGGTTCATGATCTGTTGGACGGGAGGTTGTATATAACAGGCATATCGATAATTGAATTTAGAGAGTGTGCGTAATGTAATTTAGCTGTAGGACAAAAGGCAACTATTTTTTGTATGCAGCCTCCCATTTCACCACGAATGTAAATATCGAGGTATCGAAAAAGTATCCTTTGTTGGATTTAGCTGGCTGAAGCTAACTTACCATTAACCGGGAGGATATAGGGCTATGGACGATCTCTCTAAAGATAAGCCGGACAATATTGATATTAATCTGCAGAATTAATATAAACAAAAGTCGGGATTCGAGCAACGAAAACCAAAAGGAGGTGCGAATAAAGAATAGATGACCCTATTCGCTAGGATGGATAAAGACTTTGCCTTGATCGCAGAGTGTGCCTTGGATTTCTGAAGGATAGGACGGGGTAAGCTTCAAGCTTACATGCTTGTACCGTTGACGATAATTTCTGCATCTGTTTTCGATTTAAAACAGTGATAGAACATTTTGACGTATATGGGTACATTTTCGGACGCTGCGTATGTATTGAGCAGATTCCTCTGATGAGTGTCAGCGCAAACCGATGCAGCAACACTACAAACCAACTTAAATAAAAGAAAGGACATAACAACTATGAAAACCATGAACAACTCTAACCTCGCCGCCGTTAATGGCGGAAAGTACTATCGCTGCCCCTGGGGTGATTACGGCGGAACATCCTACTGGAATGTATATGCCCACGCCGTTGCCCATGCTTATCGCCTTGGCATCTTTAATTTCCCTCTTTGGCTGATAAAGGTAGGCATTGGTCTCGGTTGATCAATTTGCGCATAGCCCTTTAGCAGAAAGATCGGCTTCGGGGCATGGGCTTTTACGGGCTCATGCCCCTGCCAGACTTTTAATTTTTTGAACATATAGCGCAGTTATAATGAGTGCAGCGCTGCGATCAAAGTTAGAGGGATGAACGAGGTATAAAAGTGGTAGACGGTTTAATGAATGCATCGAAGATTTTCTCATAACACGATATAAAGGAGAAGCTCACAATGAAAAAATATATAAAACTTGTTCGCCAGCATGAGGAAGTCGATTGCGGTGCGGCTTGTATGTCCATGATTTTCAACTGGTATGGCAAGAAATTGCCTATTCCCACATTGAGGGAAAGCATTTGCGTTGATCTATCAGGATCGAATATGCTGGGGCTTAAGCAAACCGCAGAAAAATATGGATTAAAGGCTGAAGGACTTGAAGGGACAGCAGAGGACTTTATAGAAAGTGTCGAAAAAAATTCCGTTTGCTTGCCGGTCATTGCGCGTATTGTTAACCGCGGAGGGTTTGAACATTATGTAGTGGTAAGCCTGATTTCGAAAGGAAAAGTTTATGTATGCGATCCTGCCGATGGTCGCTATGCATTGTCCATAGATGGTTTTTCTAAAGTTTTTTTGGGACAGATAATGACGTTTGAAAGAACGCCTCAATTTGTGAAGGAAAATAAATGCAAAAACTCTGCGGCTAGATTTTTTAAAATGATTTTTCGACAAACAGGTTTAATCGCAGTCGTAGCGCTTCTCTCCCTCCTTATAACGGGGATCGGGCTGCTTGGCACAGCAGTTTTCAAGTTTCTTGTGGACGGTGTACTGGCAGAGAACACCGATGCACATGAGGGTATAGAGGTTTTTGCCGTTCTCATAACCGGAATCGGAATTGCATATCTAATTCGTTTTCTTGTGCAGCTGCTTCGGGGCAGGCTTGCAAATTTTATGATAAAGCGCATAAATCTTCCACTTATGCTTGGATATTACAATCACATGATGGATTTGCCAGTGAAGTTTTTTGAAAATCATAAAACCGGAGATCTTATTAGCCGCTTTAACGATGCTAATAAGGTAAAGAATGCGATAGCAAATACAACTTTGACGATTCTGATAGATATCGTAACGGTGCTGTTCGCTGGTTTTGTGCTCCACAGATGTTCTCCATCCCTTTTTATTATTACACTCGCCATTCTATTCATCTATACAGTAATATCTGTTTTATACATTAACCCTTTAGCAAAACGCAGCCGAAAATTGATGAGCGAAAACGCAGAGATAAGCTCGTATTTCAAAGAATCAGTTGATGGGGTACAGACAATAAAGGCATTCAGGGCTGAGAAATCCGTCAAGGAGCGGATGAATTTTCTATTTGTAAAGATACAGGATGATGGGATCAAATTTTCAATGCAAAGTCTTTGTAAAAATGCATTGATTGAACTCATTGCCTCGATAGGGATTTTGGTTTTGCTTTGGGTGGGCGCGTTGAATGTACTAACAGAAGTTATGACTTTAGGTATGCTCATCACCTACTATACTCTGCTTAGCTACTTCCTGACTCCCATGCAGAATCTCATAGAGCTTCAATCGGATATTCAGGAAGCTATCGTTGCGGCAGACCGATTGAATGACGTATTGGATGCTTCTATAGAGAATGTAAGTCAGAAGGATTGTACTGAGGCAGAGGGTAATGATATTAGATTTGATCATGTTTATTTCCGTTATGGAACTCGTCGAATGGTATTAAAGGATATTTCCTTTGAAATCAGACGGGGACAGCACGTCGCACTTGTTGGAATAAGCGGCTGTGGTAAGACAACCGTTTCAAAATTGCTTATGGGTTTCTATGAGACAGAAAGTGGGAGCATAACTATAGGCAATACAAACATTATAGATATGGGGATTGAAAGATTGCGGAGCAAAATAGCCTATGTACCTCAAGAAATCTTCCTATTCTCTGCGTCTGTTCGAGAGAATCTGGTGCTTGGAGGGAAGCAAACAGATGAGGCTGAGCTTGAAGAGATTCTTAATGCCTGCGGTTGCGAATTTGTTTGGGAGCTCCCATTTGGATTGGACACCATACTCGAAGAAAATGGAGAAAATTTGTCAGGTGGTCAGCGCCAACGCTTGGCAATAGCACGAGCTATGCTGAGCAAGCCGGAAATTTTAATACTTGATGAAGCAACCAGTAATCTTGATGCTGCTTCGGAACGCAAAATTCTGGGGACTGTGAGCAAAATGAATACAGAAATGACAGTGCTTATGTCTGCGCATCGGTTAAGCACTGTTAAAAGTTGCGACAAAATCCTTGTAATTGATAATGGCAGCATTGTTCAAAGCGGTACCCATGAGGATTTACTCCACGAACATGGAGTTTACCAAAGCCTTTGGAACACCCAGAATCTTTAATAAATAAAATCACTAACAATAAAGAGCAGACTGTCATAACCTGCTCTTTATTATGGTAGCGGCAATCTGATTCGAACAGATGACACTCCGGGTATGAACCGAATGCTCTAGCCAGCTGAGCTATGCCGCCATAGATGGTTGCGGGGGAGGGACTTGAACCCTCGACCTTCGGATTATGAGCCCGACGAGCTACCGACTGCTCCACCCCGCGATGTAAAGGAAACTGCCATACGAACATGGCATACCGCCCCAAGCGGCATAGATTATGATAACATATGCAGATACCCGTTGTCAAGCATTAATCTGCAAAAAGATAAATATATTATTTGCGGCTTAAAATTCGGTTTTATAGTCTTTGGAAACCAAAGGAGCGCATTGATAGAAATTTTTAATCAATCCATTCGCCATTAATAATAAATATATTGAAGATCATCTTTACAAGTTTCCTAAATAAGTTATAATAATAATGTGCGCCCATTTCATGGCAGCGGCCTTACTTGGCCGCATAGATCAGGGCACATCCCCGAAGGTATCGGGCGTATTTTCAAAATCTAACAGGAGGAATCCAATGGAGAATTTTGATAATCTTAAAAAAACTCAACTGTACCAAAGCCATATCAAACTCGGCGGTAAGATCGTGGACTTTGGCGGATGGGCACTCCCCGTCCAGTATGGCGCAGGCATTCTTGAAGAATGTAAGGCTGTTCGCCAGCGTGCAGGGCTCTTTGATGTATCCCACATGGGCGAAGTTGATGTCATAGGCAGCGGAGCATTTGATTATATCCAGAGGCTCGTAACAAATGATATAACAACCATGACACCCGGCAGATGCCGCTATGCGGTGCTTTGCTATGAAAATGGCGGAGCGGTCGATGATGTGTTGATTTATAAATATTCCGATGATCACTATTTGTTCATAGTCAATGCGGGAAATACGGATAAGGATTTTGCATGGATGCAGCAAAATGCGTTCGGCGATGTTCAAATCATTAATAATAGCAGCAAATGGGGTCAGCTTGCACTTCAGGGCCCCAAGCATCAGGCTGTGCTCAATGCGGCGGGCTTTGAGGGCGAGCTTCCGATGAAATACTATACCTTTAATGATAAAATGACCGTTGCCGGGATTCCGTGCCTCGTCTCCAGAACCGGCTATACCGGAGAGGATGGTGTTGAGCTCTATTGCGCGGCGGAGGATACCGAAAGACTGCATGCTGCTTTGATGGAGGCAGGAAAATGTGTCGATATGCTGCCCTGCGGTCTTGGGGCAAGGGATACCCTTCGCTTTGAAGCAGGTATGCCCCTGTATGGACATGAGATGAATGAGAATATAACCCCCATGGAATGTGATCTGGGCTTCGCTATAAAGCTTAATAAGCCCGATTTTATTGGAAAGGATGCATTGCTCAAGCCAAGGCAGCGTAAGCGTATCGGCTTGAAGCTCACCGGAAAGGGTGTTGCTCGTCCTGAAGCTGATGTACTTCTCAATGGAGAAAAGGTTGGCGTTGTCACATCCGGCGGTCCAGCTCCCTCTGTAGGAGGAAACTACTGCATGGCACTCGTCAATGCGGATGCCGATGAGCATGGCGCTTGGGCGGTCTCCATTCGCGGCAGGGTAATAGAATGCGAATCTGTACCAATGCCGTTCTATAAGAGAGCTTAAAAGCTGTAAGAGGCATGGATTCCATTTAAAGGATACATCATGCCATCGATCTGGTTTAAAAATAATTATAATAAATATAAATTTTCGGAGGTTTTAAATATGGTTCCCACTGATCGTAAATATACTCGTGAGCATGATTGGGTAATTATTGAGGATGGTATTGCAAAGCTCGGCATCACCGATCATGCACAGGATGCACTCGGCGATATCGTATATGTTGAGCTGCCAACGGTCGGAGATGAATATGCTATCGGCGATAGCTATACTACAGTTGAATCTGTCAAGGCTGCTTCGCCCGTTTATACTCAGGTAGCCGGTGAAGTTATCGAGATAAATGAAGAACTGGATGCACAGCCGGAGCTGCTCAATCAGGATCCCTACGGCCAGTTCATTGTGGCTATCAAGATCAGCGATATCAATGAAAATGAACTTTTGAATGCAGAAGAGTATGAAGAGCTCCTCGCTTCTGAGGACTGATCGTATTTCTAACATGTAAATCGATACGATTTCGAACCCTGCGGCGGACTTTCGTCCGCCTCGATTTGAATAATCATCAAGCAAGGAAAGTTATAATGAAAAGTTATGTACCCAATACCGCTGCCGAGCGTGTGGAGATGCTCAAGACCATAGGGCTCAACAGCATGGATGAGCTCTTTGGAGATATTCCGAATGAATTGAAGCTGAATAGACCGCTCGAACTGCCCGCTCCGATGAGCGAAATGGAGATAAGAAATCTTATCGCGGGCTATGTCCTTCAGAATGAGGATGGTGGACTGCTCTTCCGCGGTGCAGGAGTATATCATCACTATATCCCGGCACTCATCCCCCAGCTCGTTTCCAGAAGTGAATTCTATACGGCCTATACTCCGTATCAGGCAGAGATGAGCCAGGGAATGCTCCAGAGCATATTCGAATGGCAATCGGTCATTTGCAATATCACGGGCATGGAGGCATCAAATGCTTCCGTTTATGATGGTGCGACCGCAGCAGCCGAATCATTAATCATGCTTGCGAATATAAGGCGCAAGCATAGGGTGCTTTATAGTGCAGCACTGAATCCCGGAGTTATAGCGACCATGAAGACCTATGCCCACTGCCAGGGAATAGAGCTTGTTGAGATCCCTGTGAATGCTGCCGGAATAACCGATATGGATATGCTTCGCGGCGCGCTCCCCGATAGCGCAGGCTATATTGCGGCGCAGCCAAATTACTTTGGCTGTATTGAAAATATGGATGAGATTGCCGAAATCGTACATGAACACAAAGCATTGCTCGTCAGCTATGTAAACCCGATCAGCCTTGGCGTGATAAAGCGTCCAGCGGATTATGGAGCGGATATAGCGATAGGCGATACCCAGCCGATGGGAATACCGATGAATTTTGGAGGTCCCTACGCTGGATTTATGGCTACGACCAACAAGCTGATTCGCAATCTGCCCGGACGCATAGCGGGCGAAACCACGGATGCAGAGGGCGGAAGGGTATTTGTGCTTACACTTCAGGCAAGGGAACAGCATATCCGCAGGGATAAGGCTTCCAGCAATATCTGTTCGAATGAGATGCTTGCTGCAATAATGTCCACCATGTATGCCTGTACAATGGGTCCGCAGGGTATGAAGGAAATAGGTGAGCAGAATATTGCCAAGGCACATTACCTCGCAAATGAGCTATGCAAGCTGCCGGGAATGCACCTTCGCTATAATACTCCATTCTTTAATGAATTCGTAATAGATTCCGAGTGCCCAGCAGAGCAGATCAATGATGGGCTCAAGGAATATGGGATCGTTGGCGGGCTTGTGCTGCCGGATGGCGGAATGCTCTGGTGTGCGACCGAGATGAATTCCAAAGAAGATATCGATTTCGTTATCGAAATGCTGAAGGAGGTTATTAGATGAGACAGTCCTATAAGCTCATTTTTGAACGCTCACATGAGGGGAGGCGCGCATATGATCTGCCGGAGCTCGATGTTCCCGCAGTCGATGCTATTCCCGCCAATATGAGAAATGATGAAAAGCTGGAGCTGCCGGAGCTTGGCGAAGTCGATCTTGTTCGCCATTATACGAATCTTTCCCGCCGTAATTTTGGCGTTGATAACGGCTTCTATCCACTGGGCTCGTGTACTATGAAATATAATCCAAAGATCAACGAAGAGGCAGCAGCGCTGTTCGAGGATATGCATCCGATGATGGATGAGGATATGTGCCAGGGTTCGCTCAGGTTGATGTATGATTTAGAAAATTGTCTGTGCGAGATATGCGGCATGGATGCTTACACTCTCCAGCCGGCGGCAGGCGCGCATGGAGAGCTGACGGGACTGATGCACATACGGGCATATCATGAGCATCGCGGTGATGCAGCCAGAAACACGATTATCGTTCCCGATGCTGCTCATGGAACGAACCCGGCAAGCGCAGTCATGGCAGGCTTCAAGGTCAAAGAAATCAAATCCGCTCCCGATGGAGGCGTGGATCTCGATGCTCTGCGCAATGCTGTGGGCGAGGATACGGCCGGTCTCATGCTTACCAATCCATCCACCCTTGGTCTTTTTGAACGCAATATCAAAGAGATCGCTGAAATCGTTCATAATGCAGGCGGATTGCTCTATTATGACGGCGCAAATCTGAATGCAATAATGGGCATTGTTCGTCCCGGAGATATGGGATTCGATGTTATGCACATCAATCTGCATAAGACCTTCTCCACTCCGCACGGCGGCGGTGGTCCGGGAAGCGGTCCTGTAGGCGTTAAAAAGCATCTCATCCCCTATTTGCCGGTTCCTGTGCTTGCTGAGAATGACGGCATGATAAGACTGGATTATGATAGGCCGGATACTATTGGCAGGGTAAAGAATTTTTATGGCAATTTTAGCGTTTTAGTCCGAGCATATGCCTATATTCGCTCGCTGGGTGCCGCAGGGCTGAAGGAAGCGAGCGAAAATGCGGTGCTGAATGCGAATTATATAATGAATGCTCTGCGCGGCAGCTATGAAATTCCCCATGATCGTATCTGTATGCATGAATGCGTAATTGCTCCGGGAGAGCTGATGGATCATGGCATCCATACGACCGATATTGCAAAGGCGCTTATCGATCGCGGATATCATCCGCCGACCATCTACTTCCCGCTTATAGTGCATGAGGCAATGATGATCGAGCCGACCGAGAGCGAGAGCCGGGAGACCTTGGATGAATTCATTGAGGCGATGAAGGATATAGCTATCCAGGCTAAAGCAAATCCTGAGGCGATACATTCCTGCCCGGTCACTACACCCGTTGGACGTCCCGATGAGACGGCAGCGGCGAGGAAGCCAATTGTCAGATTTATTAAAAATTAAATGAAATAATGCAATTTCAATACGGGGTGCATAAAGCATCCCGTTAGCTATATCTTTAAAAGAAAACCGAGAGGAGATTCAAAAATTTTGAAAAGCAGAATGGCAATATGGCTGGTCAGCACGATCATATGCGCTGCCATGATTATATTGGGCTGTAATGGCAGCGGGCATATAAAAAGCTCGCCGGAGGTACAGAAGTCGCCGGATACGGTGAACACACCGGACACGGCGGTCAAACCGACCTCTACCTCCGAGCCGAAAGCTACAGAGAGCCCGATCGAAGCGAGAGCAGCAGAAATATTGGAAGGCATGTCGCTGGAGGAAAAGGTTGGGCAGATGTTCATAGTTCGCTGTCCCCAAGAGAATGCGATGAAGAAGCTTGAGGAATATCATCTGGGCGGCTATGTTTTATTTGCAAATGATTTTGAGGGAAAAACTGCTGAGCAGGCTTCGTTCGTTATTCGGCAATACCTTTCTTTAAAGCTGCCTCCGCTGATCGGTGTTGATGAGGAGGGCGGCACAGTGAATAGGGTCAGCAAGTTCAAGACCTATCGATCGGAGCCGTTCAAATCTCCACAACAGTTGTACCAGAGCGGCGGATTTGAGGCGATACGCAGCGATACTGTGGAGAAATGTGAGCTTCTTAAGCGGCTTGGCATAAATATCAACCTTGCTCCGGTCTGCGATGTTTCCTTAGAACCATCTGATTTCATTCATGCCCGCAGTTTTGGCAGGGATGCGGAGCAAACAGCGGAGTATGTAAGAATCGTTGTTCAGACCATGAAGGAGTGCGGAATGGGCAGCGTGCTGAAGCATTTTCCGGGCTATGGCAATAATGCCGATACACATACCGCTATTGTCCATGATGATCGAGAATATGAGACCTTTTTGAATTCGGATTTTATTCCATTCAGAGCGGGAATAGAGAGCGGCGCGGATATCGTGCTTGTTTCTCATAACGTGGTGAGCTGTATGGATTCGGATCATCCCGCATCCCTATCCCCTGTCGTGCATAGGATATTGCGTGACGAGCTGGGTTTTTCCGGAGTGATAATTACGGACGATCTGTTGATGGATGGCGCAAATGAATTTGCGGATGGCGGAGAGGCGGCAGTGTTGGCGGTCAACGCCGGAAACGATATGCTGTGCTGTTCGGATTTTGAAGATAGAATACCCGCCGTTTTGGAAGCGGTGCGCAGCGGAGAAATATCGATACCTCGCATAGATGAATCCGTATTGAGAATTCTTATATTGAAGCTCAGCTTGGGACTCATTGATTGAACCGATATACTTGCCGCATTGCGAGAACGAAAATCGGTTGGGCGGTTAATGCCCAACCGAGATTACAGGAGATACCAAATGAAATAACCCTCAACGATGTATTAATTTTATCCCAATTAGTGCGAAAAATCAATCCCCAAAATATAACAAATCAGGTACAAAATTCGTACAATTACGGACTAAATGTGATTCAAAAGGCTAAATGCTTTTGAAATCTGCCGAAATGAATGTCCGATGCGGGTCAGCAGCCTTTCCTATGGAAAAACTCATCAGCGGTAATACCTCTTATTCGTCTGTACCTATCTCCGGCAGTACGATCAAAGCCGCAGATGCTTCCAAATTTACAATATTCACAGCCGCGTTTATTTCCGCAAAGGCTTGGACTGACTTCGATGCGGCCCTGCATGATGGCGTTCAAGGTGTTTGCGGCGGCTGCCTTTGCAAATTCAATGGTGTGCTCCAGCTCAGCGGCATCGGCCAGGTTTCCGCGGGGTCCATCCTTGCCAAAGGAAAGTCCGCTTATTATGCCTGACCATGTTCCGCTTTCGCGCTCCGTTGCTTGAATGACAGCATCATCCGACAATGTAAGTCCATGAAGCTTGAAGCTGGCATGCACTTCCTTAAGCACAATTTCGGCCTCCTTTTTATCAAGCCCGGCTGTCTCTGCATCCGGAGTACCTATGAATTGATAATAAAAGCCAGCAGTTTGATTTTTTTCATGATAGCTCATGGACGAATTCAGCAGCAGCTTGCGTTCAGCATTGAGACCGGCCTCCATCGCTGCGGCATATAATGGAAGCTGCAAGCGTATGCCGCATACAAGCTCAGTATAATCAAATCTGGTTTGTCCGCTCTTATAATCTATGATGCGCAGATAGTCTCGATCAGATTTCGAGCCGTTAAAGCTATCGAGCCTATCCACCACTCCGCATACATTAAAGCGAACTCCATTACCCGCTTGAATGGTCAGAGCTGGCAGCAGATCACCTCTTCTGCCAAAGCTCACCTCACCTTGTATAGGACGGAATTCTCCCAAAGCTATTTGACGAACGAGCTCACGACCGGCGATGGCTATGCTTTCGTAGAGTTTTCGCAGTTCGAAGCGCATACTTGCGGAGCTAAGATATATACCCTTGTTATGTTCGGAAGCAAGGGAAACCAGTATAGATTGCAGCCGTTCGGATATTTCTTCATCGGTTATGCTGCTCCAGTCCACATTATCTGCAATAAATCCATTTATTAACTGTTCTAAAGCGGCGTGAATAAAGCTGCCGCGATCATTGACTTTTTCTGAAAACTCATCCCTTTCATGTACGCTCATCCCATATTCCATGAAATAGCGGAAGGGACATTTATTGAAGGTCTCAAGCCTTGTTGGAGTGCCGACCATATGTCTTCCATAAAGCTTGAGGGCATTCTCGGGGTCTAGGATCTCCGATTTGCCGTTATCAAAAAAAGCTCCATCCATTATTGAAAGGCGTTCGGAGTAGTCCGTGGAAGCGGCAAAATAGGCATAGCTTTGGGTGAGCTCTGCATTTTCCAAATTCTTATCCATAATGCCTTGCTTTAATGAATTGGCAAGCTTTGAAAACTGAGCGCGTTCGGTGCTGCCTGTGATCGGATTCAGTATGCCGTTGGTCATGATACAGCGGGGAAATAGCTTGCGTATGCGTTCAAACATAGCAGAAGGCGTGCCGTTTGCTTCGGCGAGGCTATAGGAGATACGAAGCCTGCTCCGTGTGCGCATGACAGCAGAATATACGCGCAGACCCTCTGTTCGGTTCATCCGTTCTGTACTGTTCCAGACCGGCAGACCGATTGCACTAAGGCGACGAAGTTCGGAATCATTGATTATGGCATTATCGGCCTTTGTTTTTGGAATAAGCCCCTCGTTCATACCGAGTATCAGCAGAAATTGAATCTCTGTTAAGCTTGAATTATCAATACTGCTTATAAAAACCTGATCGCAGGTAGTTGGAATTATACCGATGGAATATGAACGCAGTCCCTCCTCGAGTACAGAGATGAATTTCTTTAGGCTCTGTACCTCATCTCCGAGGATTATGTAAAGCTGATCTAGCAGCTCGACAATGGTATCAAATACCTGAGCAGTTTCTCTTGCGGCGCCAAATTCACCATATTTTGCCAATCTTTCACATTCGCGCTTTAATAATTCACCAATTTGCAATTCCAAAAGGAAATCGTAAATTGCATGAATGCGCTCCCTTGCGTTGAGTTGCCCGTATATTCCCTCTTTAAGGTGCAAAAGGGGGACCACGGCAGCGGCGCGCGCCTCATCAATGCCTTCGGGAATGTTTTGCTGCGTGAATGGTTCGGTGATGAGTCTTCCATTCAAACCATATTTCAGAATATGGTTTTCAAGCCGTTCTACGGCATCCGGCTCAATGGGGAAAAGTCCGGATTTAATTGCTCGAATGAAGCTCTGCGCTGAGAATCCGGATTCACAGCAGCTTAGTGAAGCAAGAATTAGCTCGGAAACGGAATGCGAGGAGAGACTGCGTTTGGAGTCCATGAAGAATGGAATGGCATAATCAGGAAAAATGCGTCGTATGATGGGCGCATAGCCATCGGGATCACCAACGATAACGCCAATATCCCTATATCGAAGTCCATTTCGAACCGCCTGCCTTATGGATTCAGCACAGGCATTCACCTCTTGAATTCGGTTGCCGGCAGCGTGGAGCTCTATAGCAGGAGCATCTCCTTCGAAGCTTTTGTAAGGAAATGCAAACAGTTCTCTTTCGAGGTGACGTATTTCTGGCGAATTCATGCGCATATTTTTCGATAGTGAAAGAAACTCAATCGCACAGCCCTGCTTTTCAGCTTCCCTGCGAATTTGCCGATAGAGCTCTGCATCGGGATCAAAAAGCCTGCGATCACGGCAGAAATCCGATGTATCCCCGCGAATGGTGATGGTTACCTTAGGGGCATGATTGAATAGTACGGAGAGGATGCGGACGCTTTGCTCATTCAGCGTTTCGGGAGCATCTACAAAAAAATCATATGCACAGTAGGCGGATGCAGGAAGATTTTCGATGAGAGAATTGACGAGATCTTCACCATCCATGTACTTCATATCCATAGCTGCTGCCGCATTATCAAAGATGGCTGCAAAATCCCGAAGCTTATCACGAAGAGAAAGCGGAAGGCTCTCATCGGAAGCGGCATTTACAAGCGCAGCCGGTTCAATACCGAAGCGTTTGCATTTTAGAATCATCTCATCGCATTCCTTTGTGAAGCCACGGTGCAATGCTACCCTTGAAAAGGCAGTGAGTGAAGATTTATTTTCCTCTATTGTGCGCCTGAGCAGCATTTGCCTCCCCTGCATGGATAGAAAGACACGCCCATCGCCAATCTCGGAAGCGACACGACGCGCAAGGCTTGTGAAGGAGACTATAAAGGTATTCATGATACCCTTGCCAAGCAGCTCTGAAAGCCGTTTTTCAGCAGAAAAGGTTGCTCTGTCTGGAACGATAAGAACCGACCGCTTGCCGGAGCTTTCATTTTCTTTGATTTTTGAAAGGAGAAGCTCGGTCTTACCTGTACCTGCTCGTCCCATTATAAAGCTTACTATTGACGGCATATGCACCTCACCCACATGGTTTGAGATCATTATAGCAGAGATTCTTAAAAATGCAAAGCAGCATATAAATTCTTGACGATATGCATTTAGAAGCATTATTTTTATAAGTCACGAGCTTGTAAAATACAACACAATATGCTATTATGAGCTCGGCAAAGACTGCTCATGGCAGGATGGCTCTGCGCTGATGAGCGGGAAGGCATTAAACAGCAAAATCAAACTCTAAGGAGATATCTTATGGGACTTATTAAAGCAGGAATCGGAGCGCTTGGCGGCACTCTGGCGGATCAGTGGAAGGAATTCTTTTATTGTGAATCCATCCCTAATGAGGTATTGATGATGAAGGGCCGGAAGAAGGTCAGTGGGCGGTCATCAAATACCAGGGGTAATGATAACGTAATCTCCGATGGATCGGGAATCGCAGTTGCAGATGGTCAGGCGATGATAATAGTCGAAAATGGTAAGATCGTTGAATTCTGTGCGGAACCTGGAGAATTTACATATAGAACCACACTGGAGCCAAGCATCTTCACCGGCAAGCTTGGTGAAAGTCTGAAAGCAACATTCCAGGAAATAGGAAAACGCTTTGCGCATGGCGGTGAAGCTGCAAAGGATCAGAGAATCTATTATTTCAATACCAAAGAGATCATTGATAACAAGTTTGGTACCCGCAATCCAATCCCATTTAGAGCGGTAGATAGGAATATTGGGCTGGATATCGATGTTGCCGTGCGCTGCTCCGGCGTTTATTCCTATAGGATTTCAGATCCAATGCGCTTCTATGCAAATATCGCAGGAAATATTTCCGGAGAGTATACCCGAGATGAGCTTGATGGTCAGCTAAAAGCTGAGTTCATAGGCGCATTACAGCCGGCATTCGGAAGGCTTTCCGGCTTAGAGCTGCGTCCGAGCCAAATCCCAGCTCATTCGGAAGAACTCAAGGCTGCGCTCAATGATTCGCTTTCAAGCGACTGGGGAGATAGAGGTTTATGCGTGGAAAAGGTCGCTATTGGCTCAATCACTCTGCCGGAAGAGGATCAGGAAATGATCAAGCAGCTTCAGAGCAGTGCAGTAATGCGCGATCCATCCATGGCAGCGGCGAAGCTTGTTGGTGCACAGGCACAGGCAATGCAGGATGCTGCAAAGAATGCGAATGGCGCCATGATGGGATTTATGGGAATGGGCATCGCGCAGCAGGCGGGCGGATCGAATGCACAGGATCTTTTTGCAATGGGTCAGCAGCGGGTACAGCAGCAGGAGGATGCATGGAGATGCGGCTGCGGAATCGTAAATGATGGCAAGTTTTGTCATAACTGCGGTGCAAAGAGGCCTGAGCCTGTGGCCGCCGATGCGTGGAAATGCCCTGGCTGCGGTAAGACTGTATCCGGAAAATTCTGTCCCGAGTGTGGAACTAAAAAGCCGGAAGCACAGAGCTGGACTTGCGGCTGCGGAACTATAAATGATGGTAAATTCTGCCGTAATTGCGGCGCAAGGAAGCCGGATGGAGCTCCGAAATATCGGTGCAGCAGATGCGGATGGGAGCCAAAGGAGCCCAGCAGCATTCCAAAGTTTTGTCCGGAATGCGGCAATAGCTTCGATAACAATGGTCGTGCTTGAAAAATGCATAGCGATTTATAAATTATTTTTATTGGGGAAATTTCATAAGGTAATTAGAACCATGATAGGAGGCTAGGATGGCGGAATTGCAGGAATATAAGTGCCCGGCATGCGGAGGTGCGCTGGAATTTGACAGCAAAAGCCAAAGGATGAAATGTCCGTATTGCGATACGGAGTATGAAATGAGCGTATTCGAGGAGCTTGATGAAGATCTCAAGAAGGAAAGCTCGAATGACATGGAATGGTCGATAGAGGAAGCGGTCGAATGGAACGATTCTGAATCGGGTGGGCTGAGGAGCTATGTTTGCAATTCGTGTGGAGGCGAGATAATCGGTGACGAAAATATGGCGGCCACGAGCTGCCCATTCTGCGGAAATCCAGTGGTCATAATGCAGAAATTTGAGGGAAAACTTCGCCCGGATTACGTGATCCCATTTAAACTCGACAAGAAAAAAGCAAAGGAAGCGCTGGAAAGGCATTTAAAGGGGAAGAAGCTGCTTCCGAAGCTTTTTAAGGATGAGAATCACATAGATGAAATAAAGGGGATTTATATTCCATTTTGGCTTTTTGACAGTGATGTGGATGCACATTTTCGTTATAGAGCCACACGTGTTCGATCTTGGAGCGACAGCAGCTATGACTATGTTGAAACGAGCTACTATTCTGTAGTTCGTGAGGGAAGCCTATCATTTGAAAACGTCCCGGTGGATGGCTCTGCTAAAATGCCGGACGATATAATGGAATCCATTGAGCCCTTTGATTTCTCCGAAGCGGTAGATTTTCAGACGGCATATATGGCGGGCTATCTGGCGGATAGATTTGATGTGGATGCTGACAGCAGCATTGCTCGTGCTAACGAGCGCATAAGCACGAGCACGGAGCATAGTTTTGCATCAACGCTTGAAGGATATAACAGCATAACTACCGAAGGAAAGGGCATAAAACTCAGCAACGGCACGGCAAAGTATGCACTTTATCCGGTTTGGCTGCTCAATACCACATACAATGGTAAAAAATACACCTTTGCTATGAACGGACAGACCGGAAAGTTTGTAGGCGATCTTCCGGTGGATAGGGGTGCATACTGGAAATATTTCGGCATATATGCTGCGGCCATTTCGGCACTGATTTATGGTGCTGCCTGGCTTATACACCTGATATAGGAGGATCGACAGAATGCGAAAATTTCTTATCTGCGCGATATCCGTAATTATCTTGTTAATGGCTGCTGCTCCGCTTCTTGCAGAGACGTCCCAAATTCAGGCCAGAGATATTGCCGAGAACGAGCTGATACTTTGCTTGAGCAATGGTACGAACAGTGGCCGCGTGGTGGATGAAGCCGGTTTAATGTCTGCTGAAGAGGCAAACGCTCTTCGCATAAAGCTGGATGCTATAAGCAACGAACAGAGATGCGATGTCATTGTCGTGACGACAAGCTCCGCAAATATTCGCAGCGAATATGATGCGATGGTGTATGCTGATGATTTCTTTGATTATAATGATTATGGCTATGGAAGCGGCAGTGATGGAATACTGCTGCTTGTAAGCGTGCAGGGCAATGATAGATTTTATTGGTTCAGCGCACATGGCCGTGGCTCGACAGCCTTTAGAGATTCTACCACGATCTATATGGGAGAAGAGATAGTTCCGTACCTGAAGGATGGGGATTATTATGGAGCATTTATTCGCTATTCGGATCTGGCAGAAAGCGTGCTGAGGACGGTGAATAGCGGAAAAGCCTATTCCGTGCCCAAGGGAACATTGGACAGCATGTGGATATTTATTTCAATAGCGGCAGGCGTTGTTGTATCATTCATCATTACTGGAATAATGAAGGGAAAGCTTAAATCCGTTCGAACTCAGGCAACGGCAAATAGCTATATCCGCAGCGGCAGCATCAATATCACCAATTGCCGGGATACATTTCTCTATTCCAGGGTAAGAAGGACGGAGAGGGTATCTGCATCGGATGGTGATTCGAGAAGTTCGCATACATCCTCATCCGGGAAGACTCATACCGGAACGGGCGGAAGCTTTTGACCGAACGATGGAGCGGTTTACGAATAATGCAATGATTCCGTTTTTAGGATAGCATGGATATGGAGGTATGTTTCCATGTGGATAGTTTTTGCAATTGGATCAGCATTGTTTGCCGGACTGACATCAATATTGGCAAAATGCGGGATTAGAAAAACGAATTCTACCGTTGCGACTGCGATAAGGACGATGGTTGTTCTTGTTTTCTCCTGGCTGATGGTATTTATAGTTGGTTCACAGAATCGGATCCATGAGATTGATGGAAGGACGCTGCTTTTTCTGGTACTTTCGGGACTTGCGACGGGAGCAAGCTGGCTTTGCTATTTCAGAGCATTACAGCTTGGGGATATTAACAAGGTTGTTCCGATAGATAAATCGAGCACTGTGCTCACCATCATACTGGCAACGCTCTTGCTGCATGAAAAAATGACCGCATTTAAAGCGGTCGGTGCGGCATTGATAGCTGTGGGCACATTTTTGATGATCGAGAAGAAGCAGGTGAATGCCGGGGTACAGCCCAAAAACAATAGTTGGCTGCTATATGCATTGGGTTCGGCGGTATTTGCAAGCCTAACTGCCATACTTGGTAAAGTCGGCATTTCGGGAGTTGAATCCAATCTGGGCACTGCCATTCGTACGGGCGTTGTGCTGATAATGTCCTGGGTGATGGTATTTGTGAGCGGCAAGCAGCGAGAGGTCATGCACATCCCGAAAAGGGAGCTTGGTTTCATATGCCTATCCGGGCTTGCTACCGGCGCATCGTGGCTATGCTATTATAAAGCCTTGCAGGATGGGCTTGCAGGGGTGGTCGTTCCGATAGACAAGCTGAGCATTCTGGTGACGGTCACATTCTCCTATTTTGTTTTTAAAGAAAAGCTGACTTTAAGATCGGGCATTGGGCTTGCAATGATAGTCATTGGGACGCTCGGGATGCTGATCCCATAATGTGATTTAGATGAATGATGCGGCTTAAACTTCCAAATACAGAATAGAACGATAAAAATGATTCTATTTAGAAAATAAGTGCAGTAATGAATAACGCTCGAACGATTTGTTTCATCGCTCGAGCGTTTATTCTCAGAAATGCATTTGTTTTATTGATTGAGCATTTGCATTCGGTCGCGATCCAATGCCGGAGCTGATGACAGTATGCGCATGAATTCATCTCCTGTTATGGTTTCTTTTTCATAAAGATATTTTGCGATCTCATTCAACTTGCCTCTATTATCGGATAGAATGCCCAATGCCTTTTTATGCTGCTGCTGTACCAGCTCAATGACCTTGCGATCGACCTGAGCCTGTATTTCAGCAGAACAAGCGAGTGCGGCATCGCCGCCAAGATACTGATTGGTAACGGTTTCGAGTGCCACCATTCCAAACTCGTCATTCATGCCGTAGCGAGTTATCATAGCCCGTGCAAGCTTGGTTGCCTGCTCAATATCATTGGAGGCTCCAGTGGTAATGCTGTTGAATATGAGCTCCTCCGCAGCTCTGCCGCCGGTGTAAGTCGCAATCTTATTCTCTATTTCCTCACGGCTCATGAGCACGTGGTCATTTTCCTCCACCTGCATTGTATACCCAAGAGCACCGGATGTGCGGGGGATAATGGTTATCTTTTGCACAGGGGCTGAATGGGTCTGCATTGCGGCAACGAGCGCATGTCCGACTTCGTGATAGGAAACGATCAGCTTCTCATGATCGGTCATGATGGAATTCTTCTTCTGATAGCCTGCGATCACGACTTCAATGCTTTCCTCGAGATCCGCTTCCGTTGCGAATGCCCTTCCATCGCGAACGGCGCGAAGGGCGGCTTCGTTTATCATATTTGCAAGCTCCGCCCCGCTTGCACCGGGAGACATTCGTGCAATGCGTTCAAAATCCACATCTTTTGCGAGTTTGATCTTTTTTGCATGAACCCTTAGTATGGCTTCCCTGCCCTTTAGATCCGGAAGCTCAACGGGCACGCGGCGATCAAAGCGGCCGGGCCTGGTGAGTGCGGGATCAAGCGATTCCGGGCGATTGGTCGCAGCAAGGATGATAACCCCTGTATTTCCCTCAAAACCATCCATCTCGGTCAGGAGCTGATTCAGCGTCTGTTCCATCTCATCATTGCCGCCGATACGATTATCCCTTCGCTTACCTATGGCATCGATCTCATCGATAAAGACGATGCAAGGTGCTTTTTCCTTTGCCTGCCTGAATAGATCGCGAACCTTCGATGCACCCATGCCGACGAACATCTCAATGAATTCAGAACCGGATATGGAGAAGAAGGGAACATCGGCCTCTCCCGCAACCGCCTTGGCGAGCATGGTCTTGCCGGTTCCCGGAGGGCCAACAAGCAGCACGCCCTTGGGCATGGATGCACCTATCTCCCGGTATTTATTCGGGTTATGCAGATAATCAACTATTTCGGCAAGGTTTTCCTTTGCCTCATCCTCGCCGGCAACATCATGAAATTTAATGCCATCCGAGGATTTGACATATACCTTTGCATTGGATTTGCCCAGCCCAAAAGCCATGGAATTCATGCCGCCGCCCGCCTTATCCATAAGCTTCTTGCTCAATAATTTGCCCAAAAGCGTAAATGCCGCTATAGGCAATATCCAGTATATGAGCAGGGTAAGAAATGGAGAGGTTCCTTCGATTATCTCGCTCGCAAATTTTGCACCGGATGCATGTAGACGGGATACGAGCTCCGGATCATCCATCAGACCGGTCTTGTAAATATTCTTGTTGGATTTATCCGTAAAGAGTATTTGATTTGTCTGTATCTCTACTTCGGCAATATTGCCGGATTCCGTCATATCAATAAAAGTGCCATAATCCACCTCCTGGATCTTGCGCTGCATCATTGCAGGAATGATAAGGAAATTGACGATAAGCATTATGACTATGACGATCAAGCCATAATAAAGCAGTGGCTTTTTGGGGGGATTTACTTCGTTCATAACATCCTCCTTATTCGATTTTATCATCTCATAATAACATAACTGCACAGATATTAAAAGGGATAAAATTACACATTTATGGGGCAATTTATGTGAAGTGAGAGGGCTTTGCGAGATTTGAATGGAGCGGGGAATTCGGCGCAGGAGAAAATCGTATGCTTGAAACGGGTTTATTTTCTATATGCATCAGGCAGGCGCAAAGCGTCTGCCTGATGCCCTATTAGCCTGATGCATGATCAGACTATTCTTTTGGATTGGTTATTATTCCTTAGTCCTCTTTCTTCC
>MSGV01000002.1 GCA_001940845.1 Christensenellaceae bacterium Phil7
TGCTGCAACACAGAGGCTATGAACACTCTCCTTGAATCATCAAAATGTCGCTTTACAAAGGAACAGTTGGAAGACCTTTATGGAGCAGCAGATGACGAAGTTCTTGAGAGAGTTGTCACGAGAAATAAGATTGCGCTCTTTGAAGAGGACGAAATCGAAGAAATTGAAGATGAGATCGTCGAGGAAGATTTCTTCGATGAGCCGGTTGCTCCTGCTCCGAAAATAGGCTTCTTCACAAAGCTCTTCATGGCAGTAGGAATTGCCGGATCGCTTGGATCAAATCAGAAAAAGCATCCGGGACATTGTACCGGTGACTGTGCCAACTGCCCTCCCCATTATGGCTATCGCTATGGACGCTGGTATTATGGTCATGGTCATGTGCATAGCTGTGAGTTTGGCGGCAATAAAGGTGATGGAAGTATATGACGGAGGTATGCAATGTTTGGTAGAAAAAAGAAAGCAACTGAGCCAATATACGGCATAACTCAAAAAGTCGTAAAGACATGGTGGGCGGCAAAAAATTAGTACCTACCACAAAGGCAGATCAAAGAAGAATGAGAGCAGAAATCCTCAAGCGGACACCCAATGCAACTATTCTTGATAGTAAAGCAAAAAAAGGGAGAGCTTGAGTAGATTGATCGAATTGAAGATTTTGACGCATTCATGTAAAAGAAAAGCCATCGCAAGGAGGCAATCCAACATAGGAGGGCTGACTTGATAGATAATAAAACTCAAGAAGCGATTAACGCCGGTCAACCGATGACGATCATCCGACTTGCAAAGGATGGATCGGTCATATCAAAAGAACACTATAACATGGAGAATGTTTCTCTATATGACTTTCAAATAAAACAACTTGCGAGAACACTTTTGTCGGCTTGCGAAAAGTTCTATTCCAATCCCGAAAATGTAAAAAAATATGAAGCATGGAAATCAGCGCGTGATGCTGCTGAAATAAGCGAGTAAACACTAAGCCTCATGCGATGGCATTTTCAAAATGAGACACTGAAACACTTGATAACGGGAGATGGGTTTATGACTACCACAGGATGATCTTTGACACCGCATATCGTGGCAAGCCTCTTGCTAAAAAAAGAGCCTCAGCCGACACCCAAACAGAGGCCCTATGCATTGTTGGCGAGTGTTCAAAATCAACCTTATTAGCCATTCTGACCATGAAAACAGCCGCATGAGAAAACATACGGGGCTATCCTTTTGTGAGGCTCTGGGATGCTTAAAACCGTTATTTTCGACCTTTATTTTTACAGTAAATCCGTCCTATCTATCCCATCGGAGAAAACGTGTAATCTGTCTGCAAAGCAGAACCGCCCATCAAGATTGATAGGATTGATACTTACTTAGATTGTTATTTCTTTTCTTGGTAATTTCTTTATTTAGTATTTATTTGTGCGGGATTTACCGTATACGGATTTCCCGTACACGGGTTTTCCGTATGCGGTTTTTCCATGTATGGATTTTCCCGTTGTGGGTATTGAAAATGGCCACCCTCGATAAGCTGATAAATCAGCTGTTGATGGTGGCATTTTGATTTCCGATCGCCATAGCACTGCTTGATTATTCGTCATTCTTTATTCGATGTTGTCATTGAACAGATTGCGGATGGGGGCAAGTTCGTTTTCACCCTCGGCGGTATCAATACCGTCTGATATTGCTACCAAACGGATATTGTGCTCCGGGAAAAATTCGTCCATAAGCCGCCCCACCTCAATGTAGTTACGTCCAAGACGGGAAAGGTCCTTAATGCACAAATATTCCACATTCCCGGCTTCAACCTCTTTCATCATGGCAAGAAAGCCCGGACGGTCAAAGCAAGTCCCGGAGATACCGTCGTCCGTAAAGTGGACAGGAGTAGGAAGATTATGCTGGGCGGTGTAGTCCTCCAACAACCTTTTTTGATTGGATATGGAATTGCTCTCGCCTTGCAATTCATCATCCCGGCTCAAACGCTCGTAAAGAGCTGTGATTTTCTCGTTTCTTCTCACTTTCTGCACTCCTTTCGTAGTTTTGCGGTTATATGTTCTAAGGGACTTACTCATATCGTGATGAATAAGTCTTTTAGAGCATACAACACCGCTGCTTAACTTGTACTTTTTGTACTGCTTCACGGCGAAGCAATCCGGCTTGCGCTGTTCCAGCCCCTTGAACATATAGTCCACGGCGTTGAGAAAGTCCTCGTCATCCTCCTTGACCTCCATGCCGGAAATCATATCTACCAGCGTATTCATATTGCGATCTTCCTCGGCCCCCTCGAAAATGATGTAACCCAGCAGAGCGCAGTATAACAGCGTTTCGGCCTTCGTCCAGAACGGATCGCCCTCTTTGCCCTCGCCCTTGGTGTTGGAGATTAGGGCATTGACAAACTTTAAGATGTCGGCCTCGTTCTTGATATAGGCCAGCGGGTTATAGTGCATGGATTTAGAGAAATCAATGCTATTAAAAACCTTGATCTTATACCCACGCTTTTGCAGAAAGTGGCCCACTTGCCCGAGGACGCCGCCCTTTGGATCGACCACCACATACGAGGAATGAGCCTGTAAAAGCTGCGGGGTGAGCCAGAAGCGGGTTTTTCCCGAGCCGGACGAGCCGATCACACAGGCGTTGAGGTTGCGGGCGTTGGCCGGGTTTTTGGGCCGGGTGTTCATGGTGAGCCGTTCTGTGCCTGTGAGTATGACATTGTTGGAGAACTGTGGATCGATAAAGGGCTTGATGTCCTTTTCATCGCCCCACCGGGCCGAGCCGTACTCCGCATCCCGCCTGTATTTCTTGGCGTTCTTGCTTTTGAAGTGGATCAGCAGACGAAAGGCCACAGCGCCCACAATGCCAATGAGCCAGTCAAAGGGGGCCAGCCCCGGCGAAAAATCCGCAAAGGCCACGCCGATGGTCTGCGTCAGCCCCAGCAGCTTTTCCCCGGCGTTTGCGCCAGCGGCCAGACGGTAGGCCGTACCCAGCTTGAGAAAGGCCCAGCCGATAAACAGATACGGGATGTTGGGTAGGATATATTTTCGGATTTTATCTGTCGGCATGGGACACCTCCTGCACTCGCTCCTTGGGCCGGGGCCGTTCACGGGAGAGCTGCTCCGTTGCCCGTTTGAGCTGATCCCGGATGGGGATACGCCGGGACTTGGTTTTGTTCAGCACCTTGCGGGAGTATTCCGAGAAACAGGCGGTCATAGCGTCAGCTTGCCCGGACTTGAAGAACAGCAGATATTTGTCCGGCCCGGTCTTGTAAAAGGCATAGTCCACATTCCATTTCCGGGCCACCCGGTCAAACAGCTTTGTGTC
>MSGV01000003.1 GCA_001940845.1 Christensenellaceae bacterium Phil7
GAAAAGCAGTTGTGCTGCGCCTTGATGATAATATTCTCCAAGGTGCCGGGCTTTACGATCTCGGCAAGCATACTGTAAAGTCTGCCCTTCTTTTTGATGTCACCCATCAGGACAGCCATCCGACCGCCGTTTTCCAGTGCCGAAAACTGTTTCATCATGGCATAATTCATTGCTTTGACAAAATCGTCCCAGCTTTCAATACGGGACAGGTCCAGGCGTTTCGGGTCATATCCGTACTTCTGCATCACATCGGACGCTTTGTACATGACATCGGAATACTGAATAATATCCCAATACGGCGGATGCCAGAATACAAATTCCGGCCGCTCAGGAATATCGCAGTTCATAATATCGAACCCGCTGTGCAGGTCGTAAAGATGACTGCGGATACCGTCTTTATCGGCCGCCGCTTTGGTTGTTCCGCTTCCGCACATATAATCGCAGATCTCTTTGGGCTTAAAGAACCCGATAAGATCCTCGATCAGCTTTGGAGAGCAGTTTCCGCGGTATCGGTTGTCACCGCCGTCGCCGCGATCCGGATAGGAAACAATGCTCGTAAGCGGCCTAATTGGTTCACTACGACAATACACGAAATCGCCTCCTTATCCTTTTCCTAATTCTGTGTCGGAATGCGTATTTCTATCCATATACTCACGCAGCAATGTGTGCGCAGCTTCTGAAACGGCTTCCCAGTAGCACTCCCAATAGATATCGCTCAGTCCTTTGTCGATCATGTTCGGAATGCGCACATCTGCAAGATACCGCTGATAGTCTTCTTCCGATAACTCGCTGATTTCTTCCCACTGCTCAACCTGACAGGCAAAATCCTCATACCGGGATGCATCTAAGTAGTCTCGTCCAACATCACCGATGACCGAAGGAGTCAGAACCACATTGCGTTCTTCCAGAGAAATGGCGTAATGGCTTTCACAGTAGAATCCATCCAGCCATCCTTCATAGGAATTTTCCGATGTTTCTGTCCGGTATTCCGGTGTATTGATCCAGTTCGAAAGGCAGCCGGAGTCGATCTCGTTTCCGAGCGCCTCATTGAGCCTTGCCCTGGCCTCCAGCGGATCCGAATAAATACTGGACGAATGTCCGGTGCCACCGTTTGCAGCCCAATCCTCGCTCAGTATGTAGAGTTTAATGGACTTTTTTGACTGACCGGGAACGGTAATCATTTCCGGAGCCATAATGACCATATCAAAGCAAATGTCATCCAATATCTTTTGCGTGCCATACAGGTCCGAGAACACTGATTCAACCTTTGCGATGTCCGTTGGTAATACCGGAGGATCAAAGGAGCAGTAGATGTCCGGAGTATCGTTTTCGGTTTCTTTGTCGCTGCCGTCACGGATTTCAAAAATAGAACCGATAAGGCCGGCATATTCGCTTTGATCGCTGCCGATGATCACATCACCGACTCGGTATGTGATGCCGTTATATAAGAATTCGGCACCGGGTTTGTTTATAAGCATATGAGTACCTCCTTACATGTGATAGTCTACGGAAACAAGAACATCTTCGCCGTCAAGATCATCAATATAAGTATCGATCTGTTCGTGCCAGTTACTGCTCTCTTTTCCGATGCTGATGTCATTTTTGCTGAGCCATTCGTCTGCATCGACGATATCAGATACGCCGATGGGATACTTCCACGATTTCGGTATTCCTATGCGGGCAAGGTATTCGTCCAAGGTTTCACCGGCTGCATAGGCGCACTTGCCGCAGCAAAAAAATCCGTTCTCTCGTAACTCACCATGGAACTCATCGGGTAATTTGCCACATTGGAACGCTTCCTTGAGTTTGGTGTATCGCTCCGTATCCTGAGCAATATACCAGCTCCGCATAATATCCCAGCAGATGTCTTTTTTCCTTGCTGCCGAAACCCACATATATCCTTCGGGTGCAGGGTATTTTTTGCTGTAGTTGCCCCAGCTTCGTTCCCCGAAAGAGTATTCCGTACAGTCTGCTTTTACAAGGAAAGTCACCGGCCATCTTCCGCCAATCTGATACCAGTCCCACATGGCATTGGGATTGCAATAAAATCCGTATCCCTTTTCTTCCTCGTTGTACTCATATCTGCGATAATCTTCGGCATATTTTTCAAAGGTCTTATACACCTTTTGCCGAGGACAATTCGGCAGGTACTGTATTTTTCGGGATTGCTTCGTGCGTCTGGTATGATGGAGAGTACCGACCTTGTTTTGGCTGACCTTCCCATCTACAATGCTGTACTTGCTGAAATACGGGTAACTTCCGCATTCAACGATCTTTCCGTTTGGAAGCTTCAGGCAGTCTACGGACTTTGCGTAGTCGGCTTTCAGCTCCTCGGTCATGTCAGCAAATTCCTTGTATTCTTCC
>MSGV01000004.1 GCA_001940845.1 Christensenellaceae bacterium Phil7
AAAAATATCATCATATGTATAGATACCCAACTGATATGGACCGTGGACCTTATCGTTGATCACTTTCTGGACCAGCCGAATATTCTGCTCCACTTTCTTCTGCTGTTCTGCTGTCAGGGTCATGACGCCAGTGCGCCTCCTTTCTGTGCATAATATCGCCCCCGCGTTTTGGCTTTTCGCCGTTCCAAGAGCTTTCTGCTTTCTTCAATAACCTGCTTACAGTAATACTCGCCGAGATGACCAATGTGCGCTTCGGAAAGCGGCGCCATAATCAGGTCGGACAGCCACTGATATGCATCCTGCTTACTCATATAACCGGATTCATAAAGCTGGTCAAAATAATGGTGCGCTGTGCGGCGCAATGTACGCAGCTCGTGATTGGCCATACTGCCGACCGGAATATTCGTGCCGGCATGGACGCGGACATACGAGTCGCATTCGGGATAGCGGGAACACACATAAAGCATGGTCCCTCTGGAATTGTCGCGGTAGATCCCATCTGCACTTCTGTACACAACAGGACTGCCGCAGTAGGGGCACCGCATCCCGCCCCGGTCAAACCCCTTTCGATTTTTCTTTTTATTCATAAATTAACCTCCGAGTTCTTAAAGAAAAAGCCGGAAGGTTGCTAAGCGCATACAAAGTCTGTTGGAAAACATATCTCCCCAACACTCAACCTGTAAGCATCCAAGCAGCCTTCCGGCTATCATATTCAATTGCCTGCGTTGTTGTGGATTTGCTCAGTGCGCAAATCCGTAACGATTCCTTGCCTCTTCCCGAGACGAAGTCTGACGCCGTACCATAGACGTATCGAGAGCCTGAACGCAAGCTCCTGCCACGCCTATAGTATATCAGAACGGAATGCAAAAGTCAAGCCTTTGCGGAATATTTATTTCATATCGCTCAGCTAATATTCCTATAAGTTTTGCATTTTCTCCAAACTGAAATGGAATCGTTATTCCTCGTCTTCCTCATCATCCGGCGCCTCATTTTCACGCTTTTTCTTGAGGATATGCATGACGATCAGCGTGCCGATTGCGATAACCATACCGCCTGCAAAGAGGATGATATGCAGCGTCGGAATGCCGGATTCGGCTTTCTCATTTGACTCAGGGCTTTGCTCTGTTGTGGCAGGAGCCTGCGTCCGGTCTGTTGAGTCCGCCGTATCCTCCGGTTCCGGAAGCGAAGTTGAGGAATTCATACGGGTCAGAATGTACTGGGAGCTGCCGCCGATCTCCAGGCGGAGTACGCCATCCGTCCCGACCTTGACGGTGCCGGGGTAAACCCCGGCGTCCGTCTTGAGCTGGAACTCTACGCCCGACCATGATGTGCCAAGCTGGATCTCCAGTTGTTCTGCTTTTACCACCTGCAGCTCGCTGCCGTCCGTGCCTTGCTGCGCCGCATAAACCGGGGTGACCGGAACGCAGAGAATGCAAAGCAGCGACAGGATCAGCAGAATGCCTTTTGTCAGTTTTGTTTTCATTGCCTTACCTCCTTGGTCAGTCTGCAAGATGCTTCTTCTTGCGGGAATAAAGAATGGTGCCGATCAGAACACAAAGGCTTGCGAGCATTAGGCATAACCACAGAGCCATGTGAGAATCGTCACCGGTCTTCGGGCTGTCCGGATGATCGGTCGTGACCTTATCGTTGTGGACATTGACCGTCAGCGTTTCATCAGCGGTCAGCTCGATCTCAAAAGGATCCGGGCGTTTATAACCGGCGCTGACGCTGTCCTCAACCTCCGTCACGGTGTATTTGCCGATGCGTAGGTTTTCAATGAAGATCTCACCGTTTGCGTCGGTCGTGAATACTTCGTCGTAATTCTCACCCGTGATACGGAAGCTGAAGCCTTCCACACGGCTGTCCGAGGAAGTCTTCACGATCTTCAGATTGCCGACCATATGGTCGTTGATGAAACCGACGCCGGCCTGATTCTCTACTTCCACCATCTCGCCATCCGTTACGATCTCAAAATAGTGGTATCCGTTGTCCTTGATGAAATTAACAGGCGCCTGCTTTTCGTAGAGGAAGTATCCGCCGTAACGCAGCTCAGCGAGTTCATACAGACCGGGCTCACATTCCGAAAGGGTACCGACCAGCTCATCCACATCCGGATCGAACTGCTGATTTCCGTTTACATCACGGTAGACCTCAAACACGGCACCGGTAAGCAGATGGTCGGGATAATCCTTATCGACCTTGGTCGTATGGACTGCGCCATAGATATGGCGGTTCTCGGCCTTGAGCTCGATTACGGCACCATCCGTAGTAATGTCGACCGGGAACTCTGCCTCGTTGAGGACGAAGCCCTCGGCGGGTTTCAACTCGCGCACGATCCATTTCCCAAATCGCACATTCTTAAAGGTGAAGATGCCGTCTGCATCGGGCACCGCCGTCAGCACGGCGTTTTCCTCTGTGAATTCCGCATCATCTTCCGTAAAGAGGCCAAACAGCGCACCCGCAATCGACTTTCCGTCTTCGTCGACTTTGTAGCCTTTGATGTCGCCGCGAATGAATTTGTTCTCGACGGTAATGAAAACGGTTTTGCCGTCCTCGGTGATTTCTACCTCGATCGGCGTTTCATTGAGCACATAGCCGGTCGCCGGCTTCAGCTCACGGATGATCCATTTCCCGTACCGGATGTCTTCAAAGCGGAACTTACCGGTGCTGTCAGACTCGGTTACACGCACGGCAGTTTCCTCGGTAAACTCCGTTTCATCTTCACGGAACAAACCGAATACCGCACCGGCGATCACATTGCCGTCCTCGTCGAGCTTGGTGCCCTCAATATTGCCGCGGATATACCGATTCTCCAGTTGGATATTCACCACATCGCCGTCTTCGGATACCGTGACCGGATATGCCTTCTCATTGAGAACAAAGCCCTTGGCCGGCTGAATCTCACGAACGACCCATGTCCCGAAGGGCACCTTTTCAAATTTGAAGGTACCGTCCTGTGCGCTTTCCGCCGTTAAATACGCATTTTCCGCCGTATACTCATTTTCATCATTTCGGAACAGGCCAAAAATCGCACCGGCGATCACATGACCATCCTCATCAATCTTACGGCCGGAAACCATACCGTACTTGAGGTCGTTTTTAATCGGGGCACCGCCATTGACAGCGATCTCAACCACCTGAGTTTCCTGCGAGCCGTAGGAGAACTCGAATTCATAATGGGTGTCATCCAGGATGTAGTGCTCGTCCGTACTGCGCTCCTGCAGGTAATAGCTGCCGAGCGGCAGGTCGGTACTGACCGCTGCCAATCCGTTCTCGTCAAAGGTCACGATCTCAATGAGTCCGCCGGCCGGAATTATGGTTCCGTCTCCGGCGACCAAATCAGTCTTGGCATACAGGCCGAAGGTGATGTTTTTCAGCTCGCCGTTCATACCGATACCGAACAGCTCATTCTGCTCCAGCACCTTGCTCAGGGATACTTTGACATTTTGGCGTTCGTTATAGAGATTACCGGCGGTTTCCGTAATGGCGACCTCCTGACCGGCGTAAGTCAGCTCCACCGTCTGGATTGTGCCGTTCAAAACCATTCCGTGCGGCGCGGTGATCTCCTGGATCTCATATTTTCCGAGATACAGTTCCTTGCTCGATGCTACGCCGTCAGACCCGGTTGTGATCGTATCCACGATCTCGCCCTTTGCGTAATGCATGACGCCGTCAAGCGTATAAATATCTTCTGCCGCGCGAACCTCAAACACTGCGCCGGGCAGACTTTTGACCGCATAGACCGGTTTATAGATCCCGTCCGCTTCCGTGACTGTCCAGAATACTTCGCCGGTCTTAGTGATACGGATGATACCTTTCTGCGGCATGTTGGAACGGGTGACTTCGATCAATGTGATGTCGCCGTCCTCGGTCGCCGAGTTTGCGGTTACATCAAAATAGACCGGATCGGAGTTCAATACATAGCCATACGGGGCTTCGACTTCCACAATGGAGTAGCCCTTCCCGAACGGAAGCACTTCCGGAGTGATCAGATAGCCTTCCGCGTTAGTGTAAAAGGTGTTGATCACCGTCAGCTCCGGATAGGTATACTGCATGGTAACTCTGGTACCGTCCGGGTTATAAATCTGGAATGCTGCACCTGCATACGGGATACTCAGACCGGATTCTGCATCCGTCTTTTGAATCTTGAGATATCCGGTAAAGGGCGCATTGTTGAGTAGATATTGATAGCAGCATCCGTCTTTATCAATGAAAACATCGAAGGGCGCTGCCAGATCAAAGCCCTCCGTGCCTTTCGTCTGTCTGACTGTATAGACGCCGTAAGGAAGCTGCTTCGTCCCGGCATAGCCGTGTTCGTCTGTAATCAGGTAGTCCCGTTCTGTGTCCCGGGCATTTTCATAAGAACCGGCGGTTTTCAGAAATACCTCAAATTCCGCTCCGGCCTCAACCGTTTCCAGACCGGTGCTGCCGTCATCCATGTGTTTGATGAGATACAGGCTGCCGAAGATGATGTCCTCATAGACATCCAACTCTTCCGTATTCTTCTCCAGCGTATACTGTCCCGGCGTCACACCGAGCCAATAGACGGTTTCATCCAGGAGATATCCTTCCGATGGTGTGATCTCACGGATGTTCCACCCCTCGCCGCAAGGGTAGTAGTCGGTCAGGAAATATCCGTTCTTATCCGTCACATAGGTGTCCACGAGTTCATCATAACGATAAACGCCGTAAACTGCTCCGGCGAGTGTGGCATCGCCCTGGGTTTCCCCGTAAGGATAGCCGAGATTTTCCACAATGCTGTCCGAATCGAGTGAGAGCATCTGCGGATTCTCGTGTCCGCCATTGCTGCGGAGAGAAGCGTCGACCTTGAGGACATCGGCACGCCATTTCTTGAGGATATTATCAAACTGGCGCTCGGTCACTTTATTCCACTCGACCGAAATGTTCTGTACCTCCGGGATCACATATCGCTCGGGGGTGTTCTCTTCGGAAAGCGTGTAGTCCGTACCGATCGGGACGCGCTCAAACACGGCCGTACCGACCGCATTGGTCACAGCGGTCATATCCACGCTCTCGCCGTATTCGGAGGTGCCGGTCAGGCGGAAAGTCAGACCCTCCACCAAGCCGTCTTCGGCGGTTTTGCGGACTTTGACCATTCCATACTGACGCAGGTTGGCAATGTCCAGGGTGATAAGCGGGCTGTTATCGTCGATCGTTACCTTCCACTGCGCATCGCCGTCCGGCTGGTAATTGACCGGGACTTTGGTCTCTTTCACAATATAATCGCCATAGATGATCTCGCCGGACTTGGCATAACCGTTTTTGTCCGTGGGTCCGATCACGGCAATCTCTTCACCGGCCAGATCATAGACGGTGAATTCTGCTCCGCTGAGGTCCTTTCCGGATTCGGTGTCGGATTTCAGAACCTCAATATGACCCTTTTTGAGCCGGTTATAAGCATTGACCGTTGCCAGGCTGCCGTGTGCGGTATCAATGGTGACCTTCCATTCGGTCTGACCGTCCGGCTCATAGTTGAATGGGAAGGTCGTCTCGACTACTCGGTAGGAGCCGTAAGGAATACCTGCGGATTTGGCATATCCACGATCATTGGTCGGCCCAATGGTTGTTACCTTTGCGCCGGACATATCATAGACTGTGAAAATGGCTCCCTTGAGGGCTTCGTTGGTACCGGATGATTTTTTGTAGACCTCAATATTGCCCTTTTTCAGTTCATTGACTGCCTGGATCGTTACCACGCCGTTATTGGAAGCGCTGACTGTGCGGATCCATTCCTTGGTTCCTGAATAGGTGTAGTCCGTCGGGAAAACCGTTTCCACGATTTTGTAGGTGCCAAACGGCAGCCGCTCTTTGGTGCAGGCGTAGCCACGGCTGTCGGTAGGACCGATGGCATATTCTGCTCCGGTCGAGGTGTTGGTGGCAATAAAATAGGCGCCGCTCAATGCTGCGCCCTTCGGATCCTTTTTATAGACTTCGATTTTGCCGGCTGCCTCTACGAATTCCGGCGTAACGACCTGTACGACGGCTTCCGGGTAATCACCCTTGGACATGCCGACAATGGAACTGAGTTCCGGTCCGCGGTCGTTACCGACATGAGTCACGAAATGGATCCCATTATAATATCCTGCATAGAGTGCCACATGAGCGATGTCTCCGGTCGGGATGTGCTTGAAAATGATGAGAGAGCCGATCGGGATATCTTCGCTGGGAATGAAATTGTTGCCGTTCGCATTCTGGCTGAAGCTGATGCGGCGCGCCGTTCCGGCACTGATCCACGCATTCGCAGCAGCGTTGTATGCCGTTGCGGTGCGCAGATTGTATGGGCGGGTTGCACTGCTGGTGTCAATGCCCGCAATGTTCGGCAGATAGTTGTAGTACACATACGAAACAAAAGAGGCACAGCAAAGGCCGCTGCTCTCGAATCCGGCGATATCCGGTGCGAGCCCGGTTGCCGTACCGCTTTTTGCAACGGTTTCCGTGCCGTACTTATTCAGCCCGTAGGAGATTTTCGAGAGATAAGCAGTTGCGCCGCCGCTGTACTTTTTGAAAATTGTTCCGTCATCCCGTTGCGCCTGTACCTTGTAGCCGGTGTACTCCAGCGCATCGAGGAAAACATTGTCCAGCATCTCAGCCGGAATGTCAGATGCCGGAGCCGCAAAGACGCTTGTCGGCATCATCGAGATGAGCATCAGCACTGCCAAAAGCATTGACAGGATGCGTGAGGTGAATTTCTTGTTCATCTTGGTATCTTCCTTTCTTGATTTGGATATGAAAAGAGCCCCACCGTTTTGGGTGAGGCTGCAATTCCTTGATGGTTCTTAAAGATTGTCCGTGTTTTCAGCAGCAACTGCGATGTCGCAGTACCACATACCGCTTTCATAAGTTACGCCAACGGCAATATAGCCATACTCGGCCGAGCCGATATAGCACCAGTGCTCCGCACTGTTTCTGACCAAGGTCGCCAGCTTATAGGCAACTTCGTCCACCGTACCGACATAACCGGCCTTTGCAATCGCTTCACCGGCATTGGCACGGTAGTACGGCTCGCCGCTGCCGCCGTAGACACTCGGATCCACATACTCGCCATACTGAAGTGCTGTCGCCGCTGCACGCTCATCATTTGTATCATGCGCAAAATTGCGGATGAGCTGTCGGCTTCGATACTCAGCATAGCTCGTAAGACCCGGCAATTTGACTGCAGGTGATGTGCGAAAGCTGTTGATGTACTCCAGCACCTTATCAGCAACCGCCCGTGCATCCTCGGCCCCGGCATACGCTTTCGCGGATTCCGAAGGCGGTTCAGTAGGCCTTGTTTCCGGCTCGGTCTGAGGGGGAGTCGTAGACTCAGGGGCTTTCTCGCTTTCCGGTTCGGTAGTCGACATGGGATCCGCCGGCTTGGCAGGGGCTGTCGTCTCATTTTCAGTTGGGTCTGATGTGACGGTCGTATCCTGAGATATCCGGCTCTCCTCCAGGGAACTCTCCGATTCAGTCTGGTGAGCAGAGGACTCATTGGCAATTGCTGAGCCCGGGATCCCAGAAGGTACGGAACTATCAGCCGAGTCTGTGGTATGGCAGGCGGCAAGCGTCAGGCAGAATGCCAATACGCAGGATAAAATCAAAAGCTTTT
>MSGV01000005.1 GCA_001940845.1 Christensenellaceae bacterium Phil7
CATTGCGAAGGTATTTTCCTTATAAAGCATTTTATGTTGTTCTATCGGTACATTCACTTGCATAATTTTGAACTGAAAGTAGTTCATCTCAAAATTAGCAGCTACACAGCTTTCAATATCGGTAACTTTACGCACAAAATAACCTACGGTCTTATCAACAAGCGTCCTGCCCCTTTCGATCATTTGTTCGAAATCCACATCCTCGTGGATATATTTCCACTCGAGATAAACCGTGAATTTCGACATGGACGACGTTTTATTCATACCATCGAGTACCTCATACATACCGTACTCTCTATTGTAAAGCTGTGCAAATATGGGCTGAATCGTTAGATCACATAAAACCAGAGTTTGCATGCCGAGTATGTTTTTCTTGGCGAAAGTAACGGCAAAATATATCCCGTTTTCATTTACCTTGACCCAGGTTGTGTTGCGGTTATGGGTAAAACCCAAGTCAGCGAGTAAATCCCCCGCCATTTCGATTACAAAATCTTTAAGTGTCATAATAACCTCCATTCTATGGTCTAACATACATTTTGGGATTGCCAACAAAGTATTGTTGGTATAAACAAAATGATACAGCATTACTTGCGGAAAACGTGTATTTCGTATTCACCCATATGACCGTAAAAACAAAATATCGACTAATAATACTGAGTTACAGTACGCAGTTTGCCGGTATCTACATCCCGAAACATATAATCAATGCCTTCATCGATTGATCTTGATGAAATGTATTTCATCGGACTGTTCTTTCCCATAGGCCATTCTGCGCACTGAATCCATTTAGGACGTTTGAACCCATTGCAGTGGAACTCCCTGCGGATCCTACTCTTAATATACAATTTGCGTTTGATGCCGTCCTTCAGCTTCATGGCATCATTTACGATCGCATCCGCAGTGTGCATTATTTCCATGCCCTCAAAATACTCACCGAAATATTCGAGATAAATCTCATGTGCTTCTGCATATTTTGTCGTGAATGCAATTGGTACTCCTTCGTTCAGGACATACAGCGCTCTGAGGGAATGGTATATGTTTAGCCTTGTGCCAAATATGTACTCCGATCCTGCGAAATCCAATAACACATCAGCGATGCTAAAACCTCTTGCTGCATACAACTGGTAGGGAATGCTGCTCCAAATCAGATGCATTTTATCTTCTTTTGCTTCCCTAGGAACCATACTCTCGAGTTCCTCGCGCAGCCCATCATCGCATCGTATGCTGAGTGCAAATTCTTTGGGGTCTATCTCCCCGATCAAAGTCTGATTAATAATATTCGAAATTTCCATTTTTCCCTTTCTCTGGCATTAAACTAGTGCAGGACATGACATATAATGCAGTTCCTATTTTCCTTTATGCATCAGCAGATGCATCGTTCGCGTTAAGATCGTATAATCATGCATATCGTCCGCGACGTCCTTCCAATGATGAAGGTGTAAGGGCGCATCATCACTGCCAATCGGCGCAAGGCCTTTGGCCATACGAATGGAATTTGCGACATTTTCGGGAATCAGGTTATCAAGCTCCGCGCGAAGACTCGAATTTCCCTGTACGAGTCTTGCGAATTCTTGCGGCTCGAGCTCGCCCGCAAGGATTTTTTTAATCAAATCTTCTGCGTTCATAATTGTTCCTTTTCATAGCAATAATTCATAAAAGTTTAAACCTATAATTAATTTATTTTAAGAGTTTGCTGGTGGAATGTATTAACCTATGCATTGTTCTCGTGACAGGTGAATAATCGTAAAAGTCAACCGTAATGCCTTTCCAATGATGCAACTGAACTGATGCATGGTCTCGTCCTATAGGTGCTAAGCCTTTAGCCATTCGATTTAAATTATCTTGATTAGCTATATAAACTCCATCATAATTAGTTCCCAAAACATCAGTCTTGGAGCGACCTTTCCAATAATTTTTACGTTCTTTTGCCCAAGAACTATCGTGATTACACGAATTATGCACCAACACGCCGTCATT
>MSGV01000006.1 GCA_001940845.1 Christensenellaceae bacterium Phil7
CTTTTATATTACGGCATCGCCCACTTAAATCTGAGCATGGATGAGGTGTGGCTGATGCCATTTGGCTTATTGCTCGATCTGTGGGAATGCCATAAGCAGTATAACGGCTTTGCAAAGCCGGCACGAGAAGTGTCAATTGATGAAATCATACCGTCTGGTATCTAAAAAACTTAAGATTACAGAAAGGAGGAGGTGATATGTCGAATAATTTTGGGCTTAAAATCGGAGTAGAGGGCGAAAGAGAGTTCAAAAAATCCCTGTCAGATATAAACCAGACGTTTAAGGTGCTGGGATCAGAAATGAAGCTGGTCTCATCTCAATTTGATAAGAACGATCAGTCAGTGCAAGCACTCGCTGCGAGGAATGCGGTGCTTAACAAGGAAATAGACACGCAGAAACAAAAGATCGAAACCTTGCGGTCTGCACTGGAGAATGCTGCAAAATCCTTTGGAGAAAACGATCGCTGCACCCAAAATTGGCAAGTACAGCTTAACAATGCGGAAGCCGCTCTTAACGATATGGAGCGGGAACTAAATCAGAATAATACTGCCCTAGAAAAAGCTGCTGACGAATTTGACGATGCCGAAAAGCAAGCCGATGAATTTGGAGACGAAGTCGAGGATGCCGGAAAGCAGAGCAAGGACGCAGGAAGCAAATTTGAAAAGCTTGGCAGCATTTGCAAGGCTGCGGGTGTTGCCATTGCCGCTTCATTTGCCGCAATATCCGCCGCCGCAATTGCAGCAGGAAAAGCACTGATAGATATGACAACGGCTGGCGCAGCTTATGCGGATGCTGTGCTAACGGAATCTACGGTCACCGGCATTGCAACGGATAAATTGCAAGAATATATGTACGCAGCAGAGCTGGTAGATGTATCAACCGAGACTCTTACCAAATCCATGGCAAAGCAGATAAAGTCGATGAAATCTGCGGCAGATGGATCGTCAAGCATGAGTGCTGCATATGACAGATTGGGAGTATCGGTCACAGATACGCACGGCAATTTACGAGACGGCGATACGGTGTACTGGGAGTTGATCGAGGCACTTGGGCAGGTGGAAAATGAAACCGAAAGAGATGCCCTTGCTATGCAGATGCTCGGAAAATCTGCACAGGATTTAAATCCGTTGATCGAGGCGGGAGCCGAGAGGATGCAGGAGCTAGGAGACAAGGCTCGTGCAGCTGGATATGTGGTATCGGACGAAATGTTGACCGCATTCGGCGCATTGGATGATAACTTACAATATCTTAGTGTTAATGCGCAGGGAGCAAAGAATGCCTTGGGCACTGTTTTGCTTCCGGTGCTGACGGAATTATCTGACACAGGCGTAGAGCTGCTGGCAGAATTTTCAAAAGGAATTCAGGATGCCAATGGCGATATAGCAAAAATGTCAGATGTAATTTCGGAGGTGCTGCCCCAAGCATTAGACGCCATAATGAGGTATGTTCCAGAATTACTGGAAGTTATCGGTTCTATTGTCGGAGCCATCGGGGGTGCTATAGTGGACAACCTTCCGTTGATCGTAGCTGCGGTCAGCGATATAATTCTCACTATTTCCGAGGGCTTGATATCTGCATTGCCGCAAATTACAGACGGCGCACTCCAACTCATGTTGGCTTTGGTGGGAGGCATTATCTCAAATCTCCCAATGCTGATCGAGACGGCAGCGCAGGTCATTGTAACATTGGTGACCGGGATAGCAGATTCGCTGCCGCATCTGATTCCAGCAATGGTGCAGGTTGTTATGCAGATTTGCCAAACACTTGTGGATAATCTGCCGTTGATTATTGATGCTGCTTTGCAGCTCATCATTGGTTTAACGCAAGGCATATTGGATGCAATCCCGGTACTGATCGCGGCACTGCCGGATGTCATAAATAGCATAGTAACATTTTTGCTGGATTCTATTCCTGAAATAATACAAACCGGAATTAAACTTTTAACGTCGATCGTTGCAGCCTTGCCCCAAATAATCACGGCAATCGTTGCAGCGATCCCGGAGATAGTCAACGGCATAGTGGATGCTGTGCTAGGCTCCATACCGCTGATCATACAGGCTGGTATTGATCTAATGATATCACTGATACGAGCACTGCCGGAAATCATCACAACTATTGTGGCGGCAATCCCGGAGATAATCGGCGGGATTATCAACGCAGTGCTTGGCAATATCGATAAGATCATAACGGCGGGAGTGCAGCTGTTTGTATCGCTGATTGAAAATTTATCTAAAATAATAAAAGAAATAGTAAAAGCAGTACCAAAGATCGTTACCGGTATCGTAAAAGCTTTTAAAGATAAAATGGGCGAGATCGTTGATATCGGCGAAAATATTGTAAAAGGTTTGTGGCAGGGCATCCAGTCCCTGGCATCGTGGCTATGGAAAAAGGTATCCAAATGGATATCCGGCATTTGGGACGGCATCTGCGATTTCTTCGGCATCCACTCGCCATCCAGAGAGATGGCGTGGGTGGGCGAAATGCTGGTCAAGGGTCTTGCGGGATCTATCGATAAAAATGGCGATGAGGCAGTCAGGGCTGCTGAAGGAATGGCAGCGGATATCAATGGCGTGATGCAGGGTGTTGCCAGTGACATTGGCACAGATTATGCTGCGAGACTGCGAATAAGTGCGGACAGCATCGACACTGGAAGCTTTGGTCGTGCTCGGTCGGACGGAGGCTCGATCGGAACGATAGTGGCATTGCTGGAAGAGTACTTGCCGAGGCTTAACGATTATAAGATCGTGACTGATACCGGAGCGGTAGTTGGATGGCTTGCTCCTGCAATGGATGAGGAGCTCGGGATTATAAAAATCAGGAAGGAGAGGTACGGCGTATGATAAAGGGTGTAACTATAGGAGATTGGCACTCTTATAGGCATTGGAAATTGCGGCTTAGTCCGTACACAATACCGCTGCCCAAGCCTAAATACAACTATCTGGATAATGCCGGCGGAAACGGACAAATAGATGCAACCGATGCACTTGGCGAGATCTGTTATGATGACCGATATATCACGCTTAAGTTGGAAAAGATCGACAGGGAACGAAAATGGGAAAGCCTATCCGCTATGGTTGCAAATGCGATCCATGGCAAGCGGCTTAAAGTCGTATTTGATGCCGATCCGGACTACTATTACATGGCAAGATGTCAAATAGTGGGTGTTGTACCAACGGGTGCTATCGGCACATTGACGATAGAGCTGCGATGCGATCCATTTAAATACAGGACGGACGAGACAACTGTAAAGATCAACGTACAGCCGACATATACAGCGGTTCCGCTCCGCAATTTGAGAATGCCGACCTATCCCACGATTACGCTCGCAACGGAATGCACCATACAATATGGCAGCGGCACGACCGTTACATTGCCAGCTGGCACTTATCCCATGCCCGATATCGAGCTGTCAGAGGGGATTACGACTATCAGGGTTAAAACGACATTGCAGGATGCCGGGATAGTGGATGGCTGCATAATAAAGTACAGGCAGGGGTCTTTGTAGTGTATAGGATAACGTTAAACGGAGAGTGCGTATACGATAGCAGCATGGCGGTGATGAATGTGCCGGGATTGGTTTTGATAAATCCCACAATTACGCAGGAGCTTAACAAAGCAGGAGAGCTCTCATTTTCATTGCCGCCAAATCATACGAGCTATAAAGATTTTATCCCGCTTAACAGCGTGCTGCATGTATGGTGTAATGAGAGCATGATTTTTAAAGCGAGGCTTATCAGCGATAATACCGATACGATGAAAACAAAAAAGCTGATATGCGAGGGCGCAATGGCTTTTTTAAATGACAGCCGGATTCGTCCGTTTGATTTTGCCGGACGTTTGGAAGAATTTATTGCATTTATTGTGAGTGAACACAATACGCAGGTAAAAACATATCAGCGTTTTAGCATCGGCAGTATAACGGTATCGGATGATTATGTGCATTATAGCAGCACTAAATACTTAAGTGCGTGGGAGGTTATACGCACACGATTGATAGATACGCATGGCGGATATGTAAGAGTGAGATACGGGTCTGACGGAAAAAGCATATTGGATTATGTCTCCGATTTTGCAAATGCCGACACGCACGATATACAACTCGGAGAAAATCTGACAAAGCTTGTGCGCGGTCGCAGCACACTTAACACATATACGGCGATTATACCGCTGGGAGCAAAAATCGAGACCGTAAACGCAAACGGGGAAACGGAGGAATCCAGGCTCACGATAGAGAGCGTTAACAACGGGAGTGATTATCTCATAAATAGCCGACTGGCGGCATTGTATGGCGTTATATATGCTCCAACGTCTGATACAACATGGGAAAACGTCACGTTGGCAGAAAATCTGCTCGAAAGAGGGACGAAGTATCTCAATAATATTGCATCAAACATAGAAGATACAATAGAAATAGAGGCTGTTAAGCTGCATGAAATGAGCACAGGAGCCGGGCGAGATAAAACAATAAAGTTTGGCGATAAGGTCAGAATACGGAGTGCTCCGCATGGCGTTGATGTAACAATGCTGATAGGCAAAATGATAACCCGGCTGGACAAGCCGCTGGAAGCTCGTCTCACCTTGGGATATATGCGCAAATCTATGCTATCGAGCGCGATCGCGCTCGGCGATAGGATAGAGCAAATAGAAGGTAGATACATAACTAGAGGTGATGTTGTAAGTGTAATATCAAGAGAGCTCGTATCACACCGAAATCCTACGCTTACGCAAGGCATTAAAGCGGTGGTCGATCAATATATGTTGGAAAATCCGATCGAGGAAGAAGATCCTACGGTTGGATCGTTATCGATAACAGAACTTGCAGATATATTCAAATAACAAATAAAGAGAGGAAAATGAAATATGAACCCGAAGGATTTTCTGGATAAAGCGGGAGTAACATTTCTTTGGCTTAAAATAAAAGATTATGTGGCGAGCAAAATGCCCACAAAGACAAGCCAACTTGCCAATGACAGCGGGTATATAACTACGGCTGACATCCCGGAAGGTGCAACAGCATCTACCACAAAGCCCAAAATGGATGGAGAAGCGGCGGTAGGCATAGAGCTTGCGTTTGCGCGTGGAGATCATGTGCATCCAAGCGACACTACGAAAGTAGACAAGATAGCGGGCAAAGGCTTGTCAACCTATGATTTTTCATTCGATTACAAAACTAAATTGGATGGAATAGAGAAGGGCGCAAATAATTATGTGCTCCCAAAAGCCGCTTCTGCATCACTTGGCGGCGTTATGATCGGAGAAAATGTCGGTATAGACAGCGGCGGTAAAATTTCCGTGCCCGCTGCATCATCGTCAAAACCCGGCGTAGTGCAGTTATCAACCGGCATATCGGGAGAGCCCAGCAACACAACTAAGGCAGCAACTCCAAAGGCTGTAGCCGATTATGTAAAAAATGCAGTTGGCACACCATTTAAATTTGGCGGCAACGTAGGGCTATCAGATTTGCCTGCTATGCCAACGGCGAACGATGAGAACTTGATTTACAACATAAAGTCTGCATTTACAACAACAAAAGCATTTGTAGAGGGTGAGGGCATCTCATATCCTGCGGGCAGCAATATCATAGTTGTCAGCATTGATGGAGGCTTTAAATATGATGTACTGACAGGCTTTTTTGACCTGTCGCCTTATCAACGCGCTGACGAGCTTGTACCAATCTCCAATGATGAGCTTGCTGCAATAATCACGTAAGGAGTATTGATGTGGAGCAAAAAGCTAAAAAGGATTATCTTGACCACAATGGCGTAAGCGAGCTGTGGCGGTTGATAAAATCCAAATTTGCAGGAGCAAGCCATACACATGCCGCATCGGATATAATTAACGGCACGCTGCCCATTGCACGCGGAGGTACAGGTCAAGCCTCTGCGCTTAACTCGGCTAGAGCACTCGGCAGGGGACACGGTACATGCAGTACTGCGGCGGCAACGGCGGCAAAGACTGTTGCGATGGCAAATTTTACACGTCAATCGGGATCTATGGTCGCAGTGCGTTTTACATATGCCAACACTGCGGCTAGCCCCACTCTTAATGTCAACAGTACCGGAGCGGCATCTATGGTAAGCTGCTATACCAACGCTGCTATCGTATCAGGCAACATAACCGCCAATATGATAGCATTATTTGTCTTTGACGGCACGCGCTGGGTACTGCTTAATCCTGTTTCTTCCTCGACATCTAAAACGTAAAATACGGAGATTTGAGCAATGATTATAGCAACTCACAAATAGAGCAGCTATGCAACGATGGTATGCCTCAGTTTTTGGCTGAGGCAATCGACAAAGAAATCAAATAAGGAGGGTAACCGATGTATAAAGTAATTGATTTTATCAGATGGGCTTTGACACATGTCAAGTCCGTGCCCGAGGGAGCCGCTCTGCCGCTGGCGGCGGAGCTCTGCGGGCGCGAGCCGTGGCATTATCTGTTTGGCAGCGTAAGGGTGCCGACTACCCGTGCCGTGATTAACAGCTATTGGGACAACCACTACAGCCATACAGCCAGCTGGACGCGAGAGACCTACGATTACTGCACCGCAGATTGGCGAGCAAACGAGTATGCAACCGATTGCCAGGGCTTACTGGATGCCTGGTTGACCTATGAGTGCGGGGATAAGACCGATATCAATGCAAATTACAACTACGTTACATGGTGTACGGACAAGGGCAGGATTGATGATATGGGGCTGCTGCCGTATGAGATCGGCGAGGCACTGTTTATCCAGAGCAAGAGCACAGGTAAGATGACACATGTTGGCTGGATTTGCGGCTTTGATAGGGACGGTGAGCCGCTTGTGGTTGAGGCTCGCAGCCTGAGATACGGTGTTATGATAACACGATTTGAGGACAGACCGTGGACACATAGAGGTCTGATGACCAAGAAATTTAGCTACAGCATAGATCAGGAGGATACAAAGGATATGACTAAATTTGCACTGACAAGCCCTATGAGCAAGGGTGATGATTATAAGGCGATGCAGATCGCGCTCAACGCAGCGGGTTATACCGATGCAAACGGCAAACAGCTGGAAGAGGATGGTAAGTGGGGCAAGAACTCTCAAGCAGCATTTGACAAGCTGATAGCAGCTCACGCAGCTCCCACCGTACCCGCGCCGGAGCCGGAATACACCCTGCCTATCATCTTGACGGCACACGGGGTGAGGGTAGCAATCGAAAAGGTTGAGGGTGATGCCTGATGCCATCCAATGTTATAGTTGCTATTTTGTCCCTTGCCGGGACGTTGATCGGCTCGCTGCTTGGCATCATAGCCAGCAATAAACTCGTGGATTTTAGACTCAAAAGCCTAGAGGATAGGGTTAATAAGCATAACAATCTGATAGAGCGCATGTATCAGGTAGAGGATCGAGCAAAGTCCAACTCACATAGGATAGATGAGTTGGAACACAAAACACATGGAGGTTAATATGAGGATTTTTACAAAGAACTGGCTTAAGGCGGCTGCAATCCGTGCTATCAAGACCGTGGCACAGACCGCAATTGCGACCATCGGCACTACCGCTGTGATAAGTGATGTTGACTGGCTGGTGGTCGGCAGCGCATCCCTGCTCGCAGGATTGCTGTCTCTGTTGACAAGCATAGCAGGGCTTCCAGAAGTTGACGGATAAAAGCTTGACAAAACTGGATGATGCGATTATAATACTAGCGTCTTGACATTAAGTCTCTTGTTAGCCTTGCTGATGGAGGCTTAAGACACCCGGAGTTCGCAAGTCTCCGGGTCTTTCCTTATAAAATATATTTAAAATACTGTTGACAAATCAAGAATCCATGTTATACTATAAATGTCCAAGAAAATATCGAGGACATCGCACCGAAAGGTGCGTGGATTGAAAAGAAATTAAAAATGCTAAAGCAAAATGCAACGTATATTTGCTAAAGCAACTTAAAGGCAGTCGCAAGGCTGCCATTAAGTTTTTATGGATAAAATTTGGAGCCCATTTTAGGGCTCCTGCGCTTTAATCCCAATAATTGGTTGCCTTTTTGATTTCTGCTTCCATCTCAGCGATAATCGCTTCATAATTATCAGGTTCATTTATTATGCGTTCTTTTGCCTTTTTTCCTATCGCTGAATACTTATAATTTGCTGAATATGACCGGTCTTCTGCCTTGAGGTATGCCATTGCTCTTGGATACTTCTGCGCCATTGCGTCAAGATCGTATTGCGGCTTCTTTCCTACGAAAAGACCTCCTACGGCGTTCTCACCCTCGAACGATGCCTGGAATTTGCGGTGATAGCTTTCTATCTCTGCGCGGGCTTTTCTTATTTCTTGCAGCCCTTCGATAGCAGCTATCTTCGCTTCTCGCTCTTCCTGAGCATCGATCTCCGCCTGGAAGTAAGCCAGGATCTGCGGCTTCATTTCCGCTACATCCGTCCTGTCATAATTCTTGGTTTCAACAAACCTGATCCTTCCGGTGAGCACGGTTTTACCGTTTTCTGTTTTCTTCTCGGGGTCGATTCTGCATTCCCTGATTATCTTTTCAACTTCTGTCATTTGTCTTGACCTTTCCGCGTTTGTGATGTCCGCCTCATCTTTATGCACTTATTATAGCATAGTGTACCCACTATGTCAATAGCAAATGGCGAAGAATTAAAATATATTAAATTAATTATCTTTGCTCTGCGGGAAAATCACAACCGGCATGCCCTGCGAGTCTACCTTTACCGGTATGGGCGGCAGCCATCTGAGCACCAGACGACGATCCCCGTTGCGCTCGCTGCCTACCCAAAAACGATGCCAGTGCGCTCGCCTGATGTGTGGTCTTTTGCTGGTGCGCTCACGCGGCTCATCGGACACTTGAGCAGCCTTATCAGCTGCTTCCGCTGCTTTACACGCTCTGCCGATGCGCACTCCCACATCCCAATGACGCACTGATGTTGGATTGCCGTTATGGTCAAGTCCCTTTTTGCTCGTCAAGCGGACTGACTCCACCGTGTCCGCATTATCCGCGCATAGGTACAGCAGCATGTGTACTGCAATTCTTGCCGCTTCTAGTATGGCAGACAATTTCTCATCGCTTATTTTAGCACCTGATACTCTCTCTCCTTTGGCTGTGATCTCAGAGTAGCTCTCCGCGATATCGCCGCCTTTTATCGGCAGCGGTACGCCCATGGTGTGCCCGTCCCGCTCCAAAAAGTGCAGTCTCAGCTCTGGGATTTGATAGCGATTGTCGTACTCCAACCACGCAAACGCACCTCTCGTCATGCCTCTGGACAAAGCCCCAAAATTATATTGCAAAAATACACACGGGTAGGGGAGCAGCTTAAATACCTCAAAGGGCAGCTCATCATCCAATGGCTGTGCTTTAAAATAATCGACCAAATCTGGCGAGAAAGTATACACGGTTTTGTATTTTGACCAGAGCAGCGCAGCGGTAAGATCGCTGATCCGCGAGCCGTACTCCTGCGTGTACACCTTATAGCCATGCTGGTCAAGTATGGCTCCGACTGCTGCCATTGGCATTGCACACCACTCAGGCCAATCGCTGCCAAACGATGCCCTGTCGCTTTCCAGTATCCTTGCCAGATTTATGACTCTTGGATATGTCATTATCTGCTTTGATGCCCACTTGTCAACGGGGTGTATTATAGTGCTCTTCGACATATCAACTTTCCTCGGTTTCTTCCGCTGCATCGGTTGCTGCTGTACGGCGCAGCACAAGCTTGGTTTCGGCTTCCAGCAAGCGTATGATTAACCCGTTTAATGATTCGCCGTGTTGCTCTGCATATCTTTTCAGCTGCTCCGACATGCCTTTCGGCACTCTGACTTTGATATCATCGTAGGTTTTTTGATTCCATTTTGTTTTACGTTCAGTTCTTGCCAGTCCCATAACATACCTCCGTATTGCACAAACTAAAATTTTGTGCTACTATATCTGTGCAATCGTCCCGATTGTACGTTGTGATGCACCGTCTGACCGTCAATAGGCGGTGCATCACTCTACAGACCAGCTGTGCGAAAATTCCTTGTCGGCGAACAGAGATGCCAATCCGCTTATCTGCTTTAATCGCAGCAATTCTTCGGCGTCCATTCCAATATTTTTCATTATCCACGCATCGGACATTCCGCTTTCGACGAGCTCCGTGACTATATTAACCATCAGATCGATACTGTGGCTTCCTCTGGCTCGATTGTGTCGGATGGTGCTTGCCATGCGGTTGGATATGTCTTTATCTATTACGACTACCGGCAGACAGCCATTTTCGCGATCGTAGATGTCTTTGTGTTCCAGCATTATGCGATAACGATGGAAACCATCTACTATCTCGTACCTATCATCATCTTTAAGATAATAACAGACTATGGGCATTGTGTAGCCATCCTCTTTGATGGATCTGTATAACAGCTTCATCTCAGGGGGAGCAACAGAATTTGGATTGTATGCATTTGCCTGAATCTTTTCGATCGGTACTGCCTTAACTCCATATACTGGTGATTTATTCATTTTGAAAATCCTCCTCATAGATTTTTGTATTTTTCGATTGCCGTTTTCCTACGCTCGATTGCCTCTTGCGTTTTGCTGAATCCCATGTACGTGCAGTAGTAATCATTTTTTAAAATGCATACACACATCCGCTTGTAAGATGGGAACTGCCTGAATGATTTTGTAGGGGAATCATCGGGGTACTTTGCAAACTTAAGTATGCGCTGGCTGCCGTACCGCTCGCTTGCGCCCAGATCTTCATAATCCGTCTTCAGACTTTCTACTTCGTCCATGATTTCCTCGGATACAAACCCTCCCTTTTCGCACCAATACCTGATCGACGTAGCCAATATCCTCTCATAATGCTTTCGCAGTTTATCATCGAGGGTTGATAGCAAAAAATAACAATAGCTTTTCCAAGTGTGCCCAGCCGGAAGTGTTATTGATCTCCATCCCATCGCCGTTGTTCCACCGTAAATTCCGGCAAAATTAACACCATTAACCCTACTTACCATTTTGCCCCAGTTATTTGGATCGATCACCTTGTAAAGCTTAAGCGTGTCCATGCCGCAATCGTGAAATGGACTTGCCACGCGCATTTGGTTGACCGTTAATCCGGCTTGATAGTACAAATCATACAGACGATTATACTTCCATCCAAAACGGCAGTTAGCGATCCAGACATCATTAACCGTCCAGTCATAAATTGGGTACACCTTGTACAAATTCCCGCTTCCAGCAGTCCAGCGCAGTCCGTTGTATCTGCTGCCTTGCAGTGTAACTGAGCTGCTTGTCACCAGCTTGTACCTGTCGTTGCTCTCATCTGCCCTTATCCCTATAACAATAGCCGTTTTGCCGCCGTGCATATCTGCAAACCAGCGCGCGAATGAATCTTGCGTTTCACGATCCGTCATGCCAGGTACGAATTCGAATTGTGCGTTGTCCTCAGTAATCACGCAGTCGTTGTCAGGGATGTCCCTCACCCATATATCTCGTTCGGATTTCGCCCACGGAGTCCAAAAAGCATCATCCATCCTGCAAGCGCATTTAGCTCGCACCGGCATACACAGCCAATAACGCTTTATGTCAGTTAATGATTCGAATGTGTTTGTAACGTACTCCGTAGTTAGCGCATACTGTGCCTCGTAGTCCATGTGGTACACGGACAGCTTGTTTAGGAGATCGTTGCTCTTGGCGTAGTCGTAGCAAAGATTAAGACAAATTCCGCTGTCCTTTCCACCCGAAAATGCTACCATCACATTGTCAAATTCGTCAAATAGCATTGCAATTCGCTTCATGGAAGCTTCGTATACCGTCATAGCGCTGTATTGTTTCATAAAATTCCTCCCATCATAACGCATCAACCCATTTTTTAACAGCCTCTTTATCATTGGCGTTTTGAAGATTAATTTTGAGCCTGTCAAGCAGTGATTCCTTTTTGCCAAGGCAGTCAAATATCATATCCTCAAGCCCCACTTCTGCGCAGAGCATATCGTGGAAGAATGCGCGATCGCCTTGTCCCATGCGATAAATACGTGCTTCGGCTTGTGCCCGTTGTGCATAATCCCAGGTGTGTTCAGCAAAAATTATATGCTTGCAGAATTGTAAATTCAATCCGAATGCGCCGCATCCATAGGTTATCCACAGCGCTTGAAATTTTTTATCCTTGAAATCTTGAATTATTTCGGCTCTGCGGCTGCTATTTTCTTCGCCTGTTATGCGTTTTGCTCCCTCCGGGATGCTAGATGTAAATCTGACAAACACGACCGCCTGATCTTTAATATCATCCAGTAGTTTCTCGATCCTCTTCTCACGGTTCGAGTGAGATGTATAAAATCGCTGAAGCTTCATCACGAATGCGTTGAAGTTTAAATCATCTTCCAGCTCATCATAATACAGATCGAACATTTCTTTTTTATATTCATTGTAAGCATTCCGATCAGTGTAATAGCTTACTTTCGTGTAGTCCTTTTCCGTGTTAATGTCCAACTTGCATTCAAATACATATGGAGCGATTTTTGATGTAAGATGCGGAATATTGTGCTGCCCGCATACACGACCTTTCATCTTTCCCCTTGTATAATACTCGCAATAGGTATCTTTAAATTCGCGAAACGACATGTTTAGAATCTTAGGTGATAAGAATTCCATTTGTGCCCACATGTCTAAAATGTTCTTGGAGACCGGGGTTCCGTTAAGAATGAGTTTATACGTTGCGTGATAGCTCATATCTAAAATTCGTCTAGTTCTCTTTGCGCTTAGATTCTTTATCTTTAAGCTCTCATCGACAACGATGAACGCACGGCTGGTTTTGACGGCATCCAGAGTGCTCAAGTATATCCTGTCGCTGCTGCCGATGCTCTCGCATCCAACGACATTAAGCTGTAATTCGGGATGCCATTTTTTCCTCTCCGCTTCTATCTCATTTTTTAATGAGTACGGGCATATCCATAGTGCATAATCAATTTTATGCATCTTAGAACTTATGAGATCAAGTGCGAGCTTTGTTTTTCCTGTTCCTTGCTCCATGAATAGAGCCCCAACCTTCAGTCGCGACAGCTTTTCGAATGCCTCCTGCTGGTTTGCTGTATTAATCATAGTCTATCAGTTCCTCCAATGCTTCGCACGGTTCAGGAGCAAGTTCCTCCGGGACATGTGTCAATGGCTGTTCTTTGCTCAGAGCTTCTACGATGTATTCAGCCGACACTTTTTTAGTATCAAGCACCTCCCAAACGCCATCTCTCTTTGCTTCTTTGCGCAGCGTGATTTTAAAATCACTTCCCAACACCATGATGCAGATCCCCAGATAATACTCGGTTAGCAGCTTTTTCGAAATCCAAAAAGAATAGTCCTCGCAGGGAAGCTTGATTTTCACAGCCTTTTTTGATCGTGCGACTATTTGCTCTGGGTATACAGAGACTTCAATCCAGTTCATTCTGCCCAATGCCTGTTGTCAATGATGAACTTTGCGCTGTCGGTTGTCATAAAAAGATAAACGAGGCGCTCATAGTCATAGGATGGCAATTTGTCCATTTGGTCTAAGAACGCTGTCATTCGCTCTTTGAGTTCGTCAGGTGTTATTTCCATTTCGGCAGCCCTCTCAGCCAGCTTTTGTGGGTCGGATAATGCCTCAACAAAAAGCTTGCAATCCTCTATCACTTCGGGGATTCTGGCGAGGTACTTTGCGAGGTACTTTGCTCTGATTTTGACTGCCCACTCGATCTGCTTCGGGGTTCCGACGAGCTGCGGCAAATCAAATTTTGATTCTATGTCCTTTACGAGCTTTGCTTCTTCTTCGCGCGTATGCGCTTTGTAACATTCGGGACAGAGCCCACAGCTCTCATACCATTCGATCTTGCGTTTGCGCTCCGATTCCTTTCCATAGAGCTGTACAACTCCTTCGTGTCCGCAGCTATAAGTTACTTCGTATTTCATTTGTCTTGACCTTTCCGCGTTTATGATGTCCGCCTCATCTTTATGCACTCATTATAGCATAGTGTACCCACCATGTCAATAGCAAATGACGAATAGCAAAAATATATTTTAAAAATATTGTTGAAAACGTGGGGATAAACGTTGTATACTTACTATAAAAAATAAAGGAGGTGTAAACAATATGCTTTTATCTTTCATACTTGCTGTCGGTATGTTCTTAACTGTTTATGTTGAGAATTGCAAGTGATTTTTACTCAAGCGATTTGACGCACGCGCATCATCGCATAACAGCACAGCTTTGACACTATGATGTGATCTATCAGCGTTATGCCGCGTCTTGCCAAATAATGGATCAGACGGCGCGTTGCCATAACATCGGACGGAGATGGTATGCAGCTTCCGGACGGGTGATTATGCACGATAATTACCATTCCGGATTTGTGCGAAGCTGCAATTTCAAATATTTTTCGCATAGGAATGGTGATGGAATTGTTTCTATCACCTTCTATTATTTCACAGAAAAAAGGGCTAAATAAGTCATCAAGACAAACAACACAAAGGCACTCAAACGGATGATTCCCCAAAAGAGCCTGTATTATTTCTATCAGGTATTCTATTTCACTTGCCGCTTTGTTTTGTGCATCAGGCGTGTTTTTATCATACCTCATGCTTTTTCTCCGCAGTTTATACTAATGCGGAGAGCATATCACATTTTTATAAAAAATGCAATTATGAGATAGTTTATTAAAAGCATTGTCACACGTCTGCGAGCTTCTTTTTTGCCCTGAAAAATAAAGGAGGACAACGAATGAGTTTTGATAATGACTATTTAAGGCTAAAAATAAATGAAGTTTTGGATGGTATGAACGAAGACGAACTGAAAGTAGTTTACTTAACGGTAAAATCAATGCAGGGCAGACATCCACGCCTGCCCCTCTTCTTATTCATTTTCGACAAGCTCCTTAGCAAACCTTTGAAGCAGCTCCCAATCTTTTTCATCCATCTTGAGCAGCATTTCAATTAGCTTTCGTTTGAAACGTGTCTTTGGTTCATCGTCCACAATTTCTCCGAGAAGCTTTCCGACAAGTATAGCCAGCTCATTTTCTTTCGGAGCGGGATTGAACATCTCACCCTCACCTGTGCGTAGCCATTTCTCGTTCACATTAAATCACCTCCTTTCGCGTTTGCATTATAATTTGCACTAATCGGGAAATCAATACTTTTTGCGTTGGCAACGAAATGAGCCTTGCAGACCAATATCAGGCATTCAAAGAGATAAATACTTATTGATAACATATTGGGTGTAACTCTTCAGTGCCTATATCATTCAGC
>MSGV01000007.1 GCA_001940845.1 Christensenellaceae bacterium Phil7
GGTTCGGGCCGCCGCAATGCTTCGGCGACCCGATCAACAGAGGGTTTCAGTTTCTAAAGAGTGAGCGTCTATTAGAAACCGAGCGCAGCACGCATGATGAGCGTTGCATCGAGGATGGTGATCTCTCCATCGCCATCCATATCACAGAGGGGGATTGCTACATCCGGAAGGGCGATGAGGCTCAGCGCATGGCGCATTACCATAACCGCATCCAATGTATCAACCACACCATCGCCATTCGCATCGCCGGAAATGCCAATGCTTTCGCCAACGATAATGGTGAAGGTCGCAACTTGACCCATACCGCAGTCATAGGTATAGGTCACTTGGGTTGAACCTTCATCAAGGGTGAGGATATTGCCCTGCACGCTGCCGCCAACCCAATTGAAAGCCCTTGTAACATCGAAGCTGCCGGGGAGGGTTGTGAGGTCGAAAGTGCGATCATCGCCTAATGCAGCAATATATACATTGTTTTCACAGTTCAAACAATAACCATAGAGGTTTTCGCAATTATAGACATCAAGACTTGTCAGTTGGTTTCCGGAGCAATTCAAAAACGCAAGCGCTGGGTTATGGCTTACATTCAGCTCAGTTAGCCGGTTATCGCTGCACCACAGCTCCTCAAGCACTGGAATATTGCTGACATCCAGTTCGGTCAGTTGATTATTGAAGCAATATAACATTTCAAGCGCTGGGTTATGGCTGATATTCAGCTCGGTTAGCTGATTGTTGTCGCATTCCAAAGTTCTAAGCTCAGGGTTGTTGCTTAAATCCAGCTCGGTTAGCTGGTTATCGAAGCAAACTAACTCTTTAAGCGCTGAGTTATTGCTGACATCCAGCTCGGTCAGCTGATTGACGTTGCATTTAAATTTTGTAAGCGTAGGGTTGTTACTTACATCCAGCTCGGTCAGCTGATTGCCATAGCAGTAAAAATATTTAAGAGCAGCGTTATTGCTGACATCCAGCTCGGTTAGCTGATTGTCGTTGCACTTTAAGACCTCAAGTGCTGGGTTATGGCTGATATCCAGCTCGGTTATCTGATTGTAGGAGCACTCCAAATTACTAAGCGCAGGGTTATAGCTGATATCCAGCTCTGTTAGCTGATTGGCGCAGCAATTCAAATATTCAAGTATTGGGTTATTGCTGATATCCAGCTCGGTTAGCTGGTTGACGCAGCAATCCAAATATTCAAGCATTGGGTTGTTGCTGAGATCAAGCTCGGTTAGTTGATTGTCATAGCACCATAGCTTCTCTAGTGCAGTGAAGTACTCGAGGCCGCTCAAATCAGTTATGCCCATGTAAGCGACAGTAATTGTATCGACCGCAGCAATTTCCTCTTCGCTGAGGATGCCATCGGTGTCGGTATCGCAATTCTCGCTGATGTAGTCCCTGAATATTTCATCGGGGAAGTTCGCTTCGTTGATCTCCACAGGTCCATCCTTGACCGCCAAGGGCTTGCTCGCCTTCGGTACGGTGAGCGCAAAGGAAGAGGTTGGGAGCACTGCAAGTGCGAGCATGAGAGCAAGCAGTGCAGCAAGGGTTCGTTTTTTCATTGGTTGACCTCCGGTCTTTTATTTTTGTTTATTCACTGATCGCATAGAATCACCAAAACCGAAATGGATCGCAGCTTCGTATGTATCGATGCCATCAGATTAAAACCAACTGGGATATTAAGGATTAACGGTATTCCTTAATTAACTTTAACCTTAATATAGCACTGTTGCAAGCACATGTCAATAGCTTTTTCAAAGAAATTTCTGTCTCTTCATTAATGAAATCCTAAATATTAATGGGTTTGTTCGTTTTTTATGGAAAATTTTCTTTTAGCGAAAATAGATTTTATTCAAATTGCGGCTTTTAACCTCTAATTATTAAGCATATATCTATGTTAAGTTTATTCTAAATATAACTTCATTCTATGCCTCCAGCAATAGTTTTTTGGATAAATCTATGCTATAATTATCAAAAGATTAAGTCTGCTCAGACGAGAGGAGCTCAACATGATCTATCATGAACCAATACCCCTATATGAGGCACACCAATTTCTCTGCAATCTTGCAGACGACTTTCCGGATAGAGCCGTTATGCAAAGGCAACTTCGCAAAAACGAGGAAATCAAGGCAGAATTCTCCCAATGCTATAATACAGTAATGGAGATAAGCGAAATACTGAATAATTCGATCAAGGTCAGCCGTGCCGATGTTGACGCTCTTTATTCACCGCTGCGAGATAAAACCGGAGACGGCAGCGATGCGCTGGTCACGCATACGATTGCGGATTGCTTTTTCATGTATGAGATCCAGCGTTTTATGAATTATGATGAGAATTCGGCGTATGATCTGATCCTGAAAAATGCTGATAAGATGCCTGCATCCCTGTATCGCATGTTATTCAGCGAAAAGAACGATTGGAACGAAGAAGCGAATTTGAAGATTTCGGAACTGATCCAATTGATAATAAATTCCAATTACAGCGATCAGGCAAAATTGACGCTGATCGATGCAGCGACCAACCCTATGAAATATGCCGAAAAGCTGATTGCATTGCTCAAACCGGTTGTGAAAGCCTTCCGTGAATGTGAGCATCTCTATCGCCCATTGCTTAAAATGTACGAAGATATATTTAATGAGATTCCTACCGAAAATGGAGTCGTCCAATACTTCTGGCATTCCTCCTTCGCAGGGGTGCATCAATTTGACCTCTATCCCATGATTATGAGGCCGATAAGCTGTACCTTTGATCAAAACTATCCCCATGATGGCAGCGGCCTCAGTTTTATCGGATTCATGGTCTACCAGTTCACCAATCTGTTGAATCACCGCGAGGTTGAGAGCGAATTGATCGGTTTCATGGATGCGCTTGCAAATCTGAATCGAATAAAGATAATAAAGGAGCTAGCCAAGGGCAAGAAATTCGGGCGCGAACTCGCAGATGAGCTGCATCTTACGACCGGAAGGATCTCGCAAAACCTGAATCAACTCGTTGAAACCGGGCTTGTAAAGGTGGAGGATGTCGGTGCGAAGGTATATTGCGCCATCGATCATACTGGCACCCAGAAGCTGATGCGCCTGCTTGAGGAACTCTTTACAACGCAGGAATAGGCGCAGCCAACATCACCATACCTTTCTTTTTGCTCTCCACAGTGTTTTACAAAGCCCACAATGGAGAGTTTTCATTTACTTTCGACCAAATCCGGTGCAGATGCAGAGGATGAAATCATTGCCCACTGCTCGAACGCCTGTAGAAATAAATATCCGCCTTGCCCTCCTGCTCTGTTCCCTCATATACCTTCTGATCAAATCCACCGATGACAAAACCACAGTTGAGATAGAATAGACATGCTCCTAGATTATTGTCCTGCCCCTGCGTGTATATGCCAATATAGCCTCGCTCGGCTGCGATGGCATCCGCACGATCCAGCAAGGCTCTAGCCACGCCTCTTCTGCGACATTCCCGATCGACCTTCAGATCATAGAGATACATATGCTTAAACATAGCCTCCTGCATGATCGCAAGCCCGATACACCGAGCTCCATAATATGCACCGATAAAGGTGCTGTTTTTCGAAAGCTCATTATAATCATAATTTTCATTCGGGAAACACATTTCGTCCACCCCATCGAAATTGATAATAGCATAATCCCATTTACCGTTCACATAGCTTGGAATAAGTCTCCCATACAGTGAAAACGGCTCATTCTTGATATTTATGTCATTACGATGCTCGGCATCAATAACCCTTATCTCAATATTATTTTTCATCTTTACCTCCGCAATGCACATAAAGAAGAGCACTCAAAAGAGTGCTCTTCTCTATAGATGGAATCCG
>MSGV01000008.1 GCA_001940845.1 Christensenellaceae bacterium Phil7
TCCCCCCCTGTTAACTCCCTTTTTTAAAATAAATATATCTTCTTTTTCCGCTTTTTTTCGAGATCTTTCGCAGGGGCAAAGCGGTCGATTGAAGAAGCAAAGGCTGCTCCATCCACATGGATTGAGGACGGAGCAGCTTCCCGCACATATTTAATTCGGTATGCCTTTCAAGAATGATTTTTACATTATCCTTCTGCGGTCTTTTCAAGCGCAGTGACCATTATTCCCGCATTATCACGGTACATCGTGCCGAACTGAGCCAATGGCAGCGGATTCATGCCAAGCCCCGCTTCTATAGTATAGCCCGGGCGATTGTAATTCAGGATGAACCAATCCTTATAGCCCGCATAGCTGCTTTCATCAGGGACTGTATCGAGCGTATAGCCGCTGACCTGCGCGAGCGCCTGCCCGATATCATAACCGCGAGGCGGCTCCATATCCTGATATTTCCAATATATCACCTGTCCCTGCGTATGGTATGCAAGGATAAGTGAAAAATTATTAGCCTTTGTAAAATCAAAGACCGCACGGCTTTCCACGGCGGAAAGGGGCTCCGTACCGACATAATCCCTGGGAGCGGGTTTATTGAAGCCCTTTGCGAATTTTATCTCCTTCGCACGATCCCAGCCTGCCGGATAATTCAGATTGAGATCCGTACCGGAGATATTGGCCTTCCAGCCCTCCGGAAACCTTATAGCTGGAAAGGCCTTTGCGATAGCGGCTGCTTCATTATAATACCTATTTGAGTGTTCCAATGCACCGTTGACGAGATCGACCCCGTCCGGATTCACCATCGGAACGAGGAAGAGCTTTGTGGAATTATAGAGCTGCTCAGCATTTCTTCCGAGGATCGTGGTTCTGTTCATATAAGCTTTCAGATAATTTTCCGCAAACTTCAGCACCAACGGAGTGGTTATCCATTCATTGGCATGATGAGCGGCATTATAGAATGCCTGGTTTTCACCATTACCAATTATAAAAGAATGCAGCGGTTTGCCCATGACGCTCCTCCCTATGCTGCCAACCGTTATGAATGGATAGCGCGCGGCAAGCCCCTCCGCCAGATAGCCCATGAGTTCGGATGTATAATGTACATTGGTTGGAACCAGATCGAAGCCATATGGGATTATGAGTTCATCGCCGATGCGCAGCTTCTCGGGATCAAGCTTAGGATTTGCGGCAGCAATGGCATTGACGGTCGTATCATAACGCTTGGCAAGGCGGTAGAATGTATCCCCCGAGCGTATCTTCGTTCTGAAATATCCGACGATAAAGGGACGAAGCACGCGCATGGTCGCTTCCCCCGCAATGCCATCGGGAGCAAGAGCGAAGCTCGCCTGAAACCTTCGCAATGCATTCTGCGTCCTCGGGCCAAACACCCCATCGATATCATCCGAATAATAGCCGCTGCGCTGCATACCGAGCTGCAGCAGCTCAACATCGGGCCCGCTCATACCGTATTTTAAAATTCGCATTTCTTATCCTCCGATTTCTTTGCTTTGTAAGCTTATGCTGCGTCCCGCAGCGGTATGCAGCGGACGGCAGAGCACAGCGAGGCGCGGATGAACGCCATCCACATGCCCCTATTTGCCTGATTCGGCGCGATCAAGAGCAAAAAAATGCTTTTATTAAAGTATATTTCGAAATATCGGTTGACATTATTAATTGGGTGATTTATGATACACACAGTGAGCACAGGAACCCCAATTCGGTTCTGCTGCCCCAAGGCTGCCCGAAAGAGCAGTTAGCACCAAAAATCAAATTTGGAGGAATCTAAAGAATGAACGCTTACATTCAGGAAGTTCTCGAAAAGGTTCAGCATCGCGATGCGCATGAACCCGAGTTTCTTCAGACCGTTGAAGAGGTCCTTAAGTCTCTCGAACCCGTTATTGAAAAGCACCCCGAGTATCAGGAAGCAGGTCTTCTTGAGCGTCTCGTAGAACCGGAGCGCGTTATCGAGTTCCGTGTACCCTGGGTTGATCGTGACGGCAAGGTTCAGGTAAACCGTGGCTTCCGTGTACAGTTCAACAGCGCAATCGGACCCTACAAGGGAGGTCTCCGCTTCGCTTCTCACGTTAACCTCTCCGTAATGAAGTTCCTCGGCTTTGAGCAGACTTTCAAGAACAGCCTCACCTCCCTCCCCATGGGCGGCGGTAAAGGCGGTTCCGACTTTGATCCCAATGGAAAGACCGATGCAGAGATCATGCGTTTCTGCCAGAGCTTCATGACTGAGCTCTGCCGCCACATCGGACCCAGCATCGATGTTCCCGCAGGCGATATCGGCGTTGGCGGCCGTGAGATCGGCTATCTCTTCGGCCAGTATAAGAGAATCCGCGGCGCATACGAAAACGGCGTTCTCACCGGCAAGGGCGTAAGCTTCGGCGGTTCCCTCATTCGTCCCGAAGCAACCGGCTTCGGTGCTGTTTACTATCTCAACGAAGTGCTCAAGCATTGCGGCGACACCATCGAAGGTAAGGTCATCGGCATCAGCGGCTTCGGCAATGTATCCTGGGGCGTTTGCATGAAGGCAGCAGAGCTTGGCGCAAAGGTCGTCACCCTCGCAGGTCCCGATGGCTATATCTATGATCCCGATGGAATCTGCACCGAAGAGAAGTTCAACTACATGCTCGAAATGCGTGCTTCCGGCAGGAACAGGGTTCAGGATTATGCTGACAAGTTCGGCGTTCAGTTCTTCCCCGGTCAGAAGCCCTGGGGCCGCAAATTCGATATCTGCATGCCCTGCGCATATCAGAACGAGATCCATATGCAGGAAGCTGAAAATATCGTAAACAACGACACCAAGTATTACATCGAAGTTGCCAACATGCCCACCACCAACGAAGCTCTCTTCTATATGATGGAGCGTGGTCTCATCGTTGCTCCTTCCAAGGCAGTTAACGCAGGCGGCGTTGCAGTTTCCGGTCTCGAAATGAGCCAGAACGCAGAGCGTCTTGCTTGGACGGCAGAAGAAGTTGACAGCAAGCTCAAGAACATCATGTACAACATTCACAAGGCTTCCGTTGAGGCAGCTGAGGAATGCGGTCTTGGTTACAACCTCGTTGCCGGCGCAAACATCGCAGGCTTCAAGAAGGTTGCCGATGCTATGATGGCTCAGGGCATCTGCTAATCACCCCGGTTTTTGAATAACCCAAAATAAAAGCAATGGCCGCCATGAACGGAATCCGTTCACGGCGGCCTTGCTGCATTCGGCGGCTTTATAACTCCATTGGAATGCGGACCGCAGCCATAGAAATTCCTGCATACGAAACAGCAATACCGCCGCATATGGGAGGAATTCCACATGCAGCGGTATCTCAAACGCGAGGTAAACCAAGAAAAACCTATTCAGCCGCTCCGCCTGATTGCGGCAGGCGGAGCATCGGGGAGGTTAGAGGGGTGGGTTAGATGAGATTCAGAGCCATACGTGCGATTATTACCGCATCCGCCATAGCAACGATACCATTGCTATCGACATCCGCCGCTTCAACATTGAGCGCAGTATCATCGATGAGATTCATTGCACGGCGCGCTGTCAGCACGGCATCCTGCATATCTATGCTGCCATTGCCATCGACATCGCCCATGAGCAGATCATCAAGCGTGCCGCCAAGGCTGAATTCTACGGTATCGATATTCAGAGCAAATTGATCGGTGGAATCATAATGGCGGAATGCCACCCTTATGCGCTGACCGGCATATTCCGTCAGATCAACACTGCCCTTTTGCCAAATCTTCCATGAGACAAATGCCCCAAGCTCATCGCTCCAGGTCTCGCCGCCATCGGTCGAAACATATACGCCGAAACGCTCATAGCAGAAATCCTCGCTCTGCCCCTTATAATAGAAGGAAACGCTTGCGCCCTCGGTATTTTCTGGGATCATAAATTCGGGACTTATCAGCCAGTTATCGGGAGTTAGAGCCTCCTGAAGCTCACTGCTGAATGACATGGATGCCATGCAGTGCTCACCGAGATATGCGGACCAGCCATTTTCCTTGGATACCCAATCCCAGTTAAAGCCATCGCCATCCTGATCGAGCAGCGTCCATTCATTGACCTCATCGATGGTCTCAAAGCCATAGCCGAAATCATCGGGCATACGATAGATCGTTTCTATAAAGGTGGTATTATAGATGGGCTCGCCCGCATAATCATAGCGATTGAATACATAGCCCTCATGATAGGGTGCTTCGGGGAAGGAATTGAGATCCAGGGTCTGTCCCGCACGAACATAGCGCATACCGAGAACATCGCCGGTGAAGCTATCCATGAAGTAGACCTCAATATTTGCGGCATCCGGTGGATCTACCTCCAGATCATTCGGGATGACCAGAGCGGTTATGCTGGCCTCACCATTTCCAATCTTCCCGATGAAGGCTGCTTCACCGGTCTGAGTATCGATGGTATAAAGCCCTCTGTCGCTGCCGCCGTGGGTATGCGCCCAATAGAGGATACCGGTATCCTGATCGAATGTCATGCTCTGAACATACCATACCTGCTTGCCGGTATCGCCGACGAGAGTACATACGCCCGTCTCAAGATCGACGGTATAGAGCATACCGGTCTGTGCGCCTGTGCCATTGGTATTGCCTGAATAGCCTTCAAGGATGCAGTAGGCAATGCCATCGGGGGATATCGCAAAGGTAACGGGGCGTGCTTTCTGGCCATTCACCGTTACCGTCTCCGTCGGGAGGACATGACCGGTCTGACGATCGATGATGCAGAGCTTCCATGTTGCTGCGCCATCTCCCGTGCAAAGACCATACATCTTCTGCTCGGCATGGTTATAGGCCATCTCCTTGATAAGCATATAATCGGAATCATAATCTATGCTGGGATAGTTTATCGTCATGGTCTCAAGATCGATGATATAGAAGAGACCATTTGCAGTCGCTCCATCACCATTATGGAAGCCATAGATCTTGTTGCCCGCGATTTCGGCGGCATAGGTAGCCCTTGTGATTCCGGTATCATAGTATTCCACCGTATTCGGCGTATAGTTCGTGAAGGAGATCCAATCATCATAGGGCATAACACCGGAAGAATCATAGTCCAGATAACCATACATCTCGACCACATCGAGATCGGAGGATACCGTGACTGCGCATTCAGCGGTGAAACCGCCATCGACCGTGGTAACGGTTATGATCGCAATGCCATCGGAGATGCCGGTAACAACGCCATCCGCATCCACCGTCGCAATCGCTTCATTTGATGATGAGAAGGTTACTGCCTTATTCTCCGCTTCCTCGGGATAGACCGTATAATCGATGTTTGCGGTATAACCGGTGGGGATGGTCAGCTCATCATCATGGGTCTCAACGCCGGTTACGGCTATGGGAGCACCAAAATAGACATTATCGATATAGCCTGCATTTGAAGAATAGGAGCCGGGGGAGGTGCAGACATAGCGCCATGCGAAATTATAATCTCCGGCTTCCTGAATCGCATAGGTCATGACGGTCCAATCGATACGACCGCACCATGCCTGAACGACATTGCCATTTACGATGAAATACAGGTAATCATAGCAGCTCTCATCGCCGCCATACTGACCGGAATAGGATCTGACCTGATATTCAAACCTCAGGATATCGCCCGCTTCGGCATGTACATCGGCATATACGGTAGAATCGCCATCCATAGTACCATGCGGAACGCCGGACTTTCCATATACACGACCTGCATAATCCTCATCCACGCACCAGGGATATTCGCCGGTGGTGAAGAATTCAAGATTGCTGTCCTCGTGATTAACGGCTTCATTGAAGCCCTCGATGGGCTCTCCCCCCGTGAAATTTTCGGGAAGGAGCGCGTTTGCTTCCTTGATGGCCTCGGCCTTGGCGGCCTCCATCGCTTCATGCTGCGCCTGTTCCGTCGGGGTCATCAGCGAGCTTTCGGCTGCTTCAGCCTGTGGCTTGTTCAGCTCCGCGGCAATGGGGGCCAGTGCGAGAGCGAGCATCATCAGGCACGCTAGTAGTGTGGCAAGAAGTCGTTTCATACTTTCTTCTTCTCCTTTATTGGTATTAAGTCTAAAATCGTTCCGGCTGAATGCCCGGCCGATTGTAGCTTCAAAGCAGGCAGTAAGTGGTAAAATATTCACTAAATCACCAATCTCGTTTACTGTGCACTAAATATACTTCATTTTCCGGCTCTTGTCAATAGCTTTTTTAAAAAAAATATGGTATTATTATTTTCGCAGGCGGAGCAAATGCCAAACCGCCTGCAAAAGCACTGAAATTTCGTATATGGAGGGATCAATGCTCATCTGCAAGCCGCTGCCGCTGCTTGAAGCGCATCTGTTTTTGAGGCTCAGAGTGAACGGCCTTACAACCGAAAAATTCCATGAAACCATTTTGAATCGCTATCCGAATAACCGCAGCGAATATGAGCACATATTCGAAGCCATCCTTGCACTTGAGGAGAGGCTGATCGCCGCAGTCACAGTCGATGATGATGTGCTGCAAAGCCTCTACAGCCCGCTATCCATAGGGGTCAGGAGGAATGGAAATGTTGCGCAGGATGGCGTTGCGGATATGATCGTTTCCGATATGAACAGCTTCACTCGCTCTGCGGAGGGAGTTGAACCCTTCTTTAAATATCTGCGGAGCGACAGCAATAATATTCTCCGCAATATTGCCGCTGCGATCGCATCCGATCCCGCTGATGCATCCTGCATTGATGCGGCTTCGCTGGATACGAATGCATTATTCCAGCTCGTCAACGAATGCTCCTGGCCCCAGAGCGCAAAATTTACGCTGCTGGATGTGGCCATAAACAGCGAGAAATATATCGAAAGGCTTGAGGAGACGCTCTGCCCGGTTGCAGCAGAGTTTTGCAGATGCGAATCTATCTGGGCTCCGCTGATCGAGCTATGCGAGCAGACCTACAGCAAATATGATACCGTTGAAGCCATGGTAAGGGCGGATTTTCCCCATGTACCATGCAATTGCTTTTCCGCCTTCACTGCATACCCGAGCATAACGGGCTATCGGCAGGTATTCCTTGCGGATAAGCGGTCGGATTCGGATAACCCGCCCGAATTCACCATCATCTGCGGCATCATGTTTGATATGCTTCAGCGCATTTCCTCGCTGGAGCAGAATTCCATCGCAGAGCTTTCCCGGATCATGAGCGTGCTGGGCGATCCAAGCCGATTCAACATCGTGGTTCAGCTTTCAAAGCGGCCAAGCTATGGGCGCGAGCTTGCAAAGCTGCTCTCCCTCACCCCGGGCGCAATATCGCAGCATATCAGCATCCTCATGGGCACCGGGCTTGTTACATCCACCGTGGAGGGCAACAGAATATATTACGCTTTGAGTAAGCAGAAGATGAAGGAATTCATGGATACCATGCTGAATACCTTCCCATGCTGAGATAGATACTTAAAAGAATAATAGGAAGAAGCATTTATATAGGGACGGACTGCCCGACGCTTGGCGTCGGGCAGTCCGTCCTTTCATCATTCGTTCATATCAGGTTCAGGGCTCATCCTCACTCCTCTTAAAGAGCAGATTTTCATCCAAATCTCCAAGCAGCTCCATATTGGTCGATGCTTCGGTATCTAATATGTAGAGATCATCCTCGATATCGAATACCAGGGTAAGCCCCTCGGCATCGGTCAGAATACAGCGCTTTCCCTTCTGTTTATATGTGCCGCCCTCCGATCTTTCGAACGTGCCGCAATGCCTGATAAAATACCGTCCGTTATCGCAGAGGGTGAATTCAAAATGGCTGCCATGAGCTTCATCGAAAACATCGTCACAATCTATGGAGCGGTATGCTGCGATTCCCCCATTGAGCCTTGCATTCATGAATGCCTCGACATCCTCCGTGAGCACATCGCAGGTCTCATATGGCAGATAGCATACCAGCTGCACCGAGCTTGGAGCATCATCAGCCTCGCCTGCCGCAGTGAGCTGAAAGCTTCCCTTGCCGCCCTTGCCCAGCACAGTGAAATAACTGGTTTTGCCGATGGTATTGCCGGCAAACCTGTTGAGCTCATCCCAGGTGATGCCCTCGGGGCTTTCAGCGAGCCTGACGAGCTCCCTCTGAGTCATGATTTGATGCACCCTGCGATGCCTGCGCTCCTTTATAAAATCGAGCGCATTTTCATCGGAGAGGTCGATATGATCCATATGCTCCGCCCCCTCCTCATCAATGTTGCCCCAATACAGCTCCATCTTCGGGGGCATATCGAAATCCGGACCGGAACCGAACAGATTGCTCTTTATCCCCCCATCCAAGATGAGCAGGAAATCATCCCCTATCCGATATGCTCTGAGCTCATCGGGATAATAGGACGAAGCTCTCATGCTCATAAACAATGGATAATCAAAGACATCGCCATAGGCATAGCCTTTAAGATCATCCCAGGTTATATTCCCGCGCTCTACGAGCCCGATCAGCTCTCGGAGCTTCATCGGAGCAAAGCCCCGTTTGGTGATATCCCGATTGACCTTTATGCTCGTTATAAGGCAATTATATATCCAAGATACCTCGCCATACTCATCCAATGAACTCGGATAGTATTCATAAAGCTCATTTATGGTCAGGTAGGAACCATCCTTCTGTTCCAGCAGATATAGCCCTCGGGCATCCTCGCCGATATAGAATTGGGGATTTATGCGCCAGGCACGCTTATTCTGCGAAATGATCCAATCCCAATCGCAGCCATCGGCATAGGCCATTCCATTGATCGAAAAGCCTATAAGCGGGTTGGGTCTTCCCAAATCATGCTCCATATCCGAATAAATTTTATTTATAAAGCGCCTGAATACAGGTCTTGAATTATCGACCGCATTGAGGTTCGACGAATTCAAATTCAGATTTAAGGACTCGTTGCTTTTTATAAATCTGCCCTTCATGAATTCCGCAACGCATAATTCAACATCATCCATGCTGAATTCCTCCAGCAGACCGAGCTCCACGAGCTCATCCTGCGCATATGCGCGGGCATGGAGCAGACCATCGGCATCCAGATAGTAATTTATGCTCCCGATATCCATATCCGCCGTTGGAGCGGATTCCGCATTTCGGAAGATAAGACGCTGCCAATCATCCTCATCCCGTTCCTCCAAGACGGTTGTCCAGGATTCTCCGATCACGCCATCGGCGCTATAGCCCCGCTCAAACGGAGCGGGCACCTTGGGCTTTGGATTTGTTAGGAAGCATACGGCAAGCGCAGCACATGCGAGCAAGGCAGCTATTATTATCCAAAAGGTGGGTTTCTTGTATGAGAGCACGTTTTTTATGCGTTCCTTCACGCCGACCTCGCCGAATGCCAGCGGACAAGCAGCTATCGTTTTGCGCTTTATGCTGTAATTCAGCAATGTTTCGGAATAATCCGCCCTCTCCGGAAGCGCCAGATGCTTTATGATCTTTTCATCGCACGCAAGCTCGATATCATGGCTCAGCAGAAAATAGGCTATCCACATCAGCGGATTGAACCAATATACGCTCAACAGAATGAAGGCAATGGGCTTCACCCAATGATCGTGCCTTTTGATATGCGCTCTCTCATGCGCAATCACATGCACCGCATCGCTTTCCGGCATCCCGCTCGGCAGGTATATCCTGGGTCTTATCACGCCGAGCACGAATGGAGAGGAAACGAATTCGCATTCATAGATATTATCATGCAGCAATACAGCCATGCTGACCCTGCGATAGAGCAGGAAATAGCTTATCGCTATATACAAAAGCAATACAGCCATGCCTATCACCCATATAAGTGACATAGCGGGCAGTATTGCTTTCAATATGCCTCTCAGCGAAGGTCCCGATGAGACAGCCGATATGCTATTCGCCCTATAATTCCGAAGGGTCTCGCCATCCTGAGCATTCATCGAATTCTGCTGAACGCCCTGCATCCCATACCAAAAGCTGCTGTCATCCAAGGCGGCAGCTTCATCCCAATATTGGTTATTCAGAAAAGATGGATTTATCGGTTCCGCATCCGGAATAAGACTTAATTCGCTTTCGATACCGAAGGGGAATATGAGCCGCAGCGCCACCAGACCCCAGAGCAATGGATTCAGCCATTTCGGAGCCTTTTTCAGCAGGAGCCGAACCAGCAGCACGGCCAGTATCAATGGCGCAGCCGCCAAGCCCATATTCAGAATTCGGATGAAAAGCTTAGCCATCGCTCTCGCCATTTCTGCACCGATCGATCATCGCATGCAGCTCATCCACCTCCGAATCGGTCAATTGCTGATGCTTTGCAAATGCAGCAATGAAGGCCGGAAGTGAGCCCGCAAATCTCCGCTCAACAAGCGAATCTATCTCTGCGGCCTGCACCTCATCACGGCTGACGAGGGAGGTTACGATCGATTTTTCATTCTTGACCACTCCGCGCTGAGAAAGCCTCTTGATGACGGTATAGGTCGTCGTAGTCTTCCATCCCAGCACCTGATAGCAGAGCCTTGCCAGATCTCCGCTCTTTATCGGCTCATTTTCCCAGATAACCTCGCAGAGCTTATATTCGCTTTCATGGACTTTAGGTGTATTCACAGCTATAATTCTCCTTTTTAATCTAATGCATTAGAAGTCTTTTATATTTTAACAGACACAGCCGTATCTGTCAATAGTTTTTTGAATATTTTTATGGTTTTTCCATCAATTTTCAATCATTACACACGACCGATAAAAAGAGAACCCCGATAAAACGGAGTTCCCGATCACAACCTATTCGCTTTCACCATCAGGATCATCCATATGCTCGGCCAAGCTCGGAATGGCAGCCAGCTCCTCCAGAAGTCTGCTCCATATGCGCTCATGCAGCGCATCGGCATCCGCTTCATCGATGCATCCATCTCCATTTATATCGGCGAAGCGCAGCACATAGGTCGATACCATGCAGCGATCGGCGATATAGCGATGCAGGAGCAGCAGATCGGTCGAATCGACCCTGCCATCCAGATTCAGATCGCCCATCTCATATTCTGCCATCTGCCCGCTGACGCTTATCTCATCGATGAATACGCAGTCACGCCCCTCATTGCCGGAATAATCCTTCTTATAGACCCAGCGGAATTCATAGATTCCCGCCTCGGGTGCAGCGAAGCTGATATGCTTCCAATCGCTCTCGCCCGAATCGGCATGCTCCGTCACTCCATTGACCATGAAATAGAATTTATCATAATCCTTTTCGCTGCTGATCTTATAATCGAAGCTCAGCTCGTCCCCCGCATTGAGCAAAATGCTCAGCGAAATATCGCTCTCGAAATTAGGCTTTCCCTCTATTCCGCTGACAGCACAAAGGCGATTATCCTCTATGACGGCAGCAAAGGGATAGCCATCGCGCACACGTTGGAATCGAACGAAGGAAGAAGCGGAATCAGGATTCAAGGCCGTATCAAAATCGATCTCGACGGTATCGAGCCACATCCCATCCAGCCAATCCACGCGGCAGGCCAGCCAATCGGTCAGATTTTCGATGCTCTTGGCAAAATCTCCGCTCCAAAGCTCGGAATCCTCCTCTGAAGCCTTTGCGAGATATGCCGCCTGCTCATTTATAAGCCGCTTGAGCTCCGGGATCAGGCTTTCTCTATACTCGGCATAGGCCTCTTCCAATGCTTCACGAAACTCCGGCTGGTTGGTATAGAGGCTATAGAACCATGGGCATGAGCTATTGAGCGTCATAAAATCCGTCACACCTGCACCGGTCGGACAATCGACATAGGCATTATGCAGCAGATCCGCATTATCCCAGCTTGCACCGCCATAGGCGATATCGAAATCCCAGATCGTCGCCATATAGAGCTTATCATCGCCCGAACGCTTGTACATGAAGCAGCTCGTCTTTAAATTTCCATCAATATTTTTCGTGATCTCCTGCATAATTATGAAATCGATCCAGGAATCCACATCGACATATTTCGTATAGGATTCATCACTCCTGCCCATGACCGCATTATCGAGGCGTATCATATAATCATTCAGATAATTAACGACCTCGGCGATCTCCGCGCCGCTATCCAATTCGGGATAGTTGAGAACGAAGCAGTCCTTGCTTTGATTTGCCCAATACGGGCAATCAAAGACGATATCATTCAGCATATCGGCCTTTCCATCGATATCCTTCTCTATGAAGCAATCCCCATCAAGATTATCCATGGATATGGGATCATCCAGCCCGAAGGCATCATTTTCGGCATCTATACGCTCCACGAGCAGATATATTCCGTTATAGCTTCCATTGAGATAGACCTCAACAAACTCGCATTCCGGCACATAATCTATGCCATTGAGCAGGCTTCCCGCACGATAGGTGATATAATTTTTGATAAGCGATTTATCATCATAGTTTGCAACTATGGCATATTTTTTGGTCTCCGGAAGATCCAGCAGCGAGCAAGCCTCGCCAAGCTTTATGGAATAGCTCTTCTTAGGCTGCTTCCAGGATCGGTTGCCCCTGCCCTTTACCTCACCCATTCCGATATATTCTCCGCTTGAGAATTGACTGGTACCCAGGGTCAGTTCAAATCTGGCTTCGACCCACTCCTCCTTAGTGACATCGGAGAAGGGCTGATCGATATTGATATGGAGCACCGGCAGCGTTTCGGGGGTTGCATATATTCCGACGAGGATCAGATCCTCCGCATTTATGCGAAGCCCCTCATGGGCATCGAGGGTGAACTGCACCCTTCTATCCCCCATATAGACGATGCTAGTAAATTCCTTGCAGCTATCAAAAAAATATGTATGATCGGCATTGAAGCTCCAACCCTCCGCAATGCTTGCCGTGATGACCAGCTTTGCCGCTTTGGTTACGGTAAATATGCCATACTGCATACTTCCCTCAAGGCAGAGCTCGGCCTCATCATAGCTTAGGCTTATGCCCTCCGAGCTATCCACGGGTATATTGAAAACGCCGTCCTTACGAACCGCCGAAACATTTTTGATCTCATATTCCTCCCTGTGCTCATCCGAAACGGGCTGATCCTTGCCCGGTTTATTGGTCTCATATGGTTTTTCGGTGCCTATGACATGGCTGCCAATTCCCGGAATGATTGCCGCCACGACCGCCGCAGTCAACAATACTATGGTTGCTATCAATATTATAAGCGTTTTACGCTGTGTTTTCATATTCATTCTCACTTTGGTAGGATTATTAGCTTCGCTTTATGCATCATTCCGCCATAAGCGAGTTTACATTATACACTATTTATCAGCAGAATTCAAGTATTTCGCAAAATTAGTTGTGCATTCATTTCGAATATCATATTCAAGATCTGTCTCCGGCGCTTTGATTGGATGAATGCCCTTAAAGATTCATCAAACAATGAGACCGAAGATCATGAAGATCCCCGGTCCCAAAGCTATTCATCAAATATACGGTTATTTGAGCTCAACAATCAGTCCTCATCGATCTGACGAATGACATCGATGATGGTATTATCGCGATACATGACCACGCCGACGATGCGATCCTTATACTTGATCGGATCGGGCACGCCGACGAGATGCTCTGCGCGCTCACGAAGCTGCTCGATGGTGAATACGGGCAATCCCGCCTTGACAAGCTTCTCCTTCACATCCGGTCGATTCGGATTTACCGCGATGCCGCGGTCGGTCACTACAACATCCACCACTGAGCCCGGGGTGACGATGGTATTGACATGCTTTACGATGGTCGGGATACGTCCACGGGTTAGAGGAGCGACGACAACGCTGAGGCTTGCGCCCTCCGCCGTATCGGGATGGCCGCCGATCGCACCGCGAATGACACCATCGGAGCCGGTAAGCACATTGATATTGAAATCGGTATCGATCTCCAATGCGGAAAGCACGACGAAATCAAGCTGATCCACTGCGGCAGCGGATAGATGGCTTGCATAATAGATCGCACCGATCTGGTGATGGAAATGATTATTCTTGAGGGAGAGCGCTGCATCCAGATCGAAGCTTTGAACATCGAGGATACGATCGATCAGCCCTTCCTCATGCATAGCCGCAATCTGGCCGGTTATTCCGCCGAGCGCAAAGCGGCAATGGATGCCCTGATCTATCATCTTCTTGCGAAGGAATCTTGCAGTTGCGAGCGAAGCGCCGCCGCTGCCCATCTGCATGGAGAAGCCATCATAGAGATAGCCCGCCGCCTCGATCACGTTTGCGGCCGTCTTTGCTATGAGCAGCTCCTTCGGGTCCTTCGTATATCTGGTCGCACCGGACATGATGCCCTTGGGATCGCCGATATCATCCGTCAGCACAACATAATCCACCTCATATTCCTGAATTGCCCAGGGTGCATTCGGATATGAGACGAGATGATTCGTTATGACGATGACCGTATCTGCAAAGGTCGCATCGGGGCGGGCATAGCCCAGCGAACCGCAGGCAATGCCATTATCATCATCACGGCTATAGCCATTGGCGTTGCCGTATGGATCGCAGGAAGGAGCGCCGAGGAATGCAACATCTATATGCAGTTCGCCGGTCAGGATTGCGGAAGCCCTGCCGCCATGGGAGCGGAACACTACCGGGCAATCGATAAGGCCGCGGGATACCTGCTCGGCAAGCTCTCCGCGCATACCGGAGGTCTCTATATGGGTGATGACGCCATTTTTGATATGCTCTATCAAATGGGAATGGATCGAAGCGAGCGATGAGGCGGCAAGGGTCAAATTCTTGAAGCCCATCTCCGCAAGCTTATCGACGACCATATTGACAACATGGTCACCATTGCGGAAATGATGATGGAAGCTTATGGTCATGCCATCCTTCAGCCCGGATTTTATGATCGCATCCTCCAGGGAGGGAACGATCTTATTCTGCGAAGCAGAGCGTTCGACGAAGGTCGCGCGCTTCTTCTCCTCCGAACCATGGTATTCGCCATGGTTAAAAATCTCATCGATATGAGGGATCTTGCTAATATCTGTCATCTCAATCATCCTCCACTTCGCTGATCTTGCTGCCAGCCTCGTACAGATCCAGCAGCCGCTTTGCACGGGTCACGACCGGCTTATCGATCATCTTGCCCTTTAGGCTTGCGACGCCGCTTCCGCGCGCATTCGCCTCGGCAATGGCCTCCATGATGGCGCGTGCCTTCGCAAGATCCTTCTCCGCAGGCATGAATACCTTATGAAGAGGCTCGATCTGGCGGGGATTGATGACGGATTTGCCATCGAAGCCCAGCTTTTTGATGAGGGTAGCCTCAGCGACGAAGCCCTCCTCATTATTGACATCGGAATAGACGGTATCGAGCGCTGCAATGCCTGCCGCACGAGCCGCATTCAGGATCATGCTGCGAGCAAACAGAAGCTCAATTCCATCGCTCCTGGTGGTCTTAAGATCGGTCACATAATCCTCCGCGCCGAGTGCAACGCCTATCAGGCGCTTGCTGGCCTTTGCTATCTCCGCCGCATTCAGCACACCATTTGCGCTTTCAATCGCAGCCATCATACCCGTTGAGCCCACGGGGATACCGGCTTCACGCTCAATGCGCTCTATCTCACGTTCACAATCGATGACATCCTGTGCGCTATCGGTCTTGGGCAGACGCACCACCTGTACGCCCGCACGAACCACGGCCTCCAGATCCTTGATGCCAAGACCGCTTCCCAGATCGTTGATGCGAACCACGGTCTCCTTAGTACCGAAATGCAATGTCTTAAGGGCATTATAAACGAGAAAGCGAGCCGAATCCTTTTCCGAATAAGCGACCGAATCCTCCAGATCGAACATGATGCTGTCCGCGCCATAGATATGCGCATCCCTTATCATTCCGGGATTATTGCCGGGCACGAACATCATGCTTCGCCTGAGTCTATCCTTAACGTACATTCTGCTTTACCTCCCATTCGTAGGCATCGGACTCTGCCGCACGGAAGATAGCCGTGCAGCACCGGGCGCAGATGGTGCAATCGAGCGCACCCTTATCCACAGCTATAACGGCAGCATTTTCTACGCCGTTTTTCGTAAGGGTCTCCCTTATCACATTTTCGATCTGGCGGCCGAACTGCTGCATAACATTGCTGGTCAGATCGATGCTGATGCCGCCCTCTTCACGGGGCTCAAGGGTTATCATAATATCGTTGGACTCCATCGTACCGGCGGTGGAGGTTTTTATGAGCTTCATTATCTTGCCTTCCTGCCTTACAGACTCTTTTCAAGATGCTGACGAATGGCGGCGATGAATTCATCGCTGTTGACCGCATGTGCCTCAAAGCCATCATCGACGAGACCTACGAGATCCTTTGTCATGATGCCATCGCCCATGGTATCGAGAACCGCCTTTTCGAGCTTATCAGCGAAGGCTGCAAGCTCCTCTATGCCGTCAAGCTGACCCCTCTTGCGGAGCGCACCCGTCCATGCAAAGATGGTTGCAGTGGGATTCGTGCTGGTAGCTTCTCCCTTGAGATGCTTATAATAATGCTTGGTAACGGTGCCGTGCGCCGCTTCATATTCAGTGGTGCCATCCGGGGAGACGAGCACGGAGGTCATCATTGCGAGGCTTCCGAATGCGGTGGAGACCATATCGCTCATAACATCGCCATCATAATTCTTGCATGCCCAGATGAAGCCGCCCTTGCTGCGGATAACCCTCGCAACGGCATCATCGATGAGGGTATAGAAATAGGTGAGCCCAAGACGCTCAAACTCCGCACGATAGGTGCTCTCATATTCCTCCTCGAATACCTTCTTGAATTCGCCATCATAGACCTTGGCGATGGTATCCTTGGTGGAGAACCAGAGATCCTGCTTGGTATCTATCGCATACTGGAAGCAGGCGCGGGCGAAGGAGCGGATGCTCTTTTCCTTATTATGGGCTGCCTGCCATACGGCGGGACCATCGACCTTCTGCACGGTTATGGTCTTTTCATCGCCGCTTTCGCCGCAGAAGGTGAGGGTGGCGGTGCCGGGCTCTGTGGTGTACAGATCGACGCTCTTATACACATCGCCATAGGCATGGCGGGCGATGGTTATGGGCAGCTTCCAATTCTTTACAACGGGATGGATGGCATCCATGAGGATCGGTGCGCGGAAAACCGTTCCATCGAGGATGGAGCGGATGGTGCCATTGGGGCTCTTCCACATCTCGGTGAGCTGAGGATATTCCTCCATGCGCTGCTTATTGGGGGTGATGGTCGCACATTTGACCGCTACACCGAGGCGGCGGGTCGCATTTGCGGCATCGACAGTGACCTGATCCTTGGTCTCGTTGCGGTGCAGCAGGCTGAGGTCATAATATTCGGTCTTAAGGTCGATAAAGGGGATGATGAGCTGATCCTTAATCATCTGCCAGAGCACTCTGGTCATTTCATCGCCATCCATCTCCACGATGGGGGTCAGCATCCTAATCTTTTCGTTCACGGTTTTTCCTCCAAATGATGTTGTTTTCTGTATAAACACACGGGGGCTCTCCCCCGCACGCAGCTCCGACCGTCCATTTTCACGGACGGTCGAAGGATTCAATCTTTAGTTCTGCTTTGCGGCATAATAATTCATCAGGCAGCCGCGGAGCAGGATTTCCTTTTCATCCGGGGTAAGCCCACGGACATGGAGCATGAGATCATCAACGCTGCCATCCCTGCGGATGACCTTTGCGGGGATATCCTCCCTGCCCTCCGCTATAGCATCGCGCACGCCGGGGACGAAAACGCAGTCTCCCGCCTCATATTCAAAGGGAGTTCCCTCATCGATGGTGAAGGGCAGTATACCCCAGTTGATGCAGTTGCTGCGATAGCGCTTTGTCGCATATTCATAGCAGATATTGGCGAAGCCGCCGAGCACCTTCTGGCAGGATGCGGCCTGCTCGCGCGCAGAGCCATCGCCGGGCTTATTTGCGAATACGCAGGAGCCGAACTGGGTGCAGCCCATCAGCTCATCAGCATTGCCAACATGGCCGAGGATCGCCGCCAGCTTCTCCGTTCTTCCATCAGCCCTGCGGGCAGCCTCTTCGGAAGCGATGCCCTTTGCAATGCCGACGTATTCGGGTACGCGGCGGGAGAGGGTGAATTCGGCAAGGCGGAGGGGGTTGCTGCGATAGGATGAGGTCTCGCCGGAGGGAATGAGCTCATCGGTCGTGGTCACGGGATCATGAATGACGGCTGCGAGCTCGACGAGCAGATTCTCCGTCAGCTCATACATCTTCGGCCAATCGGTGATATTCGGACCCATTACGAGCTCAACGCTCGGATCGGCCTTGCCGAAGCCATAATACAGCCTGTTATCATAGACCTTGCGATCGAAATGGTAATCATGATGTACGGGGGTATAATCGATATCGGTAGCAGCGGTGATCCTGCCGCCGTTGGCAGCGGTTGCTGCGATGGATCTGGCATCCATCAGGAATACGCCTGAGAACTGACCCTCGCCGGGCTTGGAGCCTTCACGGTTGGGGAAATTGCGAGTTGTATGACGAATTGAAATGCCGTTATTAGCGGGAACATCGCCTGCACCGAAGCAGGGACCGCAGAAGCTGGGCTTGATGACCGCGCCTGCCTCAAGCAGTTCGGCCGTTGCGCCGACCTTCATAAGCTCCAATGATACGGGCACGGAGGTTGGGTATACGGAGAAGCTGAAACGGCCGCTTCCGATGAACCTATCGCGGATGATATCCGAAGCCTCCGTTATATTATCGAACAGACCGCCCGAGCAGCCGGCAATGATGCCCTGATCCGCCCAAACGCCGCCATCATGGATCTTATCGGTCAGATGTACATGCGCCTTGGGATAACGCTTCTGCGCATCCGCCTCCACCTTTGCGAGCAGTTCCTCGGCATTTTCGAGGAATTCGCGGATGGTATAGGCGTTGGAGGGATGGAAGGGCAGCGCGATCATAGGCTCCACCTTATCGAGCTCGATGGTAATCATGCGATCATAGTATGCGCCATCCTCGGGATGGAGCTCGGCATAATCCTCGGGACGCTGATGTGCCTCATAGAAGCTGCGGGTCACCTCATCGGTCTCCCAGATGGAGGAGAGGCAGGTGGTCTCGGTGGTCATAACATCGATGCCATTGCGGAAATCGATGGGCAGGCTCTTGATGCCCGGGCCGGCGAATTCGAGCACGCGGTTATTGACAAAGCCATTTTCAAAGGTGGCCTTGACGAGCGCTATAGCGACATCATGCGGACCCACACCGCGCTTGGGCTCGCCCGTCAGATAGACGAGCACGACCTCGGGCAGGCGTACATCCCAGGTATTTTTGAGAAGCTGCTTTGCAAGCTCCGGACCGCCCTCGCCCACAGCCATCGTGCCCAATGCACCATAGCGGGTATGGGAATCGGAGCCAAGGATCATGCTGCCGCATTTTGCAAGCTCCTCACGGGCATAGGAATGAATGACGCTCTGATTTGCAGGCACATAGATACCGCCGTATTTCTTTGCGGCAGAAAGGCCGAACATATGGTCATCCTCATTTATGGTGCCGCCGACGGCACAGAGGCTGTTATGGCAGTTGGTCAGCGCATAGGGGATTGGGAATTCCTTCATGCCGGAAGCCCTTGCCTGCTGAATAATGCCGACATAGGTAATATCGTGGGATACCATCGCATCGAAACGAACCTTCAGCTGCTCCGGATCATCGGATATGCTGTGCGCCTGCAAAATGCGGTACGCCATGGTTCTTTTCCTGGCTTCGGACGGCTCGATTCCCGCCGCTTCCTGCGGAACACCGTTTACGAGATAAACGCCATGGTTAGTCAGATGGATCAAAGAAAGCACCTCCTGAAAGCTGGGGCTCTGCCCCATATTGTTATACTCACACCCGGACATTGCCGAGAAGTATACGAAATGATATTTATCATCCACGCGCAAGCCCTGATCCGATCAAAAACAGAGCGGAGGCGGCCTGCGATACCGTGGGACTCGCCCTTGCCTGCGCTTATGCACAGCAAAAGCAGGTGCTGCGGTCAATCCACTCATAAAGCGATTTACGATTCGAGTTTTTTTGCCTCACACCATGCCGACATTATACCATAACGATACAAAATTTTCAACAGTTTTTTACATATATCCTATCTGTTATTAAATATGACGTTTTTGATTATATGCTCCGCCTACTTAATATCCGAACCCCTCTACCCTTACCCGCCTTGGCATACCGCCCGCACTATGCAGCTATGCCCAATCGCGTGATTCCGGGCTATCACTTCGATCGAAAGCCGAAATCCCAACCAAAAATTTCATCGTGCATTCCCGGCGTCACATTGTTAAAATATATTTTAATCACCCCTTGACAGTGTAACATAGTTATGTTACACTCTTATCGTAACATTGTTACCAACGGTTCAAATGCCGGTTCCTGCCGGTAAACGGGACCGATCCGAAATTACCATTCAATATGCGAGGAGGTGCATTATGGACGAGGAATTGATCTCCAAACGAGAGCTTCTGGAGAAATATGGGATATCCTACGGCGCGCTCTATCGCTGGAAGCGCACAGGGCTGATCCCCGAAAGCTGGTTCATTCGAAAATCGACCACGGTCGGGCAGGAAACCTATTTCCAGCGTGAAAAGATATGCAGCCGCATCGAGCTGATTCTTGGCAGCAAGGAGAAGCTTTCACTGGACGAACTGGCGCAGCAGCTTGCGGGCGAGCAGCGCAAGCGTGAATCCGAGCGCAAGCTCATCATCATCACCCATTATAAGCGGACGGAATATCCGCTTGAGCAATTGACCGGCTGCATAATAGCCGATGGCGAACGAGAGATCGATATTTTGGAGTATCTTAAGGAGGTACAGCAATGAACGGGAATACGGAAGCGATGCTTTATATGTTTTGGCGATCCGATTTTGTTTTCACACCCCTTTTTAACCCCCCCGCCGGGCATTATGACCTTTCGGCGGAGCAGACCTTGAAAGCATACAAAGCCCACCATCCAAAGCAGCCCGAAGAGGCCCTTGCAAAGCGGGCATACCGGGCAGCTATGGGGCGAAATGCGCAGGTATAGGCCGAGCGCGGACCAGCATTGCCCATTTCGGGCGGCAAGAACGAATTTTTCTAATGTTTATAAGGAGATATGACCATGAACGAGAATATTGATATGAAGATCAGCGGCGCTTCCGCCGTTCCCGGCGGAGAATACAAAAGCCTGCGCATCAGCGGCTCCGGCAAGGTGCTCGGCAACGTGAAATGCGGCGAATTCCGCTGCTCCGGTGCGGCAAAGATCGAAGGCGATATGGAAGCGGAGACGGCGGGTTCATCCGGCAGCACGCGCATCAGCGGCCGCCTGAGCTGCAAAGAGCTATCCAATTCCGGCAGCCTGCATTGCGGCAACGCATCCATCGAGGAGGAGCTGCGCACCTCCGGCAGCACGAAGGTAGAGGGGAGGCTGAATGCCGGCATTATCAAGAGCAGCGGCAGCCTGATCTGCGAGGAAAGCATTCACTGCCGCCAGCTATCGACCTCCGGAAGCTGCAAGGTCGGAGGAGATATAGAGGCGGAGTTCTTTCACAGCACCGGTATGCTCAGTATCCCGGGACTGCTCAATGCGGAGACGGTGGAGATCTATCCGGGCAGCGGCTCAAAGATCGGTTCCATCGGCGGCAGCAATATTCAAATCAGCATCAGCAATAATGCCTATAGCGGCATTGGCGCAGGACTTTTCCGCAGGAACGGCTTCACCTACAATACCAAGCTCGAAGTCGGGCTGATCGAGGGCGACAGTGTGGAGCTTGAATGTACCCGTGCAAACATCGTCCGCGGACGGGATGTGGTGATCGGCAAGGGCTGCAAGATCGACCTGGTCGAATATACCGGCACAATCACGGCAGAGGAGGGCACCGTCAACCGCAGCATCAAGGTTTGATTTAAAATTTATGTTCTATTAGGCTTAGCGAAGCTCCCGGCGGCATTTCCGCATTCCGGGAGCTTCACCATTGCCCGAACCCATGATTCGGGTGCTTCTTATTTTGGGAAGAAAATTGAGAAAAAATCCGTTCTGGTTACATACCGTCCCATTTGGATGGGGCGGCATCATGCGAACACAATCCGCAATAAATCATTTCCGACCGCTTACATCGGATGTGGACGCGGGCGTCGGCTCGGCGCTCTCCGCAGGCGCATCGGTCGGCTCGACCTTGCCGCTTTCGGGCAGGATGGCTTCATCGGTCTCCGGGACTTCGGTTTCTGCCTCATCACTCTCCGGGACTTCGGTTTCCGCATCCTCCGCATCCTCTGCGGAAGCGTTGATCATATATTCTTCTTTCGCCTGATCGAGCAGCGCATTCACCTCATCCTCTGTCACGCCAAGATAGGGTTCGCCATCCTTTTCAAACATGACTGCCTTGACTATGCAGGCTTCATCGAAAACTCCCCAGCATGCTTCGCCCACCTCATAACGGGTTGTACTGAAATGCATCAATGCATAGCCAACGACGGCATCACCATCAAAAACTATTGAGCGAAGATATGCCTCCGATGCATTATGGACATATGCCATACAGCGCGAGCCATCCGGATAAGTATACATCTCGGGATCACCATAAAGTATGACACAGCCGCCGTTTTCAAACTCGATCTCCCGAACCCCTGCGATTTCATAGTAGTCATCATCCATCATTTGCCAGTCCTTTTCAGAATCAACCAGATTATAGGTATCGCATTTGATCTGCACCCGTATTTTGCTAGATCCTTCGGATTCGAAAGATAATGCTGCCGCACCATGTCCGCAGTATACACCCGAACACCTGGTATTGATTACATGAACGCTCTCCTCCGGCATGGGAACTTCCTCGTAGGGAAGCGGCTCCATGGAAGCGGCATCTCCATCCCTGCTCTCCATAAGTTTCGGACCAAGGGAACCTATATATCTATCCCAGTATGCCTGCTGCTCCTCATTCAGCTCGCCGGACTTGCTGAGTTTATACAGCTCATCGACTTTTTCATCGACTATGGTCACCTCAAACGGGCTGTTTAGATAATCCGCTTTTGCCCGATCAATGAGCGCATTCGCCCCATCCTCGTTCACGCCAAGATAGGGTTCGCCATCCCTTTCAAACATGACTGCCCTGACAAGGAATGCATTATCAAGCATGGCAGTGCCAACCTCACCGCTTTCATCGATCGCGCACTTGGCGTAATTTGTGAAATGCACCAGCGCATAGCCTATTGCGGCATCGCCATCGAATATTATCAGGCGAAGATACGCATCCCTCTCATTCAGCTTATATAATTGATGCTGCCTATCCATTTCATCATCCGCAGGGGCATCATACAATGTCACGCTGCCGCTTTCCGAAAGCTCAAGCGTATGGACATCCTCCTCCGGGTATATCCATTGATCGTCTATGCGGAATTCATCGCAGCGAGCCTTCACCCGCCGAGGATCACCCGATCCGAAATCGAAATCAAAAACCACTATGCCGCAGCCTTGATAGCTGCCGAATGAAGCCAGCGGAACCACATCTATGCTGCCCTCCGGCATGGGAACTTCCTCGTAGGGAAGCTGTGCTTCCGCCCGGCTGGAAGCGGAAGGCTCATTGTCAGGAATCAGACCGAGCAATCCGGCCTTTTCCTCGAATGTTGCGCCATAGGGAGTTCGAGACAGATCATAATAGAACTGTTCCCCCTCCGTGCGCTCCTCCTTCGCCTCGATCTCAAGAACTCTATCATTATCGATCGGCGTTGAGATGGGGCTGGCAAGATATTCCTCATAAGTCTCATCGATAAGCGCATTCACATCCGCCTCGCCAAGTTCGAGATACGGCTCACCATCCTTTTCAAGCATGACCGCTTTAACGATGGTCGCATTTCCGAAACTGGGACGCCAAGCACCATCATAGGTCGCACATCCTGACTTTACTTCCGTGTAATGCACCAGCGCATAGCCTATGGCAGCATCACCCTCAAATACTATCAGGCGCAGATATTCATCATCCTTGCTCTTCTTATAATCGAGATAGAAATCTTTATCCTCCTGACCATCGGCGGGATCGGCGAACAAGAATACCAAACCGCAATCGCCGATCACCAACTCATGCACATCTTTCACTTTTTCGGTGTTAAGATTATCTCTTGCCAAGTTTGCTTTGCCACAGCTCAATTTCACAAGCCGCTGAGCGCCGTCATCGGCTTGAAAATCGAAACTCACTGAACCCATTCCGCTATAGATATTAAGCACCAAGATTTCCGTCACGTCGATATTTTCCATCGGGACTTCCTCGTAGGGAAGCTGTGTTTTCGCCCTTTTTGAGGCGGAATCCTCCGCACTCTTCACGCCGTTTGCTGCCGCCAGCGCACCGGGTATGCACATCAGTGCCGCAAGTACGGCTGCGATAATGGAGAAAACCTTTCTTCTCATCTTCTATACCTCCGTTTATTTTTCTTATCTCTAAAGGAGCATCCTGTACGAAGGGCTGCGAACAGCCGACTGAACAGTGCTTAGAACACTCCTTTACCTCGCCATTCTCCAACATTTTGTTTAGAAACCATCTAATCTGTTCCCATGGCCAGTATACACTATCTCCATAGAAACTTCAAGTATATAATTAACAAAAAATGTGAAAATTTAATCAGGAGTTTTCACATTTTTTGCGGGTACAGCCCCCGTCTCCCCCGCTTCCGGGCTCCGCATCGCACCATTGCCGCCCCTTTCCGCAGCACCTCCACCCTCCCTTCTTGCAGCCGATGCCGCCGGGAAGCATGCGGCAGGAAGCCGCTCCGCATTTATGGCATACCTCGGGCAAGTCCCGATAACAGGCTTTTCGGCATAAAATATTATTTTTTTGCCGTATTTTACTGATAAAACCATTGACATCCGTCCGCAAATGTGCTAAACTGGCCTGGATGTCCCCTCGGGGGGGCTTTATTTAGCTTGAAGTTTTGCGCTTTGCCGTAAAATTCGAGCAATCAAACAAGGAGGCTCACCATGCGAGTTAAGATTACACTGGCTTGTTCTGAATGTAAGCAGAGAAACTACAATACCTTCAAGAACAAGAAGAACGACCCCGACAGGCTGGAGTTCAATAAGTATTGCCGCTTCTGCCGCAAGCACACTCTCCACAAGGAATCCAAGTAAGGAGCCCGGTATGAAGAACGAAAACAAGGAAAAGGCGAATATCTTCGTCAGGATCGGCCGTTGGTTCGCCAAGGCGGGCAAGGCGACCGGCAAATACTTCAAGGAAGTATTCGGAGAGGTCAAGAAGCTCAGTTGGCCCACCAAGAAGGAGCTCATCAACTATACCCTCGCCGTCGTTGCGTTCGTCGCGCTGATGGCCGTCATCATGTGGGTTCTCGACCTCGGCTTCAGCAATGGCGTGAAAGCGCTTGCAAGCCTTGGCAGGTAAGGGAAAAGCTATGTTGGACGAAGTATTGACACAGCAGCCCGAGCAAGCCGAGCAGATCTCCGCCGATGAAGCAGCTCCTCAGGAGCAGAAAAGCCCTCGCTGGTATGTCGTCCACACCTATTCCGGATATGAGAACAAGGTCAAGGAAGATCTAGAAAAGACGGTTCAGAACCGCGGACTTCAGGATCTCATCCTGGATATCAAGTTCCCCACCGAGCAGGTCGTGGAATATAAGGATGGCGCAAAAAAGCCCAAGACGGTGCTCCGCAAGCTGTTTCCGGGATATGTCATGGTCAAGATGTTCATGAATCCCAACACCTGGTACGTAGTCCGCAACACCCGCGGCGTGACCGGATTCGTCGGCCCCGCAAGCGGAGATCCAATCCCCCTTTCGGATGAAGAGGTTGCAAAAATGGGCATTGAGCATGTGCGGCTCAAGGTCGCCTTCGATATCGGCGATAATGTGCATGTCGTATCCGGCCCATTTGCCAATTTTGATGGCGTCGTTCAAAGCATTGATGCCGATCGGCAGATAGTCGTCATCAATATCTTCATGTTCGGCAAGGAAACGCCGATGGAGCTCGATTTCATCGACGTACAGAAGATCTGATCCCGGGCGCAGAAGCATTCCGGAATCAAAAATTATTTGACCACGTATGTCTTTCCGCAAAAGCGGATTTACATAGTGGGAGGCTCGGCAGGTTCCTTTCAGGGATAGGATCGGAGCTAAAACCGCATCCGCACTGCCACGACCGCTCGCACCACATTTTATTTTAGGAGGAATATTATCATGGCAAAGAAGATCACCGGCTTTGTCAAGCTGCAGATCCCCGCAGGTAAGGCCACACCCGCACCGCCCGTCGGTCCCGCACTGGGTCAGCACGGACTCAATATCATGGGTTTCTGCAAGGAATTCAACGAGCGCACTGCTAAGCAGGCAGGGCTCATCATCCCCGTAGTCATCACGGTATACCAGGATCGTTCGTTCACCTTCATCACCAAGACCCCTCCCGCAGCCGTCCTCATCAAGAAGGCCTGCGGCATCGAGAGCGGCTCCGGTGTTCCCAATAAGACCAAGGTTGCGAACATCACCAAGGCTCAGATCAAGGAAATTGCAGAGCTCAAAATGCCCGATCTCAACGCCGCAAGCATTGAGGCAGCAATGAGCATGATAGCCGGCACCGCACGCAGCATGGGCGTTGTCGTTGTTGACTGATAAGCGAGGTATTGAATATGAAGCATGGCAAAAAGTATATCGAAAGTGCAAAAGTGATCGATAGGCAGAGGCTCTACGATCCCGAAGATGGCATCGAAGTCGTCATCTCCACCTCCAAGGCGAAGTTTGATGAGACCGTTGAAGCTCATATCCGCCTCGGCGTTGACTCCCGTCACGCAGATCAGCAGGTTCGCGGTGCAGTCGTTCTGCCCCACGGCACCGGCAAGACCGTCCGCGTTCTCGTATTCGCAAAGGGCGATAAGGCTCGCGAAGCCCTCGAGGCCGGCGCAGATTTCGTAGGCGATGAGGATATGGTAAAGAAGATCCAGACCGAAAACTGGTTTGGATTCGATGTTTGCGTCGCAACCCCGGATATGATGGGCGTTGTTGGCCGTATCGGCCGCGTTCTCGGACCGAAGGGCTTGATGCCCAACCCCAAGAGCGGCACCGTTACCATGGATGTTGCCAAGGCGATCACCGATATTAAAGCAGGTAAGGTTGAATACCGCGTCGATAAGACCAATATCTGCCACTGCCCCATCGGTAAAGTAAGCTTCGGCAAGGATAAGCTCGTTGAGAATCTCAACACCCTTATGGATGCTATCATCAAGGCCAAGCCCGCTGCCGCAAAGGGAACCTATATCAAGAGCCTTGTGCTCGCCACCACTATGGGGCCCGGCGTCAAGTTCAATGGCATGAAGTTCTAATTCCATACGCTGAACATGGCTCTTGGCGGGCACA
>MSGV01000009.1 GCA_001940845.1 Christensenellaceae bacterium Phil7
TTTGCAACCACCTCTGCGGACGGGAACAGCTGTTTAGTAAACTTGGCGGCGATCTCAAATGCTCCCGCTGTAAGCCCACGCCCCGCTGGATGTCCTCCAAGTGGTTCCGTTACGGCTTTTTGCTCTTTTTCCTGACGATGTTCGGCAATATGGCGTTTCAGACCTATCTGGTTGCTGCGGGTGCTGCGTCCCTGCGGGAGGCCATTAAGCTGTTTTGGACATTCCGTGTGCCTTTGCTGATGTGTGATAAAGAAGTAGTAGAAGTGTAAAAAATTTTGCCGTTCCTATCCGGCGTTTGCGCATTGCGCCGGATAGGTCGGGCGGTCATTCGGGCAGGTCTACCTTGCCAACGAAAGAGTAATAAATATCAATGTCCTGTCTGCGTGTGCCGTTCTCGTCATAGCTGCACTCATGCACAACGATTTTCTCCACAAACTCACGCAAAAGGGTAGGGGTAAGTTCTTCAAAGCTGGTGTACTTGCGGACAACATTCATAAACTTTTCTGCGTTTACCGTGGCTTCCTGCGCTTTGGAAAGCTCTGCCCGGATAGCGGCGGCTCTCTCTTTCAGTTCTTTCTGCTCGGCTTCATAGTCTGCCGACAGCTCCGTGAAACGCTCGTCTGAAATGCGCCCGGTCACGCTGTCCTCATACAGCCGCTTGAAGATAGCGGATAACTCGCTGATACGCTTCTCGGCGGCTTCCAGCTCCTTTTTCCTTGCGGCGTTCCTGCGCTTGCCCCCGTCCTCGTTCTGCTCGATCAGCAGCTTCATAAACCGGGCTTCGTGCTTCGCTGCATAGCTGGTGACTTTCCGCAGATTGTCGGTCACTCCGGCGGTCAACAGGTCGGTGCGGATAAAGTGCGCCGTACAGTCACGGGTACGCTTCTTGTAGCTCCCGCAGATATAACAATCCTGCTTGCGGGTGGCGTTCTGGTAACGCTGCTGGTAAAGGACGCTGCCGCAGTCGGCACAAAAGAGTATGCCGGAGAATAAGCCCACTTCATCATAGCGGTTCGGGCGTTTGCGCTGCTTGCGTAACTCCTGCACACGCTCCCACATCTGGGTGTCAATGATAGGCTCATGGTGGTTCTCGAAAATCGCCTGTTTCTCAATGGGGTTCTCTACGCTGTGCTTGGTCTTGTAGGACGGCTTCTCCGTCTTGAAGTTTACCAGACAGCCCGTGTACTCCCTGTTTTCAAGGATATGTACCACGGTATTGGTCGCCCACTTGCACTCATAGCCGGGGTGGTAGCGGCGGGTGCTTCCCGTCCGACGGTATTCCAGCGTTCCCGGCGTGGGGATCTCCTGCTCTGTGAGCATACGGGCTATCTTGGTCGGCCCGTTCCCGGCAAGGCACAAGCTGTAAATCTGCCGCACAACAGGGGCGGCTTCCCCGTCAATGATAAAATTTTCGTCCTCGTCCATAAAGTAGCCGTATACGGGTTTGCTCGTGACGGGCTTCCCGCTCATACCCTTAGACCGTTTTACTGCTTTGATTTTCTTGCTCGTATCTCTCACCAGCCATTCGTTAAAAATGTTCCGCAGAGGGGCAAAATCATTGTCGCCCTGTGCGCTGTCCACTCCGTCATTGATAGCGATAAAGCGGACGCCTTTCTGTGGGAAAATCATTTCCGTATACATTCCCACTTGCAGATAGTTTCGCCCTAACCGTGACATATCCTTGACGATAACGGTGCCGACTTTTCCGGCTTCAATGTCCGCAAGCATGGCTTGAAAACCGGGTCTTTGGAAGTTCGCCCCAGAATAACCGTCATCTGTGTACCATTGCAGATTGGAAAAGCCGTTCTGCTTCGCATAGGTTTCAAGAATACGCTTCTGGTTTGAAATAGAATTGCTCTCACCTTGCAGCTCGTCCTCGTGGGATAATCTCGGATAAAGGGCGGTAATAAGGTTTCGGGTGGTCTGTCTTAACATAGTGTCCTCCATTTCCGACAGCCAGCCCCACTATTCCGTATGACTATCATACCACACGCCGGGGCTGGCTGTACAGTCCTTTCTGCTTCTTTACGTCCCGTCAAATTGCCGATTTTTGTGTAGCAGCTTCCGCTTCCAGCACTTTCAGCATTTTATCGGCGGCGGTGGCGGTGGTGTCCTGCTTGAAATAGCCGGAAACGACAAGGACAGAATTACCTATGCGGATTTCCGTCACGCAATCCGGGCGGCGGGTGCTGCGGTCATTCTTTGGGGTGTTGGTCATAGGCGGCTCTCCTTTCTGTTCATCAGCTTTTTCAGTTGTCCCATTTTCTCCTGCGCCGTGGCTTTTCGGAAGTTGCTCCCGGTAAAGCGGACAGGAGAACACATTTCAATCAGACGGTCATAAATGCGGGCGTGGGCGGTGTCCTCCGGGTGCTGCAAGTCCTCCAGCGTGAGATTAGTCGTGACGATCAGCGGCCTGCCGCTGCGGTAACGGCTGTCAATCACGTTGTAGACCTGCTCTAAGCCGTATTCCGTTCCCCGTTCCATTCCAAAATCGTCAAGGATAAGCAGCGGGAAGCTGCAAAGTCGGGAGATATATTCATTCCTGCCCTCAAAGCTGGCGGCAAGGTCACCCAATATCAATGCAAAGTTTGTCATGCACACGGGGATTTCACGCTCCATAAGGGCATTTGCGATACAGCCCGCAAAATAGCTCTTGCCTGTGCCAACGCCGCCCCATAGCAGATAGCCAATGTTGCGCTCTTTCATGGTTTCCCAGTTCTCCACATAGAAATGGGCGTGTTCCATTTGCGGGCACTTGCCGTTGTCGTTCTCAAACGTCCAGCCCTGCATAGCCGGGTCTGTAAAGCCCCGCCGCTTCAACCGCTCGACAGTTTCAAGGTGACTGCGCTGTTTCTCTGCGGCTTCCCGTTCCTCACGCTCTGCCCGCTGGCAGTCACATTCTGCCGGGTGGCGGTCACGCCCCAGCCATGCGGCGGTTTCTTTGGGGAAATAGCCCTCTTTGGGCTTGTGGCACTTCCCGCAGTATAAAAGCCCGTCCTCGCCGGTGTAGTCCTCCGGCTCCGGCGTGGTGTCGGTCATATTCAAAATCATTTCATCAAATCCATTCGTCATAAGCTCTCGCCCTCCTTACAGGTATAATCGGGTATGCCCTTTTTCGGGGCTTTCTTGGCTGCGTCCTCCTGCGCCCACTTGAAAATCGTGGCTGCATGGCTCTTGTATTTCCTCCCGCTGGAAGCGATATGGCAGGATAGGCGGTCAATGTAATACTCCCACTTGCCGGGAAGCTCTGTTTTCAGCCCGTCAAGCTCCGTATCGGAAAGAATGACATTGTGGTATCTGCCATAGGCGGCGGGGGCGGGGTGTCCCGTTTCTAACTCTCTCTCTTTTTCTATTTCTATATCTATCTCTTTCTCTATCTCTATCTCTGGTGGACAAATGTCCGCTCGATATGGTGGACATTTGTCCGCCCCTGTCTGCGGCAGGGCTTTTTGTTCCTGCAAAGCCAGCCGCGCCCTGCGCTTGCGCTCCCCCTCGGTAGAGGACTGGCCGATTAAAAGCTCAATGTTGCTCATGTAGAGTGCGCCGCTTGGCAAAGGCTCCACAAGCCCCAGCTTCATAAAGATTTTCAAAGCTCTCTCTACGGTACCTACCTGCTGGCGGGTAATGGTCGCAATCATCTGGGCGGTGTAGGGGATATTCTCGTCAAGCTGCAATTTCCCGCCGTTTTTCAGCGATTTCAAGTACAGCTTCAAGAGAATGTTGGAATAGATAACGCCGTCCTGCATACTTTCCAGCAGAACGATTGCATCATCGTCAAAATAGCTCTCTTTCAGCTTGAGGTAGTAATATTTGCGGTTATCTGCCATAGGCTGCGTCCTCCTTTTTCCAGCGTTTGGAATAATAGCGAGGGCATAGTATGATAACCGCCCGGAAGCTCTGTTTGCAGTCACGGGTGCAGCCCCGGCATAGGTCGTTGTAAGTGATACGGTTGCGGTGGTTGAGGAAGAAAGACCATTCCAGCCGCCGCTTCTTGCTCATTCTCGGCAATGGTAAGCTCCTTTCTGCCGTTCCTATCGGTGTAGCGGGATAGGGGGCATTTTCTGTATGTTCTCGGTATCATTTTCGGGCTTTTTCTGCCCTGTAAGCCCCGTTTGGAAGTCGGGGAGTATTGCGGTAAGGGTTCATATCATACCTGTATTTTTGTAGGGTTTCGGTATCATTTCGGGGCGGTCTTTAACGCTCCTGTTCACGCTTTTTCTGCTGGCTCGGTGCGCCCCTTAAAATCTGGTCGATATTGCGTCTGACTGTCTGAAGCTCCTGCGCCCGCTGGCGTTTCTCCCGGTAGTCGTTATATCCGGCGTTCTTCTGGACGGTAAGCTGCTCAATCTCCCTTTGCAGGGCTTTGCTGGCTGGCAGCTTGGTTATTCCATGCTCCCGGAAATAACGGGCGGCTGTGTCCGCTATGATAAAATCGCTTTCGTGCTGTTCCCGGTAGGCTCTCCGGGCTTTCTCCGATTTCTGCGCTTTCAGACCGTCACGGGCGGGCTTCGTGCCGATATAGCCCAAAAGGTTGCGCTGCAATTCCTTTTTCTCCCGGATAGCGGCTTCCAGCCCTTTCAGTCCGGCAAGGCTCTCCTGCGTGGCGGTGTTGGCTGCGGAAATGGCAGCGTCCAGCTCGTCCGGGGAAGAAAAGCCATACTGCTGGTAGAGCATGAGGGTAGCCGACATCTGTTTGAGGTTGTGCATGGTCGCCCACTTCTCATAGCCCCGTCCTTTCCCCTCGGCTCGCTTGGCGGCTATGTCTACCATGCGCTGTACAGCGTCATTGTTCGGGGCGTTTTTCGCTTCTTTTTTCGTCCGTAAGCGGTCTTTGATACTGCCGGGGTATTCCGCTATGGCTGCGGGTTTTTCGGCGGCTCTGGCGGCGTTCTGCTCCAAAACGGAGAGGACAGCAGCCCGGTCAAAATCGTCCCCCAGCTTCCGGGCGGTAATTGGCTTCGTCCTGTCCGGCGTGAGGTAACTTAGCCGCCCCCGGCTCTCCTTGACGGTCACACCATGCCGGAGAAGCAGGGCGGCAAACTCATCAAAGCCGGAAGCAGCGGCAAGGGCTTCCCGGATAGTCCGGCGCAGCTTCGCCTTATCCGTTTCAAACTTGGTCTGCCGGGGCGCGATACCGTCCGCAGCAATAGGGGCGTTGGCTCTGTCAAGGGCAGCCTGTCCTTTCTTCTGCGCCCAATACTCACGCTCGGTAATGCGTTCTTTGCTGCCGTTCAAAAGGTCTATCTGGTAAAGCCCCTCGCTGTGGCACATCTCCATGACTTCGGCTTTCAGATAGTTCATAGCTGCGTCCGTACAGCGGTGCTTGCAGCCTGCTTTCCTGTCCGCTGGCCTGTCCATGTGGGGCAGCATGGGAACCTCCGCAATCCGCAGACTGTTAATGACGATATGCACATGGATATTTTCGGTGTGGCTGTGTCCGTCCGGGTGGGTGCAGACAAGGGCCTGGTGTCCGGGGAAATGCTCGGCGCAGAACTTCTCGCCCAGCTCCTGCGCCCGATCAACGGTCAAGCCGTTGTCCGGGCCGTCCCGTGGGTCAAAGCTGATGATGTAGTGGTGGCTCTTTACGTCCTCCCGTTTCTGGTTCTTGCCGTAGCGGAGATTGGAGCGCATACAGGCAACGGCAAAATCCTCCCCGCCACAATTCAGAGAGGATATGCGGTAGTCTACCCTCGGTATGAGCCGCCCGTCTGCGTCAAGGGTGGGCTTCATGGTAAACTCGTCATGCTCGAATGTGAGGTATTTTTCAGCGTCCCCGTAGTTGGCATTTTTAGAGCTGATATGTTTGAGTATCGCCAACGGCTTCACCTACTTTCTGCAAGACTTCAAACTTCAAGGCGGCAAGGTCGGCGGCGGCTCCCCGCACTTCCTTTTCCAGCCCCCGGTAGGGGCTTCCGTATTCGTTCAGGCTCCGGGCAATCTGGTTTAAGTTGCCGCCGATTTTCCCGTACTCTGCCGTGAGCTTGGAGAGGGCGGCAAGCAGCCCGTCATTGACCGGGGAAACGGTGACAATGGGGCGTATGGTCGCTTTCCGTATGGCTTGCCGGATAAACTCGGACTGGCTGATTTCATAAGCCGCCAGCCGCCCGGTGAAGTCGGCGTATTCTTCATCGGTCATGCGGGTCTTTACCACATGACGGCGGTGGGGCGTATTGTATTTCTTTCGCATGGTCTGTGACCTCCTTTCTCGCCCGACAGGGCGCATAGCAGGGTTTGGGGAAGGCACTCCCCAACAAGATTCCCGCAGGGGCAAAAATAAGCGGAGAGCGAATTTTGGCACCTCGGTAGAATCTTGCTCTGAAAAACTCCGGCGTTCCCCGGCTCCCGTCCTTTCCGCTAACAAAACGTTTCAAAAGGGCTTTGCTACCCGCTATTCCGGCTTATCTTGAAAATTTTCCTTTCACTACCTACAACACCACGCAAAGCAAAATGGACGGAGATTTTTAGAATTTCCCCTCTATTCCCTACAACACCACGCAAGCCGGAATAGGCGGACAATGGCAGTATTTTTTTCTTTGATACCCTCTACGGATAAGTAAGGGATTTTGCCAACTGCGGCGGCTATTTTCCCTTTTGTTTTTTCATACTGGGGATTTTCAAAAATGCCAAACAGGAACGAAAAAAAGCAGCAAATCTGTTGAATAGATTTACTGCTTTCTGGTTGCCGGCGAAGCGGCGGTTATTCAGTTGTAGGCGGTAGGGCTATCTCCCAAAGCGGAACTTGAAAATAGCTGTGAGAAGCGTCTGGGTGATGTAGTCCTCTGTATCTTGGTCTACCCGTCCATTCACACGGGCGGCACATTGTATGCGGCGGCGGTAATACTGCAATACAGTTCCCACCGCTTCCGGCTCCCCGCTGGCGGCTTGGACGATTGTTTCATAGGGGAGAAGCCTATTATTTCTCATATGCCATTCCCTCCATTTCCGCTTGGAGCTGCCGTAGGGCTTTTCGGATATGGTAGCCCGCTGTGCTGCGGCTGCGCCCGTACTGTCTGCCAATTTCGTGCTGTGGAATACGCTTGAAAAAGGACAGGTAAATCATTTCCCGCTCCCGTTCGTCCAGCCGTGACAGGGCTTCCGCAAGTAAACCGCTGCTGAAAATGACCGTATCGCCGCAAAGGGTAAGTATGTATTCCTCGTCCGGCTCCGGGGCTTGGAAATATTCATCTGTCGTGCCTAAAGGGTAGTGCTTTTCGTCTGTGAGGTATTCAAGGGATATTTCTCTTTTGTGCTTCCTGCTCCGTGTCCTCGCTGCGTTGATCGTTGCATTTCGGATAACGACTTTGCAAAAGGCATGGAAAGTGTACTCGATATGTTCCCGATATTCTTCTGTACAGGTCATGGAAAATCCCCCTTTCCTCCCAAAAGGGCTGTGGCTGGTTAGTAGTTGCTTTTTATGATAGTAAGGGGCGGCAGCACTTTAGGCTGTCGCTCCTTGACTGCCTAACTGCAAAACCGGGCGGGGCTGTCAACGGCGGGCGAAGCCCGTTCATCTTGACCGTTGACTGGCTCGGCCGGGTTTGCTATTTATCCGGCAAACTTGAATTTATTTTAAGCTA
>MSGV01000010.1 GCA_001940845.1 Christensenellaceae bacterium Phil7
GAGGGTGCTTGCCAGCGAGCCGGTTACGGAAATAACTTTTCCCCAGGTATCGTAGGTATATTCTACCACCGTTTTACCATTCTTGTCAATCGGATCAGCATATACGGCAGAAATCAATTTGTATAATGATTAAAATTAAAGATGATTCAATAAAAGATTCCCTAGTTACAAAAATGAGCAATAACAAGCAATTTAATTTCGCTTCTAGCCTAAGGGATATTTCCTTCTGTCGGAAATAATATATGCAGCAAAAAATACAAATGAACTTTATAATCAATAATAAAAAATGACCATTGCTATAAAAACGATGTTCATAGCTTTGATATAGCTATAGAGAATCAATTTAAAAGGAGCCACTTTATATGACGGCTCCTTTTTCGGAATGTTTTCGATCATCCGATTGATCATTTAAGCATTTCCATTATCTTTCCCTTGGGAACTACACCCACAGATTGATTAATGATCTCACCATTTCTGAATATGATCAATGTTGGTATGCTCATAACGCCATAACGCTCCGCAAGCTCCGGCTGCTCATCCACATTAACCTTGCCCACGCGATAGCTTCCATCGCTCTCTTTAGCGATCTGTTCGATCGTTCCCGCAAGCATGCGGCACGGACCGCACCAGCTCGCCCAGAAATCGACGAGTATAGGGGTATCCTTTTGAATCTCGGCATCAAAATCGGCCATGGTCAATTCAAGTTCCATATCAAATCCTCCATTTTATCCTATGACTCACCGCGTCCTTAAATAAACCGGCGGTTATCTAATCTATTCTGTGTCAGCTTCAATAAAACAATTCGAAATCCACTCTGCGCCTACTCATAAAAAACGGGTTATGAGATATGGAATTCGTGCACCTTCTCCTCACCGCGAAGCACGCGAAGCCCGCCGAGCGCAAGCGCCTCCATTTCGTATTCACCCGGCATTATCTCCATCGGAGCAATCCATTCAACATGTTCACGAATGATGGCCATCAATTCGGGGAAATGCGCAAGACCGCCAGTTATGATGATCCTATCGACCTTACCTCTGACAACGCTCGCAAGATCTGCAATACCCTTTGCATGGCCTATGCCCATCGCTTCAACAACAAGCTTCGTCCTCTCATCACCAGCCTTATAGTTCTTCTCAACCTCAAAAGCATCGCTGGTGCCCAGCAATGCAGCAAAGCCGGACTTACCGCGAATATAGCGGCTCATCTCTTCCTTCGTATACTTGCCGCTATAGCAAAGCATGGCGAGCTCCATAGCCTGAATCTTACCGCAGCGTTCTGGTGCAAATCCCGCATCATCATCGCTGTAGCAATCGATACACTTACCCTTATGGATGAGCCATGTGGAGCAGCCGCCGCCTATGTGATCGACGATGAACGTACCCTCTTCGAATGATATATTGTGCTTTTCGGCACATTTTCTCGCCATTGCACGGCTATTGAGCACATGCCCGCGGCTTACTTTGGGTGCATCTGGCATACCCGTGATCCTCGCAACGGGAGCGAGCTCATCCACTGCAACCGGATCATAAACCATTGCGGGAATGCCGAGCGGACGTGCAATCGCATCCGCAAGAACGCAGGCAAGATTGGAGATATGCACATTCACCTTTGCTGCATAGAAATAATCAATCATCTCCTGGTTGACCATGAATGCCCCCGATGGCACAGGCGGAAGGAGTCCTCCCCTAGCCATAACGCAGGTTAGGGTCGATTTTTCGATTCCCTTCTCCTCCAAGGTGCGCTCAATATGCTCCATACGGTACTCAAACTGATCCATGACCCAATTATAGTGCCTCAGCTCATCAAGCGGATGGCGTATGGTTGCTTCCATTATCTTTTCTTTATCATCAAAGACAGCTATTTTCGTGGATGTTGAGCCTGGGTTGATAACGAGAATTCTTTCCATATTTTCCTTTTCCTTAGCTTATTCGCCTACAAAGCCTGCACCCATTGCCAAGCTATAGTATTTCTCCTCCGCACTGGAACCACGGCTTGTGAGCACGATAGGAACCTTGCAGCCCATAATGATGCCCGCCATACGTCCATGTGCAGTATAGGTGATGCATTTACCTAGTACATTTCCGACAACGATTTCCGGAACGAGAAGGATATCGAAATCGCCGCAGCAAGGGCAGGCAGTATAGCCTTTGACGGCAGAAAGCTCAGGCACCATCGCAAGATCATAGCTTATCGGACCTTCAACATAGCATTCCCCAAGCTCTCCTTCAAGGCTCATCCTTTTGAGTTCAGCCGCATCAACGGTCTCCTGCATCTTGGGATTAACGGTCTCAATGGCACAAAGCGCAGCCACATTGGGCTTTTCAACGCCGATCCTGTGGAAGAACTGAACGGCATTCTTAACTATACCGACCTTCTTATCCAAATCGGGATAGGTACACATTCCGCCATCGGTAACTCCGAGAAGCTTATGATAACCGGGAACCTCAAAGAGCATGACATGGCTCATCAACGAGCCGGTACGCAGTTCCGCCTCCGGAGCGAGCACGCCCTTGAGCAGATTCCCAGTCATGATCTTGCCCTTCATCAAAAAATCTGCTCTGCCGGAATGAATGAGCTTCGCAGCACAAACGCTGGGATGCATGCCTTCCGGGACTATCTCGATCTCATAATCTGCGGGATTTTTGCCGAGAGCGGTGAGAATATTGTTTAGATCCTCCACCTTATCATGCTCAACGACGAATATTGCGTTAACGATATCCGAAGCATGTATAACCGCTTCAAGCGCATGCTCGTCATTTGCGCATACGAGCGCAACGGTGGATTTTCTTCCTGATTTGACCTTTGCAATGAGTTCATCAAAGGATTTGATAGCCATGATTTTTCCTCCAAGTTTTGATTCTTCCAATATGCGGCGGCTTCAGTCACATCGCCTCTGCCCCGCATCGAATTATCCTACATTTCTATTCTACTCTATTTTCGCTGTCACTTCAAGGGTTTTTTCGTTATATTTTCTAGGACAAAGCCGCTGCGCTGTCCTTAGGGCAATACGATGCATGGATTTATGCCCGCATCAATTCATCAATCCGAAGCCTCGGCCTATGACCTCAGTATTCTCTGTTACCGAAAAGAATGCATTTCTGTCTATGCGCTTCACGATGCTTCTGAGCTTAGCAAGCTCCGTCGTCTTAACTATACAGTAAACGACCTTGCGCGGTTCGCCCGTATATGCTCCCTCGCCATGAAGATAAGTCACTCCCCTATGCATCTCAGAAAGCAGATGCGGCGCAATCTCATCCCATTTCTGGCTTATAATAAACACCGATAGATTTCTATTGAAGCCACGCATGACGTAATTAAAGGTCGTATTGGCAATAAATACGGAGATCATTGAAAATATCGCCTTCTCCGCACCATATGCCATGCCAAGAAATACCATTATGACAAAATTGTATGCCATATTTATATTTCCCATCGGGATCGAAAACTTCCGACTCAACACAACGCTGAGCACATCCATACCTCCAAGCGAAGCTCCGCGCTTGACCACGCAAACTCCCGATATTCCCAAAAGCACCGGCCCCACTATTGCGGATAGCAGCGCGGAATATTCACCCAGGTGTACATATTTTCCGAAGCCGGAAACAAACGGGATTTCAAAGAATACCGCATAGCAGATAGTCGAGATCGTGCTGAAGATCATAAATTTCAAGTTGGCCTGCTTAAAGCCAAAGAACAGGATCGGAATATTCAAAACGATCACCGTTATGTATTTAGGCAGCTGCCAAACATACTGAAATAGCACCGCAATGCCGGTAATACCCGTCGAAAGAAAATGATTCGGTGTATAAAATGCGCTGATTACAATGCATTGAACAAAGCAGACCGCAATCAGTATCGCAAGCGTTATGATGTCCTCCTTTAAATTAAATCTTGTATCATAAGGATTAAATGGGATCTTTTCTCGTTTTGTCTTCATGATATATAAGCATAGCTCCTTTCTTTATCATCATATTTACTTCTGCCAAACGGGCATAAAGCAAACCGGCAGATCCGGCTATCGCCCCAGCATTGCATATCATACTGGTAATGTCGAATAAAGTCAATGCATCGCCCCACATTGGTATGCAGAAAGAAATTCCCATTTTTAACCATTAGCATTATTCAATATTTTTACTGTTTTGCCCATCATTCAAATGAATATATGTGTCAGCACTTGCAAAGCCGCAAAGAATATGCTATACTTAAAAAGCATTATGGGGGCGTACATGGTTTCGACGGGGATCATGGATGCCGGATAAGCGAGCCGAAGCCCCGAGCTTCGATAAAATCGGGAAAACTTAAAAATAAACGACGAATCTAATTTCGTACCCGTCGCTGCTTAATTAGCGCGGCTGTCCGCCCGCAGTTGCCCACGACTGCGGATACGGGCATCATCAATGTGGGGAACCAACCCGGGCGCGTCTTGACCCGGTCGGGATTTAAGAGACTACTAAACGCGCAACCCTGTTGATGGGGGCGCGCGAGAGGGAATGTCAAAGCATCAACTACGCTCGTAGAAAGTCTTGCAGACAGATTTTCGGACAGGGGTTCGACTCCCCTCGCTTCCACCATAAAACGACAAGCTTTAATAAAAGCTTGTCGTTTTCAGTTAAATGAAGATTCTTGCAACCGTCGTAAATAATATGCATATCACGATGCCTATAGCAGTTGGTATTGCAGCTGCGGCTGCGGTCCACTTCCAGCTTCCGGTTTCCTTCTTTATGGTTAAAAGGGTTGTAGAGCATGGCCAATGGTTGAGTGAAAACAGCATCGTGCTTATCGCAGTCACCCAAGTCCAGCCATTTTGGATGAACAGCTCCTTCATCTGCGCAAGGGTGCCAAGCTCCAATATGCTCCCCTGTGCCATATATGCCATGATGACAATCGGTATCACGATCTCATTTGCAGGAAATCCTAGGATGAATGCTATCAATATAACTCCATCCAGCCCCATCAGCCTTGCAAACGGATCTAAAAATGAGGCACAATGATTCAAAATGCTCATATCGCCTATGGTTATATTTGCCATAAGCCAGATGATTAATCCAGCCGGTGCCGCAACAGCAGCGGCCCTACCAAGCACAAACAGAGTTCTATCAAAGACCGAACGAACGATCACTTTGCCGATCTGCGGCTTTCTGTATGGGGGCAATTCGAGCGTAAAGGATGATGGAATGCCCTTTAACAAAGTGCGGGACAATATCTTTGTGACCGCAAATGTGATGCATATGCCCAAAACGATGACCGCCGTCAGAAGCAATGCCGAGAAAAGTGAGGAAAAAGCCCCTCCCGCCGTACCGACAAAAAACATCGTCAGTATGGCTATAAGCGTTGGAAATCTGCCGTTGCATGGAACAAAATTATTTGTAAGGATTGCCAGCAGCCGCTCCCTCGGCGAATCGATTATCCTGCATCCGATTATGCCCGCTGCATTGCAGCCGAATCCCATGCACATGCACAATGCCTGCTTCCCGCATGCCTTGCATTTTTTGAATGGCTTATCCAGATTATAGGCAACTCTTGGCAAATATCCCGCATCCTCCAGAAGCGTGAATAGCGGAAAAAAGATCGCCATCGGCGGCAGCATGACCGATACAACCCATGCCACAACCCTATATACTCCCATTACAAGAGCCCCGCTCAGCCATTCCGGAGCATTTATACGGATAAATAATTCCATCAATTTATCCTGTATTCGAAACAGGAAATTCGATATCAGCTGAGAAGGATAGTTCGCACCTGTGATCGTCAGCCAGAATATCAGGGCAAGCAAGGCAAGCATTACCGGATAGCCAGTGAGCCTGCTGGTCAATATTTTATCCAATCTTCGATCGGAGGCTGCATATTTTGGGTTTTCATAAGAAATAACGCCATCACATATCAGCTCCGCACTATGAACCAATGCCGATACCGTCAGATCCTTAATCTGATCCTGATTCTCAATGCCCCGTTCCCGGAGTCCGGCCCTTGCTTCTTTTATTTTATTTTGAAGTTCATTGTCCTTTAGAAATTCATCCCCCAAATAAGCGTTTATTTCACTTATAAGGGATTCATCCTGATCCAGCAGTTTCAAGCTGAGCCATCGGCTATTCAGCTTTCCGCCGCATTTTTCGCGCACAATGGGCTCCAACCAATCAATAGCCGCCTCTATAGCATCGTCATATTGGATCCTAAATGGGCTCAGCTGTATGGTATCGGAGCATATCTTATCCAATGCATCTGTGAGAATACTCAGGCTCTTTTTCTTTCTTGCAGCGGTGCCCACTACCGGAACGCCAAGCCGCGCTGAAAGCAAAGGAAGGTTGATCTTTATGTTTTTCCGTTTTGCCTCATCCATCAAATTGACGCATACCACAACCCTAGATGATATTTCGATCGTCTGCAATACAAGATTCAGATTTCGCTCAAGGCATGTTGCATCGCATACCACCACAACAGCATCCGGATCGCCAAAGCATATGAAATTCCTCGCCACCTCTTCCTCCGCTGAATGAGCCATGAGCGAATAGGTTCCCGGAATATCTACCATGACATAGGATCGTTTTTTTGTAGAACAATATCCCTGCGCATTTGTGACGGTCTTCCCCGGCCAATTTCCCGTATGCTGGTTTAATCCTGTCAGGCCATTGAATACCGTGCTCTTCCCCACATTCGGATTTCCAGCCAGAGCAACCACTTTATCACTCGGATTCTGCTTTTGGATCACCAATCCTGAATCCACTGCCTTTATGCCGACAGAGCGGTTTGTCAATCCCATTTATGCACCTCCTGTTCCACTGAATTAATCATGATATTTGCGCAATCCTCCGAGCGAATCGCAATGACTGCCCCACGAATCAAAAATGCGGATGGATCGCCCCCGGGGCTTCTTCCAAGGCATTCAACCTCCGTATTTTCTATCAAGCCTATATCCAGAAGCCTGCGGCGCATGCTTCCGGTTGATCGCAGCTCGCTTACAACTGCGTGCTCGCCGGGAGCAATGTCATTCAGGCAGCGATCTTCATTCATACCTATGATACCTCTCGAATAATTTTAGGATAAGGAAACTTCCTACCATCATGGTATTCCGTTTGTCCAAAATGGTGATAGGAACTGATTCAGCTGAGGTAAAATTATGGATGAATCCGGAGGTTTTTACACAATAAAGGGCTACTCTCTGCGTGAGGACAGCCAGATCACAAACGCAATGGAGGATTATCTCGAAATGATAGCCAGACTCTCCCGCGATCATGGCAGGGTGCGCGTCAACGAGCTTGCCCAAATGCTGCATGTCAAAGCCTCTTCCGCCTCCAAGATGATACAGCAGCTGGCGCAGCAGGGCTATCTCCATGCCGAAAAATACGGCGAGCTATTGCTGACCGAGGATGGGAGGCAATTGGGAGAATATCTGCTCTATAGGCATGATGTTTTGCAGAGGTTTCTTTGTTTTGTAAATGGCTCCCGGGACGAGCTTAAACAGGTGGAACGGATCGAGCATTTTCTGGATAAGCGAACTATTTATAATCTTGAGCTCCTGCTGCAAAAGATCAAGCCCGACTCAAATTAGTTTTTCTTTTTTAATTTATCATTCTTTCGTAAGACGTTCAACCATTCCGCAAACGCACAGGCTTTTTCGATATGCATATTCATATAGGATGTTTGAACTCTGTCCGCAGCGTAAAAATTAGCTGTTTTTTAGGTTGACAATATCGATATTTAGCGTTATCATATGCATAATAGGTTTTTGTTTGAATTGCGCCGTAGATTTTTATGTTGAGGAGATATTTCTGCAACAACCTTGTGTTGCGGATTTTTTACTTTTTACGAGCTATATTCAGCATATACCTGTATTACCGAATCGGCAGGATGCCAGAAGGAGGATTAAGTGTTTTCTAAGGAGTATAGGTTAAAATGATTTTTGGTAAACACATCAATAAGTATTACTTAAAGCATCTCCCGCTGTACCTGTTGGGTACGCTCGCACTGGTCCTTGTTGACTATTTTCAGCTCATCGTTCCGAAATTATATGGCAACGTCATAAACGGAATGAACGGTGCAGATTGGTTCACAATGGATTATCTGGTAAATGAGATATGCCTCCCAATGGTCGGCATAGTTGTTGCTATTGTGGTGGGGCGTTTTCTGTGGCGCATCTGTTTCTTTGGCTCTGCAATCAGGATTGAAACCGACCTGCGCAACAGGATGTTCGATCATGCCAGACTGCTGTCCAATCAATATTATCAGGTTAATAAGGTCGGCAATCTAATGAGCCTTTTCACAAACGATCTCGATACCATTCAGGAATGTATGGGCGATGGCGTATTGATGCTTGTCGATGCCCTTTTTCTCGGCACACTTGCAATGATAAAGATGTGGAATATGGACAGGATGCTGACCGGCTTCGCATTGATACCAATGGTACTCATGCTATTAATCGGAACCATAGTCGGTAAATCCATGATGAACCGTTGGGAGATCCGCCAGCAGGCATTCTCCGATCTTTCCGATTTTTCTCAGGAAAGCTTTTCCGGCTTCGCCGTTATAAAAGCATTTGTCAAGGAGCTCAAAGAGCTTGCTGCATTCCGCAAGCTTAATATACAAAACGAGGATGCGAATGTAAACTATACCAAGATATCGGTTATGCTCAATATTCTGATAACCCTCCTGGTCGAATCGGTCATCTGCGTCATTCTCGGCTATGGCGGTACGCTTGTATATAAGGGTAAATTTGATCCAGGTCAGCTCGTTGAATACATCGGATATTTTTCCTCCATCGTTTGGCCGATAATGGCGATCTCCATGCTTATTGAAAAGACCTCGCGCGGCAAAGCCTCGCTGAAGCGAGTTGGTGAACTTCTTGATGCCGAGATCAATGTTAAGGATGCTGAGGGCGCAGAGGCTCTTACCGAGGTTAAGGGCGGTATCGAGTTCCGCCATCTCACTTTCCGCTATCCGGATGGCGAGAATGATGTGCTTGAGGATTGCTCCTTTAAGATCGCTCCGGGCGAAAGCGTCGGTATCGTCGGCAAAACCGGGTCCGGCAAAACTACCATCGTTGACCTCATGCTCCGCACCTACAATGTGCCCGATGGTACCATATTCATCGATGGGAAGGATATCAACAGCATATCCATTCGCTCGCTTCGCACAAATTTTGCATATGTGCCCCAGGATAATTTCCTTTTCTCCGATACCATACAGAATAATATCGGCTTTGCTTTTGATGAAGTCGATGCAGATGCAGTCAAGCGTGCGGCAATCCTTTCGGATGTTGATGATAATATAGTTGAATTTAAGGAAGGCTACGGCACCATTCTTGGTGAGCGCGGCGTCACCGTTTCTGGCGGACAAAAGCAGCGCATATCCATAGCACGTGCATTGATGAAGGATGCTCCAATTCTCATAATGGACGATTCGGTTTCGGCTGTTGATACAAATACAGAAAGGATCATTCTGAATAATCTGCGAGAGAATCGTGCGGGCAAAACAACCATTCTCATTGCACATCGCATAACCACCATCGAGGGTATGGATAAGATCATATTTGTGGATGATGGCAGAATACTTGCGGTCGGCACGCATGATGAGCTATGTGCAGGCTGTCCCGATTATAATCGTATGGTCGAACTTCAAAAGCTTGAAAATGAAGCGGGAGGTATTGAAAATGCATAAGAATCTTCCTCTGCTGATAGTTGGAGGCATAATCGGCGTCATCACCACGATCCTGGTCATTGCCTATGCTGCCGTCAAGGATAAAAAGCAATCCATGGGCTTTGAACGAAACATGAAGGATGGGGAGATATTAAAGCGGCTGCTCGCCTACGCAAAGCCCTATGCAAAGAACTTCATATTTGTTGGCATAATAATGCTCGTCTCAGTTGCGTATGATATAATTTCCCCACTCATCATCGGAAAGATCACGGGAATGTTCGATGAATCCTTCCAGCTGCGCACGCTCTATATCTATGTGGCCTTTTATGCGGGCATACTCCTTGCATCGATGGGCTGCACCTATATCCAGGCGATAGTGCTGCAAAAGACCGGACAAAAGATAATATCGGGCGTACGCGAGGATCTCTTCATACGCATAGAATCCCTTTCGCATAAGCAGATGACCAATATCCCAGTCGGAAAATTGGTGACGCGCATTACAAATGACACAAATGCGATATCCCTGATGTTCACCAGCCTGCTTGTGAACCTCGTCAATAACTGCTTTGTTATCATCGCAGTGCTAATCGCAATGCTTTGCCTCAACTATGAGCTCACCCTTATGGTGCTCTGCTTCGTACCCTTTATCGTCCTCTTCACCGTCATATTCCGTAAATTCGCTCGCAGAGCTTATCGCAAGGTGAAGGATCGCACCACCGATATAAATACCTATCTTTCCGAAAATCTTTCAGGAATAAAGATCACCCAGATATTCAACAGAGAGGATGCCAAAAATCGTGAATTTGCAGCAAAGAGCAATCTGCTTGGAAAAGCAAAGCGAGAACAGATCTCCGTATTCGGAATATTCCGTCCGCTGGTCTATATGCTCTACATAAGTTCCATCATGCTCCTGCTCTATCTGGGAGGCCGTGGATATCTCGAAAATACGACATTCCTTGGGCAGAGCTTGAACGCAAGCATAGTTGTATCCTTCTATATGTACATCTCCAAGTTCTTCAACCCCATCCAGGGTCTGGCAGAGCAATTCAATTGGCTGCAGTCGGCGTTTGCATCCGCAGAAAAGGTTTTCACTATCATGGATATCGAGCCTGAACTCGTAGATGAGCCCGATGCTATAGAGCTCGATGAAGTCAGGGGCGAGATCGAATTCAAAGATGTCTGGTTCAGCTATATTCCGGATGAATGGGTGCTGAAGGGCGTATCATTCCATATCAAGCCAAAGGATACCGTTGCTTTTGTCGGCCCTACCGGATCTGGAAAAACGACCATACTTGCGCTTATCTGCCGTAATTATGACTTCCAGAAAGGTCAGATACTTATAGACGGCATCGATATCCGGAAGATAAAGATCGCCTCCCTCCGCCGGCATTTCGGGCAGATGCTTCAGGATGTTTTCCTTTTCTCAGGCACCATTCGAAGCAATATTCTGCTGCGGGAAGAGGGCATTTCCGATGAAGAAGTCATGGAAGCCTGCCGCTACGTCAATGCTGACCATTTCATAAATAAGCTTGATAGCGGACTTGATGAGGTCGTTCGTGAACGCGGAAATAATTTCTCAGCAGGCCAACGCCAGCTCCTCTCCTTCGCCCGCACCATAATCCATAAGCCCAGCGTTATGATACTCGATGAAGCAACGGCCAATATCGATACCGAAACCGAACTGCTCATTCAGGATTCGCTCGAAAAGATGATGAATATAGGCACCATGCTGATAGTTGCCCACAGGTTATCCACAATTCAGCATGCTGACAACATCATTGTGCTCAGCCACGGACAGATCGTTGAGCAGGGAAATCATAATGAGCTGCTTGCAAAGCGAGGAAGATATTACCAGCTTTATACCCTTCAATTCCACAAGGAACAGCTAAGCAAGGGACGGTAAAATTTACGGCCGATGATCCAGAATTCGATCATCGGCCATTTTTTAGAAAAAACTTTCATAGAATGCAATTCGGGCATAGTACACCCATACGTTCGGAGAACCCGCTATCAGCAGAGATAATCCCCTTAGCTAATGCACGGTGGGTATCAAATCTCCTTACCCGCCACCAAACAGGCAAGTGGGTTGCATCGAGTATGATCCCCACGATAAACCCATGCCTTGATCCTGCAATCCGTGGTTGTACATTGATCACGCAGATCGCATTTTCTGCATTCCTTGGATGAGTGCCTTTTTTCCTTTCTGAATGCCTCGATATTGCTGCCGCAATGCACCCAGGCATATTCAAGACCAACATCGAATGCATTATACTTAAAATAAAAGCGTTCGTCACATGCTGCGTTACAGATTTTCATTCTTCCATTAGTCATTATGGTGCACTGGGCTTCGCCGCCATTGCATCTGAGCTGATTTCTGCTTACTTTTTCCTCCCTGCTCTTTTCTCGGGTGAAGAGCTCCGGCATTTTTTTCCATATCTCGGGTATTTGTTCCAAAGTATATCCAAATCCGCTTGCGCAGCCCATAGGAAATACCATATCCTTCATATGTATGGCATTCGGCAGATTCGTTTTCACGCATTCATCAAACTCTTTCATCGAAGCTATATTATCCTGCATGACGACCGTGGAGATGAATAGGGTCACGTTTTCAAATTTGCTCACCTCTTCTGCGCATTTCATCGCATGCTCATACGCTCCGCTTCTACCTCTTATAGCATCATGCGTGGATGATATTCCATCTATACTTATTTTTATCTCATACCTATACTGTCTGCTCCGCTCGAGAAGCTCTGTTATTACATCATAATTATAACCATTTGTAAATATGCATACATCGAATCCATGCTCCAGCATAAACATGGCTATCTCAATAAAATCCGGATGCAGAGTTGGTTCGCCACCGGTTATGGCGATCTGATTAACATTGAGAGCATTCAATGCGGGCAAGCTCGCCTTGATCCATTCAAAAGGTATAAATTCAGGTGCTTCCGAATCAGGAAATGCACCATAGCAATGCTTGCATTTGAAATTGCACACATTGGTCAGCTCAATGCTCACCGAAGTAAGCGGGTGCTTATATTTGCATCGCGATCCAATATGTACGCATTCATCCTGAACGTACGGCTCGTCCGATTCGTACAGAAATCCCATCTCTTTTAATTCTTCTAAAAAATCTTTTGTTTGCTCATTGAGCGGATGTGGTTCCATACCCCCGTAGATCTGTCTCAGAAGTTTCGCCCCACTGCTGCCTATGACGAGCTCATCTTCTATTGCATTATTGAACAGCGAATATGTGTTCATCTCGATATTTCGTCTTGTTTGGAACAGCCTTGTTCCTGCTCGTATTCCATACACGATGTTCACCTCCATTATCCATTCATTGAAATGCTTTGATTTGTCGGGCTGCCGCACAAGCTTATGCTGCAGCCCATTACGATCTATTCAGACGGCTTATGCCGCCCTTCTGCCTTCAAATGGCAGTTTAGTTTTCAGCCGCACAGTTTTTATTGCTGCACTGATATAGCATGGTTGCATATACGGTGCTGTCCACGGTGCGTGCCTTTCTGGAGATCAGCAGCTTGTGCTGAAACAGTGACAAAAACCTACGCATAATTTTCACCTCCTTTCATAGAGACTTTTACGCATATAGGGCTGTATGACCCGTGCATAATCTGCGCAAAACTCTCTATTCAATGTTATAACCATACCATGAATTGTCAGCATTGTCAATATATGCTCGAAAAAAGTATCACAAAAATACTTACTGTCGAATTAATATATGTGATAATTGTTTCACATTTTCTCACTTCTAAAGGCTATATTGAAATTTATTTCCCGGGAATTAAATAGAAGCATTCGCCTGACGCATCATGAAGCAATTTGGCGATTGCTGACTTTACACAGACCGTGTTGCCTGCTTGGCACGCTTTATGCTATAATATTTCGAACCTCGTTGCGTATAAAAAAAGGAAAGGAATGTGAGCTCATGCCGCTTGAAATAGTCCGAAATGATATAACAAGGATGAATGTTGATGTGATAGTGAATGCCGCAAAGCCATCGCTGCTCGGGGGAGGCGGAGTCGATGGCTGCATACATCGTGCAGCGGGAACTCAGCTTCTTGAGGAATGCATGAAATTGGGCGGCTGTGCGGTCGGGCAGGCAAAGCTGACAAATGGCTATTGTCTTCCATGCAAATTTGTTATCCATGCCGTAGGTCCTGTATGGCAGGATGGCAAGCATGGAGAGATCGAACTTCTCAGATCCTGCTACAAAGCCTCGCTCGCGCTTGCAAAGAAACATGGCTGCAAGACAGCCGCATTTCCGCTGATATCTTCCGGCTACTATAATTTTCCCAAAGAACTCGCCCTAAGAATAGCTATCGATACCATCGGAGCCTTCTTGCTCGAAAATGATATGAAGGTCTACATAGTCATCTTCGATAGAAAATCATACAGCATCGGTGAAAAATTATTTGCGAATATCAAGGAATACATCGATGATCGCTATGCAGGTGAACGATCGCAGAGCCGGCTCGAACGCATTCGGCATTCCAATGAAGCGCATCCATCAATCTGCGAAGCATTGCCTCTATCATACCAGGTCGGCTACAGCAAAAAAGCATTATCCCTCGATGCTGCGCTTGAACAGATCGATGAGAGTTTTTCAGAGATGCTTCTTCGTAAAATCGATGAAAGCGGCATGACGGACAGCCAATGCTATAAAAAGGCCAATATCGATAGGAAGCTTTTTTCAAAGATCCGCAGCGACCGGCTTTATAAACCAAGCAAACCCACGGTGCTTGCCTTTGCAATAGCGCTTGAGCTATCAATCGACGATACAAGAGATATGCTCATGAAGGCTGGCTTTGCCCTCAGCCATTCCAACAAATTCGATATCATCATTGAATATTTCATCGATCACGGCAACTACAACATTTTTGAAATAAACGAAGCATTATTTGCATTTGATCAATGCCTGCTCGGAGCATAGCAATCCCATTATTGTCGCTTTACAGGCGACCAACGGAGCTTTATTCCTCTGTATAATTTATTTGCAAGGTGAAAACCAAGCGATCAATATACGGAGGTGCTTCAGCATGAAAAAGAATCTGACCGAAATCATATTTATCCTTGATCGCAGCGGCTCAATGAGCGGGCTTGAATCCGACACCATAGGAGGGTTTAACGCCATGCTGGAAAAGCAAAAGAGAGCCGATGGCGATGCATATATTTCGACCATACTGTTTGATGGCGTGAGCGAAATCATCCACGATCGAATAGAAATCCAAAATGTCATGCCCTTGACGGAAAAGGAATACTATGTTCGCGGATGCACAGCTCTTCTGGACGCCATCGGCGGAGCTATACACCACATCAGCAATATACATAAATACGCAAGAGCAGAAGATGTGCCAGAAAATACGCTTTTCATCATTACTACCGATGGCATGGAGAATGCGAGCAGGCGGTATTCCTCCGATCAGGTCAAGCATATGATCCAGCGCGAAAAAGAAATGCATGGATGGGAATTCCTGTTTCTCGGGGCGAATATCGATGCTATCGAAACAGCGCAGCGCTTCGGAATACGCAAGGATCGTGCCGTCAATTATCATAGCGACCATATGGGAACAAAACTTAATTATGAGGTTATCAGCGATGCAATAAGCACGGTTCGAAGCAATGCGCCTCTCGATACAAGCTGGAAAAAGCGCATTGATGATGATTATATAGGGCGAACAAAGGCATGATCTGATCCGGGCAAACCTGCTAATAATATAGGCAGGCACTTAAAAGAGCCTGCCTATATGGCCTTAAAGCGACCTATGCTCAATGACCATCCACCCTGCGGAGGAAGAAATAGATCCTCCCGCCCTGAGCGGATTCCCAATGCTGGTCTGCACAGGTCAGGATCGTTATAAAGCTATCATCCGGGGTGACAGTAAGCTGATAATCGAGTTCACTGCGCACCTGCTGGTATGCTATCCAATCTGCAATCTCCTCATCCGTCATCGAATCCATTGTCTGAGGATAATTGCAGTTATAATATTGTGATGATTCATTTGGGCTGGATGGCTTCTCTTCATACATGGCAAAAACCTCCCATAGATGAGTCTCTCCAAATACATTTATTTGCCATACTCTATTTTTGAAAATATCAAAATCCCCGGCATATTTATTCTGAATGAGATGAAGTTGATTCAGCATTATGCCCGCCACCCTGAGATTATGTCCCGTTATGACAATATTCTGCACCGGCTGACCATAATAAAGATACAAGGAACCGCGCGAGGTCGGCGTCTTAGCATAATCATGGGTATGATAATAAAATTTATCGCCATACATGATTGGTCCCTCAATATTGGTCTTATCGATCTTTATATAGCCGGACACATCGGTATTGATATTCTCATATTGAGCAAGCTTGACGGAATAGCGAAAGTCCTTAGCGTATTGGTCTATCTCGGTATATCCCGAAACATGATAGCCGAGCTGCACGAGGTCTGCCTTATCGACGGTAAGTGGTGCGGAGCTATTGAAATAGACATTTGCGGCTCTCTTCTGAACCTCAGAAAGCTTCACTGAACCGCTCAGATATTCTTTCAAAATCGACATATCCGATTCATCGATATCCCCATCCATATCTATATCGCCGAGGATAACGGCTATACCCATCTCCCCGGTTTCAAGCGTTATCTCATCACCTGTACACAAAACACTTCCACCCGGCAGTATCGAACCAACGGTCAGTCCCAATATATAGCCCTCATCCGTGCGATACGGCAGAAGCTGCCAATTATCGGTGCTGCACTGCATATAGCTATCATCTCCAAATGCCAGCACACTCCCATCCCGAAGCATGATGAGCGCATGTTCACCGCTGCTGCTGAACCATTCCGCATTCGGAATGCAGGCAAGACCATCTTTAATTTCAGATTCAATCAGCGGACAATCGGTGTAAAGCGTTCCTTCAGCATCTATAACCGCAATATGTTCTCCATCCGCAAAAACATGAGTGGGTTTCTCTATTTCATCAAACCCTGCAGCCTGCTTACTTGAGTAAAAGCTGCCATCATCCATTATGGCACATACAAAATCCTTGCCGCAGGCTATTGCTGCCGGTTTCAATCCAATCGGCAGTGCAAACTCCGGCATATTGCCGATCCCGCTAAAGCTGCCGTCCGGATGTACACAAAGCAGAAAATCGGCACCGGCAGCAAACATGGTTACTGCCCGCATTGATTCCGTGCTGCCATCGGTTGAATAGACCCTTCCATCACTCGCCAGTGCATACAGCGCAGTATCTGAAGCAGTTATATCTGCCACATCATGCCATTCGGATACTATTGCTGCAAGCGCAGCATCGCCCGAAAAAAGCAGCGTCCCCTGCTCCGTCAGCCCTGCCGTAAAATCATCATTGCCCGCAAGCTTGACCACATCCTTCCAGCCATAGCAATATGCCTGTCCATTGCTGCATCCAATGTATGATAATCTGCCGTTGGATGCAAGCCCAAATGAAAGTTTACTGCTCGCAAGCACCATCCCGCCGCTGATCTCCAACGTATTATCGACTATTGGCTCAGGCGTAGGTTCCATTGTTTGATCGATTATTGGATCGATCTCAGCCGAAGCAGTCGGCAATTCGCTTGTCGGCGTTTGCGTTGGCTTGTCGGAGTTCTCATCCAAACGCCCGTCTCCAAGAACAAATGCGAGCGCAATACCGCCTATCACCAGCAGTGCCGCACATACAATGATGATTATTCGCCTCTTTTTATTCCGATCCATATCTTTCTCCTAATAAACCCTTCGCTTCAAAATGCTTTTCATTTTCAACCTGCACTCATATTGATTCTATCCGCCAGCCGAATCCATGCACGCCGCTTCACAAATGCCGAACCATTCACAATCCCCGCATATACCTTCAATATTCTTTGGAAAAATTATGCCCAATACCAGCCTTCTGAGATCGCCCCAGGAAATACGGCTTCCCTCATTCAGCTCCAGCATTTTCAGTAAGCCTTCATCATACCTTGCAACCTTATCCATGAATTTACAGCCAACCGGATTGGCTTGCGTGACCGCCTCCCGGTTATGACAAGCTCTGCACAAACAATCTGCACTTTTTTCTAGGACTATCTGCGTATCCTCGGTCAGAGAAGCGACTACCTCATCCATATTAGCTGTAAATTCCTCACTATAGCCCTCACCCCTATAATTCAATATACACATGGAATGGTGCGGCCTCAAATGAAGCATCATAAACCCCCCCTGTCAATCAAGCAGGAATCGATGCAGTCTTTTTATGAATTCATCAATCGACTCCCTGTCTATGTTATATATCGTTTTCGTACCCTTAGTGCTGCTTAAAACGAAACCACTGCCGACAAGCCTAGACATATGATGGGATATTGTTGTAGAATAGAGCTTGAATTGATCTGCGATTTCTTGTCCATAGGCGGGCTTGTTTTTTATATATGACAAGATATCCAAACGGTTTCTATCTGCTAATACCTTTGTTTTCTCAACAAGATCAAGAGAATCAAATTCCGACAGCGGCATACTGTGAGTCAACGACATCGTAACTCCAATATAAATTATCTTTTGCTTTATATTATTCGTTTCAAATGATATTACCATAGCACACTCAGGAGCAAACAAGCATGGACGTATTGCATCTTTTTCATCTATTGAAAAATGTGTCATCGACTCCACTTTGTCTCGAGCATTCACAGAATTTTTAAACTCTGCACTGCTGGCTGCAATCAAGTCCTTTGCTAACGATATATTATTCATGAGAACATTTTCTGCAATACTCATGATAGAACAAAGTTCTTTAGCATAAGCATCGAAGTTCATCAATGTATCAACTATCTTCCATTTCTGATCGCTATCTATAGACAAGCGATTTATATGATTAAGAAATTCCTGTAATGTCGGCTTTTCATTTTCAGAATCCTCCATGCACTCCATACAAACAATTTGCGAAACACATTCTATTTTTTCATCCATGCTCAAGCACCCGATCTTTTCTGATATATCGCTAACAGAAGTAACACCTGCAAAAACCTGCTTTGCAAGAATCATTGAAGCCGGACTGCAGCCGATAGGGTTTTCTTTGGATAAAACCCCCGTTCTGCCAAACAGGTATTTAAGTCTTTCCTTTTCAACCGGTAAGCTTGAAATAACCTTATTCTGTATCATAATAAGCGGCTTGATCAGTTCATAAATCTTCTCGCCTACATCATTCCCGTATCTCGGCCCAATCTTTTCTTTGGTATGACCAACATCACATTCCCTATTTACTCTATCAAGCATGATAAGCACTTCAAGCAACGGATTTACTTCTACTGAAATATTCATTATTTCTCCTTATAACGTTTTCACGATATTCATCGTTCTAAATTATACCACGGGTATTGACAGAGTTCAAGCCATATGTTAAAATGCAGCTATAGTGCAACAATCATCGTAGTTTAAGCTGCAATGTATTTGCCATATTAGGGTGATAGTGTACGTGTAAACTGAATCGAGCCGCAATATCTGCATCGACGAAAAATGGGAGGTGATAATTGATCCGCACGAAAGCCACACTTATGCATTTCGGTTTGGCTATAGATGAGGCATGAAATAAATGCGGTATGCCTCTTTGGGAAGAAATGCATCATTAATAAAGATGAAAGGACTGCTAATCAATGAAAAAGAATTTCAAGACCTCCGTTTGCCTTATCCTTGCCGCAGCATTTTCCTTCCTGCTGTGCTTCCCCATTACTGCAATGAGTTCTGCGGAATATAACCCAGTCCACCTGGAAAAGGTTCGCGCTTTTTTGGAAACGACGGATGAAAACGGGATCACAAATGGACAAAAGATCAACCCCTCCTACGATCCGCAAAGCCCTGAAACATGGAGAAGCGGAATGTATGGCTTCTTCTTTAACGAAGCTGGTGATCTTACAAACGTATTTATACTGTTCATAGAGGTTACAGGACGGCTTGACGTCAGTGGTATCACGACAATGCATGAGCTTATCATATATGATGGAGCTCTTGACGGTATCGATATAACAGGCTGCACCGGGCTTCAGAATCTGGATCTGGGGAGGCAAAATCTCACAAAAATCGATGGAATTGAAACCTGCTCCGCACTCACCGGTGCAAATGTAAACGAGAATAAGCTGGTCGAGCTGCATTTATCTGCGCCCCATCTCACGACTCTGTACTGCTATCAAAACCAGCTCACAGAGCTGGATCTTAGCCAATGCCCGGCATTGACGATGGTTTCCTGCGGATATAACCCCATAGCCGAACTTGATCTCTCTGCGAATCCTGCAATACAGTCTCTCTACTGCCACGATATGGCGCTTTCATCGCTGAACGTCAGCAGCTTAACTAATTTAGAATTACTCTGGTGCCAGAACAACAACCTGTCAGGCTCTTTGGATCTAACCCATAGCAATTCTCTGTTGATCACAGATACAACCGGAAATTCTCTGAATTCCGCATCACTGCTATCCTCCTGGCATGGTGCAAACGTCTCGATCAACAGTATTGGAGGTGGGTATGTAAGCTTTTATGCAAAGGATACCATGGTCGATGAGCAGTGGACCTTCCCCGTTACCTGCATTGCGGAGAGTGATGAGAATGTACGTTTTGTACACTGGATTGATGATGCAACCGGCGAAATCATTTCAGAAGATCCAGCCTTCACCATTCAACGCGGCGTTGGCGGGAGCTTCACGGCCGTGTTCGAACCCTATGAAACATATCTTGTATTCTTTGTAGATAGGGATGGCACGCTGATCTCACGTCAAAGCGTTGAGTATGGGGCAAGCGCCACGGCTCCAGAGGCACCTGCTCATGAATACTACACCTTCACAGAATGGGCTGGCGGTGATTACAACAACGTGACATGTGATATGGTACTGGTCGCACAATACTCTCTCAACATGATCATTGGAGATGTGAATTATGATGGCCTCGTCGAGATCACGGATGCCCTTCTGGCAATGCGTGCAGCAATGAGCCTTATCAACCTCGATGACGAACAGCTTTTGGCGGCCGATGCCAATGCTGATATGCATCTTCTCATTACCGACGCAGCACATATATCACGCATTGCTCTCAATCTGCTATAGTAATCTATAATTCAACAATATCGATTTCCGATACAAAAGGGACTGTTTCAACCGATTCATTTTCGATTGGAGCAGTCCCTTTATCCGGTTCTTTATCCCTGGCTAACGGCTTAGCTTATTTCCTGATGCTCTCCGCACCCATCTCAATCGCCTGACGGTTCATGGGGATGAGGTGAGCCTTACGCTCTCCAAGCTTATAGAGCAGCGCGTTGAGGACGCTTTCGGTCTCAACAACATGGGTTGCCTCGAGGAAAGCACCAAGCATTGCCATATTCAATACCTTTGGATTGCCGAGCTTATCGGCGATCTCATTACAGGGAACATAGTAAACATCGATATCGGTACGGGTCGCCTTCTTATCAATGATAGAGCTATTGATGAAGAGCTTGCCGCCCGGATTCACATTCGCCTCAAACTTATCAAGCGAGGGAGCATTCATAGCGATGACGCAATCGGCCATGCTGAGAACGGGAGAAGCGATCGGTTCATCGGAAACAACGACAGAGCAATTTGCTGTGCCGCCGCGCATTTCCGGACCATAGGAGGGAAGCCAGCTGACATTCCTGCCTTCATTCATACCCGCATAGGCGATGAGCTGACCGATGAGCAGAACGCCCTGACCGCCGAAGCCGGCGAAAATATTAGTCAAAAGCATGTTTATACCTCCTTGGTGATATCCTTTTTAACGCCGAGAGGATAATACGGAATCATGTTCTCCTCAAGCCACTTCATGGACTCGACGGGGCTGAGGCCCCAGTTTGTGGGACAATTGGAGAGCACCTCAACGAGGCTGAAGCCCTTGCCGGCGAGCTGGCATTCGAAAGCATTCTTTATAGCCTTCTTTGCCCTGACGATGTTTGCGGGGCTATTGACTGCAACGCGCTCGATATAGGCACTGCCCTCGATGGTTGCAAGCATCTCAGCAACGCGGATTGGGCTGCCGCAATGATCCTTATCACGGCCATAGGGGCTGGTGGTTGTCTTCTGACCGACAAGGGTCGTCGGAGCCATCTGACCGCCAGTCATGCCATAAATGGCATTATTGATGAAGATGGTGGTGATCTTCTCTCCGCGATGAGCGGCATGAACGATCTCCGCTGCACCGATGGAGGCGAGGTCACCGTCACCCTGATAGGTGAAAACGACTCGATTAGGATCGGTACGCTTTACACCGGTGCCGACAGCGGGAGCACGGCCATGAGCCGCCTCAATGCTGTCCAGGTTGAAATATTTATATCCGAATACTGCGCAGCCAACGGGAACGATGGCAATGGTGCGATCCTGAATGCCAAGCTCCTCAACGACTTCGGCTACGAGCCTATGAACGATACCATGACCGCAGCCAGGGCAATAATGCAGCACTGCATCGGTCAGGATAGGGGTCTTCTTAAATACGGTCTGCATAATTAAGCCTCCCTTGATTTCATGATAAACTCTGCGATTTCTTCTGCGGTGGGGGTATAGCTGCCGGGCTTGCCATAGAATTCTACGGGCTTTGTGCCATTTACGGTCAGCTTAACATCCTCGACCATTTGGCCTGCACTGATCTCGACGGTTATAGCCTTCTTTACGCTATCCTGCGCCATGACAGCAGCAAGCTCCTTCTCGGGGAAGGGCCATACTGTGATCGGTCTGAACATACCGACCTTAAGCCCCTGCTTTTCGCAGAGATTGATTGCGGATTTACAGATGCGGGCAACAGTGCCGTATGCACATACGATGATCTCTGCGCCTTCGGTATGATAAAGCTCCGCACGGGTCTCATTTTCACGAATGATCTTATATCTTGCCTGAAGCCTGTCATTGAGCTCCTGAAGCTCATCAACCTCGATATAGAGCGAATTTACAATCGCACGAGGACGTCCGCTTTCAGGGGACCAACCCGTCGCAGCCCAATCCTTCTTGGGAAGCTCACGAGCTTCATGCTCATGGAATTCAACGGGCTCCATCATCTGTCCGATGATACCATCGGCAAGAATCATGGTGGGGGTGCGATAGATATCCGCAAGATCGAAAGCATCATGCATCAGATCCACCGCTTCCTGAACTGAGGAAGGAGCGAGCACGATGGGATGATAATCACCATGTCCGCCGCCGCGGGTGGCCTGGAAATAGTCGCCCTGAGAAGGCTGGATGGAACCGAGACCGGGGCCGCCGCGAACCATGTTTACTACTACGCAGGGAAGCTCTGCACCTGCTAAATACGTCATACCCTCCTGCTTGAGGCTGATTCCCGGGCTGGAAGAGCTGGTCATACACCTTGCGCCGGCAGCGGCCGCACCATAAACCATATTTATAGCAGCAACTTCGCTCTCCGCCTGAAGGAAACAACCGCCGACCTTGGGAAGACGAGCAGCCATATATTCAGGTATGTCATTCTGAGGGGTGATGGGATAGCCGAAGAAGTAGTGGCAGCCCGCCTGAATTGCGGCTTCTGCAACAGCTTCGCAGCCCTTCATCAATTTCTTTGCCATGTTTCTAACCTCCTACTACTCTTTCTCAATCGTGATAACTGCATCCGGACATGTCCTTGCGCAGCTCGCGCAGGCAACACACGCGGCCATATCGGTTATCTCGGCGGGATGATAGCCCTTTTCGTTGAGCTTGTGCTCAGCCAGCATAAGAAGCTGTTTCGGGCAAGCACGCACACACAGACCGCAGCCCTTGCAGCGATTCTCATCAATGGTAAGTCTAACCATAAGTGAACCTCCTTGATTTATGTAGGCTCATTCTCCCTGCGGAGAACCGCCTATCATCTGTCCTAGCCTATTATAGCACTGCTCCGGAAAATGACAAAGCCTTTTGCGCAATATATATGATTTTTTTGATTTTTTTGCGCAATATAAGCATTTTGGGTGCCTGCGTAATATTTGATCCAAAGTTGGTTCAAGTTTCATATATGATTCAAATTGAAGAAGTGATCTCCTATCCTTTTATTCAAAATTCTGCCTATATTTCGAAAAACAGCATATGCTTAGCATGCAGGGGCTTAAGGGAAAAGGGATTGGATAAAAAAGCGGGGCATTTCGCAAAAACAACAAAAATCGAAATGCCCCTTGGAGGGAACGTGACCAGGGTAAGGGGATACCCGGTCAATGCGCATCGATGAGCTCAGTCTGCCTTCTCAACCCATCGGAAAGAAATAGACGATTCTCAGAATCAGTTAAACGCATAAGGAAGCGCCCTGGTATCGGAATGGGTATAATCCTTTATGCAGATGGGGCCTTCGCAAACCCCCGAACAGAGTACATGAACAAAACGTGAAAATTCTTCCGCACTCATAGGCTTCTTCTCGCCAAGCCAATTTACAACGGCAGCGGACAGCATGACGGAAAAATAACACGCCATTCTTTTGGCTTCCCTTTCGGAATAGCCCTGCTGCGCATAATGCTTGGTTAGCATTGGCTCCAATGAATCGCAGAAATAATCCCTGAAGGAATTCTGTCCATCGACATTGAACGCATTACGATAAAATTTCCTATTCTCATCGATATAAATGCAAAGCTCATCAAAGAAGATCCAGATGCTATCATACGATTTCCTGGCTGCATTCTCATAAAACTCGATGCTGTAAATATCATTCACAAGATCAAACTTATCACGATAATGGTAGTAAAAACTTTTCCTGTTAATCCCGCAGCTCTCGCAGATGCTCTTGACGCTGATGGAACGGAATCCTTTTTCACGCATGAGCTTCTTCATGGTTTCGGATAAAATCCTTCTTGTATTAGTGCTTGAACTTGACATAATCTCACTCCTTTCAGGAAGGCGAAAAATACCTTCCAACTCAGCGCATCGAAGAAACGATTTATATTCATTTCTTCGAGATTTAGTTCACAATCTGAGCTAACCGATCATTGCTAACCCTTATGGTTAAATTATACAGCAAAAATCAGGAAAAACATCAATTACAATTAAAAGTACGTCGTTCAAAAAAATATATTTCCATTGATTGATTTCTGCCGATCAGATCTCATAAAACATTCGAGGGCAGTATCAAACCGCCCTCAAAAAACCGTACTTAATACGCTTCCTCACCATCGGGCTTCGTTTCAGTATCAGTATTTTCAGTAACCTCAGCCGTATCATTCTCTGCATTGGATTCATCCGGCACCTGCCTTGGATGCAGTCTTTCATGCCGCCTGACCAATATGAATCCCACTATACCGATTACGAAGAGCCCAATGCTTATCCACTGAGAGGTCGAAAGTCCAAGGAAGATTCCCCTTATTTCATCGGCGCGGAAGTATTCGATAGTGAATCTGACGATCGAATAGCAGAATAGATAGAGGAAAATCGAACTGGCTGATTTCATCTTCTTTCGGGTATAGATCAAAAGAATCGCAAAGATGATCAGATTCAATGCCGCTTCCAGGAGCTGAACCGGAAATACCGGCACACCTACCGGCGCACCGCCGATGGGATTTGTATAGATCACGGATAGAGCTGTATCGCAAACCCTTCCGTAGCAGCAGCCGGCAAGGAAGCAGCCAACACGCCCGATCGCATGTGCAAGAGGTATGCTAGGAATTATCACGGAAGCATAATCCGATATGCTGAGTTTCTTCGCCTTCAGATACCAAATGCAGCAAGCTGCCGCAAGTATGAAGCCGCCATAGAATACCAATCCTCCGGATTTGAATACGGAGAAGCTGCCATCCTTTATGCAGCCAATGATATCGCTGAACGAATACGTGACGAATATATAAAGCAGATACGCTCCTGCCATTCCCGCCAGAATAGCAATTATTGCCAGATTAAGTATCTTATCCGGATCAAGCCCCGCTTTTTTCGCCCGAAAATAGCAAAGCAATATTGCAGCTACGAAAGCCAATGCCATCATCAGCCCATAGCTCGGGATCTTAAGCCCAAAGAGATTTAAATATGGTAACATATTCCCCCTCCTGTTTATTGATGGTTGTTCAATTTATAATGCTATACCATTTAGAAGAAAATGTCAACCGGCGAAATTTGCAGAACAGCGAAATTTTTGTGAAAAACCTGTGAATTTTGTGCTATGCCCTCAAATTCACCTATGCGAATGTATTACGCATAATTGCGGAGACGGATTCACATCCCTTCATATCCGCTCGCGCATTTCATTTTTCTATGGTGTATACCAAGTCAGTTTCTTACGTTTTGAATTTCCCTTTTACATTCAATATATTTTTATTTTCTGTCGACCTTAAACCCTCAGGCTTGACACCCGCATGCTCCCATCATATAATCAAAATATCCATATTTGAGGGGTGTACTATGAACAGCATCAAAAAGCGCAGAAATGCGATCCTCCTCGCCCTGCTTGCAGCAATATTTTATGCAATAAACATACCCGTTTCAAAGCTATTGCTGAACAGGGTTGATCCCATATTCATGTCCGCTTTTCTCTATCTTGGCGCCGGCATCGGAATAGGGATGCTTTCCCTTTGCGCAGGCAAACGCACCGATCAGGTTGGAGGCAGACTCACCCGTGCAGAGCTTCCCTATACCATAGGCATGATAATTCTGGATATTGCAGCGCCGATACTCCTGATGTTCGGTCTGCGCACTGCTTCTGCCGCAAATGTATCCCTGCTGAATAATTTTGAGATCGTTGCGACGACGCTCATAGCCCTTTTCGTATTCAAGGAAGTGGTATCAAAAAAACTCTGGCTCGCAATCGCTCTGATAACCATGGCGAGTATGCTGCTTTCCTTCGATGATATTTCAGGGCTTCATTTTTCGATCGGTTCCCTTTTTGTGCTCGGAGCCTGCATCTGTTGGGGGTTTGAAAACAATTGTACGCGAATGATGTCTTCAAAGAATACATACCAGATCGTTACCCTTAAGGGAATTTTTTCAGGGCTCGGATCGCTTATAATTGCATTAATATCAAATGAGCATTTACCCAAGCTCGGATCCATACTCTTCACCCTGCTGCTTGGCTTCATCTCATACGGACTGAGCATATTTCTGTATGTCAGGGCACAGAATGAGCTTGGTGCAGCCAAAACAAGCGCATACTATGCCGTTTCTCCGTTTATCGGAACTCTGCTATCCTGCCTATTCTTCAAAGAAAGCATTGGTTCAATATTTTTCATTGCCCTCGCCATAATGATTTGTGGAACACTGCTTGTGGTCAGCGATACAATGGCTGCTGCCCCGGCCTGTAATGCTGAATCATCGAAATGAGCCCGTCAGCTTCATAGCCTCCATATCGGAGCATGAAAATTTTAATGCTGTTTCTAAATAATAATTTCGGTATTGACAAAGGCTATTGGCAATAGTAAAATAGTTATAATCAGCTATGACGAAGAGGAGTAACGCATCGAATTGCACCAGAGAGCTATCCCCTTGGCTGAAAGGGATATCGGCAGATTTCATGCGTGAAGGTCGCTTCCGAGCTTCCGGGGGTTGCAACCCGGACGCATTGCTGCGTTACGGCAAATGAGAGGTCATTCATAAATGAATGACAACAAAGGTGGTACCGCGAGAAGCACCCCTCGTCCTTTGAAGATGAGAGGTGCGTATTTTTATTTTGGAGGTATCAACAAATCATGTGCGAACACTGTTCAAGGGGTATTGAAGAAATGCCCAAGACCTATGACCCATCCACGGTCGAGGATCGTATCTACTCCGATTGGGAGGCAAAGGGATATTTCCATTCCGAACCCAATCCGAATAAACCGCCATACTGCATAGTTATCCCGCCGCCCAATGTTACCGGACAGCTTCACATGGGGCATGCGCTTGATGAAACGATGCAGGATATCCTGATACGCTATAAGCGGATGTGCGGCTATGAGACGCTCTGGATTCCGGGCACCGACCATGCTTCCATAGCGACCGAGGTCAAGGTCGTTCAAAAGCTTGCGAAAGAGGGCAAGAGCAAGAATGACATTGGCAGGGATGGCTTTATGCATGAGGCATGGGCATGGAAGCACGAATATGGCGGACGCATCACCCGCCAGCTCCGCAAGCTCGGCGCCTCCTGCGACTGGGAGCGTGAACGCTTTACCATGGATGAAGGGTGCAGCAAGGCGGTTACCAAGGTTTTCGTCGATCTATATAAAAAGGGACTCATCTACAGAGGTGACCGCATAGTCAACTGGTGCCCCACCTGCGGAACCGCCATCTCCAATGCTGAGGTTGAATTCGAGGAAAAGCCCAGCAGCCTCTGGCATGTGCGCTATATGGCACCTGATGGGAGCTATTCCATCACCTGCGCCACAACAAGACCGGAAACCATCCTGGGCGATACCGGCATAGCTGTCAACCCCAATGATCCGCGCTATGCCGAGCTTGTGGGCAAAACCGTCATCGTTCCCGTTGTCGGACGAGAAATCCCTATCGTTGCGGATGAATATGTTGAAATGGATTTCGGCACAGGCGCAGTTAAGATCACGCCGAGCCATGATCCAAACGATTTTGAGGTTGGTCAGCGCACCGGGCTTCCGCAGCTCTGCGTATTTACGACCGATGGGCACATAAACGAGCTTGGAGGCAGATTCGCTGGACTTACCACTGCTGAATGCCGTAAACAATTCGTCGATGCTCTCAAGGACTGCGGCGCACTCGTCAAGATCGAACCCTATACGCACAATGTCGGCACCTGCTATCGCTGCCATACCGTCATTGAACCGATGATTTCCAAACAGTGGTTCGTTGCGATCGAAAGCCTTGCGAAGCCCGCCCTGAAGGCTGTAGAGGACGGAAGGATAAAGTTTGTTCCCGAACGCTACACTCAGACCTATTATAATTGGATGCGCAATATACGCGACTGGTGCATCTCCCGCCAGCTCTGGTGGGGGCATCGGATCCCGGCATACTACTGCGATGACTGCGGAGCAGCAATCGTCGATGAAAAAGAGCCTGAATGCTGCCCAAACTGCGGCGGCAGGCTAAGGCAGGATGAGGACGTGCTCGATACCTGGTTTTCCTCCGGGATGTGGCCGTTTTCAACCCTAGGCTGGCCCGATGACACCGCTGAACTGAAATATTACTACCCCACGGCCACGCTTGCCACGGGCTATGATCTCATCTTTTTCTGGATCGCACGAATGATAATGTTCGGGCTCTATGCCATGGGCGATGTTCCGTTCCATACCGTCTATATACATGGAATGGTTCGCGATGAACAGGGGCGCAAGATGAGCAAATCCCTGGGCAATGGCATCGACCCGCTGGACGTGATCAGTGAATACGGAGTGGATTCTCTAAGATTCAGCCTTACCTCCGGCACCGCAGCCGGAACTGACATGCGCTATTCACCTAAAAAGGTTGAAGCTGCAAGGAATTTCTGCAATAAGATCTATAATGCCTCCAGATTTGTTATGATGAACCTCGGCAATGAGCCCATTGGAGCCATCGATCCCGGAATGCTGGATATTGCGGATAAATGGATCCTGCAAAGGCTGAATGAGGTCATTGCTGAGGCCACTGCAAACATAGATTCATTCGATCTCAACCTTGCAGTGGATAAGATCTACAGCTTTATCTGGACTGAATTCTGCGATTGGTACATCGAGATGGCAAAGCCCCGCCTCTATGGTGAGGATGAGAATGCGAAGAAGAATGTTCGTGCCGTTCTCATTCATGTGCTTTCAAATTCGATGAAGCTGCTGCATCCCTTCATGCCATTCATCACCGAGGATATATATACGAGGCTGCCCGGCTCGGATAAGACCATCATGCTTTCCGATTGGCCCAAAGCTGACCCAAAATACAGCTTTGAAAAGGAAGCGGCCGGCATGGATGGGCTCATGGACATGGTTCGTTCCATCAGAAATGTCCGTGCGGAGATGAATGTTCCTCCTGCAAAGCGTGCCCATGTTACGGTGGTTACAACCACGGAACAGGAGGCAGTCTGCCGCGAAGCAGCTCCGTATCTGAATAAGCTCGCAGGAGCCAGCACGATTGCAGTTCAGCTCGATAAGGCAAATATAGCCAGGGATGCCGTTTCCGTCATCTCCAGCATCGGAGAGGCATACATACCCATGAACGAGCTCATCGATATCGCCAAGGAGCTTGAACGCCTCGAGAAGGAGCGCAAGCGTTGGGAAGGCGAAGTTGCCAGAGCAAACGGCAAGCTGAATAATGCGGGATTTATAGCCAAGGCTCCCGAAAAAGTGATCTGTGAGGAGCGTTCGAAGCTCGAAAATGCAGCCGATATGCTCAGAAAGGTCGAAGCTCGCATTGCAGAGATGAAAAAATAGAATCGGGCTCGGCATGGCGGCTTGCTCCGCTTTGTCGAGTTTTCTGCAAATATATCCGTGATTCCCTTTATTTTGAGCTCTTATCAGGTTTACAAGGTTCTGATTTTGTGATATACTCAGGCTTGGCGTACATGTTCTTTTGAGCAGTAATTACCCGTAATTTTTTATAATATTATTACCACGAGAGGGGAATAAAACAAGATATGAAGATTTATCAGGCTAATGAAATCCGCAACATCGGCGTTTTCGGGCATGGCGGAGAAGGCAAGACCACGTTGACCGAGGCTATGCTTTATAATGCAGGGCTTCTTGATCGCATGGGTAAGGTCGATGACGGCAGCACCGTTTCCGACTATGATCCGGAAGAGACCAAGAGGCATATCTCCATAAGCACCGCTGTGGCACCCTTTGAGTGGAACGGTTCTAAGGTTAACCTCATCGACGCCCCCGGCTTCTTTGATTTCTACGGCGAAGTTTATGAAGCAATGGCGCTTGCAGATTCCGCAATAATCCTCTGCAGTGCAGTCTCCGGCCCCGTTGTTGGCACCGAGAAGGCAATGGCTATGTGCAAAAAGGCAAAGATGCCCCGCATGATCGTCATCAACCAGATGGATCGCGAGAACGCAAACTTCGACAAGGCTGTTGAAGCGCTCCACGACAAGTTTGGCGTTGCCTGTGTACCCATTCAGCTTCCCATCGTTGAAAAGGGCGTATATACCGGCTATGTTGATCTGACGACCATGACTGCGAAGAAATTCGATGGTAAGGGCGAAAAGGATATCGATATCCCCGGTTCCCTTGCAGGCCGTGCGGAAGAGCTCCGTGAAGCGCTCATGGAAGCTGCTGCCGAGGGCGATGAAGAGCTCATGATGACCTATCTCGATACCATGGAGCTCAGCCAGGAAGAAATCATTCGCGGACTCAACCTCGGTATCCAGTCCGGCGATGTTACCCCCGTTTGCTGCATTGCAGCACTGCCCAATATCGGCGTATGCACTCTTATGAACAACCTCGTTCATTATATGCCCACCGCTGATAAGGCTGCCGCACGCCCCGCAGTCAACGCACGCACCGGCGAGCCCGTTCAGATCAAACTTGATGGAAAATTTGCAGCGCAGGTCATTAAGACCGTTGCTGACCCCTTCGTTGGCAAGATCTCAATCATGAAGGTCTACAGCGGTTCCATCGATGCAGCATTTTCAGCATACAATCCCAATGCTGAAAAATCCGAAAAATCCGGCACCATCTATATGATGCGCGGAAAGAATCTCATCACCGTTGATAAGCTCTGCGCAGGCGATATCGGTGCAATGGCCAAGCTCCAGTTCACCAATACCGGCGATACCCTCACCGATGCTGCCGAGCCCGTTAAATTCGCTCCCATCGATTTCCCGGAGCCCTGCATTTCTCTGGCTGTTACCGCAAAGAAGCAGGGCGAAGAGGATAAGGTCTTTGCAGGCCTCAATCGTCTTCTCGAGGAAGATCCCACCATGCAGATCGAAAAGAATGCAGAGACCGGCGATGTTCTCATCAAGGGTCTTGGCGAAATGCATATCGATGTCATCTGTGCTAAGCTCCGCAATAAGTTTAAGGTTGAAGCGAGCCTTTCCGATCCTCGCATCCCCTATCGCGAGACGATCCGCACCATGGCAGAGGCCGAAGGTAAGCATAAGAAGCAGACCGGCGGCGCAGGTCAGTTCGGCGTCGTTCAGATGCGCTTTGAACCCAGCGATAATGGCGAATTCGAATTCGTCAATGCCATCGTCGGCGGTGTTGTTCCCAAGGAATTCATTCCTGCCGTTGAAAAGGGTCTGCGCGAAGCAATGACAAAGGGTGTTCTTGCCGGTTATCCCATGGTTGGTATCAAGGCCACTCTGTATGATGGAAAGTACCATCCCGTTGATTCCAAGGAAGTTGCATTTAAATCCGCTGCAAGGCTTTCCTATAAGGCAGCTTGCGCCAAGGCACATCCCGTGCTCATCGAACCGATCTATCGCTATGAGGTGCTCGTTCCCAATGAGTACATGGGCGATATCATGGGCGATATGAGCCGCCGCCGCGGCCGTCTCATCGGCACAAATCCCACCTCTGAGGGAACCGAAGTCATCGCCGAAGCTCCCCTCAGCGAGATGTTTAAGTATGCAACCGATCTTCGCAGCATGACTCAGGGCCGCGGCTCTTTCCGCAGCGAGTTTGTGCGCTATGAGGATGTTCCCTCCAATGTTGCACAGAAGATCATCGAGAATGCAAAGAAGGACGAGGACGAGGACGAATAAGTTCAGAGTTTGCCTCCAGATTCAAAGCTATAGTTTATAAACCAAGCTGCTTTGACCTGAGCATTATGCTCAGGTCAAAGCAGCTAATCCTTTATTATACTTCAAAATTCCGGTATCATATCGATTTCCAACATAAAATTTTCCTCTCATAACATGGGCAAAATTTGCTTATAAATTCTAAAAAAGCAATATCCGGACAATGCTTGCCCGGATATTGCATTGGAACCGTCAGGTGCAGCAGTTCCTCTGATTATGAAAGGATCTTAAACATTGATATGACCATTATTCCTTCCCGAACAGGACGATGCCCGCATCGGCTGCGATAGCCGCTATACCAATACCAACAATTGCAATGATACCGGTTACAGGAGGATTCGGAACATCGGTTGGATTCGGAGTGGGTTCATAGATGCATTAAGATCCACCACCTATGCAGCAGCACGCTACATAGGAGAGAGAGCTGTTATTGCTCGAAGGGCTTTTGCTTAGATGAGATTGAGGGCCTTGCGGGCAATCGTCGTTGCATCGATCATATTGACTATACCATCTCCATCGTAATCCGCAGCGGGAGTGCTTTCGATGAGGTTGAGAGCCATGCGGGCAGCGATGTTTGCATCGACCATAGTGACATTGCCGTCTCCATCTACATCGCCATGAACGTGAGGTACCGGAGGCTCGACGGTCACATCCTCGGGGCTGCAGTATGCAAAGAGAGATGTTAAACGGATTTTACTGCTGCCGCCCATGCTCAAAGGAGATTCTTCGACTATCACGCCGGTTTCTGGGTCGATTTTGATGAGATTCGATGTGATTCCATTATACTGAGCTACATAAAGCACCCTTTCGATGTGATCGTAGCACATGCTCTGGATATCATCAAAGGTCTTGCCGGTGCTGCAGATGAAACGGCTCTGACCGTTCTGCTTATCGATCTCATATAGATTGCCGTTGTTAGAAATCGTATAAAGATGTCCGGCATTATCACAGGCGAGGTTCATAGGCTCGCCGCCATCCTCCAAAATGATATTGGTTATGGCAGTATATTCGCCTGTTGCCATATCCACGATGCAGAGGCTTACCATATCTGTATACGGATTGAGACCATACATGGTATTGGTTGAATAATCATAGGCCATATCATAACAGACATTCCTGTATTCGTCATACTGGATGGTCCAGGTGGCAGGATCGATGATGTAATAATGGGGCAGCTCATAGATGCCGATCAGCTCGATGCCATAGGCATAGATCAGGCCATCGTAATATTCTCCGCCGCAGAGACGATAATCATAGGTATCGACCGACTGTGGAGCAGAGCCATCGGGATTTATCATCGCAAAGCCCTCTGCAAGCCTTCCGGTGCTCTCAAAGGCGTTATATCCATACAGCATTCCATCGTATTCATGATTTACCTGCTCGATAACTGTAAGCACAGCGGTATCGGTGAATCCACCATCCATGGTGGTGACGGTGACTGTCACAACGCCGCTGCTCAGTGCCAGCACGCGCCCTGTCTCTGGATCGATGGAAGCAACAGTTTCATCACTGACGCTCCATACACAATCCTTGAGATCCGCATTTGCCGGCTCGACAGCCGCTTCAAATTCGCCATACCTTCCGACAATAAGGGTAAGCTCCTTCGGAGAAACTGTCACGCCTGTCACATGGACTGCATCATAGCCCTCGATGACCAATCCGCTGGAACCCACCTCGTCCATATCGTAACCGGTGATAAGCACATAGTACCTGCCGGTGCTGGGAGCGACCAGACTGAGCTCGCTGAGATAATCATTGGCATCATCATTGTAGCCAAGGCGATTAAAATCTGCATCGAAGGTCCACATGACGGTATCAACATCGCCGATTGTGCTAAGTTCAACGCTATCACCCTCATTCAAATCCAGATAGTAGCCAACGCCGTAGGTTTCCCTATCGGTTGGATTGCCATTCGAATTGGGCTTATAAAGAAGCGTAGATGTACCCTCGCCAATCGTAAAATCGATCTGAGAATCGACCTGTGCTTCAAAATATTCCATTTCCGTATGCGGAATCGGAACTATGGCATTTTCAACGCTGATCGCAGATGATGCCGTGAAACCTCCATCCTCGCTGGTAACGGTTATGATTGCTTCGCCAGCCGTATTCGCAGTCACAATACCATCCTCTGATACGGAAGCAACCTCGGGTGCGCTGCTCGTCCAGGAAACATTGCTGTTTGCAACATTATCCGGAAGCACCCTTGCGGACATCTGGAGCGTTTCTCCTGTGAAAAGCGATGCGCTCTCGGGAGATATTTCAACGCCCGCTGCGGGGACGCCTTCGGCATTATGGAAGCTCACTTCATCGAGCCAACCGCAATTCATGCCGTGTGAAATCGCCATATCGGTATCATATTTCCACTGGATGGTGTAATGACCGGATACTGGGAAGGTATATTCCATCTGTTCCCAAGCGACCTCGCCGGATATCTGCTCGACTATCTCGCCATTGACAAGGAACATCATATAATCGGCATCCTCCTCGGAGCTTACCTGCCAATACCAATTCAATGTCGCACCCATAACAACATTATTGAGATTGAGAGTGATGGTAGATACGGAATCGAACAGGAAATTGACACTGCGGACGCAATTTCCAAATTCTCCTGAATCGATTTCCCATGGGGTTTCCGAATCATTCTCAAATTCGAGATTCATTCCCTCGGCATTGATCGCGGAATTGAATGCAGCATTTTTAGATGCAGTATTCGCCTTTTCCGGCAATGAACCGAGCGGTGCGCTTCCGGTGCAGAATAAAACAACGGAAAGCAGAAGGGATAGTAATTTGCTCATTTTTACCTCCATGTAGTATGCTGCAAGCTATGTCAGATATAAATCTAACTTTATGCTTGATGTACATGAATCATACAATAACCTACTCATTTTGTCAACCAGTCTTTAAAATATATTTTATTTTGCAGTGCGCTGCTGCTTTTGCAAAATAAAAGGACGATCCTAACAATGTTTGATCGTCCTCATATATTCATTTTTAATACCCCTGCTGCTATGCCTCGATTTTGGCAAATAAATTCATATTTTTTCCGTTTGCTTCCGTCACCGCGATGCGGGCAGCTTATTCGGCCTTACCAGAAGCTTTTGCAGCATACCTATAAAATTCTCTGTGCAATCGTAGTTCAGGGAATAATAGACCCTTTTTCCGCTTGTATCAAGCTTGATAAGCCCTTCTGCAAGCAATGCATTTATATGATGCGAAACCGTTGCAGGGGTCAGACCGAGATAAGCGGCAAGCTCTCTGCCATACTGCGGACCATCCGAAAGCTTGGCTAGGATATCAAACCGGCTCTTGCTTCCGAGCACATTCATGATCTGCGAAAGCTTTGTATTGACATCCTCCACATCCTTATAATGTTTTCTCAGCACATCATAGAGTACGCCCATGCCCACGAACACTTTCTCATTCTCCGTATCGGTGAAGCTGAATGTCAGCATATTGAAGTATGTCACAAGAGGAAAGAAATCATATCGCTTAACATTTGGAAGCTCATGCTTTATCGCAACCTCAAATACCCTTGCCTCATCCTCGATTGAAGCTATGCTCTCGCACGAATTCCGATAGTGCAAAAGCAGCGGTTCAATTAGATCGGTACACTTTGAAAATTCCTCCGCAATCGGAAGGAGCGTCCTTTCCAACAAATCTATATAGGTTTCCGAATGCAAAATGATATCTATCAGCAATAATTTATTCTCATTTGAAAGCTCGCTCGATGCTATTATATCTATAGCTCGGAGCTGCGAGATACCCTCATCCAGCCCTTCGCCCAATATGCGCTCCACTATCCTATCCGGTATCTCATCCGCCTTGCTTCTTATATACTCAAAACAGCCCTCATTAAACTGCAACCGCTCCACACCGCCGATTATCAGATTTGAAGCAAAATAATCGGTTGGAAAATCCGGTGAATTTTCTGATTCTGCTATCCTTCCATAAAGCTTTGCAATATCCGATTCATCCACCATTATGCTTGCATTCAGCCGTTCCTCCAGCTCTGCAAGTATTTTGATATATTCATCCATATTTGAATCTTCTGGCAGATCGACCGCATTTTTACCTGAAAAATAACCAAGCACGGAAGAACCTGCCTGCTTTGCAGATAAGAAAAAATGAGCTTCCAGCATTGGAAGCGGTTCAAAATGTATCATAGATCAACCTCCTGCATCCATTTTTTCAATTCACAAGTATGAATACGATTTTAACATAAATTCATCAAAAAAGCTATTGACAGATTTTATTCTGACAAATATAATATGATTATCATCTGACATGTGTTAGATGTACTTCAATCTTCATTTATTATGAAAGGACGTACAAAAAATGAAAAAACTCTGTTCACTCATTGCCGCAGCTGCGCTGATGCTCTCTGTGCTGGTTTCTCCCGTCATTGCTCTAACAGACGCACAGACACCCACCGCACAGCTTGCGCAGGACAAAGCGAATATAAAGCTCATCAAAGCTCCATCCGATGCGGCACCAATGGATGCCGAAACGCTGGATGAAGCACTGAATGTGTCCGGCGGACAGCTTGCTTTCTTCACAATGGAGTATCCCGATTACGGCATGTATTCGTGGCTCATCGAAGGCGATTATACCAAGGCCGGCAACAGCGGAATCGATGGCGATCCCAATATCACCGGTGTATCCCAGAGCCAGGTCTATATGGGCTATGATTTCGCCGAGGGTCAGGGCGTCAGCTTCAGATTCAAGGTAAGCTGCGAAGATGTTGAAGAAACCGACTGGTTTGCCGTCTTTATCGATAACGCTCCAGCTGCATTCTGGTACGGCGAGCTGGATTGGACAGACCATACAATTCCCGTTTCTGCCGGTGAACACACCATCACCTGGTGCTATAATAAGGATGCCCAGAACAGCGCAGGCGCAGACATCGCATACCTTGATGATGTTGAAATCGTCGAAGCCGAGGGCGGAATAGAGCTCGTACATTCCGAAGAGCTTGATGCCGCACTGAACAGCAACGGTGGAGAGCTGGAATTCATGACGGCCGCAGAGGCTGCCAACGGTTACTTCCCTTGGGCTGCCGTTGAGGATTATGCAAAATCCACCAATGAGGGCGTTGATGCCGAATCCAACTACAATCCCCCTTCCATCTCAACGGTCAGCACCACCGTCGAGATCGCCGAGGGCGAAATTCTTCGCTTCTTATATAGGGTCAGCAGCGAAAAGGATTATGATCTCTTCCGCTTCTATGTTGACGGTGAACGCATCGAACAATGGTCCGGAATAGTGGATTGGAGCGTCTATAACTATGCTCCCACCCCCGGCACTCACGAATTCAAATGGGAATATGATAAGGACTGGTCGGGTGCTCAAAATGAGGATGCAGCCTATCTGGACGATATATATATCGGAACTCCTGAGGCGGTTACCGGCGTTGAGATTCAGCCCACTGCCACCGTTGCCGGATACAGGCGCGTGCAGCTCGTATGGAATGTGCTTCCCGATGCTGCATTCAACAGGAACGTAACCTTCACTTCCTCCGATGAGAGCATCGCTGCGGTCGATGAGAACGGCATTGTTACCGGCATCACTCAGGGCGAAGCCATAATAACCGTGACCACCGAAGAAGGTGGTTTTTCGGATGAATGCATCGTGACCGTCACCGAGGATATTCCTCCCGTTGATATCTACGGCTTCATGTTCTCCCGTATGCTGGACGATGATGAAGGCTGGTACAGGGATGAATACTCCTGGTGTACCTTCCAGGATACCAATCCCGCAGAAGTCACATATCTCGGCACCATGCCCGAGGATGAAGATCCCCTCGTGCTCTGCGCAGCACTTGTAGACGGTATCATCTATGGCTACGATTCTATGGGACGCTTTTTCAAGATCGATTTCGAAGCTCTCCAGTGGACCGGCGAACTCAGCATCGAGTATTTCGACTGCAATGCTACAGGAGATGAGAGCTTCTATCCGACCGAAATGGCCTATGACTACAGCACAGGCACCATGTATATTATCAACGGGCTTGCCGACCTTTGGCAGATAGATATGGAAACCGGCGATGTGCTTTTGGATACCGGGCTTGCCATCGAAGGCGATGTCCCCGACTACGATGGGGTTCCTTCCACGAATGCCTTTGCCATCGACTATGAGGGCAACGCATACATCATGCTTGCAGGTTTTGGTCTTGTTTATGGCGGAAACGGCTGTTCAAGGCTTGCTCGCCTGGATCTCGAAACCGGAGAATTCACCGTCATAGGACAGACCACCGAGCTCTGCTATCAGGAACAGTCCATGTGCTTCGATTATAACAGCGGCAGGCTTTACTGGGCACAGTTCGCAACCTCCGATACCGGCGATCCGATGGCGCTGTACGTTGTGGATACCGAGACCGCTGAGCTTGAACCCATGGGCAAGATCACGGAATTCGGTGCTGAGATCCTCGGCATGTTCATCCCCTTCGATGAGGATGCTCCTATCGATCCCACTCCTGTTCCCCCCACCGGTGAACCCGTTACCGGCGAACCCATCACCGATGAGCCCATCACCAATGAACCCACTACCGATGAGCCCGCAACCAATGAGCCCAGTACCGATGAACCCACTGAGCCTACACCCATTCCCACCGATACTCCCAATCCGCCTGCAACTGGCACCATTGCTCTCGTTGGGATGGGTATTGCAGCTATCATAGCCGGCACCGGTATTGTATTATTCCGCAAGGAAGAAGAGTAAATCATCATTTCTCATGCGGATAGAGCTGTCCAATGATGCGAAGCTCTATCCGGCCTCCATCTCGGGGCTGCTGCGGCGACAAGCCCTAATGCAGCAGCCTCACCTTTATCTAAAGCCTCTGAAATCATTGATCTCCATCGATGATGCTTCTATTTTCCATGGAATAAAGCGAAATCCCAAGCAATTATATCGATTGCTCGGGATTTCATTCCTTTGAGATCGCATATAGATCCCATTTCACTTTGTCTATACTAAGTTTACAGTTTTTTCAATACTTCCTGATTCTCTCTGCTCTATCGTTATTATTTCTTGCCGATCAATTTCTCATCAGTTTTTGTCTTTTTAAGCACAAACATTATCGCAATGCCTGCCACCATCCCAACGATTGCCTGAAAGCAATTGCCCGGAATGCTCAGCGCTGCACCTGCATCCCCGAACAGCCCTTTACCCAGGATGAGCCCAGCATACAGAAAATAGCCCGCAACCATTATCGCTTCCGATGCGATACCGCTGAATATCATCGCCAGATATGAATTTTTCCTTTTGAGCATTTTAAAAAGCAAGCCTGCGGCCATTGCCATGAGTCCCTTTATCACGAGAGTTCCGGGAGCATAATGCGTATATCCCGTGAAAACATCCGCAAACATCGAACCAATTCCGCTCGCCGCCGCACCATACCATGGCCCAAGCAGCCATGCAGATATCAGCACAAAGCAATCGCCAAGATTCACATAACCATTCATTGGCGAGGGCAGCTGTATCACAATGGTTGCAACGCACACCAAAGCCGCAAGCAATGCCGATAGTACTATTCTTCTGATTTTTTCATCCTTCATTTTTTCTCCTTCGCAAAATCGATCCATTCTGCGATGTATCGATCTCGCTTCACCATTGATTTTTTTCTTATCTGTATTATAATAGAATCTGGTATTAACAAAATACCCATAATAAAACTTTTTATTAATACCAGATGGAGGCCTTATGTTGACCTATTCCTTCGATAAGGATTCAAAAATGAGCCTGTATGAGCAGCTCTACAGGCATATCAAGCTTGATATTTTGAGCGGAAGATTAAAGGCGGGTGAAAAGCTTCCAAGTAAACGCACGCTTGCCGATCATCTGAAGCTCAGTACGATAACGATTAAGGGGGCATACGAACAGCTCATAGCGGAGGGGTACCTATATACGATCGAAAAAAAGGGCTATTACGTCAGCCAAGTGGATATGCCCATGCGCAGTCTTGATGCACCCAAAACCGCCATCGCCCCTGCGAAGAACGAATTCCGGCTTGATCTCGCTTCGAATTCCATTTCATCGGAGCATTTTCCATTCAGCAGCTGGTCTAAAATAATGCGGCGCGTGCTATCGGAGCATGAAGCCGAGCTGCTGGGATCGACACCCTTTAATGGAGCACTTGCTCTCAGGCAAGCGATTTCGGATCAGCTTTGGCAATTTCATGGAATGCAGGTCGATCCGGAACAGATCATCATCGGAGCAGGAACCGAATTTTTATACAGTCTTCTCATTCAGCTATTGGGACGGGAGCACTGCTATGCGGTTGAAGATCCGGGCTACGGTAAGATTGCGCGCATCTATGCCAGCCATGGCGTCAAAATCGCCCGCATTCCTCTCGATGAAAAAGGACTATCCTGCGATGAGCTGCAATTTTCCGATGCCGAGATAGTTCATATCTCCCCTTCGCATCACTACCCCACCGGAATAGTTATGCCGATCGGCAGAAGGCAGGAGCTGCTCCGCTGGGCAGGGGAATCGGAGGGACGCTATATCCTGGAGGATGACTATGACAGCGAATTCCGTTTTATCGGCAAGCCTATTCCATCCCTTTTCTCCGTCGATAAAAATGAATGCGTCATCTATCTGAATACATTTTCAAAGACCATTGCTCCATCCATACGCATAAGTTATATGATCCTTCCGATGCATCTGATGGAAAAATATCGGCGTGAGCTCGGCTTTTATTCCTGCACGGTATCAAGCTTTGAGCAATATACGCTTGCGGAATTTATGAGCCAAGGCAGCTATGAGCAGCATATCAACCGTATGCGCAATCGTTATAGAAAAAAGCGGGATGCTTTTATTAAGCTTATAGAGACGGATGCGCTTGCCGGGCGTGTCCAGATCACCGAGCAGGATGCAGGGCTGCACTTTCTTATGAAGCTCGATACGGGATTGAACGATGAGGAATTGAAGGCGGCTGCGGCAGAAAGGGGCATACGGCTTTCAATGCTGTCCGATTATTATTTTGACAAGAAGAATGCGGAAGCGCATACGATCATCGTAAATTATTCGGGCGCAGAGCCCGAAGCTCTGAAGTGGGGAATAGGTGTGCTTGCAGAGCTGATACGGGGATAATAATCATTTTTCCTATCGTTACTGCCATTCTTTTATTGATTCGACACGATTTTTGCGAATGTATCAATTTCAAAACACATAAAATAGTCAATAGAAATTGTGGTTTGGAGGTACATGCCATGAACCTTTATATCGAAGCGAGGGTCTTGGACATTGCGGATTATATCGTGGAGACCGGGGCGACCGTCAGGGCTGCCGCAAGCGTCTTTGGAGTTTCAAAATCCACTGTACATAAGGATATCACCGAAAGACTTCGGCAGATAAACAAAGCACTTGGCGAGCAGGTTGCAGCGGTACTCGAGGTCAATAGGGATGAACGCCATATCCGAGGCGGCATGGCAACGAGGGAAAAATACATGCATCTAAGGGAGGATAGAGAGCACCCGGAGCATACTAAACTGAGAAATCATTGAATCATACGTTGGCTCCTTCATCTATGCGCAAACCCACCGCTCTGAGATATCCTCTCAAAATGGTGGGTTCGCTTTCGATATTCGATTCAACCCATGCTGCGCAAGAGCTGTATCCTTATGGCAATATCATGCACTACGCATCATTGCCATACATGCCCCTTCACCCTTAGGGTCAGGGCCGCCGGATATCAATTAGCAGCCGCAGCCATTGTTGCAGCCGCAACCATTGTCGGGTTCATCGCAGTTGTTGCAGCCAAATCCGCCGAGCAGGAAGAGGATGATGATCCACCACCAGTTGTTGCCGAAGCCGTTGCAGCCATTGTTGCAGCCACAGTCATTGTCAAAGTTGAATCCGCCGAGGAGGAAAAGGATGATGATCCACCACCAGTTGTTGCCGAAGCCGTTGCAGTTATTGCACATAATTACCTCCGTTTGGGAAGCCGCTTGCCTATATCGGCATCCCTCGTGGGGATTTGATTTTGAAACAGGCCGTGCTGACCGCGCAGCCATGTTCCGTCCCCACTTTCTCTGTATAATACGCAGTTCCCCACTCCGCTGTTACACCTATTTTCTAAGTATTTGCAAAAGTTATATTTAAGTTTTTAGCGTAATTTGATTGCCAAGCCTGTAAATTTGTTGTAAAATTGGATCGTAGCTATATGCATTCAAGGCGTTTGTATGCATACACAACGATTATATTACGGAGGAATAATCTGATGAATTCCAAGTTTAAAAATGATATCGGCATTTGTGTGCCGGAGCTCATGATGCCCGGCAGGGATGTTGAGCTTACCAAGTGGGCCTGTGTTGCCTGTGACCAATACACATCCCAGCCCGATTACTGGAACAAGGTTGAAGAGATCGTTGGCGATGCGCCTTCGACCCTGCGCCTCATGCTCCCCGAGATATACCTTGAAAAGGAAGGCGAAGCTGAGCGCATTGCGGCTATCCGCAAAGCGATGAATGATTATATGGCCACCGGCACCCTTACAAACAGGGGCGAGGGCTTCGTTTTCACCCGCCGCAGCGTGGATGGAAAGACCAGGAATGGTCTTGTTGTTGCGCTGGATCTCGAATGCTATGATTACTCCAAGGGCTCCACGACCCTCATCCGTGCGACCGAGGGAACTATCGTTGAGCGCATTCCTCCCCGCCTCAAGATCCGCGACGGTGCACCCCTTGAACTCCCGCATATCCTCGTGCTCATCGATGATGAGAAAAAGACCGTCATCGAGCCCATTGCTGAGCAGCTCAATAAGGTAGAGCAGCTATATGATTTCGAACTAATGATGAACGGCGGCCATATCGAAGGCTGGCTTATCAATGATGAAGGCATGGTCAGATCCATCATCGATGCACTGACAGCACTCGTTGATCCAAACAAATACGGCACCGAAATGCCACCCCTGCTCTTTGCCATGGGCGACGGCAACCATAGCTTTGCGACTGCAAAGGCGAATTGGGAAAAGCTCAAGGCCGGGCTCTCCGATGAGGAACGCGAAAATCATCCGGCACGCTATGCTCTCGTCGAGCTTGAGAATGTGCATGATGACGGCATTGTATTCGAGCCCATTCACAGGGTGGTATTCAACGTCAAGATTCCCGAATTCATCGATGCACTCAAGGCAAAGCTCATCGAGCAGAATGGGGATTGCGAGATCGAATTCTATGATTGCGATAACTGCATGGCAAAAGCTCAGGCAGCCGCTCCCGATGGCGCACACATCATTCCCATCATCATCAAGGGTCGGAAGGGGCTCATCATCGTTGAGCATCCAGCTGCGCAGCTCGAGGTCGGAACCCTTCAGAATGCGCTTGACCTGCTGATTAAGCAGACCCAGGGCGCAAGCATCGATTATATCCACGGTGCGGATGTCGTGAACGAGCTTGGCAGCAAGCCCGGCAATATCGGCTTCCTCCTTCCCCCCATGCAGAAATCCGCATTCTTCCGCACGGTCGTTTTTGATGGCGCACTGCCCAGAAAGACCTTCTCCATGGGTGAAGCGCACGAGAAGCGATATTATCTCGAATGCAGGAAGATCGAGAAATAGTGGCTGAACAGAGATCGGGCTGACAGATGGCGGGATTCGATCCCCCCTGAACGGCAGCCCGATTTTTTCTCGGGAAAACTGCTTTCCCTTGCAAATTTAATCTTTATATGCTGGAACAAACCCTTCATTCATTCTCCGCTGTGCTCATAGTCATGTTCATGGTTGCGGTCGGCTATCTCTTTGGTCGGCTAGGCTATATCAGGCATGAGCACAAAAAGCTGCTGACAAAGCTCATAATCGGTGCAGGCATGCCCGCGCTCGTGGTCAATACCGTATTTGGCAAGCTCAATTTTTCGGGGCTTGATAAGCCATGGCTGCTATTCCTCATTCCTTTAGCCGGTATGCTGATCTCGCTCCTGATATCCCTGCTGCTGGCAAAGCTGCTGAAGCCGAATATCCGCCGCAGGGGCGGTTTTATTGCGATGTGCGCATTTTCAAATTCCGTATTCGTCGGACTGCCCATGAATACGGGGCTATTCGGCGATGCGGCAGTGCCCTACGTCATGGCATTCTACGTTGTGAATACCACTCTTTTCTGGACCGTCGGCAATTTTCTCATCGGACGCAGCGGAGATGCGTCAGAAGCCGATAAATTTGAAGAACCAGCGGTAAAAGGAGCAAAAAATGGCTTCTTCAAGAATATCAGGAAGCTTATCTCTCCGCCGCTTATCGCACTTATCATCTCCCTGCCGCTTGCCGCTCTTGGATTGAAGCTTCCGCAGCCCATAATACAGCTTTCGGGCTACATGGGAAATATCGTCACTCCCCTTGCGCTCTTTTACATCGGCTTTGCACTTTATGAATATGGTTTCAAGAGTATGAAGCTCGATAATCATATGCTTGCTGTCATCCTCATGCGTTTCATCGCTGCACCCGCCTCAATGATCCTGCTTTGCAAGCTGCTTCACTTTGATGGAATGGCAGCGGGAGTTTTGATAATCGAATCCGCAATGCCCGTGATGACACAGGCGGTAGTCGTTGCCGGAGAGCACGATGCGGATGAAGCCTTTGTTGCGGGAGGAATGTGCCTAACGACACTTGGCTGCTTCATCCTCGTGCCGCTATTGATGCTCCTGATGCAGGCAATGGGAATAATTTAAATATTGGAGGTCAAGAATATGAAAATCGCAATCATCGGCTATAGCGGTGCCGGAAAATCCACGCTTGCGAAGCGTCTCTCGCAGCAATTTGGGCTGCCATTATTATATTTGGACACCATACAATTCAAGCCGCACTGGACGGAACGTGATGAGGATGAGAGCCGTGAGATCATCTCCGGCTGGATGGACGAGCATTCCGACTGGGTTATCGATGGCAACTATGCTCAATTTTTACAGGAAAGGCGGTATTCTGAGGCCGATTACATAATCTTCCTCGATTTCCCCGCCAGGGTATGCCTCAAGCGCGTCAAGCTCAGGTATAAGGAATATGAAGGCCGGAGCCGGGAGAGCATGACCATGGGCTGCGAGGAAAAGCTTGATAAGGAATTCCTCGATTGGGTAAAAAAGGGCTGCCGTACAAAATATAAGCTCGCTGAGTATGAGCGCACCGAACGGCAATATCCTGATAAATTCATTCGCTGCAAGAGCGACAGCGATGTCGATAATTTCATTGAAGTGTTGAATCGATTTATGATCGATTCTCAAACTAGGGCATAGGTGCATACCCATGCCCTTTACCGAATGCTGTTTTTACTTTCTATTATTGTAGAAAAGCTGAGTCAAAAGCTGTATGAATCGCTCAACGCCATCATAATCGATCGAATAATACGTCCTTGAACCAACTCCCGCCATCTTCACAATGCCTGCGCTGACGAGCATATTTATGCTTTGGGAGATACTGCCGGTGGTAACCTGCAGCTTTTCCGCCAGCTCGCGTCCAAAACGCTCCCCCTCCGAAAGCTCTTCAATTATCCTTATGCGGTTCTTATTTGAAAGCGCATTGAGTATCATGCCCAACTCGTTTTCTCTTGTCGAATAAGTGAAATTCTTACGTTTGAAATACGCTAAAGCGCCGATAAAGCATTCTCCCATAGCTTCAAACTGTTTATTGGTACCCATGATGCTCTTTTCCGCTAGTACGATCAACGGATATATATTAACTCCTTTGAAATATTCAAAGTTTCCAATCCAAAAATAGCTGGCCAGTTCCCTTTCATCCTTAAAGCATGATAGGGTTTCTTCATATAATTCCAATAGAGGTTCATAGAGCTCCTCACATTTACGGAACTCCGTTATCACAGGAGATAGCAGAGCGATCAGCTTTTCCGCACATACTTCGGGCTCCATCACGGCATCGATCAAATTTAGCTTTGCAGTCGGCGAATAGTCGCTCGCCCTTATCGCATTTATCACATCCAGGATATCGGCATGATCATCCTTAACCCTTTCTTGATATCCCGATTCATCAATCATCTCATATATTTTATTCGGAAGTTTTGATGCACATCCCCGAATTAGCTCAAATGATTCATTCTCATCATAGCAGTTAAAGATTCGATTATCGCAAAGCACAAAGTAATTTGCCAAAAATTCAGGCGTTATCTGCCCATCATTCTCCTCCATTTTGCCAATTGGTTCATACAGCGCAGCGAAATCCTCACTCTTCAAATCGACGGCTTCGCTCAATCTCCTATCTATTTCCATAATAATATCATAATATTTAAGCAGTCTCTTACCGGCCTCTCCCGCCGACCATATCATGTTTTTTATTACCGCACGATCGGGAAAACCGGCAGCAAGATCTGCAAGAAAAAAATTAGCCTCAAATACCGGTATTGGTTTATGATAGATCATCTTTGCTCCTATAGTCCGCTATCTGGTATAAGAATCCAGATGGCATGATTTTATAAATTCGCTAAAATTATAGCATAAAAAAATTTAAAAATCTATTGACAATGTCCGTTTTCGATGTTATATTTAGAATATAGTAAGCATTCATTTAGAGTTTGCTAATCTAATTTAAGCTAAAAGGAGTACCTAAAATGAAGAAACTTCTCTCCCTAGTGCTCGCCCTCACGCTTCTGATGGCAGTGCTCCCGACCGCTTCCCTTGCACTCACCGTGCCAAAGGCAAGCAAGCCCTTGATAGTCAAGGATGGACCCGTTGAAATCAATGCAGCAAATTTCCCGGATGAAGCCTTCAGGGGCTATATCAGCGCGAATTGCGATACCGACGGCAATGGAATCCTCAGCGAAGCGGAGATCGCTGCGGTCGATACGATAATTGTAGAGCAAATGAGCATTGCTGATCTGAGCGGCATCGAGTATTTCACCACACTTCAATATTTGCAGTGCAATTTGAATTCGATTGCCGAGCTGAATATCAGCAATAATGTGGAGCTCATCGGTCTGAACTGCTCCAACAACCAGCTAACTTCTCTCAATCTGAGCCATAATCCCAATCTCCAATATTTACAGTGCGATTGGAACGCTATATCCTCACTGGATATAAGCAGAAATACCCAGCTCATTGGGCTGAATTGCACCGGCAATCAGCTCTCCGAACTGGATCTCAGCCATAATCCCAATCTCTCCATTTTGAGCTGCGGAAGGATGAGCGCAATAACCGAACTCGATCTCAGTCATAATCCGGCGCTCACCGAATTGGTATGTCCCGGTATTTCCATCCCCAAGCTTGATCTTATTCATAATCCCGAACTTGTCTATTTATATGGCGGCTGGAGCTCAATGACCGAGCTCGATCTCAGCCATAATCCGGCACTCGAAGAACTCCATTTCGCTGAAAATCAGTTTATCACCGAAATTGATGTCAGTCATAATCCGGCGCTGAGGATACTGGATATCCCCCAAAATTCCATTACAGCAATAGATGTAAGCAATAACACTTTGCTTGAAGCCCTGGAATGCTATAAAAATTCTATTTCCGAGCTGGATCTTAGTCATAACCTCGCACTCACCGAATTGAATTGCGGCGAAAACAACCTGACCGAACTTGATATCAGCAAAAATACCGCTCTCACTTCATTGAACTGCAATTTCAATTTCCTATCCGATCTTGATATCAGTAAAAATACTGCACTGACACTTTTGGCCTGCTCCGGAAATCCTCTCTATCAGATCGATGTTAGCAGACATACCGCATTGACGAATCTTTATTGCTGTTATAACTATCTGACCGAGCTGGATGTGAGCAATAACACCGAGCTGACGCTATTGAGCTGCATTGGCAACTCACTTACAGAACTGAACTTGAACAATAATATCTTCCTCAGTACCTTGATGTGCTATGATAATCAACTAACAGAACTAAATCTGGTCAATAAGCCTGCGCTCCAGAGCTTATATGCCAGCGGAAATGCACTGACCAGCCTGGATTTGAGCAAATGCCCGAATATTGCGAATTTTGATTGCAGCAACAACAGCTATACTGCTGATTTCACAATCGACGGCGCTCTGGATCTATCCACGCTTCCAGGGAGCTTTAATGCAGCAAAAGCTTCCGGATGGCAGGGCGGCAGCGTACAGGGCAATATTCTGACCCTTGATGAAGGATCAACGCAAGTAACATATACTTATGATTGCGGCATGAATCAACGGGTAACCTTCACCATCCGTGCTGCAGAAAGCAATCCCGGAGTTCCCGGCGATGCCAATGGCGATGGAGTGGTTGATATGATCGATGTGACCCTCGTCATGCGCCATGCATTGAGCCTCATCACTCTATCCGATGATGCATTCGCACTCTGCGATATGGATGACAGCGGTGAGATCAGCGTCAGCGATGCTGCGATCATCATGAGAGCCGTGCTCGGCTTCTAAATACTAAAAGCATCCCCCTGTTGATGGACTGCTGCGTGATTGCGGCAGTCCAAACCATTACACAGCATCTCTTAAAAAAATCAAATTAAGAAAAAATAGGAAGAAGCAATGAGCTTGTATGCCGGAAAGCACCCCCTTTTCCGGCAGCATTGCGGCCTGACAATTAGGTCAGGCCGCAATATTGATATTGATTTAATACATTTTAGCAAATGCTATTCCATATCCTCCGCAAGGCTGACATACTTGGTGAGCTCCGGCACCCAAAGCACCTTTATATTCGCAGTTGCGCCGTTTCTATGCTTGACGACGTTTATATATGCGGTATTGTCGCCATTCATCGCCTCTTCGGTCTCAGGGTAGACGGCGGGGCGGTACAGCATCATGATTATATCCGCATCCTGCTCGATGGAGCCGCTTTCACGAAGATCACTCATGATCGGCATATGATCCTTGCGCTTATCAGGCTCACGGGAAAGCTGAGAAAGGAGTATAACCGTCGCATGGAGCTCCTTTGCAAGTATCTTCAATCCTCGCGTCATTTCGGATATCTCCAATACCCTCGAATCACGCCTGCTCGTGGACTGCATGAGCTGCAAATAATCGATCACGATGATATCAAGCCCATGCATCGCCTTCAGCCTTCTGCACTTGGAGCGTATTTCGGCAACGGATGCACCGGGTGTATCATCGATGAAGATATTCGATTCCCCAAGGGTGTTGAAGCCATCTGCAATCTTCAATATCTCGCCTGGTTCCAGCTCTGCTGTGCGCAGTTTCTGCATATTGACATTGCTCTCCGAAGCGATGAGACGCATGGCAAGCTGCTCCTTGCTCATCTCCAGGCTGAATACCATGACCGTCGCTTTCTCGCGTATGGCAGCATTCGCTGCGATATTCAGCGCAAATGCAGTCTTACCCGTTGCAGGGCGTCCGGCAACGATCACAAGATCATCCCTCTGCAGGCCGGAAAGCAGATCATCAAGATCGATCAGGCCCGTCGCTATGCCGGTGCGCTTGCCCTGCCTCTGCATCAGCTCACCAATCATCGTATAGACGCGAGAATAGATCGGACCGATGCTCTCCACCGTATCCGAAGAATTGCGCATCGCGATATCATAGATCCGGCGCTCGGCATCATTCAGGATATTTTCGGTTTCCTTCGTGCTCTCTCCGGCATCCTGCGCAATATCAGCGCTGACCTTTATCAGCTTACGGCGCACGGAATAGCTTTCGACGATGCCGATATAGTAATCGACATTCGATGCGCTTGGGGTATAGAGGGCAAGCTCCGTGATATAGGTGCTGCCGCCCGCCGATTCCAGCTTGCCGAGCTTTTCCAGCGAATCCATAAGCGTTACGGTATCGATGAGCTTACCCGCATTATAGAGCCGCTGCATAGCAGCAAAGATATCCCTATGGGATATAGCGTAAAAATCCTCCGGCTTCAGTCTCTCCAGTGCACGCTCCGAAGCCTCGGTGGATAGGAGCACACTGCCCAGCACGGATTTTTCTGCCTCCATGCTATGTGGAATCCGTCTTTCATTTTCTTCCATTCTTATTTGCTTCCCATCAGCTCTCTAAAGGAAGCACCTCAACCTTGAACTGCGCATCGGTCTGCTCAAACATATGAGCACTGACTGTATATATCCCGACCGCCTTTATCGGCTCATCAAGACGTATCTTCTTCTTATCCACATCGATATCATACTGTTCTCTGAGCGCGGAGGATATCTCCTTTCCGGTGATCGCACCAAATAATCTGCCGTTTTCACCGCACTTGGCATAGACCTTGACGCTATAGCCCTTCATTTCGGATGCGAGCGCGCGCGCATTCTTCCGCTGCACATCCACACGATGCCTTGCGGCTTCCTTTCTGATGTTAGCTGAATTGATGGTCTGCGCATCAGCCGGAACCGCAAGCTTGCGCGGGATCAGGAAATTATTTGCATATCCATCGCTGACATTGATTATGTCCCCCGCCTTTCCCGAACCATGTACATCCTGCTTTAACATTACCTTCATAATCATTTATCCTCCTGCTGATCAGTTTCTTCACCATTGGGCTCTTTGCCCAATCCATCCTCGCCTCCATCGGCATCGGATGCTTTATTCATTTCATCGGGCGCAGCTTTCTCCTTGCTATCGGAGACTTTCTCCTCAACGCTCTTTTTTATATCATCATCAAAGAATATTCCTGAATCGTCCCTTTGCTTGCGCGTAGCGATTATCTGCGGACCTCTGCCATCCTCAAAATCCACCCGGACAACATTCAGCTTCTCCCGTTCCGCCGTTTCAAAAGCTTTTCGAATCTTTTCATTTATACGGCGAAGCTTTGGTCTGCGCCTCGCATAGAGCTCTACGATACCCATTACCACGAATACCGCCGGGAGGAGTATCGCCATCAATACCATAGCAAATATTGCCAGCTCATTTCTGAGCTTACCGCCTCTCATTGCGGAGACGGAGCGAAATCCGCTTGTGAAAAGGAATACCGCCGCAGAAAAGCCTTCTATGAACAGCAACGGTGCAACCAGGGCAATGACAATCGCCACGATCTGCTCTATGCCACGATAGCCCGTCAGTGAAATTATGATGCAGCCAATTGCAAGCACTGGGATTCCAATTCGCAGGCTTTCCGGCAGCTCCCAGTCGGCAAGCCTCGCCATCGGCCGCACCTCCGCCCTTGAATGCGCACACAGCCGCTTACAGATGACGACCGCAAAGAAAGCTAATGCTTCGGCGATGACTATCAACATAGGATACAGCAGCACATCAATATTTTCGGCATAGAATGCAAAATCCACCCCGGTATAATCGGCGGAGGCTTTAAAGGACTCATCCAATTGAATGAAATAATCCTTGACCGCTGCATACGGAGCATCCCCACGAATTATGGATGGAACGCAAAGCCCGATATACATGGTCACAGCCAAAAGCAGCGCAAGGAGAATGGCGATCCCTCTATAGGACATTCGCCTTCTGAAGCCGGAAATCAGTATAACCACACCGAGTATAAATGGAATTATCAGAAATAGCAGATAATCATTATCCGATAATGCGTCAATAAATAATAGCCCTAAGCAGCATGTAGCCGCTCCGACGGCCGCACAGCTCCGCCCCCACGCTATTCCTATGAAGCCGATGACGATCACTCCGAAATAATACGCCATGGGTTCAATTATACCAAGAAGCACCACTGCCGCACCTATCAATAATGAATAAGCAAACTCTTTAAATGATAAATTATTGGTCAATTTAACCTCCGCAATACATACAGCATTGTTTTTCGAATTCAATCGAATGGATGCCTGTATCGCCACTTTTACATTTACTATGTTAGCCTAAATGGATGAAAAAGTCAATACGCATATTTATATTCTGCGTCAATTTAAGTCATTTCTCTTTATATATTTTTCTTTGATTTGCTGCTCAGCCTGCACTTGCATAAAATCTTGATGCTTCATTTTTTATATCGACATTTCTGAACTTTTTTATCTGTTTTTCCCGTTTTTTGGCTTGACATTTTTCCGTCATTCTATTATACTATACACTATCATTGCGGCTTAAGTTATTATCTTTTTGCCGACAAAATAAGAATAGGAGAAACCGTCATTATGAAGTACCGCAAAATTCTATCCGCGATCCTTGCACTGCTCATGATAATCTCGCTCATTCCCGCCGCCATCCTCGCGGAGGGCATAAGCGCAGAGCTAAAGGATGATCCCACCCTCTGCACGGTCACATTCGTCGATACATGGGATCACAACGATCCCATCGTCATTTCCACCATTGAAGTCGAAGCCGGACATGTGCTCACCGAGGAGGATTTTCCGGAACCGCCTCATCATGACAATATCGAGCCCATTTGGGACACCTTCCCGGGAGCTGTCATAACCTGCGACACCATCATCCAAACTGTATACCTAGCGGCTGATCCCCTGATCTCCCGTGAAGTCACCTTTGTAGATGGAGTCACCGGAGAAATACTCGGTACGGCCACTGTCTGGGCAATTTGGTGGGGAACCCCGATCATCACGGCTGACCAATTCCCGGAAGCTCCTGAGCATGAGGGCTATACCTTCACCGGCTGGAGCATCGCTGCCGGCTCATATATCTATGAAGATAATACCACCATCACCGCACTATACGAGGAAAAATCGACCTGCACGGTCACATTCGTCGATCCCTGGGAACATCAAGACGATCCCATCGTCATTTCCACCATTGAGGTCGAAGTCGGACATGTGCTCACCGATGAGGATTTTCCGCCCATCCCGGATCATGGATACGAGAACCTTGCAGGACTTTGGACGGTACACCCCGGCACGGTTGTAACCGAGGATATGACGATATCAATCGACTATCTCTGGGTTGAACCCCTGGTCTCCTATGAAGTCACCTTTGTGGATGGAGTCACCGGAGAAATACTCGATGTCGTTACCGTTTCAAGCATCTGGTGGAGCACACCGATCATCATGGCCTACCAATTCCCGGAAGCTCCTGAGCATGATGGCTATACCTTCACCGGCTGGAGCATCGCTGCCGACTCATATATCCATGAGGATACCACCATCACCGCACTATACGAAGAGATCAGCATCATTCCCGGAGATATAGATGGCGATGGTCAGCTCAGCATGGCTGATGCGACCTTGGCTGCGCGCATGGCATTGAATCTCATCGATCACGTTCCCTCCGCCGATATCGATGGAAACGGAGTCATCAGTATGGCTGATGCTACAATGATAGCACGAATGGCAATCAATATTGATTAAAAATACCGCATATGGGCACTTGGAATGGTTCAGGCGCCCATCCTTTTTATACATATTTATACATCCCCGATCCAATCGCTTCAATTTCATAAATCGATGAATTATGCCTTCAAGTCTACCATTTTTTGATATTTCATCAAAAATAATCCCACCCAATTTCATTCTATTCAGCTTGCCGCACCATATAAGTGATGATTTAGTATTGACATTCTTAATATCTATGGTAAAATATAAGTATAGTGTCCGATTCTCGGATGCTGATTAATAAAGAATGGGAGAAAATCACCAGATGAAGAATTATCGAATTCTATCCGCGATCCTTGCGATCATCATGGTTTTTGCGCTCGTTCCAACTGCCATGCTTGCTGAAAGCATCGGCAATGCTGCGAATGAGGCTGCCGCCATGAACAAGCTGGACAGCACTTGGGCCATGCTCGAGGCTGCCGAAGCAGAAGCTCTTGCAAACAACGGAGCAACAGCGGCAGAGGTCATCTCCGCCGTATTTGAAGCCGCATTAAACGCGGAAGCCGTCGATACCGACAGCTTCTCCGATATTACCAAGGATGGCTTCTTCTTCACCGTGGACGGGATGCACTGCGCATATAACTATAGGCTCCGCAATGAGCCCGATAGTAATATCACAAGCGAAGGCTCAACCACCATCATCAAGAATGAGAATGCATCCAAGGATGCTTCCTCCGCCGATGTTTTCCTCGTAGGCCCCTATTATGGCGGCTATGATCCCACCTTCACCGATCAGTACAGGAATGAAGCAGCAAGCGTTGCCGAAGCAACCGGCGGCGATCTGACGATCCTTGCAGGTCACGATGCAACCGGCCCTGCCATCGCTCAGAATTTCGTTGAAAAGGGCGTCGTATTCTATGATAGCCACGGCATTGCGACCAGCGGTTCCTCCTATCTCTGCCTGACAACAAATGCTGGCATCACCAGCGAGGATTACAGCAACGGCTGGGCGGTACGTTCCGGCAGCGAAGCCTTTATTGACGGCCGCTATATTGAAAACCATATCGCACACCCCGCTTCCAACACCATTGTCTGGATGGCTATCTGCGAAGGCATGAAGCTCAGCGGACACGGCGTGACGGGCGAAGCACTTCTTCGCGCAGGCTGTGAGGTCGTTTACGGTTATTCTCAGAGTGTTACGTTCATCGGCGATTATAAATACGAAGAAACCTTCTGGAATGTCATGAAAGAAGGCGGCACCGTGCGCGAAGCCATAACCGAAATGAAGGATACCTGGGGTATCTTTGATCCATATGGCGATGCTTACCCCATCGTCATGAGCGCTGTTGATGCATTCCCCGCAAATCCGGATGCATATCAGGAGGTCAACACCGAATATACCATCTTCGGTGAGCTTCCCCCCGTTGCGCTTGAAAATATCAGCATCGATGTTACCGAGCTCAATCTGACAGTCGGAGAACAGGCTCCCATCAACTTCAACCGCACCCCCTATAATGCAAGCTCCTTTGATATCGAATGGAGCTCCACAAACGATAATGTAGTCACCTTCTACAAGGGCAGTAAGGCGAAGAGCATCCTCATCGCTTCAGGTGCGGGCAGCGCAACGATCACCTGCAGCATCTATGTTGACGGCCAGCTCTTCTATTCCGCTCCCATAAACGTGACCGTTACTGCGGATGAAAGCCTGAGGGCGGCAAATGCGGAAGGCGGCGAGCTGTACTTCGGTACCTATGGCGATTATCCCTTCGAGGCTGCTGAGACTGATGGGCGCAGCTGTGTGCGTTCAGGCAACTATCATAAGCTGAATTCAAGCTCCTCCCTCATCCTCACCGTTATGATGAATGCTGGCGATGATCTCAGCTTCGAATACCGCGTGAGCAGTGAGGCCAAGGATTATGCAAAGATCACCGTTAACGGCGCTCAGTTGGCTCGTGAATCCGGCATAAACGATTGGAAGACCATCAGCTTTACCGCTCCCGAGACCGGTCGCTATACATTTATCTGGACCTATGTCAAGGATGCCAGTGCAAGCCAGGGCGACGACCGCATCTTCGTTGCAAACGTTGCACTCACAAGCACCGCTCCGGAGCCCGTATACGCTGTTACCTTCGTCGATGGACTTACCGGCTCCACCATCGGAAGCATAGATCTGCCCGCTTCTGCATCCACCCTGCTGGAGGAACACTTCCCCGCTGCTCCCAATCATGAGGGCTACACATTCATCGGTTGGGATACCGAAGCCGGCACTGTAGTAACCGGTAATACAACCGTCACCGCACTCTATGAGGCCAACTCCGCAATTCCCGGCGATGCCAATGGCGATGGCGTTGTAACCATGACAGATGCAACGCTCATTGCCCGTATGGCACTGAATCTGCTTGATAGCGTTCCCGCAGCAGATTTTGACGGCAACGGCACCATCAATATGTCCGATGCTACCATGACTGCACGTAAGGCACTGAACCTTATCTAAGCGAATCCATATTTCAGACTAACTTAATAAAAAGCCTTGGCACACGGCATGAACGTGTGCCTTGCTTCATTCATACATCTGATTTTTTTGATGAAATAAATTTATTTATTGATATTTATCCATTTTCTGTTATAATCATTTATGCGGAGGATTTCTTTTTTCAGCTTCGCGATATGGCGCAGAAATCTTTCCTCGGCAGCATAATATCAATAAAAAACTGGAGATTTATATGAACAAGGTCATTCTGCTCACCGGCGGTGGGTCAGCAGGGCACGTAACCCCGAATATTGCACTCTTTCCCGGGCTCCGTGACCGGGGCTACGAGCTCCACTACATTGGGCTCGAGGATGGAATCGAACATAGGCTCATATCCGAGCAGGGGGATGTTCAGTTTCACAGCATTGAAGCAGGCAAGCTCCGCCGCTATTTTTCACTCAAAAATCTCACTGACCCCTTAAAGGTGGTCAAGGGTATTTCGCAGGCGAAGGCGCTCATACGGGATATAAAGCCCGATCTGGTCTTCTCTAAGGGCGGTTTTGTCAGCGTTCCCGTTGTGATGGCTGCAAAGGGCAAATGTCCGATCGTATGCCATGAATCGGATTTCACTCCCGGTCTGGCGAACAGGATTGCATCAAGATATGCCGATAAAATATTGGTAACATTTGAAGATACGCTCAAATATACCGGTGGAAAGGGCATACACACCGGCACACCCATAAGGCGCGAGCTTTTCTGCGGAAACAGCACCTCCGGACTCAGATTTCTTGGTTTCAGCGGGGAAAAGCCCATAATTCTGGTCATGGGCGGAAGCCTCGGTGCTGCCGCGCTGAATGATGCAATCCGTGCCTCGCTTTACAAACTCACTCAACGCTTTGATATAGTTCATCTGTGCGGCAAGGATAAGATCGATGCCTCCATTGCTGTACCGGGCTATCGCCAATATGAATACATCGGTAAGGAACTCCCCGATATTCTGGCTGCCACTACGCTGATAATCAGCCGTGCGGGTGCAAACGCACTATTTGAATTTCTCTCGCTCAATAAGCCCGCACTGTTCGTTCCGCTTCCAAAGGAAGCAAGCCGCGGAGATCAGCTATTAAACGCTGAATATGCCAGAAGGAAGGGGTATTCAATGGTGCTGCCGCAGGAGGATATAACTCCGGAAAGGCTTATGCACGATATTGATGAGCTGAATGGCAATCGAAGAACATTTATCGAAAGAATGAAGCGTGATAAGACTCTCGACGGAACCGAAGCGGTTCTAAGATGCATAGATGAAACTGTAAAAAACGGGTGAATTGGTTTATATGATAAAGCTGCTCTCAAAATTACTAATAAAGGATCACGAAAATTATGATTCTTCCGCCGTCCGCAGTGCCTATGGAGTGCTATGCGGCGCATTCGGAATCTTTCTGAATATATTGCTTTTCACCGGCAAATTCATTGCCGGCAGCATTGCAAAATCCGTTGCAGTTACCGCGGATGCATTCAATAACCTTGCCGATGCCGGGAGCTCCATCATAACCCTTCTCGGCTTCCGTCTGGCCAGCCAAAAGCCAGATACAGAGCATCCATTTGGCCATGGAAGAATCGAATATATCTCTGGGCTCATGGTTTCTGCCGCCATAATACTTATGGGCATTGAACTGTTGAAGAGCTCATTTGAAAAGATACTTCACCCCGAAGCGATCAAATTTTCGGTTCTTACAGCGATAATTCTTACCGTTTCGATCCTTGTCAAGTTATATATGTCGATTTATAATCGATCTATCGGTAAAAAGATCAAATCGCCCGCGCTGTTTGCAACATCCCAGGATTCGCTTTCGGACTGCATTGCAACGAGCGTGGTGCTTATAACCAGCCTTATTTCGCATTTCTTTAAGCTTAATATAGATGGCTACTGCGGTCTTGCCGTCGCAATATTCGTAATCTATTCCGGCATCAATTCCATCAAGGATACGATATCGCCGCTGCTTGGTAAGCCAACCGAGCCGGAATTTATCGAAAAGATTGAAGCGATCATCGCTTCATATTCCGATATTTCGGGAATACACGATCTGATCGTTCATGATTACGGTCCTGGCAGACGCATGATCTCGCTTCATGCCGAAATGCCGGTCACCAATAATACGGACATATTCGAGATGCACGATATCATCGATAATGCGGAGCGAAGGCTGGGACAGGAGCTCGGATGCGAAGCCACCATTCATCTCGACCCGATCGCGGGCAACGATCAATTGACCGGCTCGCTTAAACAGCGCATGGTCGATATCCTTCACAGCCTTTCCCCCGAGCTCTCACTGCATGATTTCAGAGTCGTTCCAGGTCCCACTCATACCAATCTCATCTTCGATATCGTGGTACCATTCAACGAGAAACGCAGCTTTGATGAGATCAGGAAGCATATAAGTGATTCTCTGGAGATGATGGATGACGGCATTTACTATGCTGTGGTCAGCTTTGATAGACCCTATGCCTAATGGGGCACTCCCATTGGAAAATCCACGCTTTCCAGACTGAACTGCCGCAGCAAGGCAAAAGTGAGTTTGGATAAATCCGGCAGCGGCGGTTTAACGGAATATACTTAACCGTCGCTGCTTTATGGAAATTGAAATTTTTGGAGATGATCAGAAAGCATGGAATTAACATTTCGCAATCCCGGTTATGAAGTCATGATAAATTCAATCATGGAATTTCAGAAAAATGATACAACGCCTTATTGGAATGAACCACTATTTTTCTTTTATAAAAATTTGAATAAGGAGCATGCATATTCATTATCCATTGAAGCCAGAAAAGCATATTTTTATGAAGAACTAAAAAAGGTTTATGATGCTAATGCAGCATCATTGGAGAATAAGCTTTCAGAGTATCAAATCCACTGGAATCGATATAAGGATCAAATAACAGCGGCACTCTCAGAAGCTTTTTCAATCGATTGCTCTCAAATTTACAATGATATGGTTTGCAATATTTCATTGAACCCAATTTGCCCAAGATATTTATCGGAGCATTCTTTCGATTTATTCTACATGAATTCAGCAAAGGGAGCACTCGGAATGTCCATACATGAAATAATCCACTTTGTATGGTTCTACGTATGGAATGCGCTTTTTCATGATTCCTATGACGAATATGAGTCGCCTTCATTAAAATGGATTCTAAGTGAGTTGATAGTAGAAGCCGTTATGAGCGATCCAAGATTGAGCTCTATCAATCCATATTATCCGAGAGAGGGTGGAGGAGGCTGCATCTATTCCTATTTTTTCACAATGAACATAAATGATAAGCCAATAACGGAAACGATCAGAGAAATGTATTTAACATTGGATATTGACAGCTTTATGATAAAAAGCTATCAATACTGTCAGCTTCATGAATGCGATATCAGGAAACATATTCGAGAATCTGAAAAAATAGGAATATGACATCCCCTATCGTGTATGAGATAAATCAGCATTTTTATCTCGGATGATCGCATCAATTGTCTTCCCGTTCTTTTCTGCCCATACATACATCCCTCAAATATCCATAATCGATCTTCTTAAATACATAAGCAGAGCAGCATCATTGAACCGATACCGCTCTATCACTGCTCCATGCCCACCCGAATATTTCAAGCACGAATCATTGCTTTGAACAAATATTCAATATCACTTTTCGGTCAGCTCGCCTATCAGATCCTGCTGCATGAGCCTTCGAACCTGATCCATATCCTTGGTATGCCCCAATACCCACATCAATTTGGTTATGGAGGCTTCGGTTGTCATATCTCCTGCCGAGATTATGCCGATATCCTTCAGAGGTCTGCTCACCTCATAAATATCCGGAGTGCTCTGCTCATACAGGCACTGGCTTGTGAGCACGACCGGAATATTGCTCTTCATGAGCTCGCGAATTGATTCAAGGTGATTCCTGCGTATGCTATGCATCCCGCCAAGACCAAAGGCTTCAACTACCACGCCCCGTATATCGCAATCCTTGATCGAATCGAGTAGGCGGGGAGTCAAGCCCGGAGTGAGCTTAATCAGAGCAACGCGGGGATCGATATCCGTTGAAAAACGGAATTCTCCGGTATTGGGCGGTGCGGAAAGAGCAAGCATTCTGCCATCGCTGACGGTACCGATATACGGATAATTTATCGATTCAAATGCATTGAGCGATGTGGTTCTGGTCTTAACCGCACGGCAGCCCAGCATGAGCGAATTGCCAAAGCATATATATACTCCGCCGACCAGCGAAGTCGCCGCAATTATAGCATTCTCAAGATTACGCCTGCCATCCGAATCAGGATATACCGCCGGATACTGCGCACCTGTCAGCACAACGGGAATGCCTATCCCAGCGAGCATAAAGCTCAGCATACTGGCGGTATATGCCATGGTGTCGGTGCCGTGGGTGAGCACTATCCCGTCATACTTATCTATAACATCATTGATCGCGTTTGCGATGGTGATCCATTCCTCCGGCTGAATATTCGATGAATCCATGCTGAATAGATCTATCGTTGAGACATTGGATTGATGATAACCTATCAGCTCCAAGAGCTGATGTGCATTCAACTCAGGTTTCAGACCATTCTCGGTCGGCACACAGGCGATTGTTCCGCCGGTGGATATCAGGCAGATATTCTTCATTTATACCTCATCATTCGATCAGTGGACGATCATCGCCACTGAAATTATACCTCATATTTTGCTTTTTTATTGTAATAACTTATTTTTCCTCAAATGGGAAGCGGAATTCATAGAGTCCCAGCTTGTCCCGTACGGCGGCAAGCTCCCGCTGGACATTCTCGCTGACGGGCACGCCCTTATCCTTGCGATCCATCCAAGCGAGGTACTCCTTCTCTCCCGCAGTATATATATGATCCCTTCCCGGAGCCTTTTTCGATGCTCTGAGTCCGCGCAGGATCTCGCCCGCAGTATGCTTAAAGGTATCCGCACCCATCATGAAAGCAGGATCGAAAACTATGAAGAAATGCCCAAGCCCATGGGGGCGGGGGCTGCCATCCGCATTCATGCCGGAAAGCTGATGCATAAAATGACCCCCGGCAAGTGCGGCCGAAAGGATCTCTATGACCGTCGCATAGCCATAGCCCTTATAACCGCCGATAGGAACGAACGAAGCCTCTCCCGCAAGCAATGCCGGAAGGATGGCCTCACTATCCGTCATAAATTTGCCATCGCTGCCCAGCACCTGTCCTTCCGGAGTCGGCTCTCCCTTCCTTGCAAGCACTTCGATCGTACCTCTCTGGGTTATTGATGTCGCACAATCGATGACGAATGGAAATTCCTCATCCGTCGGCATACCGATGGTTATAGGATTCGTACCAAGCATGGGTTCAACGCCGAAGGTCGGAGCAATGCTCGGACGTGCATTGGTGCCCATTATACATACCAGATCCTCCTTGGTTGCCATGGTTGCCCAATAGCCGGCTATACCAAAATGGCTTGAATTGCGTATGGCTCCCATGCTCATTCCGTATTGCTTCGCCTTTGATATGAGCTCCTTCATCATCCGATAGCTTGCTACCATGCCCATACCATCATGTGCATCATATACGAGCGAAGTCGGAGTCTCCTTCAGCACTTCAATATTGGTTACGGGTTTCAATATTCCCTGCTCAAATCTATCAATATATATGGGTTTGAATCTATTGCAGCCATGGCTTTCGATACCCCTGCGGTCGCTTTCCATGAGCACATCCGCGCATATCTCGGCATCCTCCTCCGGCACGCCATAGCCCATGAATGCCTTCTTCATAAACGCACCGATGGTCTTCCAAGCTATATATGGCCTTGTCTCAGTCATTTCAACCTCCGTATGGAAATTCTTCCGGATTTATTCCGGGCAATTGCATTAATACAAGCATACTATATCACATTTCAATCCATTTTGATAGGGGCAATTTTCAATATCGGTGGATTTGCCAATTTGAACCACGCTGATGTGAATTTCAGGCATGGCTTCCGAATATCATCTTCTATAATGATTTGGAGGAATAGTTATGGCCATGGGCTCAGAAAATTGTCGATTCACCACAAAAAATAAGATTTACAGTACTCATTCATTTAGTGAAGCTGATCGGAACAGAAACAAAAAGCGCATCAAAACCGCTTCTCGAATACATAAACCGCTGCATTCCGGCGGACAGCTCATACTGCTCGGAATCTGTACAGCGGCATTTATGCTCCTATTTGCATTTAAGATCATTGGCAGCAGCGATGCGCAGGATGTGCTCGCATCAATGCGTGAACTGCAAAACGCGGGCAGTGATCAGGATGATCGCAGCAATGCCGAAGAGACCCTTGGAAGGCTGAAGCTAGTGCAGCTTCCATCAATAATTGAAGTCTTTTCGCCCTCGGATTCCCCCATCCTGCCGCTCGCCTTTGATCGGGCAATAGAGGAGGAATCGACCATGATAGCAAAGCTGTATGCTCCGACCGGAACACAGGTCGTATCCATGCTTGCAGGAACGGTAAAGGCCGTTTCTGTCGATGATAAGCTTGGGGGATACGTCATCGTAAGCTGCGAAGGCGATATAGAGCTCTATTACTATGGGCTGAATGATATTGCAGTGGAACGCGGTCAGCCCATACTCCAACATAGTACGCTCGGAACCATCGCAAATGATATTCTCTGCATCCGTGTGCTGCAGCATGGCAGACCCATCGATCCATTGGATTTTCTGGGAGTTGCGGCGGAGGCAGGCTAAAATGAAACTGGCGAGCATTCGCGATGCGGAGATCCGCTGCTCGCTTCCCGTTCTTCTGCTGCTCCCCGCCATGGCAGCAATGGGACGACTTTGGAGCTTTCTTATAGGCAGCTTCTCCCTTATACTTCATGAGCTCGCACACGCGATGACAGCCGAACGCCTGGGCTGCCGAATCGCATCCATAGAGCTTCAACCATTCGGCTGCGTTGCAAGGCTGGTTCATCAGCCCACAAGCCCATCCGAAAATGCCGCTATAGCTGCTGCCGGTCCATTGATAAGCCTTTTGCTCTCCCTTGGAGCCGTAGGCATGGGCAGACTTTTCCCGGAGAGCGCCTCCGGGCTGGAGGGTTTTATATCATTCAACCTTGGGATCGCCGTAATGAATCTCTTCCCCGTGCTTCCGCTGGATGGCGGCAGGCTGCTCGAATCAATTCTCACAAAGCATATGGGAAGGCAGCGAGCCATCCGATTGCTGACCATGGCCGGCTGCATTTTCGGCTCCGGCCTTGCCATTTTGGGTGCATTGCTGATCTCTATCGACAGCAGCTTCGATTTTTCATCGATCATGCCAATAATCACGGGCTGCTTCATACTGATATCGGCGATAACGGAGCGCCGCAGGCTTGGCACTGATCGAATGCGGCTTCGGCTGAATGCCGATACCAAGCTCAGACAGGGCGGAGCACTTCCTGTAAGTGCAATAGCCATGAATGAGCGTGCAACGGTACGCGAAGCATTGGCGGCACTCTCCAGCAGCGGCTATAATCTCGTATTAATAGTGGACGGTAATCTCCATAATCGAGGATTTATCAGTGAATCCGAACTGATATCAGCCGCTATGCGAGGCGCAGCAGAGCAAAAGATCGGAACGTTTCTTCCAAGAGCATTTTGAAACGCACCGATCTTCCTCTTCCGCAGCTCTAAGGCATCAATAGCATACGTCTATCTCGTAGGTCTTGCCATCATCGAGCAGCGGTACGCATTCCGCCTGCCTTCCATTTACCATCAGGCTATGCGCATTCAGCTTTTTAGCCCTTATATGGTAAAGGCTTTTTCCGAAGCTATATTTGACTTCAAAGCTTTCCATTGTCGTGCATGGATTGATATATAGATTGCAGCCTCGTTTTTTTATACCGAGAATATTCTCCACGGCAGCTCGATACAGCCATGCCGCAGCCCCCGTATACCAGCTCCAGCCGGCTCTTCCGGCCAATCTGCCTTCCGAATAAACATCTCCGGCCATAGCATACGGCTCGCCCATATACTGGGCAGCCAATTCTATTTGCCCATGCACTGCCGGATTCAGCAGAGCAAAAAGCTTATCCGCTGTATCGGCGCGGCCAAGCCGACATGCCGCGAGCACACACCATACGGCGGCATGGGTGTACTGCCCTCCATTTTCCCTTACTCCCGGAATATAGCCTCGGATATAGCCCACCTCATGCTCGGGATCAGCCTCATCAAATGGCTGATTCAAAAGACGTATAAGCTTATGCTCATTATCAAGCAGCTCTTCGAGAATAGTATCAAACGCCTCTTCGGAATGCTTTGCCCCCGCAAAGACCGCAAAGCATTCGCTCGCACAATCGACGAAATCATCATTTCCAAGACATTTGCCGTCACCAAAGAATGCACGGCGGTAGCATCTGCCATTCCATGCATATTTTTCAAGATTTTCACGCAGCTTTTTCGCCTCCGCCGTGAAGCGCTTTGCCATCTGCTCATCGCCCCGGCTTATACATATAGGTGCAAAAGCTTCAAGACAGATGACCAACAGGAAGCCAAGCAGCACGCTCTCCCCTCCATCATCGCCGACTCTATCCATCCCATCGTTCCAATCTCCGCCCCCCATGAGCGGAAGCCCGTGAGCCCCAAATTCCAAACCACAGCGCAGCGCACGAATGCAATGCTCATAAAGGCTTCCTATGACTTCGCCTTGCTCCATGGTTTGATATATATCATGCTGTCCTTCAGGTATTGGCACATCCTTAAGGAATCGTATCTCTTCATCAAGCACCGCATTATCCCCGGTGCTGTCGATGTATTCGGCAACGGCGTAGGGCAGGAAAAGCCTATCATCGGTTATGGTCGTGCGGACTCCCGAAAACGCGGCCATACCATCCCGCCTCGGCAATTCGTGCCACCAATGCAGCACATCCCCGCGCTCGAACTGCACCCCGGCACAGCGCAGGAGCTGATTCCTGGCTCGCTCCGGATCCGTCATGAGCAGTGCAAGCACATCCTGGAGCTGATCCCGAAAACCAAAAGCACCGCCGCTTTGGTAGAATCCCGTCCTTCCCATTAGACGAGCGGCATATACCTGATAAAGGAGCCTTCGATTCACGATCAGATCAAACCCCTCATCATCGGTCCTAACCATGAGCTTCTCCAGTTTTGTCCGGCAGAACTCCTCATGATAGCTCAAAGCTGAACCGATATCCGCCTTTCCTATAAAATCTTCGATCGAATCAGGTTTTGACATGCCCAGCAGGAATACGAGCCTTGTTTCATCATTTTCGGGGCAGCTCGCATGAATCAGCAGTTCATTTTTACTATCTGCATCTATGCTTCCCTGCTTTACAGCGAGAAAGGCCAGCTCATCCGTATCCAAAAAGAGATTCCTGATGCCTATTCCCCACTGATAACGCTTCGTGAGCTTGCCATCAAAACGCCACTCATCTCCGATCTGGAAATCAAAGCCCAGCAGGATATCTATCTCCCGCTTTATGCCGTCCGTATTCCTCATTGATAGCTGATAGTATTTTACGGGCAGCTTTTCATCCACGGTCTCGATCAATGTGAAATCCATACCTTCCGTTTTGACCGCATAGCTCGTGGAGCCAAAGCCATGTATCACCCGATGCCTTGCACATCGCTTGATCTCCAGCTTCCTGCCATCCATAAGTACGGTTATGCGCTCTCCCGAAGCATCCCCGATCGCATCATTTGACCATGGAGTTATGCGCATAAGCCTAGAATTGTCCTTGAAGGTATAGCCGCCTCCGGACTCTGTGACAAGCGTGCCAAAATTTTCGTTGGCAATTATATTGCTCCAAGGAAGCGGCGTAGGGCTTTCTTCCGATGCGAAGATGACGTATTCTCCCCGCTCATCAAAGCCTCCGCAGCCATTAAAGCATTTAAGGGTTTCGCATGAAGGTAAACAGCATTCCAATTCATCAAGCGCATCGACCTCCAGATTGCGCCTCAGAATATCCGTATCGTTCACTCCGCCGGTGAAGCCCAGCAGCTCCTCGCAGCTTCCAAATCGCATTGCCGCAGTTCCTTCAAGAAATGCTCTATCCGCTTGGCTGAGCTCATACCCATTCAACAGGGTGCAGTTTCCCATGCAGGATATGCTGCTTTCAATCCCCAGCTTCAATCTGTTCGCATACTCACATGGATATTCGCCAATCATGACAAGCTCCGTATTCAGACCCATATCCCTCAGACATTCGAATATACGCGCAAGCTTCCGAAGCATTGGAAGCTCCCCGGTATCCGAGATTGTCAGCAGGATAAACCTGTTATCGCCGGATATTCCAAACCGCCAAAGATTATGTACGCCGTACAGAGCTTTATCGGATTCGGGATGCTTTCCATACTCCTCTCCCATCAAAAGTGAATAGGCCAACCTCTGCGCGCATTCAAACATGGATGCATCCATATCGAGGATATGCAGCCTTGCTCTGGCCTGCAATGCGGCAAGTTCGGCCGCACCGGATCTGCGCAAACGCTGCTGCTTAACTGCTGCAAGCGCGCTCTCCCTGCTATCTGCGATACCGGCGATCAGCACCACCTCCGCCGATTCGCCCGGAGATAGCTCCACGATCGTTCTGGCGGTAAAATTTGGCTCGACCGGCATAGTCGTGGACCGCGACCTAAGCGGTTTTTTCATGGATTCCGCGCGGCCTATAAGCCTGCCCGGTGAAGCGAGACCATCACAGCAATATTGAATCTCGTTGGCGGCTATGATATTAAAATAGCCATACCGTTCCCCTCTTCCCGGCTTCGCTCTCGAGCGGAAGAGCAGCGTTCCATCCACAAAGCATGAATCCACGCAAAGCCTGGTAAATGCCGGGTGCGCATTGAATACCTTCCTCTCCGCCATAGCAAGCTCTGCAAATACTCCCACCTCGGCGGAAAGCTTGCGGCTGCCGCAGTTTATCAGGGTCAACGTTCTTAGCTCGCAATCGAGCTCTGCGGAAACCAGGCAGGTAAGCTTGGTCTTTAGCGCGGAGTGCCTGGCCGTCAATGTCAAAACTCCGGAATCGATATTCAACTCGCCCGCACAGGAGTGCACGCTGTCGCCCTGCCTTATGTAGAATTCTATTCCGTTTTCGGCACGAAGGCTTTCATCAAACCGCGTCAGCATGAATGAATCCCGCTTGGAAAAACCATGCCCATTTTCATCCATAAAGAGCATATAATGTCCATTTGAAAGTATTCCGCCGCGCCCGCTGAAGGAATGCTCCCTGAGCCTTGGCTCATGCCGATCATCGCCAATGCAGCTCTTATAGGTCAATAGCCTTATCGGATTTGCCGGCATATTTTCGAAGAGCAGCTGTTCATTGGCGCGTACAGCGGCAAGGCGCATAAATCGTTTTATAAGCGCATTATCGCATAGGGCATTATCCATGGCACAAAGCCCCATGCCCTGATGATGCGCCATAAAGCTGCGTACAAATCGGTAATTCTCCGATCCAACCCTTGCTTTATCAAAATCCGCCGCTTCATAAAAACCATATTTGCCCAGTCCGCCCATTTTATCAAACGCCATGAGATTGGCCATTGCAAGCTTCGGCTCGATCTGCAATGCCAAAAGACTTGCGTATGGCGCGGCTATTTGGGGCATCGAACGCCGAAATTCCAAGCTCAAGCTCGGATTTCCAAAGGCCTTATATTGATAATTCAAATGCTTATCGAATGCATAATAGCCCGATTCCGTTGCTCCCCATGGTCTTTCATCCTTCATTGAAAGGAATTCCGTCAATACGGCATTCCGGCAGGTCTCGTACTGCAAGCTATGCGGTACGGTCTCCATCAATATGAGCGGCATCAGATATTCGAACATCGTTCCGCTCCAGCTTTTGAGGGTTCTCCCTCCCGATGGTTCGCACATCAGCCTTGACAATCTGAACCAATGCTCCGCATCCACCTTGCCCGCAGCGATAAGCACGAAGCTCATAAGCCTTGATTCCGAAGCAAGCAGATCATAATGGGATGCCGTCAGCCGACCCTCTTCAAATTCCAGCCCTACATGGAATAGCTTTCTTTTTTCATCATACAGCGATGAAAAATCCATATCCTCTGCAAGCCTTTCGAGCCGCATGGCGAGCTCGTCACAGCCAAGCTCATGCAGCGCCTCCGCAGTCGTTATAAGGCTTGCAAGCAGATTGCCGCTATCAACGGATGAAATGAATCTGGGCTTGAGCACGGCAAGGGTCTTTATATCGTACCAATTGAAAAGCTGTCCCTTCCATTTTTCCATCTTTTCTATGGTCACGGTCATTTCTTCAATAAATTCTATCATTCTTTCCCGGCTTATCAATTCCATATCCAGCGCAGCAACGGCGGCAAGCAATGCCATACCTATATTCGTTGGCGAGGTTAAAGCTGCATTGCCGCGATATGGTTCCTCCTGGTAATTATCAGGCGGCAGGAAATGGGTATCGGCAGTGCAGTTTTCATCGAAATACTTCCATGTGCGCAGAGCAGCATCACGAAGCAGCTCCTCCTCCCGGCTCGAGAAACCATATTTTTTTCTTCCGGAATCCAAATTTCGAACGATGAACGGAGCGAGCAGAAAAAGTATGCCGAACAGCATCGATAGCTTGAGCGAAGGCATCAATCCCATAATATTCAAAATTGAAATGACGATCAAAACAAGCCCCATAAGCATACAGGATAAAAGGTTGCGATAGTAATCAGATGCTTTTTTGCATTTTCCCGCACTGCTGGCAGCCGTTTGCCATTCCAACATTTTCTTATGCGAAAAGCACATCCGATAAATGCTGCGCGCTATTGCATCCGCATCCCTGCAAAATGCATAGGGAAGGGTTATAAATTCAAGTATCCTGCGCCTTATCAGCAATATCAAAGGTCTCCATGCCGGATGAACGGTGAATGATGTTATGAATGCTGCAATGAAGCCAATCAAAGGATCTATGAAAAATGCAGCCAGCGCAAAAAGAACCGGCAGCGGAAGCCCGAATATGCAGCCCGTTACTATCGCCAGAAAATATGCAATATTGCCGAACCCGCTGATAAGATTCATGAGCAGCTTATACTTCGAAAGCGCATCCACATTTTTCTTTTGACTCCCAACAAGATATGGAAGGAGCTGGAAATCTCCGCGCAGCCAACGATGGCGGCGCTTCCACCATGCAAAGAACTGGGATGGTTCCCCATCATAGAGCAGGATATCCTCGGCAAATGCGGCACGAGATATACAGCCCTCAAGCATATCATGGCTCAATACCGTATTATCCGGAATTTTCCCATCGGTCGCAAGCATAAATGCATCGATATCGATTATGCCCTTGCCTCCAAAGCAGCCCTCTGAAAATACGTCCTGAAAGAAATCTGAAACCGAGCTATCATATGGGCTCATGCCCGCTTCACCGCTGATAAGATTTGCAAAACGGCTTGCGGCAGCGGAGCGGGAAGTTGAAGCCATTCTTGGCGCAATAATGGAATACCCTTCATATGGTCTTGTTTCGCCATTCCTGTACACCGGACGATTAAGCGGATGAAGCATTGCACCGATAAGCTTTTTCAGTGCTCCGGCAGGCATGACCGTATCCGCATCGAGAACGACCAAAAAGTTGAAATCACCCTCCAACGCTGGACATATGCAATTAAACTCGGTTTTGCGATGCTTCTTAATGAGCTGCATGAGCGCATTGACCGCTCCGCGTTTTCGCTCGCGCCCCATGAAAACCTCGTCCTCCCTCGCATAGCTCCTTTTTCTATGCAAATAATGGAAGATATTCTTATTACCGTATTTTGCATTGAGCTCATCCGCAAGCTTTGCTGCCAGCTTTAATAGCTCCGGCTCGCCCTCTTTGATCTCCGTATCTGAATCCGGAAAATCGCCCAATACGCAAAACTCAACTCCACATGGGCAATCCCTTCGGCTTGCCAAATAATGCATTTCAATAGTATCCAAGGCATCGCGCAGCGCCTGCTCTCCCGTTATCAAAACCGGTACGCAAACAAGCGTGCGGTTATCATTCAGAAGCTCTGCATCGGGCGTTATACGCGGCAATGGCCTGGGCTTGATTAGCCGAACGAGAATATTTACCATAACGGTATGCACAAGCAGACCGATTGGAATGAGGAGCAGCAAACCTGAGACTATGCTTTCATTAAATGCAAGGATGAACCAGGGCATGGCTAAAAGCAGCTCCGCTGCCGCTATGAGCACGAGCTTCGCATTATTGCTCAGCACAGATATCTTCCGCACCCCTGACAACCGGGCTATGAGTTCATTTTTTCCTTCATTGATGAGGTAATATCCCACATGAGCCCTACGACCTGCTTCCGCCTCCGAAAGCTCCAGCGCAGCCATTGCAACCTCGGTCTCATCCGATGCACAGCGATCCGCCAGCTTTTCGACCGCCTCCATATATAGCCGTTTGCCGGATGCATCCATTCTCCGATAGCAGGCATCCCGGCACAGCATCGCATTCACGCGGCTCAGCGCCGTTATTCCTGTTTCCACATCGGCATCCGTCAATCTGCTGAGAGAATTTATTGCGGTTTGCAGCGCCGCAGCACGCACTGAATCCGATGCGGAACTATGTACCAGATCCCTTATATATTCAAGCACAGCAACGCTGAGCATCGGACCTATCAGCTCAACCTCCCGCCCTGCAAGCGGTTTTTCATCCTGATACCTATCGAAGAAAAGGGTCAGCGAATTTATATCCAGTGCAGCGTTACAGATCGATATATATTCTTTGCAGAGCATAAGAATCCGGGGCATACCGCTTCCCGGCATACGCATCAATCCCCTTGTTCCCCCCTGCGCATTCAACGAAGCGAGCAAGCGAAGATGCTTTTCAATTCTATAGAATTCATTCACAAAAACCTCATCAAAGAGCATACCGTTATTCTGCGCTGAACTGCGCAGACGCTTGAGATACAGCCTATATTCATGTGAAAGCTCCCTTATTAGCGCAGAAATATTGTATTTCCACTTTGAATGCGCCGCCTGCACCTTCAGCCCTGCAAGCTCATGCGCTCTGGTTTCAATCATGATCTCCCTCCCTATTTGCTTTCAATGATTTCTATTATTTCCGAAATAAAATCTGCTATATACGGGAGATTGCTCCGTGCAAGCAGGTTTAAGATATATATGATTATTGCACCAATGAGCGAAAAGCCGATTGCGGTTCCCAAGCCCTTAAGCATACCGATGAAGAAAGCGCGTTTAATTATGCGCTTTTCGTTGGATACATACTCGATATAATCATTAAAATGACTCCGTTCGAGCTTATAAGTTATCGATTGAAGCGTTTTCTCTATCAGGCTCAATCTTCGCTTGATCTCATTTTCTTCACGTTTTCTTTTTTCCGCCATGGGTTTAGATTAAGCTGATCGGCGTATTTTTATGTAATTTCTGTATCAACAAATAAAATTGACAAAGCATTTTCTTGCCTTGTCAATTTTATTTAAGGATTTATGAAATCGACCAAAGCTGCGGCATAAGTACGCTGCTGCTTTCTTCGATCGTTCTAAGCCCTATCTGCATCATCCGCAATAAAGCTTCCATATGATTCATCCGGAGCCTCCGGCTTCTTAGGTGCCTGCCTCCTACGCAATTCCTCAGCTTCTATCACATTCGCTTCCTCTATGACCGATTCTGCAGTGCTGCCGCTGATTTCCCGTTTGAGCCCATCCAGCTCGGCATGAAGCCTATCGAGTTCTCTAATTATATCATCAATGAATCGATCGACCGAGGTAATATCATAGCCTATCAATGAATGCGGGAATTTTTTTGTTATGAGCTCATCCCTCGTCATATCTTACTCCTTTTTGCATCGAAAGTTTCCCAAAGCAGTATGTGCTTCGGGCAAAACAGGCATTTTACTGCGCACACTCTATCAATAGTCCAAATCCCTGCTTACCACATCATAATCGGCGGGAGAGATGACGAAGATTCTTCCATTGACTTTATACAATCTGCCATTCACAGCACAGATTGCACCATACACAACATCCAGTATGCGTTGAGCAACCTCCCTATCCAATCCCTCCATATTGACGATGACAGGACGATTATTTCGAAGGTATTCAATTATATTCAGCGTATCATCGTAGCTGACGGGACGATACACGATAAGCTTTGAATTATTCGGATCAAATTTGCCATGAAGATTGACTACATTTCCGGATCCTCTGCGTTGGCGTGAATTCACCACCTGCACCGGCATGGTTTCATCCTCATCCATGATATTCATATCCTCCTCATTATCATATTCATCATCCTCGCCCCTTCCGAAGAATGTTTTTATTTTCTGAATCATGTTTGCCATTTTCATCTCCTCCGATTAATTTTAAATTCATCCATAGCGATGCGGTGCATGCAGGATTTCTGCCTTAAATCGCTCTACGCCTTGGAATAATCCCTTGGTCCGAATATGCCGGTGCCTATCCGAACATATGTTGCGCCCTCCGCTATCGCCGCACGAAAATCCCTGCTCATGCCCATTGATAGCTCCTGCATAATGATATTAGAACCTTCATATGCCTTCATCCGCTCAAAAAGCTCCCTCATTCTTGAAAAATACGGTCTTGTGGATACCTCATCCCCCACCGGCGGAACACACATCAAGCCTTTAACGAGTATGCCCGGCAGTTCTGACGATAGCTTAAGCAGCTCTGGGAGCGATTCCGGCGTTATTCCGGATTTCTGCGCTTCTTCTCCGATATTGACCTCTATCAGTATCGGCTGAACCACTCCGCGCTTGATGGAAAGGCGATCAATCTCCCGCAACAGACCTTCTCTATCAACGGATTGGATCAGATCCGCTTTTCCGATAAGATACTTTATTTTGTTCGTCTGAAGCGTTCCGATGAAATGCTTATTCATAGAATGCTCAGTGAAAAAATCGAATTTATCGACGAATTCCTTCGCTCTGTTTTCTCCGACATCGGTTATTCCATCCTCTATCGCCGGAAGTATCCTATCGGTCTCAACAAACTTGGTAACGGCGATAAGCCTTATATCATCGGGCTTTCTCCCCGCCTTATATGCCGCCTCGCCTATTTCCTGACGGACTACTGCGAGCCTTCTTTTGGTTTCAAAAGCTGTTTTCTCGGTACCCAATATTTCACCCCCGAATTCAAATCCATCTCCGCATCCTTCGCTCTGATCAGCGAATAGCTGCCCTTTACTGCAAGCACCTCAATGCCGGTTTTCTCGCGTACACCTGCATTCATGATATCAATGTACTGGCCATCATCCGCACTCATTATCGAGCTTGTCTCAACCTTTACTCCTGTTACCACCGCGCTGACCGAAATGCTTACATTTCGAACATTTGCGAGCTCACCGATATCCGCAGCAACATGAAGAATATTCACAACCTTTTCTCCGCTTATGATGCTTGCAAGGGCGGTCGCCTCATATTCACCGTAGCCGGCGATTTTGAGCTTATACTCAACTCCCTCCGCAAGGCGCATCGGTTCATCGGCTTTGGTCAAAAACGCGCAATACCATTCCTCGGTATTCACGATCCTGTATGCAAGGGTTTCTGATTCGACCGTCCAGCTTACAGCACTGCGCTTATTTATTGCGCCCTCCACTACCGGACTTGAAATGATCGAAAGCTTGTCCTTATTAAGCGCATTCTCATAGCCATCGAAATAAAAGCTTATCCTTCCGCTCTTCTCTGCACTCAGTTCAACCAGCCAGTTATCCAGATTGGATCTCGCCTGACGTTCGCGCTCATAGAGCGTACGAAGCTTTTCCGTGGTTTGCAGCGACTCCTTCAGATATGCATTTCGCTCATCCATCTTTTGGGCAAGCTGCTGCTCAAGCTCAATTATGGAAGCTTCGGACGAATTGCTCATGGATACGGCTGCTATTTGCATTTCCAATGCTGCTATGGCCTCATTAAACCCGGCCAATGTATTATCCTTTGTATCTCCAAGCTGCTCAAGCTGCGCCGCATACACCTCCTCGCTTATCTGCTGCAGGTTTGTGCCTATGCCGTCATTGTACCCACGTTTATATATATTCATGACCGGCGTTCCGCTCTCAACGCTGCTGCCCTCAGGAACCAGATAATCCGCACGGCTATAGCTCAATGTAGTGAAAACGGCTTCATCACGGATTATGACAGCTTCACGATTTAAATCGACGTTCATCTCGCCAACGCTCATCTCGGCAGTATAACCTGAAAATTTTATTATGGCAAATATAATTGCAGCGATGAGCACTATCCCGATAAAGGCTACACCTATCCTTCGATTTCGATATTTTCTTCTGACCCTGGTCCTTACTCTAACCCTGTCCATCGATCACCTCGTAGCCCTCCTTTTCGCTCCTGCCGTACTGACGATCAAAATTTTCCTTATTCTTTTCAAGATATCTTGCAAAAAGCTCGTCCGCATTCATACCGGAGCGGATACACATGCTGACGAAAAAATGCAGTATGTCCACTAGCTCATTTCGAAGCGCATCGGAATCCAAAGGCTTTTTATTCTTCCACCATTTGAAATTTACCTCATCCAGCACCTCACTCAGCTCACTGAGCATCGCCAGCACTTCCTTTTGCATCCATTCCTCGGTAGAAAACTCGAGATGGCGCCGAGCCGCGATATCATCATCCAGCAATTTTTGCATTTCAAAGATCTTTTCCAGTTTATCCATAAGCCATCACCCCATATTATTTCGCATTTCTTTGCAGCCGACTGCTTACGGCCTTATTTTTTCCCAAGAATCAGTTCATTGAGCTGATCCGCATATTTTGATACCCTGCCGACCAGAACAGCGGTCATATTATCAAAATCGCATACCGTCGGAAGTATTTTCCTGATATCATCCGGTGTAACCTCATTGATCTTAGCAATTATCTGCTCCTCGCTAAGCTCGGCAATGCCTAACAGCTCCGCTCTTCCGATCGAAGAAGCATGGGCAGATGTACTTTCCCTTCCCATAACATAGCCGCTCTTGAGCTGATTCTTACTGCGGTCAAGCTCCGATAATTTTATGCCCTCGCCGCTTATTTTGCGGTATTCATCCATCATGAGCCTTGCAACTTCAACGGCCTGCCTTTCACCCGTTCCTGCATAGAGAGTAAAATAGCCTGTCGTGGTGAAAAAGGCGGGAGTTGAATAGACCGAATATGCCATGCCCTTATCCTCACGAATACTCTGGAATAGCCTTGAGCTCATGCTGCCGCCGATCGCATTATTAAATATAAATAACGGATATTGCCCTTCACTTTCACTCGGAAAGCCATTGAAGGCAAAACAAATATGCGTCTGCTCAATATCCTTTTCAACTAGACGCAGCCTTCGGCCTCCTGCCGGCTTTCCATACACGATCTCCTTATTTTCCGCACAGCCGCTTCCGCTGAAATACTGCTCTGCGAGCATCTTAAAGGTCTCGGGATCGAAATTTCCTGCAACGGCGAGCACCATATTATCCGGACGATAACGCCTAGACATATATTTTATCAGAGTATCACGTGTGAATGATGAAACGCTGTCAGCCGTGCCCAACACCGGGCCCGCAAGCGGATCGCCCTCATAGAAAACCTGGCATAGCGTCTCATGCGCCAGATCCTCCGGAGAATCCTCATTCATGGAAATCTCTTCGAGGATGACTCCCTTTTCACGCTCAATATCCTCCGCATCCAGCTTCGAATTGCAGACGAGGTCGGCAAGCATCTCCACCGCCTTCGGCATATTTTCATCAAGCACCTTAACATAAAAGCAGGTGCATTCCTTAGATGTGAACGCATTCAGATTCCCGCCTATAGCATCAATCTCCGCCGCAATATCGCCTGCACTGCGCTTATCGGTACCCTTAAAGAGCATATGCTCGATGAAATGCGATACTCCGCTTTCATCAGCATTCTCATAAATTGAACCTGCACGAACCCATACACTGATGGATACCGAGCGATAATTCTCCATCGTCTCGCCGACGATTCTCATTCCGTTTCTAAGCTTATCCTTAAAAATCATTCGTATCTTTCCTCTTTAGAATTTTATTCCAATGCTATAATCCTTCAATTGTATATTGTACCGCTAACGGTCGTGATAGTCAAGCCCTTATCGGTAAAATACGCTAATATATCCGGCAATGCCTCCAAAAAAGACTGTGTTGGAGCCACAAGCAGGATGTCACCGCCATTAGTATTGCCGCTAACCCGGCTCAATATGTCGCTCCCGCTTCCGTTTGCGCAGAGCAGATCGGTAGTACATTTCACGGGAGTGAGCTTGAGCCGCCTGGCTGCAATGGACGAGATATTCGCATTTCGATCTCCGCAGTAATAAAGCTCCGGCTCTGCTCCCGTTTCCGCAAAGATCACATCAATGGACTTTTTAAGATCCTTCTCGATGAATCCTGCTCTGCCATCCTCTTCCGGAGAATAGCCCATGGTTGCTATCTCATGCCCCTCAGCCTGCATCCTTCGAAGAAGCTCTCCATTATTTTCCGCCCATTCGCCGCTGACTGCAAAGGTTGCCCTGATATTCCATTCTGAAAGCAAGTCCAAAATCTGCGGAAGTGCCTTTGCCTCCCAGCTTACCGTAAATTCAAGAGCTACAGCCCTTCTATTGCTGCCCTTATAGATCGGAAAACCCGATACTGCTGCCGTTTCCGTTGAATATGGGTAGATCAGCGAGAAATACAGCCCGACTATTATCCCTGCCAGTGTCAGGTTTATCAGAAGCATACGGCTTGCATGCTTCAGCTTTGAAGATCGCTTTTGTTTCATACAGCACCCCTATTATCGAGATGCTTAAGAATATGCAGCCAAGCATATAAAAATGATGGAGCAAGGCTCCACATCAAAATTCAAGACCGAGCTGCCCTTGGGGCCGCCCGGTCACCGCTTTTCGATGGAACCGCTCAGGATCTCCTGCGAAACCAAGGCCCTCCATTCTAATCAATACTCAATTATTTATTATCTGGAATAAGTCCCTTACGGGTAAGATCGATTTTACCATCCGGGCGGATATCCGTTACCCTGACAAGAATTTCATCGCCCACACTTACGACATCCTCTACGCGGTCAACGCGCCGATTTGCAAGCCTGGAAATATGAACCAAGCCCTTCTTGCCGGGCTTCAGCTCGACCTGCGCGCCTATGGGAAGGATATTTACTACCTTACCCAAGATGACATCGCCAACTTGGATATCACGAACGATATTATCGATGAGCGTCTTTGCCTTTTCCGCCGCTGCTGCATCCGTGCTGGCAATGAATACCCTGCCATCATCTTCGATATCGATCTTTACGCCTGTTTCCGCAATGATGCCATTGATGGTCTTGCCGCCGCTGCCGATGACCTCCCTGATCTTATCAGGATTGATACAGAACTGCAAAATGCGCGGAGCAAATTCGGAAAGCTCCCTGCGGGGCTCTGCGATGGTCTCCAGCATCCTATCCAGAATGAAGAGCCTGCCCTGCCTTGCCTGCTCCAGAGCACGAGTGAGTATCTGCTCATCTATGCCCTTGATCTTTATATCCATCTGAATGGCCGTGATGCCTTCGCGCGTACCTGCAACCTTAAAGTCCATATCGCCCATGAAATCCTCAAGCCCTTGAATATCCGTCAATATTGCGATATTTCCGGTATTATCATCCTTGATAAGGCCCATAGCACAGCCGGCAACCGGAGCCTTGATCGGCACGCCAGCATCCATCAATGCGAGCGTACTGCCGCAGATCGAAGCCTGAGAAGTCGAACCATTGCTGGACACAACCTCGGAAACGAGGCGAACAGCATATGGAAAATCCTCTTCCGATGGAATGACCGGCAGCAACGCACGCTCCGCAAGCGCACCATGGCCGATCTCGCGCCTGCCGGGACTGCCGAGACGCTTTACCTCGCCGGTGCTGTATGGGGGCATATTATAATGATGGATATACCTTTTGAATTCCTCCTCGCCGATTCCATCTATGGTTTGACCATCGCCAATGGTGCCCAGGGTGGCTATTGTCATTACCTGAGTCTGCCCGCGGGTAAAAACTGCGGAACCATGGGTTCTTGGCAGAATACCAACCTCACTCCAGATCGGGCGGATCTGGGTATGGCTGCGTCCATCAGGACGAATTCCCTTATTGATGATCTTATCGCGCAGGATCTCCTTCATCAAATTATATAGAATTGCATCGATATCGGCAGCGGAATCAGGATAGGTCTCTGCAAAATTTGCAATGGTTTCTTCCTTGACCTGAGAAGTACGGCGTTCACGCTCACTCCTATCGAAGGTATCGAGCTGCCAGGCCACTTTTTCGCGTGCAAATTCAATAACCTTTGCTTTAAGCTCTTCATCCGGAGTATGTATGACAGGAATCAGCTTTTCCTTGCCGATCTCAGCCTGTATGGAAGCAATCCATGCAACGATGGTCTTGATATATTCATGTCCGAGCAAGATCGCATCGAGCATTTCCTTTTCAGTGACCTCATTAGCGCCTGCCTCGACCATCATAACAGCATCCTTTGTGCCTGCAACGGTGAGATGAAGCCGGCTTGCTTCACGCTGCTTGGAATCGGGATTGATGATATAATTGCCATTTATAAACCCAACGCTCACAGCGCCTATGGGGCCTGCAAACGGGGCTTCGCTGATTGATAATGCAAGCGATGCGCCATTCATCGCCAAAATATCGGGCTGAACATCATTTTCAACGCTCATGCAGGTTGCAACGACCTGAACATCATTATAAAATCCCTTGGGAAACAGTGGGCGTATAGGTCTATCAATAAGGCGGCTTGTTAAAATAGCCTTTTCAGACGGACGTCCCTCGCGCTTGATGAAGCCACCGGGAATCTTGCCGGCTGCATACATTTTTTCTTCATAATCGCAGCTCAGCGGCAGGAAATCTGCGCCGTCACGAGCTTGCTTAGCGACCGTTGCACAGACCAGAAGCGCTGTATTGCCGCAGCTTATCAGCACAGAACCGCCCGCCTGCTCTGCATATTTACCGGTCTCGGCAACTATTGTACGCCCGGCAAGTTCCAAAGTGAATTTCTTTTGCATATTCATGCTCCTTTTTGCTTTTATCTATTTAAATTATTAGTGTATTTTGGGTTCGGCATACCGAACAAATTGATGTTATTCACGTTCAGGGAATGGATTCAGCCGTTCCGATCATATATACGGATTCCGAACGGGGAAATCCATTCCCTAAAAAGGGGATATATCATTAAGCCGAAATGCCGCGCTGTTCATTGCTCCGCCAGCCGCATTTCACTCATCCCTAAATGGTATATGGTTTGACTATTCTATTTTTATAAGAAGAGGCGGGTTACTCCGCCCCGCCCTTCATTATCGATGAAATTACTTTCTGATTCCGAGCTCCGCGATGATGGTTCTGTAGCGCTCGATGTCAACTTCTTTAAGGTAGTTGAGCAGACCACGACGCTTACCTACCATCTTGAGCAGACCGCGGCGAGAATGATTATCCTTCTGATGGGTCTTGAGATGCTCGGTGAGGTGATTGATGCGCTCAGTGAGGAGTGCGATCTGAACCTCTGGGGAACCCGTATCGCCCTCGTGGAGAGCATACTTATTGATGATTTCATTTTTGCGTTCTTTTTCCATTTTAAGAACCTCCTATATTTAATATCCCTGCAGGCTGCGTACCGCGTCGGAGCCTCGCAAAACGAAGCGGGCAGTTTGCCGATGGTTCCGCACCATAGCATATTTATATTATCATAGTTTACCCGGTTTGTAAAGCCTTTTTCTTCAAGATATGAAAAAAATCCGTCAACTTGCTCCTTTTTTGACAAATTAAGCCATTTTTTAAGCAAAGTACCTATGATTTTATAAAATTCAGACCTCCTTACACCAGCAAGGAGGTCTTGGCAGGGGCACTAAGATTCGAACTCAGAAGAACGGTTTTGGAGACCGCTATGTTACCATTACATCATGCCCCTTCGCAATCAGTGCACATATTTTAACACCTCTTTCACCGTTTGTCAAGTGCGAATTTTGGAATATTTTAGAAAATTTACATGGAGTGCAGATACAATGCGGGAAGAATCGGAGCACACCCCATATACAGCTTTGATATGCTCCGAATCCGCTCATTTTCATACAACATGTTACCCATGGAGGTTTATTTTGCGGCTGTCAGCTTCTCCAGCAGCCTTATCACCCGTTTAATAAAGCCCAGCTTGGTCGGCGTAAACTGCGTCGGCTGATGCGGGGAAAGCTCCATAAACTGCTGCTGGCTGCTGTTTGAGGCATGCAATGCGCTTTGCTTTCTGCTGTAGCTTCCATCGGACATCATGAAGCTCGCTTTAGCATTATCCTGAAGCTGCGTATTCAAGACCCATTCGAGCTGTCTGCAAAGCCCTCTATCATGCACCGGGCAAGCGATCTCCACACGGCGGTCCAGATTTCTGGTCATCAGATCGGCGGAAGCGATATAGAATTTTGCATCCTCACCCCTGCCAAAGCAATAGATACGCGCATGCTCCAAAAATCTGCCGACGATGCTCGTGATATGGATATTTTCCGTATATGCCGGTACGCCGGGCAGTATGCAGCATATGCCGCGAATGATAAGCTGTATCTCCACTCCGGCACGGGAAGCCTCCACCAGCTTATCGATGACTTCGCGCTCCGTAAGCGAGTTTGCTTTGATACAGATATAGCCCCCGGAGCCGCAAGCTATCTGCTCATCGATTCGAGCAAGCAGTGCGGTCTTTATACCCGTCGGTGCGACCAGCAGCTCCCTATAATCGCCATTGAGATTATTGACCAGCATATTGCGGAAAAAGGCATTGCCATCCTCGCCAATCGCATCCGATGCGGTTATCAGGCTCAGATCGGTATACATAGCATTTGTTTTCTCATTATAGTTGCCCGTTCCAATCTGCGTGATATAGCGAAGCTTTCCTCCGCTGCGCATTGTGATCAGACAAATCTTGCTATGGCATTTAAAATCCTCTACACCATAGATGACCTGGCATCCGGCATCCTCCAATATCCTTGACCACTGGATATTATTCTCCTCATCAAATCTGGCGCGGAGCTCCATCATGACTATGACCTCCTTGCCGTTTTCGGCCGCACGGCATAATATCCTTGCAATTTTTGATGAGGATGCAAGCCGATAGATCGTGATCCTGATGGACATAACATCCTCCCGCTCCGCCGCCTCCTTCAGCAGATTCAAGAAGGGCTCTACCGAATCAAATGGATAAAAGAGCAGCTTGTCCCCGGCCTGAATCTGCTCGATCATTCCATGCTCCCGGCTGATATCCTCCGGCCACCTTGGATGATATGGGGCATAGGAGAACCGCTGGGATTTGGGGGCAGATATATCTGATGCAAGCTGATAGACATACCGCATATTCAGCGGACATGAATCGACGAATATCTGCCTCTCCTCCACCTGAATCCTTCTCATGAGCAGTGAACGGAATTCATCGGAGGGCTTTCGATCCAGCTCCAAGCGCACTACCGAAAGCTTGTCTCGTTTCTTCAGCAATTTAGTCATCGCAAGCCGAAAATCGCCCTCGGCATTCTCGAATTTTTCATCATCCAGATTCACATCTGCATTTCTGGTAACGCTGAGTATGCATGATTCCTCCATGCGATAATCGCCGAACAATGTGGATATCCATTGCAAAACGATATTTTCTGCCCGCACATAATGCAGATCCGTATTTTCGAGCTTGATATAGGCTGGAAGCCCACCCGGTATTGGCACGATCCCGAGCGCACAGCGGTCCTTCTTATCTCGAAGCATGGCGGCAGCATATAGATGTTTATTCGCCAGATGCGGCACCGGATGATGGCTATCGATTATTATCGGTGATAAGATCGGAAGAACCATCGTCTTATAATAACGGCTGATATACTGCCTTTCCTCAGCAGGAAGCTCCGAAACCTGCATATCACAGATGCCCTGCTCTGCAAGCTCTGCCTCAACTGATGAATAAATCTGTTTTTTCAGCTTAATCAGCCCCGGGATCGTATTATAGATCCTACAGAGCTGCTGTTCCGCCGTCATGCCGGTTTTGTTATCCGTTTCCTCCGGCGACATATTTGCGATATCAAAAAGGCTTCCCACGCGTACCATAAAGAATTCGTCCAGATTGCTTGAAAATATGGATACGAATTTCAACCGTTCCAAAAGCGGAGCTGCCGTATCATTCGCTTCCTCCAGCACCCGCTGATTGAAGCGCAGCCAGCTCAATTCACGGTTTTGCGTATATTCATAGTTGGCAGCAGCTTTTGACAAAGGTATCCCTCCCTTACTCCATATTTGCAAACGATAAGCTCTCTGGTCTTAAATTCATGGCATACATATTGCATTATCAAAAGGCCCGGAACGATTGTATGAATACGATCCGGTTCCAGTTTAAGCACCATATCCATCGCTTCCCTGTCCCCACGACTGAGCCGGCGGCAAAGCCCCGAAAGCTGTTCCATCGTGATGCTATAGCATTCATTTGAAATATCAAACATACGCTTTGCAAGCTTGAGCGCGGCTCTTGCAGTGCCGCCTGCGCAGACGAGCGGGTTGCTCCCATCGGAAGGAAAGCGGTATTTTTGCTCAAAAGCATCGGCTATGGCTTTTTGAATCCTTTTTATGGATCCATCGCCCGGTATGATATTTTTCACATATTCCCTATAAAGCAGCAGCGAGCCTATCGGAATGCTGGCCGCAGACAGGATCTTGCCACCATCAAATACAGTAAGCTCAGTGCTGGCACCGCCGATATCCATGAATGCACCTGAGGATACCTCCAGCTCCTGCATGGTGCCTGCATAGCCAAACATTGCCTCCTCTTCACCGCTGATCACATCAACGGCAAAGCCCGTTTCGGACAATATCGCATTCCTTGCAGCCTCGGTATTGGAGATATTTCGCAGTGAGGCCGTCGCAAAGACAGCTATATTCCCGATTCCAAGCGCATCCAAAGTCTCCTTAAAGGCTATCAATCCTCCGCAGGCGCATTCGATCCCTTCCGCAGTAAGGATGCTGCCGCTCACATAACCGGCCAGCCCTGCCATTATTTTCTCACGAAAAAGGATTTTAAAACGTCCGTCTTCTGAAATATCATAAACCGTCAAGCGCATAGAGTTTGATCCGATATCGATCAATGCTTGTGTCATAAAATTCTCCTTATAATATCAGTAATGCGCAGCCATGCCCAATTGCCATCACCCTGATTATTCTTTGTATTTTCACGGCAAAAAAATTCACAGACTGAGGTACAATACGACCGTTCCGCCGGTGATTTCATCGCATGGCATATGAAAAATCCAAAATATAATTAATATGGGCGCAGATGCTCCTGTGCCCGCATTAATTCATATATTCAGCTTTTCCAGCTCCAATCTTTGGAGGCACAGCATCCAGCTTTCTTTATTATTATGCTGTGCCCGCGTAAAATTGGGAACTGCCGCCGTGTAAAATTATCGTAAAATTTCAATATTATGCCATTTTTCGTGTTTATTTTTCATTTCCTGGCGAGAACTCCACGCCATTCACCAAAAACCTAACCTCATCCACACTGCCGAAGCTCTGTGCAGTCAGCGCGGCACTGCTGCTTGCAAGCTCATACATGCCCGGGCTATCCATGATCGCTTCAAAATCACTTGTCATATTTATGCTCAGGATTCCATGCTCAAGCGTAGCACTCAGGACTATCGTATTCTCCGGGAAGCAATTGACCAGATTTGGAAGACTTGTTCCCGAAACGAGCTCGCTTATACAGGAATACAGATCGGTTCCGCCCTGGACATAGCGCGTGATAGGGATATTCATGCTTCCCGAATTGCTTGGGAAATAAAGCGTTATGGTATTCGCGCTTCCGGATGTTGCAACCGATGGCTGCTCAATATTCATCCTATAGAAGCCCTGGCGGGTGGGCATGGCATTTCCATTGGTCGTTCTGCCTCCCTTGCCATCCATCAGAATCGTCACATCATTGATCGTATCGAACTCGGTGAGAGTATTGACGATCGAAACGAACATGCGCTGCTCCTCCTCTGCATTTGAGAATTGCGGCATATGCTTTAGATTCACCGTTGCACTGCCCCCATCGAGATTGAGCTCGATTTCCGTGCCATCCGGTATAACTCCAACTATACCCTGCTTTTGAAATTCCAGCCTGTTGGCTTCATTTTTGATCAGCTTTCCAAGGCAGGCCTTCGCAATGCCATCCTCCCACTGTACATCGACGGATATCGGAACGGTATAGCCTTCATCCGTGCTGAAATATAATGTTGATCTCATTATCCTTGAATCCGTCGTGCCGGGAGTTGTATCGGGAGTCATATCCGGTGATATGCTTGACTGCGGCATGAAGGACGGAAGCTGGGACAGCAGTTCAAACAGGTTTCCGCCTGCGGAAGGGGTCGGCTCCTGTACCGGTTCACGCGGCGTACAAGCCGAAAGGCTCATAAAGATGAGCAGGGCGAATATAAGCGCAAATATGCCTGGTTTTGTGTATCTTTTCATCGTTCCCTCCAATGGTTTTATCAATAGATGGTATGAGGGAGCCTGCCGAATAATGTATTAAATTTTAAAAATCGGACGCATCCAAAAGATATTTCACAAAAGCAAAGGATCGGGCGATCACTCGCCCGGTCCAATATCAATTAACCAAAAAGCCTATCATTTGAAGATCAGGTGAAACACATTCCAATCTAAAATTACATAAAGCCCAAGTACAGCGGTATAGATAACAAATCCCCTGAAAGAATGTTTGGTTATGAGCTTTATCATGAACCGAACCGCAAAATAGCCGGCTATGCCCGCCACGACAACACCCAGCAGCATCGGGAACAGATTATCGGTCAGCCCCTCCTTGAGCGCGCCCGGAACTTCCAAAACCGCACCGCCAAGTATTGCCGGAATGGAGAGCAGAAAGCTGAATTCGGCTGCCTCCTCCTTATTCATTTTGCAGAAGCTTGCTCCTGCGATCGTCGCTCCCGAGCGGGAAACGCCCGGCAGGATGGCAACACCCTGCATAAATCCTATGAATGCCGACTGATACCATTTCATATCCCTGATCGTAAGTGCCATATCGTACCGCTTGCGAACGATATCGCATATGGTCAGCAATAAAGCGGTAAGCAGAAAACTATAGCCGAGGAAGCGCCCATCATTCGCAGATTCAAAGATATCGCCAAGCAATAGCTGCATCAATACCGTTACTGCGGTTGCAAGGATCATCCATACCCAATACTTTCCCTGTTTGATCGGATGGCAGATCATCTCCACTATACGCTTTCTATAGACTATAAGTACCGCTGCAAGCGTTCCAAGATGAAGCAGAACCGTGAAAAGCAGCCCTCCTTCATTGATATTGAAAAGCTTTTGCATCAGCAGAAGATGTCCGCTGCTGGAAACGGGCAAAAACTCACATAGTCCCTGCACAATTCCAAGTACGATCGCTTCCAGATAACTCATTTTTTCTCTCCCCCTTTATTTTTCATTCCCTTCCTTTTTATTCATCGGCGCAGATGCGCTTTATCCGTGCGCCCAGCCCTATGAGCTTTTCCTCAAGGCGTTCATAACCCCTGTCGATGTAGTACAGATTGCGGATACGGGTCGTTCCCTCAGCCATCAATGCCGCCACAATCATGGCTGCGCCCGCGCGCAGATCCGTTGCACAAACATCTGCGCCATATAGTTTTTCAACGCCCTTTATCTGAGCGTTTCTTCCATAGATGACGATGTCGGCACCCATCCTGCTGAGCTCTGCGGTATGATTGAACCTATTTTCAAATAGATTTTCGGTAATATCACTCACCCCATCGGCGGTTGCCAGCATACTGGTCATCGGCTGCTGAAGATCCGTTGGGAATCCGGGATACGGCATGGTCTTTATCTTCACGGCGCGCGGACGTTCCGGGGCATTGACCTGAATGACAAAATCCGTCCCGTTATCCTGAGTCTGAACATCGACCCCGCATTCCATAAGCTTCGCAGAGAGCGAATCGAGATGCGTGGGGATGACATTCTTGATTGTCACGCTGCCCCCCGTCGCAGCGGCAGCGATCATATATGTGCCCGCCTCTATCTGATCCGGTATCACGGCATAGGTGCAGCCATGAAAACGTTCTCTGCCATTTATCCGAATGACATCCGTGCCGGCGCCGCGAATGCTCGCACCCATTAAATTCAGGAAATTCGCAACATCGACAACATGTGGTTCTCGCGCGGCATTGTTTATGGTGGTTCTACCCTCTGCACGACAGGCGGCAAGCATTATATTTATCGTTGCGCCAACGCTGGCAATATCAAAATAGATATCTGCGCCAACCAACTTCTCCGCGCTTGCTGTGATCACTGCACCGCGCTCCACGACCTCTGCGCCGAGCGCACGCATTCCCTTGATATGGAAATCCATCGGTCGCTGACCTATCGGGCAGCCGCCCGGCTGATTTATTTCCGCTTTTCCGAAACGAGCCAGCAATGCTCCGAGCATATAATATGAAGCACGCAGCTTTGAAGCCATCTCATACGTGACGACATGGCTATCTATAGTTGCAGGATCTATCTCTATAATTCCGCTGCCGAGCTGCTCAACCTTAGCCCCCAGCATTGCAATTATCTCCAAAATACGATGGATATCCTCAATATCCGGCAAATTTTCTATTCTGCATTTTCCATCCGATAATACGCAGGCGCAAAGTATCGGCAGCGCCGCATTCTTCGATCCGCTGATCGTGACACTGCCCTTGAGCGGAACCCCGCCTTCTATTTCCAAGTAATCATTATTGGGCATAAATTTCTCCAATTTTTTTTGACTTTTTATTATAGCATCCCTTTTAATATCAAGTCAAGCTCAATCAAACAGCTTGAAAAGATAGATTCTGGGATTGCGAGGTCTCCCATCCAGTATCATTTCAAAATGAAATTCGGATTTATCGGTATAGCCTATCTGATCCGCAATGCTGAGCTCATCGCCCACCTTCACTCCTGCACGCGACAGGCCCGCATATCTGGTTATCAATCCATCGGCGTGCTCAATATCGACGGTCAGCCCATATGCTCCGCGCTCCAGTACGGCTATGACCCTGCCGGCACGCACCGCCTTACATATCGTATTCTCAGGGCATGTATAATCGATCCCCGGATGAAGCACTCCGCCATAAAATCCAAATTCCTTCACGATCTTGCAGGAGTTTAGATCAACCGGATGCCGCAGGTTCCAATCAAAATACGGGCAGTCGCTTCTTCCGAAATCCTCTCCGCTCGTATCCGCTGCGGGAATTGGACGGCTTCCAATGAGTATGCGTTCCATCACCGCTTGATAAAGCGGATATACTTCCACATCTCTTGAACCGATCTGCTCCCCGTTTTTATAAGTGTATTCAACGGTATGGCAGTTCTTGCCATCTATTCCGTAAGAAACGACTATTCGCGTGCCCACAAAGTACGCTGAATCCCTATTAATGCTGACCTCGTGCCCGACAAGCTCCGTCTGCGTCTCAAGCCTTCTGCTTATCACAGTTATAGGGGTCTCTTCGCCGGTGAGCAGCGCAAGTGCATCATCGAAGCTCATAATCTCCACATCCTCGGAGTTGACCAATTCGATCTCATTGCCCAACTCCGAACGGATATTGGTTTCTCCGCAAAGCCTCTCAAAATGATCGACAACGCTATCGATCAGCGATTCCGCAGCCTGCTTGCTTGCAAGGGTGCATACAGCCCTCCCATCGACCATCACCGTGGTCTTTATATGAGGTTCTTCCGTCCTCTTTGGAGCTTCGGATTCCAGCGGCTGCGCCGTCTGCGGAATGGGCAGTGGGGTCGTCTGGCGCACGAAATCCGGCTCCGGGGTCGGGGTCGGGTGTGCACGCATATCCCTATCGCTACCCGTCTGATCCAATCCGATAAGCAGCACCGCTGCAATTGCCATCAGCAAACCGAGCAGCACAATCACCCTCCGAAGCGGATGCCTCTGTTCTCCATTTTGGTTTTTGCCATGCCTTGCTTTCATAAATCAATTATAACTCATAATAAGGCTTTCAGCAATCATTCTTTGTGTCTTTTTTGTTAAAATTTTAAAGCTGCGGAAGCATATACTTCATATATTATAAAAACAGGGGGAAGCCCCCCTTTCGGAGAGCTTCCTTAATATAATATGACTATTTTCGACTATCTAATTTATTCAACCCATATTCAACCGGGCATTGCCATCAAGCTCAGAACAACGGACCGGCGATCAGTATTGCAGCGATCAATGCCACTACGGGAACTATGCTCCCAGCGATAAGCTGAGATAGATTATGGCGCTCAAGCTTCAATGATGAAGCGAATATCGGGATCAATATTGCAAAGCTAAGCAGATATACCGGCCCCATTGCATAGCTCAGCATTGCGGCCGGACCCGATGCACCGCAGGTATGCCCGCTGGCCTTGAATTTAAAAACAAATGAACAGATCGCGGTAAGAATACCGGATATCAAATAGGTCAGATACAGCGTAAGTTCCAGCCTGGTACCATTTCCAACGAGTGCGAATGCAGTTCCCATAACATAGCCGATCACGGAGAATATGATGGCAAGACTGCGTTCTAGCTTTCTGCCCCTGCGCTTCAGCGATGGGACCGCTCTGCATATCAGGTATGAAAGCATTGGCAGCAGAGTAAGCGTAAAGACCGATTCCACATAATGCAGCGGAGTTATGAAAGCCTCGCTTCCAAGCCCTGCATATAATGCCGATGTCAGCAGCAATGCCATGAAATGCGGTGCTGTAATCGCTCGTATCGCCTGCGCTGCTTTATCGGACATCCTTATCGCATCCGCCGTTATCCTTTCCATAGATCCAAACTCCTTTGATTGCGTATTTCATGGTTATTATTTACCACAAGTCGAATTAAAATGCACCCTATTGTGTTCAGTATGCACTCTACTCAAGCGTTTCCATTTGATAGAGAGAAAAAAACAGCTCTCTACTACTGGTAGAGCCGCTATTTTTCTCTGCATTTCATTGATATTTTTCTTAGCATGATTTATATTTTCGTTTTGACTTGCAATTCCGATTCCATTCGGGTATAATTAAAGCATGGTAACCAGAGATGACGAAACAGTAAAGAAGCTTATCGCTTCAAACATAGCATACTACCGCCGGGAATGCCATCTCACCCAAGCGGAGCTGGCAGAGAAGATCCACTATTCGGATAAATCTGTCTCCAAATGGGAACGCGCAGAAGGCACCCCCGATATTTGCGTGCTCGTTATGCTCGCAAATCTCTTTGGGGTGACGGTCAATGATCTTCTAAGCGAAAAACATCGAAAGAGCCGGAGAGCTGCACCAAAGCTGAAGCGCAGCTTGATCACGCTGATGAGCATAAGTCTGGTTTGGCTAATCGCCATGATCGCATTCTTCATCATGAAGCTGGCAGCGCCCGATTATAAGCTGGCATGGCTTTCATTCATAATCGCCATTCCAATCAGCTTCATAGTCGGCACCGTGCTGAGCTCATTATGGCATCCTATTCTTGTACAATTCATAATGCAGAGCGGCGTTGTCTGGGGTGTTGCCTTAGCATTGCACCTTGCCGTCAGGGTACAAAATATGTATCTTATCTATCTGATCGCTGCAGCAATTCAAGTTCTGCTCCTGCTCTGGTATTTTTTCCGAAGCACGCCCGTGCTTTCGATTAAACTCAAGACCGGGATGGAGAGCATAAACAGGGTGCTCGGCAAGCATAAAAAACCGGATGATTCAGTGGAATCCGACGAAGAACAGAAATAAAAAAACGATGCTCGCAGCTCATAGCAAGACAGGCATCGTTTTTAATATGATTTAGGTTATTTTTTCAATAACCGCATTAAGCTTTCATCCATCAATAATTTTCCGCATGTACCTCGAAAAAGCTGCGCGGATGATTGCAGACGGGGCAAAGCTCCGGAGCCTTTGTGCCGACCACAAGATGGCCGCAATTGCGGCATTCCCATATCGTTACGCCGCTCTTTTCGAATACCTGCATCGTCTCAACATTTTCCAAAAGCTTGCGATAACGCTCCTCATGCGCCTTTTCTATGGCGGCTACGCCTCTAAACTGCTCGGCAAGCGCATGGAAGCCTTCTTCATCGGCTTCGCGAGCCATGCGCTCATACATATCCGTCCATTCGAAATTCTCACCCTCGGCGGCATGAAGCAGATTCTGTGCCGTATCACCCAGCTCGCCCAATGCCTTGAACCAAAGCTTTGCATGTTCCTTTTCATTTTCCGCAGTCTTTAGAAAGAGCGCGGAAATCTGCTCATATCCAGCCTTTTTTGCTACGGAGGCAAAATAGGTATATTTATTGCGCGCCTGCGATTCTCCGGCGAATGCTTCCCACAGATTCTTCTCCGTGCGAGTGCCGGCATAGGGATTCTTCTTATCGGCGGGCTCGGTTTCAAGCCTGACGAACTTATCCGCACCCTGGCGGCACTTAGGGCATTTGAAATCCGGCGTCATAGGACCCTCGTGGATATAGCCGCATACCGTACATTTCCATTTTTCCATAATACTTCCTCCGAAATCATATTTGCAGCGTATGTGATCGAATAAAATTCAGCATCCGATCCGTATAGTGCAGTTTCATTATATATCAACATTTTTTCCCTGTCAACTTTTATTATTCCATCATGCCCGCAATTTACCAAATATATTGTCCTATTTTCCTTTTACAATTATATTTGATAATTGACAAGCTTAACAAGTCGTGATAAAATTATGTCGATTCAATGAAAGGAGCTTTTTCTTAATGAAAAAAGCAATTGGCGCTATCATCTGCGCAATCATCATTGCATCCATGCTGATCATGGGCTGCAATACTACCAACACTCCCACCGAAGCTCCGACTGCGGTACCGACCGAAGCTCCAACCCCGACTCCCGAGCCCACCGAAGCTCCGACTCCGACTCCCGAGCCCACTGAGGAGCCCACGCCTTCCCCCACTCCCGAACCCGACGTACCCGAGGGAATGCAGATCATGAATAATGATAATATTTACATTATTCTTCCCAGCGGATTCTTCAATACATCCAGCCTTACCCCTGGTGTTGCTGCATGCTTCGCAAGCACCGATACGACCGTTATCTTCACAAAGGAAACCTTTGAAACTCTCGGCACTCAGGTCGATGATGCCGAAAGCATGACCGAAGAAGATTACGCCAACCTGGTGATAACCCTGAGTCAGCTTGATTCAACCGTCAAAACCGAGGGCGAAAGGTGCATCTTCGAATACAACAACACTGCTAACGATATCGAATATCACTATGTTGCCATCGTCATCAAGGCCGATGATGCGTTTTACATGGCACAGTTTGCATCTCCCTCCGCAGATTACAGCGAAGAGGTATATGCGACCTACATGCAGTGGGCGGACACCATAAGCATCGGTTAAACACCATCAGCCCGGCTGCGTAACAACCGCAGTGCATATGGTCGATTGCTTGAGAAGCATTATGAATGATTTCTGCTCGATCATATAAAGAAAACGAAAGCATCCTATCCAGCGCAATGCCGGATGGGATGCTTTTATATCATCAGACCTATTCTTAGATGCGATACCAGATCGATCCATCGATTATTTTTTAAATTCCAGATCGATCCTCTCCCATGGGAAATTCATATCATCCCTGCCAAAATGCCCGTATGCGGCTGTGCTTCTATAGATAGGCCTGCGAAGATCGAGCTTATCTATTATCGCTGCCGGACGGAAATCGAAGCTGCGCTCCAGCATCGCTTCCAGCTCTGCATCGCCCATTATGCCCGTGCCAAAGGTATCCACGCGGATCGAGACCGGCTTTGCAACGCCTATTGCATAAGCAAGCTGCAGCTCGCATTTTTTAGCATAGCCCTGTGCAACGATATTCTTCGCCGCATACCTTGCCGCATATGCTGCCGAACGATCGACCTTGGTCGGGTCCTTGCCGGAGAAGCTGCCGCCGCCATGCCTTCCGCAGCCGCCATAGGTATCCACGATTATCTTCCTGCCCGTCAGCCCGGAATCGCCCTGCGGTCCGCCTATAACAAAACGTCCCGTCGGATTAACATATATCTTCGTCCCATCATCAAGCAAGCCCTGCGGTATCACCGGCTTTATAACATGCTCAATTATATCCTCGCGCAGCCTGTCCATATCGACATCGGGATCATGCTGGGTCGAAATAACGATGGTATCTATGCGGATCGGACGATCCGAGTCATCATATTCCGCCGTAACCTGGCTCTTGCCGTCCGGTCTGAGGTATCCAAGGATGCCGCTCTTGCGTACATGGGTAAGCTGCTTCGTCAGCTTGTGCGCAAGGCTTATCGGTAAGGGCATACATTCCGGCGTTTCATCGCAGGCAAATCCAAACATCATTCCCTGATCGCCTGCTCCGATATCGTATGCATCGGCCTCTCCATGCTTGGCCTCAAGGCTCTTATTCACTCCCATTGCAATATCCGGGGATTGACCATTTATTGCGCTTATGACGGCAAGTGTATGTCCATCGAATCCATATTCGGGCTTATCATACCCGATATCGAGCACGACATCCCGAACAAGCTTGGGAATATCGATATAGCAATTGGTCGTCACCTCGCCCATTACCATTACCATGCCCGTAGTTGCGCAGCATTCGCACGCCACGCGCGAATTCGGATCGTTTCTGAGCATTGCATCAAGCACTGCATCCGCAATATTATCGCATACCTTATCTGGATGCCCCTCCGTTACGGATTCAGAGGTGAAAAGTCTTTTCTGTTCTTTCATATCTATTATCCTCCCATAAAATTCTTGTCCGAATGCAAGAGTGTTGATAAGAGGCAGCAAAAAAGCGGCGCCTTCGAACGCACCGCCAATTCTCTTAACCACTGCGCTCATCTTCCGGGGCAAGCCATTTTCAACTCACCTCCGTCGGAATTAGCACCTTGCTATCTTCTCACGTTTCAAGCAGGTTGCCGTGGCTTCACCGGGCCGTTCCCTCTGCCACTCTTGATAAGGCATTATTAACTTACCTATGAATTATAGCATAGCATAGCCGCATTTGCAACCGGCAAACGACCATTTTATCCTCAAAACGCCATTATATTTAATTCACAATTCATATTACGATCCGATAAGCGAATACCGTTGAGGTAAAGACGATAAATACGACCAGCATGAATAATACCAATACCAGCCTTGCCGTTCTTTTGCCCGTGGATACTGCCAGCAATATGGGCAATGCCGGACAGACGCAGACGGAATAGACCGCCATGGATGGATCGGAAAATGCCATGGGCACCAATGCAAGCCAACAGAGCATCAGCGCACCAGTTGCCGCATCCACCCGACGCGCACAGAGTGCAGAAACGAGCAAGGCCGCCACCTGTGCACCAACGGCGAAAAACATAGCAAGCGCAGAGGATGGCGAGCTATTCCAACGCATAACCGCAGCGGTCATGCCTTCAAAGAACCAACGAAAGCCGTTTTGGTAGAGCAGCGATGCCGCATGAGTGGATATGATCCCGCTGGCCGAAAGAACTATGAACCCGCCCACTATTACAATGCCTGCGCAGAGGCTGACGATCGGCACGGCAGCATTTTCTCTTCGCTTTTTCACGATCAGCTTTATGCACAGCATGATGAACGGTATCAGCAGCAAAACCGCCAGGATGTTGAAGGCTATAGCCGCAATCATACAGCCGAGTCCCCATGCCGGACGTGCCGTCTTCATAAAATAGAGGAATAAAAGCGAAAAGAAGAAGAGCTCCGCTGTTCCCGAAAGCGGCATGAGCATGAATAATATTATCGGTGATATGAATAGAAGCAGCAGTGAACGCGCAGAGGTATCGCGATCGCAATCGAGCAGCAGTACCTCATACAGCAGCACGCAATCCGCAGAAACCACGATGGAATTCATTATGAATATGAGTATCGTGGATATCCCCTTCTCAGCAAGCCCAAGCATCGAAAATAATTTCATTATCCAAGGGATGATAGGGATGAGCGCAAGCTCGCTCCCTGCATTATGGGCAAGCAAACCTATACCATAAGCATTCTGCTGCATGAATATCGTGGAATACCTTTGGAATATGGTTCCCGAATAGCCATTGACCGCAACGAATATGAGATAGACGAAGAATATCATCATGAGCTGCGCCAGCAGCGTCCAAAGGGCGATGAGCTTCCATGGATGCATATGATACCTCGTGCGTTCTCCGATCTGATCATCACGCCTATTATACATCGGCACCCTAAAAAAGCTCAGCAGATTGCGATTGCCCCGCAAAGCGGAAGCCGTGAATAAAAGGATGCTTATCCCACCCATCAATATTGCTGTCGTACCGGCGCGCGGTGAAAGCATGGCAAAGCAAAGAAATATTCCAAATGCCGCTATTGGCAGCAACCATGTCATAATTCGTTCCGCACGTCTCATTTTAATCAACCTCTCTTTCGACCTACATCAACCAGCCAAAGCGGATACTCATGCTTTTTCCTCATACCCACAAGAAACTCGCCCAGTTCCACATGCGGCGGAATCGACGAATAGTTATATATATCAAAGCATCCATCCTCGCAGCGCAGTCCGGCAATATAATGCGCTCCGCAGCGTTTGCCGGTAAACCAATAGTACATTATGATTATCGCATTCCGCTCCTTTGAGCTCCTGCCCTTGCCAAGGAAGAGAAACCGCGCACGCACCGCAAAGTATTTTACCAAAAAGGCTATGATGGAAAACATGTTCGTTCCAAGCCTGCCAAGACCGACAGCCATGCCAAGCCGCCTTCTAAGCCCCCTTGATACGGCGTCAAGGCTGATATCCACTCCATTGCCATTCATAACATTATATGCAGCGATCAAACCGCAGCCATTCGCCGCAATATTCCCTAAAAGACCATAACGGGTCTTTTTAAAAGCTTCGGTATTCTGCCTGTTTATCAATTCACGCATGGGAATATTCCTCTTTCGCCATCGAATGAATAGAGTATAGCATATCGCAGAGGCTTTTGCAAAATCCAATGACCGTATGAACTGCGAACGGCATAGCTGAGAGACTTTTTGCAAAAAAGCATTCCCTTGGAACCTCTTCTAGGCGTCTATGCGCTCCTCCGCAAAGCTCATCAAGGTGTTTATGGTATCCTTTGCTATCTCAAACATCTCCTCCACGCTTCTGTTGCGCCGCTTGATAACAAGTGTCGTATTATCGCCGCCGATAAATGATGCACCCTCCATTTTGGAAAGATTCGCGAAGAGCTTTCCCGGATCTATATTGGTTATGCTGCCGAAAACAAAGCGCGCCTCACCATGCTTAACCATGATTTTTATCATGCCCAATGCACCTGCACGCGCCTTGTACAGGGAGATATCGAGCAGATTCTGCACGCTCTTCGGAATATCGCCAAAGCGATCGATGAATTCATCCTGCACATCGCTCATGCCATCCATATCGGTTATTGCTGCGATATGGCGATACATCTGCATCCTAGTTTCCTCTCTGGTGATATAGTTCTTCGGGATGAAGGCATCGATGGGAACCTCTATTATCGTTTCAAGCTCCGGCTTGACCTTCTCGCCGCGCGCTTCCTTGATTGCCGAATCGATGAGCTTGCAATACATCTCATACCCGACCGCCGCCATATGACCATGCTGCTCCGCACCAAGTATTTCGCCTGCACCGCGTATTTCAAGATCCCTCATTGCTATGCGGAAGCCCGCACCAAACTGCGTGAACTGCTTGATCGCACTGAGCCTTTTATCCGCGATCTCCGTCAAGACCTTATTTTCTGCGAAGGTAAAATAGGCATAGCCCAGCCTTGCTCCGCGTCCAACGCGCCCACGGAGCTGATAGAGCTGCGCAAGCCCGAATTTATCGGCATCATAGATGATTATTGTGTTCGCATTTCGGATATCGAGTCCGCTTTCTATTATCGTGCTGCAAAGAAGCACATCGAATTTATTCGCCAGGAAATCGAGCATCGTATTTTCGAGCTGATGCTCGGACATCTGTCCATGCGCATAGTTTATCCTTGCCTCAGGGATGAGCTCCGAAAGCCTCGATGCAAAAATATCCATCCCCTTGACATTATTATATACGAAATAGATCTGACCGCCCCGTGCCAGCTCCTTTAATATCGCTTCACGTATAAGCCTATCGGAATACTCCGTCACATAGGTCTGTACCGGATAGCGTTCATCCGGCGGGGTCTCTATGACGCTCATATCCCTTATGCCGCTCATGCTCATATGCAGCGTACGTGGTATCGGCGTTGCCGACAGGGTCAGCACATCCACATTTCGCTTCATATCCTTGATCTGCTCTTTATGATTGACGCCGAATCGCTGCTCCTCATCGATTATGAGCAGCCCAAGATCATGAAATTTGACATCCTTTGCAAGCAGGCTATGCGTACCGATTATTATATCTATTTCTCCCTTTTTCAGCTTCTCCTTTATCTGCTTTCGCTCCGCAGGGGTCTTGAAGCGGGAGAGGAGCTCCACATGTACGGGGAAATCCGCAAATCTGGAGGTCAGAGTATTATAATGCTGCTGCGCTAATATGGTCGTCGGCACGAGAAATGCACATTGCTTGCCGTCCATTGCGCATTTGAATGCGGCGCGCAATGCCACCTCCGTCTTGCCGTAACCGACATCGCCGCAAAGCAGCCTATCCATTATCCTTTCCGATTCCATATCGCGCTTGATCTCCTCTATCGAGGTGAGCTGATCCTCCGTCTCATTATAAGGAAAGCTAAGCTCAAGGCGCTGCTGCCAATCGGTATCGGGAGAGAAGCAATAGCCCTTGCGCCTGCTTCGCTCGCCATAAAGCTTCACAAGATCGAAGGCGAGCTGCTTGACGCTCTCCCGCGTTCGCGATACGGTCTTCTGCCATTCGGTGGATCCCAACTTTGAGAGCTTCTGCTTCTCCTCATCACCACCAATATATTTCTGCACCCTATCGAGCTGATCGGTCGGAATATAGATCTTATCGCCGGCCTGATACACCAGTTCAATATAATCCTTCGTCCTGCCATCTACGCTCAAGGTCGTTACACCGGCAAACCTTCCTATGCCGTGTGCCTCATGCACTATGAGATCGCCCGGCGAAAGCTCGGAAAGCGCCAGCGTTTTTTTCTTTTTTGCAGATGGTTTTGCCGCCCTATGGTATTCGGCGCCGAAGAGCTCATGCTCCGAGAGCACCGCAAGCCCAAGTTCAGGATATTCAAAGCCCATCGGTATGCTTCCACCGATTATGCTGACCTCACGAGGTATGATCTCCCGCTCAAGCTGCGGTATCACCGGAGCTTCGATTCCAAGCTCCGAAAGCAGATCCTTTACCCTTTGGGCATGGCTTCCGGCATACAAAAGCACCGAATAGTTCTTTTGCTTCCATAGGGCTATATCGCCTCGCAATGCCTCATCCAGGCCCTGCACACCGAGCATATACTTCGGCACCTGTGCGGTATCGAACTTTACAAGCTCCCTGGGCTTGATAAGATTATAGCTCCTTGTCAGTGAAAAGAGCATTGCCGTGCGCGGAGTATCGAGCCTTGCAATGGTGGAGCTCGCAGTATGCACAAGCCCGGCCTGTTGATCGTGCCCTTCTCGAGCGCGCAGCACATCTCCAAGTTCATCCATGAAGCGAGTGTAGGTAAATTTCGCACTTTCCTCAATACGGGAGGGCTCATCCATGATAACGATGCAATCCTCCGGAAGATAATCAAGGAAACAGCTCTCCTCGCGGCTGAACAGCGGCAGCAGTGCAAGCGCATTATCGGGAATTCCGCCCGCACGGAGCTTTTCCGTCTCCAGTTCATAATTGGGCCGCCCCCGCAATGCCGCTATACCCTTTTGCCGCATATCCCTCGTCAGCGGCAGCTCCGTTGCCGGCGGTATCGATATATGATTCACATTTTCTATGGACCGCTGAGAGATCGGATCATACTCCCTCATCGTATCCACCTCATCATCAAAAAACTCGATCCTTATCGGGTAATTTGAGGTTACCGGAAAGATATCTATGCAGCCGCCGCGTTGAGTGACCTGCCCTCTGCCCTCGCAGACCTCCACACGCTCATACCCGGCCTCAATAAAATGCCTGAGCAGAGAGCCCGGATCTATCGTCATGCCAATGCGAACCGTTCTGGTGAAGCTCAAGATGATCTCCGGCGGTACCATGCGCTGCATCAATGCCTCTATCGGCGCAACTATAATGCAATCCTCCCCGGAAACAAGCTTATTCACAATATTCATTCGCCGCATCGTCAAATCCTGAGATTGTACGAAGCTATGCGCATTGAGCGGTATCTCCCTTGCCGGGAAGAGCAGCGCATCCGGATGATATGCCGAAATGTATTCGTGGATCTGTTTTGCCGATTGTGCACTCGGCGCAGCAAACAGCAGCGAACCTCCGACGGCCGCATGGAGCGCGCTTACAATATGCATACGCTGCGCTTCACCCAGCCCAAATACGCTTATCGGCCCCTTGCCCGTTCCGAGTGTATCCAGGAGGCGCAAATATTCCGAAGATCTGCTGAGAACCTTAAACAAAGGATCTATTCTTTCCACTTTATCCCTTCCGATCCGTAATGAGCTTTATCGAAAAAACTGCCGAACGCTCATCGATATTGAGACTGAAATTTCCATTTGAAAGCTGAAAGCTTCTTCCGGTATCGATACCATAGACCACGATATGCTCATTGCCCGATGGTTTAAATTTGAGCGTATCGCCCTTTTCGGCAAAGCACATGCTGCCCTCTGCTGCACCCTTTCGTATCATCAGATTCAGATCGCTGCATCTGCCGATACAGTGAGTATTCGCTGCCCCATCAAAGGTATGCACCGTCTCCAACGGTTTCAGAGTACAGGATTCCGTTCCATCATCATGAGAGAGGCTCATATCCCCATCAATAACGGCGATCATCCGGATATAATCCGGCAGAACGGTAAAATCGGATTCCGGCAATTCCACGGTTGATGTGCTTATGCGGAATAGGAAATCACGATCGGCATATCGGGCAGTTTTCGGATAGATGGCGATCTCGGTGGTCTTGCCCCCTGCCCATACAGCGATATTGAAAGAATTTTTATCTGCATTAATCATGCTCATATTTTGCCCCCTCTTCTAAATGCGACAGGTATTGCCCGGGAAACGGTTGACCCCGGGTACATCGCGATTATTTTTCTAACATTATTATATCGTAGCTGGGATAAAAACGCAATCCCTGCGAAGAAAGCTTTCATTGCCGCAATCAGATCTGCATGACCTTATCTGCAAGGATGCAGCCCCTCATATCCTCCAGGAAAGCCTTCAGCTCTTCCTCATCGCCTTTGCGGCAAAGCTCCAGAAAATTATTTTCACCATGGATCAGCTTCATTCCCCAGAAAGCATCTATGACCGCATATAGATCGGAAAAAAGCCTTCTCTCCTCATCGGAAAAGGGTCTTATCGCATTATATCCGCGAAGAAACGCATTCAGTATCGCTTCTTCATAGCCATCACCGGCGGATTCCGGGTAATCCATCAGCCTTGCTTCAAACACAGCCTGCATTATCGCATCGCAAAACAGGATATTATCACCGCAGCGGTTAAAATCAAAGAGTCCCAGCTCGCCATCCGCATCCATATAGAGATTGCAGTCGCTTATATCGCCCTGAACGGCATAGCAGGGTCGATCCTTCAACTTCTCGAGCCTTGCCATGCGTCGCTCGTATTCGCCCATTATCGCTTCGATCACTCCTCCGAATATGTGCTTATCCAGCCCCGAAGCCGCCTCTATGAATTCATTTACAAACATCAGGTCATTCCTCTTAAACGGATTGAACAGTACCGGGCAATCCACATGGCAATTCAGCCTTTCCGCTATATTATGCGTTTTTGCCAGCAGTGCTCCCGTCTGCTCGGATATGCGCTCATCCACCAGCTTCACTTCGCCGCATTTGAATTCCTCAACGGTTACCAATACCTCATAGCCATGAAGGGTGTATTCGGCAACAAAATGCTTTCCATTGCTGAATGCATGGGGCGTACGAATACCATTCGCCTCCAATATGCTGCTGAACACGCTCTGCTGCTCCATCGTTTCTTTCGTAACTCCAACTTCGTTTTTAAATTTAACAACCACCATACCGCCATCCCCAAGCTCAAGCTTCAATATCAGGCGAACCTCTTTTGAGTTAGGATCGTACTTTTCATAATGGTATCTGAGCAGCTCGCTTACCGAAACGATATTTTCATCCATTCCGTAATCCGCCAGGATCAGCATAAGATCCTTCTCATCGACATTAAACATACAAGATTTCCTTTCTTTTGTGTTTGTTTCAAAATGATGTAAATACATCCTCAGTATCATTCTAGCCCAAAGAGACCGCTTAGTCAATCCATCTCAACGGGATGCCGATCGGTCTGCCGAAAATCTATTTGCATTTTAGCCGCGCTTACATTATAATAGCCGGGTGAAAAAACCAAGCTCAATTTGGAGGAAATAGTATGAAAAAATTGAAGAATTCGCTGCTTCTGCTGCTGGCGGCTATAATTTGGGGGGCGACATTCGTCGCTCAGAGCGATGCAATGGCGCATATCGGACCATTTACCTTTAATTTTATACGGTTTACCATAGGAGCTTTGGTGCTGATCCCCTTTATTCCGGAGCTTTGGAAGAGGAAACGCAATGCAGTCTCTTCGCCGCTGCCAAGGGGAAGAAGCAGGATATGGCTTACCGCCGGCTGCATCTTTTGCGGTGCAGCCCTGTTTGCTGCATCCAACCTGCAACAGTTCGGCATAGCTATAGGTGATTCCGTCGGCAAGGCAGGATTTATAACTTCGCTATACATCATCCTCGTGCCCATACTTGGAATATTTTTCAAAAAGAGGGCTTCATTCCTGGTCTGGTTGAGTGCCGGGCTTGCCCTGGTCGGGATGTACTTTCTCTGCATCAAGCAGGGCTTTGCGCTCCAGACCTCCGATATGCTTTACCTGGCATGTGCATTCTTCTTCGCAATCCATATCATACTGATCTCGATATATGCACCATATATCAGCGGTACGGCATTGAGTGCCATACAATTCGCCGTTGCCGCATTGCTGAGCGGGATCTGTATGGTGATCTTTGAAAGGCCGAATATTCAGGCCATCCTATCCGCATATATACCGCTGCTCTATGCAGGTGTGCTCGCCTGCGGCGTTGCCTACACGCTCCAGATAATAGGGCAGAGAGAGCTGGATCCGACGGCCGCATCGCTCATCCTGAGCCTTGAATCGGTCGTATCGGTGATCGCCGGTATGCTGATGCTCAAGCAGATGCTGACACTTCGTGAGATGATCGGCTGCATCATCATGCTGTGCGCGACAATTCTCGCTCAGCTTCCAAAAAAATCGGCAAAAAATTTATGCTGATGACAAAATAATCCGTAAAACTGTTGCCAAGACGTTTAATACAGAGTATAATAAAGTATTGGAGGCGTTGTTTTTTCAAAAGCTAATCGCCCCTACCAAATGAATGAAGGTGCTTATGAGCAATAATTTTAAAGCAAATGACAGAATACATTTCATTGGGATCGGAGGCTGCTCGATGAATGGGCTGGCGCAGATCCTGAAGAGCCGCGGGTGCATCGTTGATGGCTCCGACAGGAATACCTCCCCCTTCACCGAAAGGCTCGAAGAGGTCGGAATCCCGGTTCAGATCGGACAATGTGCGCAGAATGTGCATGATTGCGATTATGTCATCTATTCCGCAGCAATAAAGCCCGATAACCCCGAGCGCATCCGTGCGCGCGAGCTTGGCATTCCGGAGATCGAGCGCTCCGCTGCATTGGGTATGATAAGCGAGGACTACAGCGAGGTCATCGGCATCGCCGGCTGCCATGGCAAGACCACCATCACCTCCATGCTTGCACTGATCAGCGAATTCGGCGGGCTGGACGCGACCGTTCATGTGGGAGGCATGGTCGATTTTCTTCATGGCGGAATCAGGCTCGGCTCCCATGAGCTTTTCATAACCGAAGCCTGTGAATATGTGGAGAGCTTCCTGACGCTGCATCCGACCGTTGTGCTTATCAATAATATCGATAATGATCATCTGGACTATTTCAAGAGCTTTGATAATATCGTTAATGCATTTCGCAAATTCATTGCGCGTATGCCTGAGGATGGTCTATTGATCGGCTGCTCGGATGATGAAAACGTCCGTATGCTCATATCTGAATTCGGCGGCAGGAACATCACTTACGGGCTTGATCTGAATCATAATCCCGATTATTATCCGCAAAATATCGTTTATGATGAGCTTGGCTGTGCATCATTCGATCTTATGCGCCGTGGAGCTGTGCTGGGCCGCATAGTGCTCCACGTGCCCGGACGGCATAATATGCTTGATGCTATCGCCGCTTCCGCCGCTGCCATCGCCCATGGAGCTGAATTCCGCAATACCGCCGATGCGCTCGCAAGCTTCCATTCAGTTAAGCGCAGATTTGAATTCTATGGCGATAATCCCAACGGCATCAAGATATTCCATGACTATGCCCATCATCCCGCCGAGATACGTGCTGCCGTTGACTGTGCGATACGCACGCCGCACCGAAAGCTTTATATCGTTTTCCAATGCAACAGCTATACTAGGGCAAGGACGCTTTTCCTGGAGCATGTGGATTGCTTCAAGGGCGCTGATCTGGTGCTCGTACCCGATATCTATCCGGGCAGAGAGATCGATGATGGCAGCGTTCATGCCCGAGATATGGTCGCAGCGATCAATGCTGAAACCGATAATGCGCTTTACATCCCAACCTTCGAGCAGATTGCCGAATATCTGCGCGAGAACGGGGAGCCGGATGATATCGTGCTGACGCTCGGCAGTGGAGATGTATATAAGAAAACCGAATTATTCCTCAAATAGCATTAAAGCTCTATGTATTCCATAGATCCCACGGCTGCCTCCTCGGCAGCCTTTTCTAGTTTGAATGCGCTTATATGAGGCATTATTCAAGACACAAGCTCATAAGCTCTACCGAAAAAGTATTTCGGAGGCAAAAGCTATGGAACTTCTTTGGAATGAATTTGGAGTGCAGCGTCCTGTATATCGCGGCACAGCGCAAGTTGAGCTTGAAGGTGCGGTACCGCTGCCGAACAATATAAATGCAGTTGCGGAGCTTATCGATTATTCTGCGGCGGTCGATGTGGTATCCTGCCGCACGGAGGCAGGGCAGGTGCTTGTGCAGGGCGGCATCGAGCTGCAGATCGCCGCTCTGGGTGCGGATGAAAAGCCCTTTGCCTTCACCTCAGAATCCGATTTTACATGCAATACGCAGGCCGATGGAATTGAACTCGGAATGAATGCTGATGCGCTGCCGCTGCTCAAATCCCTTTCGCTTCGCCCCGGCAGCGCAGGCCAGCTCCAATTTGCAGCTGTGATAGATCTTGAGCTGACCGTCACTACCGCAGCGCCGATGAAAACGCTGGCCGGAATATCCGGACTTGCGGATATGGAGATGAAACAGCAGGAACTGCGAACAGCCAGAAGGGTTGAACTCGCCAATGAAACCATACGCCTTGGCGAAGAGATAAGCTCCGATGGCGTTGATGAGGTGCTCAAATATGATCTCCAGCTCTCCGTTCGCGATACAAGCATAGAAAATGGGAATGCCTGCATAAGCGGTATGCTGCAATTCAATGCACTCTGCCGAAGCTCCGATGGCGAGCTCATGCAGCTTACGCGCAGCATTCCATTCAGAGAAAGCCTTGCGCTCAACGGCAGCTCCGATGAAATATATGCCCTTGCAGAGCTCCGGCAAACCGATGTGCATTCGCTCGGAACTGAATTTTCCCTTGTTGCGGTCGATGCCGATGTGAATTTCCGCATTTTCGGGATGCGGCGAGGCAGCCTGAATCTTCCCACGGATGCCTTCTCCCCATCGCTCGATTTCACTTGCATTCGGGAGCAGGTGCGCGTCCTGAATTCAGAGGGCGGTGCAAGCGGTCAATATTCAGTGCGCGATAATATCAACGTTCCGGAGGGATATCCCGATATCTTCACCGCGCTTCATGCTTCAACCAACCCGATAGTGACCGGCATTGTCTTTGAAGATGGTGCTATGCATGCAGACGGACTGCTCATGACCCGCTTCGTATACCGCAGCAGCGATAATTCACTCCATTCCTTCGTGGAGGATGTGCCCTTCTCGATCAGCATGGCCGCTCCCATAGAAACAAGCTTTGTGCGCCTCAAGCTATTCGCGCAGCCCAGCATCACCGGCGGCGGCGGTAGAACTGCCCAGATAGCATTCAGCATGGATGCATGTGCCGAATTCTTTAACGAGGTGATGGTTAATGCTGTGACGGGTATAGTTGAGAATGCCTCCGGCATAGAAACCGATTCTGCATTTGCCGACGGTATCATCATCTATAATGCATGCGAGGGAGAGACTTTCTTTGATATTGCAAAGCGATTCCGAATCTCCAGCTCGGAGGTCATCGCCCTGAATCCCGATGCTGTGGAACCCATGCAGAACGGGGATAGAATATTGCTCGTCGTATAAAAAGCTGCATAACGGATTGATCGGCTCTGTTTTATCAATTTAATTGAAATAATTATATTTTTTTGAAATTCAGCTCGAAAAATATGTTATTTTCATTTGACATCCGCGCAGTGATATGTTATACTATGGTAGTATTCAGTTAAGCCTGATACGAACATATCATTGAGCCGTGCGCTCAGAAAGGTCAAATCCATGAAACACTCTCGACTCACCCGTATGCTTGCAGCAGGCATCATGATTGCGCTGGCAATCAGCATGATGGCTTTCATTGGATGCAGCAGCAACCCCACAGGCAATGATCCCACAAAAGCTCCTGAAAACCCAGGCGGCGTGCAGGCTGGCAGAGGCGGCATTCCGGAAGATATCAATATAGATATCAGCGATGACGGCGCACTCAAGGATTCCAACTACTGCATCACGATCCGCGATGGCAAGCCCTGGCTTCTTGGCTATTACACCAACGGAGATAAGATCATCGAGCAGCAGCTTCCAGATGAGTTTCTCGATGATATCAACCTCATCCGCGTTAAGCTTTGGGATGCGGAAAAGCTCAGGATCACCTGCCTTGGCTATACAGAAACCCTTGAGGAATGGAATGATCTGAGCCAGAAGTCGAGAGGTAAGCTTCCCTGCCTGTATTATTATCAGTCTGCGGGCGTATATTGCATGTTCAATTCGACCTACAATCGTGAATACTCCGTCATCGATGAGGAGGGCAACGGCATATTCGTAGGCTTCGATGATGTCTATATGACCTACACCCCCGGCAGCGGAGAGACAATGTCGGGCGGCTTTGATGCGACCCACCTCAACATCATGGAAGGTGAGACCTTAAAGGAATCGATCATGAATAACTATTCTGCTCTCGAATCCCATGATATGGAGCCGGTTCTCTAAGATAATGCGGCTTGAATCATAACAGTAAAAACCGTGCGGCATTCGCTCAAATGCGGATCGCACGGTTTTTATATGGATAGCTTTCATTTCCAGCCCTCGATTATGCTGCAATATGGATTTTGGATGAACGTATACCAATAATCATCCAGAAAAATAGCTGCTGCAAATGCGCAGTACGCACGAGCAGCAGCAACCATAGCTTTCACGAATCACGATATTCTCATTGCCATGCGCATTGCCAGAAGGGCATCGGAAGCATTGATCCCATTATCCCCATCGATATCGGCAAGCCCTTCCTGCTCCGGCGTGAGCGCAGCAAGCCCCAATGCCCGGCGCATGATGATCGTAGCATCCGCAATCGTGACCCTGCCATCCATATCCACATCGCCAAGCTCATATTGTGCCGCTCCGCCGGAATAGCTCACATTATCGACCCAAACGCAGTCGCTGCCGGAATCCACGGATGCATCCTTTGAGTACCTCCATTCAAATATATAGTTTCCGTCGCTCGGAGCGGTATATGTATAGGTCAGCCAGTCTGTCTCCCCATATCCACTCTCCAGAACGCTGCCATTTACCACGAATCTGAATTGATCATAGCCTGATTCGCTGCTTACCCGGTATTCAAAGCTCAGGGATTCCCCGGCAAGCATATTGATGGTCAGCTTTATTCCGGAATCAGCATTTCCCATTCCTTCTATGCTGCTCTTTCCCGCAAGCCTTCCATTTATGATCGTTCCCACAAATGGGTGAGCTTCGCCCTCTGCGGAAAATGCCAAGCTTCCTCCTTGCGCGTTCAAAGCCTGATCGAGATCTATCGCCTCCTGATTATCACCCCACTGCTCATCCAGCCATGCGATCCTGCCATTGAACCAATTCTTCAGCGAATTTATTCCATAGCTGAAATTCGTGCCCCATCTGCTATCATTGCGGGCAGTGCTTGCAGCAAGATATGCACCCTGCTCATTCATAAGGGCCATCATCTCCGGAATGATGCTATGCCGATACTCATTATATTTTGCGATCAACGCTTCCCGAAATTCCGGATAATCATCATAGAGATGATCGAACCATGGGCATGAGCTGTTTATGACCATGAATCCGCTCGTTCCTATTCCATTCGGACAATCGACATAATCATTATGCTCCCAGCTCGCATTATCCCAATTCGCATTTCCGTATGCAAAATCGAAATCCCATAGAGCCGTCATATAGATGCGATCATCCCCGCTCTGCTTGAACATATTGCAGCTCGTCTTGAGGTTTCCATCTATATTCTTGGTCAGCTCCTGCATGATGATAAAATCTATCCAGGAATCGGTATCCACATAGCGCGTATAGCTTTCGCCGCTCGTACCAAGGATTGAATCATGAACCTGCTGCATATGATTTTCGAGATATGCGAGCATCTGCGCCTTTAAGGCCTCATCATCGGGCTCAGGCGCGCTGAGCACGAAATAATCCCTATCCTGATTTGCCCAATAGGGGCAGTTAAACCACTGATCGGAGTTGAAATCTATCTTGCCCGCGATATCCTTCTCTATCAGATAGCCGCCTGTCAGATCTTCGGCAGTGGCTTCATCGATATCTATCTTTGTACTTTCAATATCTACACGCTCCACCAGGATATAGATGCCATTGTAGCTGCCATTGAGATAGACCTCAACGAACTCGCACTTCGGTGTATATTCCATTCCATCCAGCATAAGTCCGGCCTTATAGGTTACAAAATTCCTCATCAGGCTTTGATCCGCATAGCTCGGCACGATTGCGTATTTCTTCGTCCTTGGAATATCCAGAAGCGAAGCCTTGCTGTCCAGTTTTATGGAATAAGGCTTTTTAGGCTGTGTCCAGGAGGTATTTCCCCTTCCCTTGACCGAGCCTGTACCCACATAATCACCGCTATCGAATTGCTTTGTGCCAAGGGTGAGGCTGAAGCTTGCGGGAACCCATTCCTGCTTTCCTATATTGCTGAATGGGATATCCGTGCTGATATCAAGCCTGGGCAGGCTTGCGGCCACCGCATATATGCCAACTCCATAGAAATCGCTCTCCGGTATAGATTCGCCATTCGTGCAATCGAACGTGAAGCGCATACTTCCATCCGCATTGGATACGATATTTGCATGCTCATCCGAATTCGGAAAAAAGCTTGAAAAGCTCTCGCTATAGCTCCAGCCCTCTCCAAAGTTTATTGTGAAGCTTAGCTGCTTCGTCTCAAGAAAAGTCAGCATTCCGTACCGGCGGTCTGCACGAACTGACATATCCCCCGGTACGAGCTCGATCCCATCCGAAATATCCGGCTCCAGAATCAGCATTTCTGCCTCTAAACTCTCCGCTCGTGCAATCGGATATACCGCCGATATGATGAATATCGCAGCCAATACCAGTCCAAGTAGTTTGATTGATTTTTTCATCTTTTACCTCCTAAAGCTTGTTCGTTATTTATATTATAGTACATCATCCAAACTATGGCAAGCCATCCATTTCGGATTTTACCCCGTTTCCACCCATTTCGATTTTATATTTCCTTGTTTTATCCATAAATCGTTCAAGATTTCAGTGAATTTTCCGTTCCTCACCGATCTATCTGCCTCAATATTTTATTAAATACGCAAAAAACATGCTATGGTATATTGACCTTATGGCAAAAATTTGATAATATAGGTATTGAATGTTCCCGAGAGGAGCCAACGAAAAAACAGGAGGATAACATAACATGAAGAAACTCATCGCATTGCTGCTAAGCTTAGCAATGTGCTTCGCCCTGATTCCGGCCATCACAGCCGGCACCTCGGCGAATGCAGGCCTGACCCCCGCCGAGAAGGAAGCAAGGATTGAATCCCTGCTCGCCTATACCGACAGGCTGAATGCCATGACCCGAGAGTATTCTCTCGCAGATGCAAAGAAGGATATCGACAATCCCTTTGCAAACGCCCGCATCATCGTCAAGAGCAGCGAGGCACTCGATTATACCGGCTCCATAGCCCATGTCAACGGCTATAATGACCTGCACGTCATTCAGTATGCCGAGCCCGCTGAGGCAGAGGCTGCCATGAAGCAGTATGAGGCATTGAGCTGCGTTCAGTATGCAGAGCCCGACTGCATCTTTCAGATCTGCGCCACTCCCGGGGATTATGATTACTTCTCCTGGGGCTACGGCGAGGAGCATGTAGATGCTCAGGATTATAATGAATGGCTGCTTTCTCAGGCCGGATCGGTGGAAGCGCTCCCGGAGATCATCGTTGCCGTCATCGATACCGGTGCTGACAGCGACCATCCAATGATAATGGATAGGCTCGTTCCGGGTTACGATTTCGTAAATAACGATTCAAACCCCGAGGATGACCATCGCCACGGCACCCATGTTTCCGGAACCATCATCGATGGTACGCTCGGAAACGTCAAGGTCATGCCGCTCAAGGCACTCGATAACGAGGGCTACGGCAATGCAACTGACATCGCAGCCGCGATGGAATATGCCGTTCTGAACGGCTGTTCGGCAATAAACATGAGTCTCAGCGGCGGCTGCACGGATGATAAGCATCAGCTCTATGAGGAATGTGTTGAGCTCGGTCTCGAATATAACTGCGTATTCTGCGTTGCAGCAGGCAACAATAGCTCCGATGCAGGCGCAAGATGCCCCGCAAATATTGAGGACTGCATCACCGTTGCCGCATACGCAAGCAATAATATTTTTGCCGATTACTCCAATTTTGGTGACTGCGTTGATATCACCGCACCCGGCACAGCCATTCGCAGCGCAAGAATGGGCGGCGGCTATGTCGAAATGGATGGAACCTCAATGGCAACTCCGCATGTTGCAGCGGCTTGCGCCATGCTCAAATCCTATGATCCGGATATGAGCGTTGAGGAAATGACCTATCTCATCAAGGCGAATTCAAAGCTCCCGCAGTTCCCCGGCGGCGGTGCTGGCTGCCTTTCCGTCAACAATATCCTTAGATTCTTCGATTTGAACGGCGAAAACAGCTTCATGAAATTCAGCTCCGATTCCGAGCATCCATGGATAATGGCGAACGGCTCCGCCCATAGCGGAAACGCCGGCTTCAACTCCACCACCTCCACCCTTACCGGTACTGCGGTCACAAAGCCCTATCAGCTCGTCAGCTTCGAATATAAGGTCAGCAGCCAGCAGCCCGGCGATTATCTCCGCTTCAGCATCGATGGCGAATCCAAGCTCGAGGCAAGCGGCAATCAAAATTGGCAGACCTTCTCCTGCATAATCCCCGGCGATGGCGAAAGCATCCTGACCTGGGATTTCATCAAGGATGCAAGCGGGGCTTCCGGCGATGACTGCGCATATATCCGCAACGTTGTCATCCATGATACCATCAGCTCCGTACTAAATGCGGACGGAAGCTGCTTCGAATTCATAAGCAGCGGCAGCTATCCCTGGACGATCGATGGCAATGCCGTAAAGAGCGGCAATGCGGGCGTGAATAACTCCGTATCCACCATGACTACCACGGTCGAGCTCATCGAAGGCATGTCCGTCGCCTTCGATTATAAGGTCAGCGCACTATCCGGCGATAACTTCACCTTGAAGATCAATGGGCAAACCCTCATCAATACCAATGATGCGGCAAACTATACCCACTATGAATATCAGGCTTCCGCCACCGGCAGCTATGCGCTCGAATTCACCTTCACAAAGGATGCAAGCGGTGCTTCCGGAAGCGACTGTGCTTGGGTCAAGGAATTCAGCATCGGCTATACGCTGAATTCGGCTCTGAATGTGCCTGGCGGTCATCTGAATTTTGACTTCCCCGATCAATACTATCCCTGGGAAGTCGAAAATGATTATGCAAAATCCGGCAATGCAGGCCATGCAGGCAGCACTTCCTACTTCAAGCTTACCATTGACCTCGAAGCCGGCGATACCATCAGCTTTGATTACAAGGTAAGCAGCGAGACCAATTACGATAAATTCTTCTTCTATGTCAACGATTCCGCTGTCGTTACCCAGTCCGGCTTAGTAGATTGGACGCATTACACCTACACTGCGCCCACAAGCCGCACCTATACATTCAAATGGGCATACACAAAGGATGGCAGCGTGGATCGCAATGACGATACCGCCTATGTTGATGATATCATGGTGGTCAGCAGCGGCACCCAGCCCAGCGGCGATGTAAACAATGATGGTACAGTCAACGTGCAGGATGCTCTGCTAACCATGAGACGTGCTATGAACCTGGTTGGTGATGATGCTCTTGATATTCACGAAGCAGATATTAATATGGACGGTACTATCAATATTCAGGATGCAGTGGTCATCATGCGCATAGGACTTGGGATATAAACGCATTTAAGCTCTCAGCCTTGAATTTATGCTGAGAAAAGCTCCAAACATTAAAAACAGGGATGCAGCATTCAAACGATTGCCGCATCCCATAATTTCTAAAATGAATTTTATAAACAGCATATTCATCAATTGAGCAGATCAGGCTCATCATTTGGATTTTCGGCAAGATACGCTATCAACTCCTCCGGAGTCGGCACATCGCCCTTCCGCGGTATCCTATTCCACCGAGCCTGAACCGTATAATCCTGACTGCGAAGCCCCGAAAGCATGGCGAGCCTCATCCGTTCACGTACCTCCTCAACAGTCAATCCTTCCCTGAGTGCGATCAGCCGAATGACAAATTCCGCATCGGTTTTCTTTATCATTTGAGATTACCCCTTTCAAAGCTGTGTAATATGTCTAACAAGATAAGTTAGAGCTTATAAAGTCATTATAACTTGTTTAGACTATTCTTGTCAAACAAGAAAAGCCTCATATGGTGATTGACAGAATAGGAGAATATAAAGGTGACTGAATATGGAACTATCCGCATTAAGCTGGATGAATTGATCAAGCAAGCCGGCATCAGCAAGAACAAGCTGAGCCACCGAGCCGAGATGCAGCGTTCACAGATAAATCATTACTGCAACAACGATATAAGCCGACTTGATATTGATGTTCTGGCAAGAATATGCACAGTGCTGGAATGTGAAATTGGTGATCTATTGGAGTTTGTGCCTCCCAAGGGAGACAATTGATCGCAAAGCATCGGATTGGGCAAATAGCGATATTATTTCATATTGAGCTGAGAGCACGGCAACGAATTCTTCGTTGCCGTATCTCCCATAATTCATAATCAAATTAACAATATCCTGACCTATCCCTTCGCCATATTTTGCAGCCATCCTGCGGGCTTTCCCATCTAATATGCTTAAAAAGATTGACAAACGCCCTCATTGTGCTAAAATTATTTTATTCTAAAAATGGAGATCCAATATGAAAATTGCTGTCATCACAGGAGCAAGCTCCGGCATGGGAAGGGAATTCGCACGGCAGCTTTGCTATGAAAATCCCATTGGCGAGCATTTTGATGAATTCTGGCTCATCGCAAGGCGAAGGGACAGGCTTGAAGAGCTGGCCGCCGAGCTAACGATCAGATGCAGAATACTCGCACTCGATTTGACCCATGAGGAGAGCTATGCCGCATTTGCCGCTGAACTTGAAGAAGCCAAGCCCGAGGTATCCGTGCTGCTGAACGCCAGCGGCTATGGAAAATTCCTGAGCACCATGGATACTCCTGCCGATGATGTCAGCGGCATGATAGATCTCAACTGTAAGGCTCTCGTTCGGCTAACCCAGCTCACCATACCGTACATGCGGAGCGGCTCTCATATCGTGGAGGTCGATTCCCTCTCCGCATTCCAGCCCGTTCCGTATATTAACATTTATGCTGCGAGCAAGGCGTTCGTTTTAAGCTTCACCCGCGCACTCAATGCTGAGCTGAGAAAAACCGGGATAAAAGCAATGGCGCTATGCCCCGGTTGGGTAAAGACCGAATTTTTCAATCATGCAGAACCGAATGGAAGAACGGAGATCACCTATTTCAATAAGTTCTTCACCCCCGATTTCATAATAAAAACCGCGATCAGGGATATGTACAGGGGCAAGAAGGATGTATGCATACCCGACTTTGCGATCAAAGCTCAGGTATTTTTGACCAAGCTGCTGCCCCATAGGCTTGTTATGAAGATTTGGCTCAGGCAGCAAAAGAAGCTGTAAAGGAGACTCCGGCGAACGCCGAAGCGCCTCAGAACAGAATTTTCAACAGAGCACGAAGCATGAATCCCTATGCGATAGACCAAAGAATGAACGATATAAAAGATTTTATTATAAACGCACTCAATGAGGGCGCATACAAATTCATTATAAGCGGCAAGCGTGATAAGACCATAGAATTTCGCCGCATCAGCTTTACGCTGCTTGCCGCCGAATCCGAATTTTTCATTGAAAAATTGACCGATAAGCAGGCATTCCATTCCCGCGTTACGAAAGCGGAGGCTGCGGAAGCAATTGCAGCTTGCTTTGAGGGCTTCTCCCAGATAAACGCATGGAACGAAGCGCTGGAATTTACCGCAAAGCTCTCGAAAAGGGGCAAACTCATGACGGGTCGGCACATTAATGCCTCCGCACCCGAGCGCCGAACGCAGCAAGATCGTGAAAAGAGCTATCTGATACCAGAGGGGCGCATCGTGCCCCCGCTGATCGATATGGGAGTTATGAGCACATCGGGAGAGATCAAAAAACCCATGTACGATAAATTCCGCCAGATCAACCGCTTTCTGGAATTCATCGATGAAGCAGTTCGCGATGATCCGCTTTTCCAAAGCGGAGGCAATGATGCCTTCACAATCATCGATTTTGGCTGCGGAAAATCGTATCTGACCTTTATAGTCTACTACTATTTTTCCGTAATAAAGCATATTCCCGTTCGCATGATCGGCATGGATCTAAAGCAGGATGTCATCTCCTTTTGCACGAAGCTTGCAGAAAAATATGGCTATTCCAATATGCGCTTCATTGCCGGAGATATCGCCGATTTCAATACGGACGAGAAGGTAGACATGGTCATCTCGCTCCATGCCTGCGATACGGCAACTGATTACGCTCTGCTCCATGCGATAAAGCGCAGGGTTAGATTCATCCTTTCGGTGCCCTGCTGCCAGCATGAGCTGGCCGGGAATGCCAGCTTCAAATGTATGCCCATCTTTGATGATGACGGCATACTTCGTGAGCGTGTCGCATCGCTTATGACCGATGGAATCCGCGCAAAGCTGCTAACCGCCTGCGGATACAGAACGCAGCTCATGGAATTCGTCGATTTGAGCCATACTCCGAAAAACATACTCATTCGCGCCAGGCGAAGCGAATTATCCAAGGCTGCCAGGCTTTCTGCACTGTCGGCTGCTGAGGAATGCCTCCTTGCCATCAGGAGTGAACAGACGCTGCACAAGCTCCTGAAAGCCGAAGATCTGCTTCCATCAGCCGAACCTCATGCATAGCAGCAGCGATGAGGTAATGAAGTTTAAAGGTAAATTTATGGATAAAGGAATCATTTCCGCTGCAACAGCGCTGAGACATGAGCTGCACAGAAACGCCGAGCTATCCAATCATGAGGATAGAACCGTGCGGATACTTATAGATTTTTTAAGTATCAATACCGATTTGGAGCTTCACGATATGGGCCGATGGTTCTACGCCGCATACCATGCGCCCACGCCGAAAAAACGCATTGCCTTCCGTGCAGATATCGATGCGCTGCCCATACCCGAGAGCGATGCTCTGCCCTATCACTCCATGAACCCAATGGTATCGCATAAATGCGGCCATGATGGGCATGCCGCCTGTCTGGCAGCATTCGCGCTCCAAATCGATAAAACCGGCTGTGAAAACGATGTATTCTTTATTTTTCAAAACGCAGAGGAAACCGGTGATGGTGCGAAGCTCTGCCGAAAGCTGATCGCCATGGAGAATATTGATGCTGTCTACGGCTTTCATAATATGCCCGGCTTTCCTTTGGGTGCGGTCATGGTGCATACGGGAACAGCCGCATGCGCATCGACCGGGCTTATACTGAGCTTTACAGGCAAAAAAGCCCATGCCTCCCAGCCGGAAAACGGGAAAAACCCCGCCTTTGCGGCTGCAAAGCTCATCCTCGATATTCCCTCCCTAATAAGTCCCGATGAGCATGAGGGCATGGTTCTATGCACGGTCATTAGAGTCGATATCGGCGATGAAGCCTTTGGTACAAGCGCAGGCGAGGGCAAACTAATGCTGACGCTGCGTGCCGAGCTCGAATCCGAGCTGGAGCTGCTCATTTCTTCCTTAAAGGATCGTGCGGCCCGCTATTGCGAGGATTACGGGCTGACGCTTTCCTGCGAATTCAAGGATAGCTTTCCCGAAACACGCAATCATGCCGAAAGCGCAGAGTTGATACGCGCCTGCTGCCTAAAATGCGGAATACCTCTTGCCGACTGGGCTGAACCCTTCAGAAGCAGTGAAGATTTCGGATACTATACCCAGCTCACCGGCGGCGCACTCTTCTACATAGGCGATGGCGAGGAACATCCTGCATTGCATACTGCGGAATTCGATTTTCCTGATGAGCTGATCGAAATCGCCTGCAAGCTCTTTTATGAACTCGCTTTGAACTGAAAAAGGCTTCAGCTATTTTACATACACACATACATTTGGATCAGGATGATCAGAGAGGAGAAACACTATGGAATTAAGACAATCTGCAGAGGACTATCTCGAGGCAATGTTGATTTTAAAGAATGAACATGGCTATATCCGTTCCATCGATATTGCAAAAAGGCTATCCGTGAGCAAGCCTAGCGTGAGCTTTGCCGTAAAGCGGCTGCGTGAAAATGGCTATATCGATATGGATATGGATGGGCTCATTACCTTTACCGAAAGCGGACTTGCTGCCGCCGCAAGGGTATATGAGCGGCATACACTGCTATCCCAGCTCCTGACCGATATCGGAGTCAGCGAGGATGTCGCTGCGCAGGATGCCTGCCGCATCGAACACGATATCAGCGATGAGAGCTTCAATGCTATCTGCGGTTTCATAGAAAAATGCAAAAACTGCGGCCTCGGAGTGCAAACTAGCCTTAAACTTGATATGGTATCAAGTGCCATGCACAAGCTGCATTCGCTCGGCACATTGACGATAGATATGCATGAAGCCTTCATCCGCGGCAACGTTTCCGAACTGAATCATTGCTCGGATGATGCGATTCTCATTCATCACTGCTGCGGCATATACATGCTCTGGGCAAGCAGCAAGGAGGCTGGCATTGAGGCGCTGAGCAATGCTCATGATGATATGACCTGCTGCGTTACGCATGGAAGGGCCGCATTGGATGCTATGACGGCATTCAAGCCCGATTTCACCATCGATCCCGCCTGCCTGCAATATTGCCTTGCCTCGCGCGAGCTCCGTCCGCTCGTGGGAGTGGCTCAAATCCGCCCTCTGCGCATAGGGGAGGCCGAGACCGTCATAGAGCATTATGCTTTGGAGGATGATATAGAGCATGTGCGGGAGCTGATACGCGACGGCAAGATGTTTGGAGCCGAGGTTGAGGGCAAGCTTGCCGCATTCATTGGTTTTCATAGGGATGGCAGTTCGGGTATGCTCGAAGTCCTGCCCGAGTTCAGGCGCATGGGCATAGGCACCGATCTTGAGGTGTTTTTTCAGAACTACCAACTTGAAAAGGGATGGATGCCCTATGGACATGTTTATCTCACCAACACCGCCTCTCTGAAGATGCAGACCAAGCTGGGGCTATCCGTTTCATCCGATTGCATATGGTGGGTATTTGACGAAAAGGAGGACGAATGATTTACATCAAAATGAATAGATCGCTGATCGCAATCCTTTTTGCAATGCTGATAGCGATTACCTGCACCGCATGCAGGCCGGAAGCACTGCCTTCCCAGCTCCCGACAGCGGCACCGACCCCTACTGAACAGAGCACGGACTCCGCAGCGAATACACCCGATCCGCAGCTCTCCAGCTATGATTACAGGATAGATTATTCCATCATCCCCGCTGCAATAATGCCTGAGCTCACAAAAGCTGATAAGGAGGCTTATTTCGCAATCATCGATGCATTTGCAAATTATGAAACGAGCGTGACCATAGCCGAAACGGATGGCATTCAAAACCTCACGGAGCTGCTTGATCTCTGTTTTCCCGTATTTTTTGCCAATGTATACGACAGCGAATTCCATATAGATGAAAGCACCGTTGAATGGAGCTATAATGCCGATAAAACGATGCACTATAAGCTCATGGAGGATTTCGAAAATATCGTGCTCGATAAGCTCTATGCAGTCAACGAGGGCGACGCAAAAGAGGCGAGCCCACTGATGCGGATGCTGGTGCTCTATAGCCAAATAACGCAGGATATGCAATATGATTATCCCTCCCAGGATTTTTTCCATGGGGAATGCGAGCTCACCGAGAATGAATACATGAATCATACCTATGATGCGCTCACCAGTGAACGCGGTGTATGCTGGTGCTATGCAAGGGCATATGCCTTCCTGCTGAACCATTCCGGTATAGAAGCACTGACGGTGAGCTGTGACGGTGGAATAGGTCATCACGAATGGACCATGTTCAGCTATGATGGAAGCTGGTTCTTTGCAGATCCGACATGGGATATGGGCGGCACGCTGAGCTATTTCGGCATAACTGCAAAAAATCGTGAATCCAGCGGCTACCTGCTTAAAAACATGAAGTATTTTGCCGGAGGTACACACCCGGTCGCACCCGATTTCACCATAGATGATGCTCGCTTTTCCGAGCTAATCAACGGCACATACGGATGGCTTATGTCTTACAAGCTGGATATTGCAAATGACATCATAAAGCTCAAATATCAAAGCTATGACGGTTTCGGCGCCGCAAAGACCATCGAATACGATCTGAAGACCTGTGAATTCAAGAACTGAGAGCGAGCTGCTCTTTAAAAAGCGCATACTGGAGCTTTCCGAGCGCGCCTACAGCACCGGAGTGCCCTGCTTCACCCCCTTTATGGGGCTGCTTGAGCAGGATATCTTTCGCTGCGCCGAAAAGGAATTTCTTCATGTTCCTCATACGCTTTTCGGCGGCACGATTGGCTGCGAAAGGGTTATGGCTAGATTCGGAGACGAGACGCTCTGCGGCTATGAGGCTCCATTCCCCATAGCGTGCATAAAGGCGGAGCCTCTATCAAGAAAATTTTCCGATGAATTGACGCACAGGGATATTCTCGGGGCAATCATGAATCTCGGTATCGATAGAAGCACCATCGGAGATATCGTCATACGCGATAATACCGCATATATATTCTGCACGCAGACCATTGCACCGCACATACTTGAGAATCTTTTGCGAGCCAGGCATACCGATCTGCATTTGGAGCTGATCGATGATCCGCCTGGTGGCGAGCTTTACAGGCTGCAAGGCCAGAGCCTCAATGTTGCAAGCGAACGGCTCGATTGCCTCGTTTCACAATTTCTCAGAATCGGGCGCGGCGAGGCTGCCGATATAATCGCGCATGGCCGACTCTTTATAAACGGCAGGAGCTGCGAGAGCGGTTCAAAACTTTTAAAATGCGGTGACATAGTATCCATACGCGGCGCCGGCCGCTTCATATTCCGCAGAACCATAAAGGAAACGCGCAAGGGCAGGCTTGTTGTGGAGATAGACAGATTTATGTGACCCGCAGAGGACCTGCTTTGATACCTTATAAGCCAAGGGTGCATAGTTTATAGCAGCAATAATGCTTCTATCAAGGCTGCAAATATTCCGAAGTTTTCACATTTTTTACCGAAAACACGCCCCGATGCAAACAGAGGGTATTGCAAATTTGATGAATCCATGCTATAATCCGACATATTTGTGAAAGTATGCCTGAATTTATTATGCAGCTTTTCCTGTATAATATTGGTATACTATGCCCGTTTTGGGGTTTTATGCTGCGGCTGCCGCGAGGCCAATCTCCGAAGGCTTCCGCTGCCTGCCCCAATGAAAGGATTGGTCAAAAAACTATATGGACAAACCAGTTTTTCTTCTGATTCTGAGCGCTTCTCTGCTGCTGATAATACTTATCTTCGGCATCATTGAAAAAAGGCGCAATGACAGAAACCTCGAAAAGCTCAAGATAACCGTCAATGTGAATGGCATCAGAGGTAAATCGACGGCAACAAGGCTGATCACCTCCATACTATGGGAGGCAGGCTATCGTGCAGTCGGCAAGACCACCGGTACCGCCGCAAGGATGATGTATTGGGATTCCGAGGAGGAAGAGGAGGTCATTCGGCGTCCGCATGGCGTCACCATCTCCGAACAGATCAAAGTAATCGATAAGGCGGTCAAATGCGGCGCAAACGCACTCGTCTGCGAGTGTATGGCCGTCCGCCCAGAGTATCAGCGGATATATCAGCATGAAATAATTCATGCTAACCTTACCATTATCACCAACGTGCTGGAAGATCATCTGGATGAAATGGGACCGACCACCGAGCAGATCGCCTGGGCATTTGCCGATACGATCCCCTATGGCGGCAGCGTGGTCATTCCAGGCGGCGATGATGAATTCAAGGAATACTTTTATAAGATCGCAAGAGAAAGAAACACCAGGGTGTTTGAAGCTGATGACAGCAGAATCCCGCCCGAATTTCTTGCAAAATTTGATTATGAACTTTTCCCGCGGAACTGTTCCGTAGCTCTCGCGGCAGCCGAAGCCCTCGGCATTGATGAGGAAACGGCATACCGCGGCATGCTCAAGGCACATGCCGATCCCGGTGCGCTTCGCATATATGAGCTGCACAATGGCGGGAATGAATTCGTGCTCGCCAATGCGTTTGCAGCAAACGAGCCCTCCTCAAGCCTGGATATCTATAACATAATCTGCGAACGCTATGGCGAATATGCGAGCGATCCGATCATCCTTATGAACTGCCGCCCCGACAGAGTGGATAGGACAAAGCAGTTCGTCCTGGATTTTTTCCCGAAGATTCCGGGAGCAACGCTCATCGCTATCGGCCAGAGCACCGGTTTTATAAGAACGGCGTTCAAAAGAGGCAAGCTTCGCAATATCGTTGAATACATAGATCTGGATCGTATGCCGGTCGAGTCCGTTATGCAGACCATATGCCCGAAATTGAATGGCAGGGTCATCATTTGCGTCGGCAATATTCACGGCATCGGAGAACCAACGCTTGAAGCACTGCTTTCATACGGCGGACATATTCTCCCAGAAAAAACGAACATAATCTAATGAGGTAATGGAATGACTATAACACATTTTTATCTTGCGATAATCATAGGCACGGTATTGAGCCTTATCGTGGACGAGCTTTTCGGCATTCAATGCGGCGGCTATATCGTCCCCGGCTATCTTGCGATGGTCTGCGATGACTTCGCATGCGTGCTGCTCGTATTCGCGCTCAGTCTCATCATATATCTGATCATGAACTATGTGCTTCCAAAGTTCGTTATCCTATTCGGCAAGCGCAAATTCGCTGTTTCATTGATTCTGGGCATAGTGCTCAAGCTCATCTTTGAACTCTTCTATCCCATGCTTCCATTTGCTTTTGTCGGCTTCCGCGGTATCGGTGCGATCACTCCGAGCCTTCTTGCGAATACCTATGCAAAGCAGAGCATAACCTATACGATCCCTGCGACGCTCATCGTGACATATATCACCTTCTGGGTGGTTAATTTGATCAGCGTGTATATCAGCTAGGCCATCTTGGGAGCATAAAGAAGGGAAAATTTTTATGGAACGACTACCTGATCCAACCAATGCTGCCATTGCAGAACTCGGCAATGGAATTTCCGCCGGGGAGAAAAAGCTGAAGCTGAACGAAAAAATGCGCATCCATATACGCAGGCATATGATAAAAAAGCGCAGCTACCTATTTCCTATGGGCTTCTGCTTTATTCTCATCCTCGTCCTGTTGATTGCAAGCTTCTTCCCCATCCACAGCGCAGCAGAACCCTCCGCTGCCGATTATCCCAATACAGGCGTACAGCTCAGCTTTGTCGGCGATGTGATGCTCGGCAGATACATCCGGGAATATGGAGAGGCATACGGCTACAAGTTTTTTTTCGATAAAGCATCGGCAATATGGGAAAATTCGGATTATACCTTTGCAAATCTCGAATGCGCCGTGCTAATGAAGGATGAATCGCAATACAAAAAGGATGATAAGGAGATTCATCTTTCCGCAAGCCCCGAATCGGTGCTCGCAATGTTACAAAACGGCATTAATGCCATCACCTATGCCAATAACCACAGCCATGATTACGGCACGGAGGCATTCAATGAGGCTACTGAATACTTTGAAAGCATCGGATTGAATTATTCCGGTACCACCACCCGGTATGATGAACGGAATGAGCGATTGCTGAGCACTCAGCTTATCACCGAGAATAATACGCGCATAGGCTTTATCGGCGTTACCAACGTCATCTATGAGGGGCTGGGCTCCGGAAGCGGTATTCTGACGAGCGGAAACGCTTCCCTCTTCACTTCCGTATTCGAAGCACATGAGGCCAATGATCTGACCATAGTCTATGTCCACTGGGGCAAGGAATACAATACCATGCCGACGGAATCACAGACGGAGCTTGCGCACAAGCTCATCGATACCGGAGCAGACATAGTAATAGGCTCCCATTCGCATAGCTTGCAGCCCATTGAAAAATATGGCAACGGCATCATCTTTTACAGCCTCGGCAATTTCATCATGGATCAGATCAATAGCTTTACAAGGGACAGCGTTATTGTTCAATATAATCAGGCTGAAGATGGTTCCCGGTTCTTTGAACTGATTCCGATGAGCATCAATGATGGCATTCCGGAGCTTGCGGGCAGCGGCTATCGCAGTTCAAGGATTCGCAGCATACTGACCAAGTTTTTGGAAAAGGATGATTATTCCATCGATAGTGACGGACATTTAATAATCAGATTTTAAACGCTTTCATTGGAGGTGAATAGTAATGAAGCTACCCAGGTTTTCAAAGATCATTATTTCCATTATATTGCTCGCCGTGTTCATATTCCAGGGCTTTGCATGCAATATATTTCCCCCAAGCAATACCGGGGAGCTTCCCAACGTAGATATTCTCACTCCTCCGCCGGGCAGCCTTTCCGATCCTGATGGACAGGGCGGCACGGTCGTTCGGCGCAACGGTTATGCGGTCAGCACATCCAATGCGCTGGCCACCGCAGTTGCTGCACAGATCCTTGATAATGGCGGCAATGCAGTCGATGCAGCTATCGCTGCTGCATATACCCTCGGCATCGTGGAACCCTATGGCTCCGGCATAGGCGGCGGCGGCGGTATGACCATCTATGATCCCTCAAAAAACGAATATAAATTTCTCGATTATCTTGCGGAGGCTCCTTCCTCCGGCTCCAGGCATTTGAATATCGGCGTTCCGGGATTCGTCTCCGGAATGCAGACCGCCTATGATATGTATGGCACAAAGCCCTTTGCGGAGCTGCTCCAGCCCGCCATCGGCTATGCGGAGGATGGATTCGTCATAAATGACGATCTCTTTTACAGGATCAGCAATGCACGCAATAATTTCAGCACGCAGAGCACACCCTATGCCGACATCCAGCAGTCCGGCGATATACTTACCCAGAAGGAAGCCGCAGAGATACTACGCATAATTGCCAATGAAGGCTCCTCCAGCTTCTATACGGGCTCCATCTCACAGATGATAACGGCTGCTACGGGCATGAGCCAAAGCGACCTTGCCGGCTATCAAACACTCGTAAATGATGCCGTGCTCGGCGAATTTGCCGGATATACCGTGGCATCCGCCACATCCCCATTCTCCGGGGTGACGCTCATCCAGCAGCTCAAACTCAGCGAGATACTTGAACTCCCAAATCCCACGCAGGATGCTTCCGGCTATCTTGAAACCCTATCCAAGATAGCGATGGCCTGCGGCAGCGATAGGGTCAAAAAGCTATGCGATCCTCGCTTTGATAGCAATAATCCCGATTATCAGGCCATGGTATCGAATGACTATGTCTGCAACCTTCTGAATTTGGATTACAGCGATTTTGAACAGGATGATGAGGGACAGGATACGACACATATCTCCATCGTTGATACCAACGGAATGGCCGTTGCCTGCACAAATACTCTAACCCAGTTCTTTGGATCTAAGCTATATGTGAATGGCTTCTTTCTGAATAACGCACTCCGCAATTTCGGAAGCAAGGGGCTGAATACCTATGCGCCCGGCAAGCGTATGCGCACCTTCATGTGCCCCACCATCTTCCATAAGGATAATGGAGATACCTTCGCTGTCGGAACGCCCGGCGGCACCGTCATACTCAGCGTCATGACCACCGTACTTACCGATAACATCCTATTCGGCACGCCTGCTCAGGATGCGGTCAACAAGCGCCGCATAGTTATCAAGGGGCTCAAAGCACTCTATTACGAGGATGGCTTCGAGCAGTACCCTATAATAGTCGATTATTCCGGGCTTGGCTACTATGCCGTACCGATGTCGCTCGATGCCTATTTTGGCAGCATGAATATTGCAGGCTTCTCGCCCAGTATAGGTTTCTACGCCACCGCTGATCTGAGGAGACTTGGCAGCGGCAGAGCGGCGAACTATTGATATAGCGCGCACATAAAAGGAACGCAAATGCTTCAAGAGCAGATGCGTTCCTTTTCATCTTCTGATATGCTGCCATCCTAGCATCTATACCAACTGCACGCCGCGAAGGAAGGCAGCGATGCCGCGGAGAACTTCATCAGAATTTATCTCATTATGCATCTCATGCCTGCCGCCTTTATAGAGCTGGAGCACAACATGGGTCTTTCCGGATCTGAGCAGCCTATCGCATACCTCTCTGACCCCCCTGCCCATGCCTCCTACCGGATCATTATCACCCGAGACTATATAGATCGGCACATTTGGAACCCTTTTCGCCCAATCCCTTCGGCTGACCTCCGCAAGACCATCGAACAAATCCCTATATCCCGCACAGCGGAAGCTGAAGCCGCAAAGCGGATCCGCTCTATATTTATCGACCTGCTCCGCATCACGGCTGAGCCAATCAAAATTCGTTCTTCTGCCCTTCACGCTCTTAACATATGGCCCCATGACCATGATATTCAGCAGCTTGCTATGAGCCATGCCGCCCCTGCGCTTTATCTCCCGATCCGCTACCAGTTTGCCAAGCCATAGCCCGGGATTATGTCCGGCCGTAGCAGAAAAGATAAATGCATCGTATTCTCCCGGATAGCGGCTTGCACATGCACGTGCGATGAAGCTGCCCATAGAATGCCCATAGAGGATATGCTTTTTATCCGGATATTGAGTCTTCAGCATGAGATGCAGCTCGTAGGTATCGAGCACGATCTTATTCCAGCCATCCTCTGCTGCAAAATAGCCCGTGTGCTCACCATCTATCAGCGATTCGCCATGCCCCGCGTGATCCTCACCCGAAAAAACATAGTCGCGTTCTGTAAAAAATTCTGCCATACGCTCAAAGCGCTTCACATATTCGCTCATACCATGAACGAACTGGATCACGCCCTTGATAGCCTCCCTTGGACAATCAGGAAGCCATGTATGTACAGCTATGGAGCCTTCCCCCGTGTGAGATGGAAAATGAGTTGTTATGCATTCGGACATCGTACTTCCCTTTCCAATTACGCCATCCAATTCATGATCGGAACGATTATAAGCGACAGAATAAATAATGCCGCAAGGACGATGCAGACCAGCCTTATGATCCTTTTATTATTCATATCTATAATTTCACCTCGTCAAACAAATAAGCATATAATCACAGCGGCCATAAGGCAAAGGAAAGCCGCAGTGAAAGCCCAGGATAGAAAGTACATAAGCTTCGTCCTGCGCTTTCCCCTCTGCCCCCGCAGAATGCGCAGATTCACATATATTGCCAGAACCGCCAGAAGCTCATGCACGGATAGTGCTGCCATAGCGGCAAAGCAGAGCTTCCTAGTCATGCTGAGGCTCAAAAATATCGCGACAATATCCGTCTTATTTTCAAGCGGCATACCGTTGGACATGAAGGTCAGCAGCATTACGGCAAGGAAACTTATTGCGAAGATCAAATGCGTCTTAAACTCTCTTTGTGTACATCGCAGCGAACCTTCATCCGCCTGCGGATCGGGTGCATTCATATCGGAGCATACGAAGATGCTCGTTCGAATGCCGTCATTGCAGACATACTCCCAGCCCTGCTGATGCATCGCATTCGCAAGCTTCAGATAACCGGGCGCACCTACATCATAAGTGACCACCCTTGCCCGCAGCCTTTCGGGCTTCACCGGTTTAAAGGTGATGCTCCTTGCAGTCATTCTGCATGGCGCATAACCCTTCATAGCCATGCGCTCGACTGCATCCTCCTCCGTCTCCGGAAGAGGTATGCCAAAGGCACGGATAAAATGCTTGTTTCTCATTCTGCTCCTCCAATCGATATCAGCGTAAATATAACACATAATCATGGCTTTTACAATACAGATTGCTGAAAAACCATACCCATCGGCTGCAATGCATACATTCTTCTTCACAATCTTGCAGATTTGAATCCCATTAAAAAGATAAAAACTCTTTACCAAAAAGTGGGATTGTGATATAATCAAGTTGAAAATTATTACTCTGGAGGTAACAGTTTGATTAAGCACAGTGTTGAACAGGCCGTTCTTGACGAAGCTTTGAGATCCGGCGGAGATTTTTCGGAACTGTATATGCAGGATACCGATACGAATTCGCTTAAGATGGTGAACGGCATCGTGGAGGACGCACGTTACCAGCGCAAGGTCGGAGCGGGCGTGCGAGTGCTCAAGGGTACGCGCAGTGCCTATGCATACACCGCCGATACGAGCGAAGAAGCGCTTCTGGCAACCGCAAGAGCTGCGGCTGCGGCCATCGATGGCATGAAGGAATTTGAGAGCAAGAGCTTCGAAGTCATTCGCGATGGCAAGATCGCCCCACGCATTCCATTCACTCAGATCGATAACGAAAAGCGTATCGCGCTGCTGCGTGAAGGCACTCAGGCCGCTAAGGCATATTCAGCCGAGATCACTCAGGTTGTCGCAAACTATATGGACTGCGACCACAGGATTATGGTCTGCAACAGCAACGGCGTTCATGCAGAGGATCGCCGCCCGCGCACCCGTGTGGCGCTCAACGCCGTTGCAATGGCAAATGGCGAAGCGCAGACCGGCAGCGCAGCTCCCGGACTCGGCATAGGCTTTGAGGCATATGAACGCCTCAATATGGAGGAGATCGGCAAATCCTCTGCAAGGGTTGCCGTGACCATGCTCCATGCTCCCGAATGCCCCGCCGGTTCCGTCCCCGTCGTCATCGATGGCGGCTTTGGAGGCGTAATATTGCACGAAGCCTGCGTGCATGGGCTTGAGGCAACCAGCGTCAGCAAGGGCAATTCCGTCTTCTGCAATAAGCTCGGCCAGCAGATCGCCAGCCCCATAGTTACAGCTATCGATGATGGCACCATGGAAGGCGAATGGGGCAGTATGCATTTTGATGATGAGGGCAATCCCGCTCAGCGCAATGTGCTTATTGAAAACGGTATTTTGAAATCCTATCTTGTCGATATCCTCGGCGCACGCAGGATGAATCACCCCATCACCGGCAGCGGAAGAAGGCAGGATTACACATATGCTCCCACCTCCCGCATGACAAATACCTTCTTTGCAGAAGGAAAGGATGATGAGGAAGAGATGATCCGCAGCATGGGCAGCGGTCTTTTTGCCGCACAGATGGGTGGCGGCTCCGTTAACCCACTGACCGGCGAATTCAATTTCGCAGTGCTCGAAGGCTACTGGGTCAAGGATGGCAAGATTCTCTGCCCCGTCAGGGGTGCAACCCTCATCGGCAAGGGCAGCGATGTGCTCATGAAGATAGATCGCATCGGCAGACGTATGTGGATGGGCCAGGGCATGTGCGGTTCGCAGTCCGGCAGCGTTCCCACGAATGTTGGTCAGCCCAGAATACGTGTCAGTGAAATCGTGGTCGGCGGCAAAGGAGGTGCTCTGTAATGAATTTTGAACAGTTTAAGGATGCCTGCTTCAGGCTGGCTCTTGAGAAGGGCTGCGAAAGTGCGGAGATCTATTCCGTGGTCAATGATTCCTTCTCTGTAAATGTGCTCTCCGGCGAGCTTGATCGCTACAGCGTTGCAAAGGACAGCGGGCTCAACCTCCGCGTCATCTATGGCGGAAAGAACGGATATGCTTATACCGAGATGTTTGATGATCCGGAAGCACTCGTTGAGCGTGCTATCGATAACGCCAAGGTCATAGAGAATACCGATATCAACCCCATGCAGGGTGCTTGCGAATATCCCGAGATCGTTCGCCCCGAAAATCCCGCTCTGGATCTGACAGAGGGCGAGAAGATAGGGCTTGCAATGCGCATGGAGCGCGATGCGCTCGCATTCGACGGCAGGGTCAATCGAATGAGCTATTGTGCGGTTGAAACCGGTATTTCCCATACCCGCATCTGCAATACCCTCGGTCTGAATGCCGAAAGCGAGGATAAGTATTCCTACAGCATCCTCGGGCCCATACTTCGCCAAGGGGATGAGGAAAGATCTGCCTATGCCTTCCGCTTTGGCAAGGATATACTCGATTATGCCCCCATCATCAAGGAAAGCGTTGATAATGCGCTGATCCAGTTCAATGCACGCACCGTCGATTCCGGCGAATACCGCGTACTCATCAGGCACGATGCCGCAGCAGATCTCATCTCCGCTTTTTCCGGGATGTTCAGCGCAGATGCCGTACAGAAGGGGCTTTCCCTGTTGGCCGGCAAGCTCAACGAACGCATTGCAAGCGACTGTGTCACCATCCTTGATGATCCCTTTGAAAAGGATAATCCCCGTGCATTCGATGATGAGGGAGTTCCCTCCGTTCTGACGACCGTCATCGAAAACGGTATGCTCAACAGCTATCTGCATAACCTCAGAACCGCCCTTAAGGATGGCGTGGCATCGACCTCCAATGCCGGGCGCATGGGAGCTGCCGCACCCGTTGATATTGCACCGACGAATTTCTATATCGTTCCCGGTGAAAAGAGCTATGATGAAATGATCGCTCAGCTTGGCAGCGGGCTCATCATCACCGAGCTTGGCGGACTCCATGCCGGCTTGAATCCCGTCAGCGGCGATTTCTCGCTGATTGCAAGCGGTCTCCTCGTTGAAAACGGCAGCATCATTCGCTCTGTTGAGCAGATCACCTGCGCGGGCAATTTCCTCAGCCTCATGAAGGATATTGAAGCAGTCGGAAGCGATCTCAAATTCGGTCTTCCCGGCGGCGGCAGGGTCGGCTCACCAAGTCTGCTTATCAGCAAGCTGGTCATCTCCGGTAAATAATGGATAAATAACCGAGCATAAAAAGGATCGGAAGCTCCAATGGCCGCCGATCCTTTTGATATTATCCAATAATCCATTATTCTTCAATATCGATTTGAGATGGGATATCGAGCTTCACCCGCACCCTGCTGCTATTCAGCTCCAGCATGAGCTTCCGGAGCGTTTCATCCACACCTTCAACCTCCCTCTCCAGCTCGGAGGCTGTCATTCTCAGCACCCCTGAGCGCAGGGAGGATAGCTGTATCATTCCATCCGAGGAGGCGACACGCACAGCATAATTCCTGCCTATCTCCGCTATAAGCCTTTCTATATAAGCATCCGCAGTCTCATTCTCCCTTGTATATGCCACGCGCACGCCATGATAATTGAAGCGTTCGCCCGCATTGCCCTTGACGCGATAGCCATCGAATACCAGAACTATCTCATTCTTCCTATAACCGAAATAATTCGCCAGGATATCCATCAGCTTCTTTCTTGCAGCAGGCATATCCGAATCCGCAAGTGCACGAAGCCCTTCCCATGCAAAGATGATATTATAGCCATCCACTATGAGATAATCCGGAAGCTCCGGCTTTTTGGGGATGCAGATCTCCGGCTTTTCCTCCCGAACCTCATTCGCTCTGCCCGCTCGGCTGCCATATTCCGGACGTTTTATCGGACCGAACTCCCTGAGCATGATATTTTCCAGTTCCCTATCATCTATGCTGCGCAGCCTGTCGCTCGGCTTCGGCGCACTGCTGCCCCGGCTGCCCGGATTAAGCCCCAATTCCGTATCGATATGCATGAATTCCTCGACCCTATTCCATTTGATGGTCACGCCCGCACCATGGGAGCAGAAGACTGAATCAGGCGTATTTTCAATATCAGCCTCCGGATCGTAGCCCAGCTCTTCTATGATCTTACTTTCATCCTTACAGCGTGCATAATGCGAGACGCAGCAGGAAAGCTTCCCCCTTCCCTTCGTATAAGCTGCTAGAATGCGCGAATAATCCCTCATGGACGAAACCGGAGCGCTGCCTGAGATATGTGCCATTTCACCATCATCGGTCTGGCTTGAAAACGTACCTCCCATCAGGCGGATATCATTTATTGCTCTGCCGATCTGGTTCAACGGCAGCTCTATATCGAAGCTATAATAGGGTTCCAGCAGCACAGATTCGGCGCGCATAAGCCCCTGGCGCACGGCACGGTAGGTCGCCTGGCGAAAATCTCCGCCCTCGGTATGCTTGATGCTCGCAAGCCCGGCCACCAAGGTTATCTTCATATCCGTAATTGGTGAGCCCGTCAGCACTCCGAGATGCGTTTTTTCATACAAATGGGTCAAGATGAGCCTCTGCCAGTTTATATCGAGCTCGTTCTGATCGACTGCGCTGCCGATAATCAGCCCACTGCCCTGCGGCAGCGGCTCCATAAGCAGATGCACCTCAGCATAATGCCTGAGCGGCTCAAAATGCCCAATTCCCTCCACGGGAGCAAGGATGGTTTCACGATACATGATCCTGCCGCTTCCAATCTGGACATCCATATCGAAGCGTTCCTTTATCATGCTCTTGAGCACTTCGATCTGTATCTCTCCCATGAGCTGCGCATGTATCTCCTGAAGCTGCTCATTCCAAACTATATGCAGCGCAGGATCCTCTTCCTCAAGCTGTTTAAGCCTTGGCAGCACAATTCGAGCATCACAGCCCTCCGGGAGCGATATCCGATAGTTGAATACGGGCTCAAGGATGGGTGAAGCTGCATCGCTTTCAAAACCAAGCCCCTGCCCGGGATATGTTGCAGAAAGCCCTGCGACGGCACAAACCTCACCTGCGGATGCCGAATCAAGCTGCTCAAAATTTGCGCCGCTATACCGTCTCAGCTTAGTGACCTTTTCCGCCATGAAACGATCCCGTGAGGCATAGCTCACCTCATCGCGAACGGTCAGACTTCCGCCGGTCAGCTTGATATGTGTCAGGCGATTTCCCTGCGAATCTCTGGATATCTTGAATACCCTTGCCCCGAATTCAGGCGGGTATTCCCAATCCTGGGTATAATCCTCCAGACCATGTATGAGCTCATCCACGCCTTCCATGCGAAGCGCAGCACCGAAAAAGCAGGGAATGAGCTGCCCGGAACGCACCGCAGCAGCGATGCTGCCATTGGATATTCCGCCCGTCTCCATTAGCTCATCCAACAGGCTCTCCTCGATTAGAGCAATGCTCTCCAGAAATTCCTTCGAACCCTGCACCGAGAAATCCACACAGCCCTCTCCAATTCGCCCATGCAGCGCAGCCATGAGCCTTTCCCTATCGGCAGCGGGAAGATCCATCTTATTTATGAATATAAAGGTTGGAACATCATAGCTCTGCAATAGCTTCCAGAGCGTTTCCGTATGTGCCTGCACGCCCTCCGAGCCGCTTATCACGAGTATCGCATAATCCAGCACGGATAAAATACGCTCCGCCTCCGTTGAAAAATCCACATGCCCCGGCGAATCCAGCAGATCGACCGCTATCCTCTCGGTCTCGAATCTCGCCTGCTTTGAGAAGATCGTTATTCCCCGCTTCTTTTCAAGCGCATGGGTATCCAGATGCGCATCGCCATGATCCACCCTGCCCGGCTTTCTTATTGCACCGGCAGCATATAAAAGCCCCTCGCAAAGCGTGGTCTTACCCGCATCGACATGGGCCAATATTCCAATTGTCAGCTTACGCTTCGCCAATTTTTCTCCGGACATCCTTTGATACAAATTTTCCTCATCACTGCCGGGACTCCCCAAGCATCGATCGAATATTCATTATAGCAAATAATCCCGCTGCTATCAATCATAATTCCGAAAAGACGGGCTTGAGCCGATATGCGGCAGCTGCGGAAGAGGGTATCGAATTTTTCATGAAGAAAGCGGATTGAACTCCGGCAAAACAATAGAAGCTAACAGCAGAAAAGCACTTGTCTGCGGTTGAAACCCCCGGGCATGAATATTTGAAAAGAAGAAATAAAATATGAAATTGTTCACGAAACTATAGTTTCGTGAACAACCGAAAAATCAATACACTGGAAATTTCGGGCACAATATCTTGTGGTAAAAGAAATGCTTCACCACTAAATATTCAATCGTATTATAACTCGAATATCTAAAACTGTCAATACACGAAACTATACTTTCGTGAACAATTCGAAGACAAAACGTGTTGGAAAAAGCTCTGTTTGCTTTATCATATTTGCAGCTTCTGATTTTTAAACTTTGTTTATAACGGGCTTAAAACTGGGTATGCGGATATTGAATAAAGGAAAAATTTCCCAAGGAGGAATAAACCAATGAAAAAACGTACCCTTGCTGCATTGCTTGCTCTCATGCTTGCGCTTGCAGTGCTCCCGACCGGCTCCCTCGCCCTCACCATACCGAAGGCGAGCAAGCCATTGGAGGTCAAGGCTGGACCCGTTGAGATCAACGAAGCGAACTTCCCGGATGCAGTATTCAGGGGTTATGTGAGCACAACCTTTGATGCCAATAATGATGACGTTCTTAGCGAAGAGGAACTTTCGGCAGCTAATTCTATCTTTGTGCCTGAACTTGGCATATCCAATCTTAAAGGCATCGAGTATTTTACTGAAATAAGATGGATAGAATGCGGAGATAATCAGCTTACAAATCTGGATGTCAGCAACAATCCTCGGCTTTTGTATATATATTGTTCCGACAATCAGATTACCGAGCTGGACGTGAGCAATAATACAACACTCCAGGTTCTACACTGCAATAATAATCAGCTTACCGAATTGGATGCCAGCAACAATCCTCGGCTTTACCAGCTATATGCAGACCACAATCAGTTGACCGAAATCAATATCCGCAATAACTCTGAGCTTGAGTCTCTAAATTGTTCCCATAATCAGCTGACCGAGCTGGACGTGAGCAATAATCTTGCACTCGTGGATCTAAATTGCACTGATAATCAGCTGACCGAGCTGGATATCAGCAATAATATCCAGCTTAGTGAGCTAACTGTAGGTTCCAATCAGTTGACCGAAATCGATGCGAGAAATAACAATATGCTTACGTTATTGGGCTGCTCGGATAACCTTCTGACGAAAATCGATATCAGCAATAGCACTTCGCTTACGTTACTGAGCTTCTATAATAATCAGTTGACCGAACTGGATGTGAGCAACAACACCATGCTTGAATACCTGTTTGGCAGTAACAATCAGCTTACTGAGCTGGATGTCAGCAATAATACTGCACTTGTAACTCTGGACTGCGAGAACAATCAGCTTACCGAGCTGGATGTCAGCTATAATACTGCACTTAGTGGTCTGGTCTGCACTAACAATCAGCTTACCGAGCTGGATGTCAGCTATAACACTGCGCTCAGTAATTTGAGGTGCAGCAGTAATCGGCTTACCGAATTGGATGTCAGCAACAACACTATGCTTTATTTTTTACATTGCTATGACAATCAGCTAACTGAACTGGATGTCAGCAGCAATACTGCACTTGCGGATTTGAAGTGCTATGATAACCAACTAACCGAACTGGATGTCAGCAACAACTCTGAATTGATTTGTGTTAAGGCATATGACAACAATCTGACCAGCCTTGATTTCAGCAATTGCCCGTATCTTTCGATTATAAGTTGCGATAACAATATCTATACCGCAGCATTCACCGCCGATGGCACGCTCGACCTCACCACCCTTCCCGGCAGCTTTGATGTTACCAGGGCTTCCAATTGGGTTGGCGGCAGCGTGGATGGAACTATGCTCACCCTTGATGAAGGTTCGACCCAGGTCACTTATACCTACGATTGTGGCGCGAACGTTATGATAGACTTTACCATCTGCACCGTGGGAAGCACTCCCAGCATCCCCGGCGATGCAAATGGCGATGGTGCGGTCGATATGCAGGATGCATTGCTCGTCATGCGCCATGCATTGAGCCTTACCACCCTTTCCGATGAAGCAATCGCCCTCTGCGATATGAATGGCGATGGCGAGATCACCATCCTCGATGCAACGCTCATCATGCGTGCTGCGCTCGGTTTCTAATAGACGCTCACTCTTTAGAAACTGAAAACCTATGTTGATCGGGTCGCCGAAGCATTGCGGCGGCCCGAACCCCGTTCACTCTTACCCCATATAAAAGCAAAAATAGGAAGAAGCAATGAGCTTGTATGCCGAAAAGCACTGCCTTTTCCGGCAGCAGGGCGGCTTGACCAGATGGTCAAGCCGCCATATTATTTCACTCTACATTAATCACCTGAGAATGGACGCTCCTTAGCTGCAATCCGTGTGGAGTTTATTTTCTATTTTTTATCATAAAAAAGCTGGTTCAGAAGCTGCATGAGCCTTTCGACCCCCCTATAATCGATTGAATAATACGCTCTTGATCCCAAACCGGCCATCTTTACCAAACCTGCGCTTATGAGCATATTCATGCTCCTAGAGATGCTGCCAGTAGTAACCTGCAGCTTCTCTGCCAGTTCACGACCAAACCGTTCTCCATGCGAAAGCTCATCAATTATTTTTATGCGATTCTTGTTTGAAAGCGCATCAAGAGTAGCTTCCAGTTCATTCTCCCTTGCAGAATAAACAATATTTTTTCGAGTGAAATATGCAAGTGCGCCAATGAATACATCTCCCTTATTATCAAATGGGGTGTCAATTCCCATTATACTCTTTATAGGAAGCATTATTAATGGGTGGATATCGATTTCCTCTACAAAGTCAAAATTGGTTCTCCAGAAATAACGGATCAACTCCATCTCGCTTTTAAAGCTTGCCAATGTTTCTTCATACAATTTCAACAGCGGTGCATAGAGCTCCGCACATTTGCGAAACTCCGCAATTACAGGCGTCAGCAGAGAGATCAACTTTTCAGCATATGTTTCAGGTTCCATCGCAGCATATATCAAATTGAGCTTTGAAGATGAAGAATAGTCGCTTGCCTTTATTGCCCGAACCACAGCTAAAGTATCTACCGGCTCATATTTGCTGAATTCAATTCCACTGAATTTCATCAACATGTTATATATCGCTCTAGGAAGCTCCGCAGCACAATCACGGATAATCCGAAATGATTCATTTTCATCAATACATGCAAATGCCCTGTGATCACATAGCGCAAAGCAATTCGCAAGAAAATTTGTCTCGACCTGTCTTTCACCTCCTTCATCCTTGCCCATTGGCTCATAAAGTGCAATTAAATCGTCATTAACCAAGCAGACGGTTTCACTCAGCCTATTTTCAAGTTCTATTATTATATCGTAATATTCGGTCAATCTTTTACCTGTTTCTCCTGTTCCAACGCTCCATTTTCTGATAACCTCGCGATCAGGAAAGCCGGCAGCAAGATCGGCAAGAAAAAAATTAGCTTCAAATATTGGAATTGGTTTATTGTAGATCATATTTGCTCCTGTTGTATGCTGCTTGGTACCAAAAGCCCAATAGCATATTTTCATAAATTCATCCCAATTATAGCATAAAAAGATTCAAAAAACTATTGACAGAATTAAAATCAATGACTATAATAGACCTATCGGTCAACATTTGTTGACTAATCTGTCAACATTTTTACGTGTTGAGAAAGGAAATAAACTATGAAAAAAATCCTATCCCTTCTGCTTGCCGTCATGCTTATTGCGGCAAGCACAGCCTCCTCCTTAGCAGAGGGCGGCGCACCCATTTACGATATTGAGATGTACGGCTATGCATCAGCAGATTTCGTTTCCACTGAAGATGGCAACGGCTATTATCAACCCCTCACATGGCAGTCTTTTGGTACCGCAGATCTGGGCGATGTAACGGATTTGGGCGGCATGATCGATGCTGATGGCAACGAAACCTATGTTGGCTGTGCAGAATATATCAATGGTAGAGTCTATGGCTACACGGGCTTTGGAGCATACCCCGAAGCCTATTTCAGCATCGATTTTGATGAGCTTGCGTCGGGCAACCTAAGTGCCGTTGAGTACACAGGATACACCGATGATGTAAATATGCACCTTGATATGGCATACGATCGTGATACCGGAGTTTTATATGTTCTAACGCTTGATATAAATTATCAATTAAAACTTTGTTCCGTCGATATAGCAAGTGGCGAAAAGACAGAGATCGGAATTCCATTTATTGAATATGAGGATTATAGTGCCGATATAATCTATTCAATAGCTGCTGCACACGGAACGCTCTATTGTCTGCTTCCCGCTGCGGGTGCTGCAATGAATGGCGGTTCTGCTCAACTCTGCACCATAGATCTTGAGACCTGTGAGCTTTCTTTTGTAGGTTCAACAGGGGTTTTAAGTTTCCAGCAGCAGTCGATCACCTATGATTACGATAATGAAATCATCGTCTGGTCTCAGTATGAATTTCAATATGGTGGCTATTCCTTGCTGCGTGCTATCAATCCTTCGACAGGCGAGACCACCACTATAGGTACCGTTGGTTCCAATAACGGTATCGCATATCTCGGTCTGATGATACCCGGCGAAAATAACGAACCGGTGCCCCCCACTGACGAACCCATCACCGATGCGCCCGTAACCGATGAACCCATTACCGATGCGCCCATAACCGATGCGCCCATAACCGATGCGCCCATAACCGATGAACCCATCACCGATGCGCCCGTAACCGATGAACCCATCACCGATGCGCCCATAACCGATGCGCCCGTAACCACCGATGTTCCAGTTGAGCCCACTGATGCGCCAAATCCCCCCGCAACCGGCGCGATCACTCTCATCGGCGTTGGTATCGCTGCCATCGTTGGCGGCGCAGGCATCGCCCTCTTCAGGAGGAAAGAAGACTGAGCGCTGATAAAATATAGTAAGAAGCAATGAGCTTGTATGCCGAAAAGCACTGCCTTTTCCGGCAGCAGGGCGGCTTGACCAGATGGTCAAGCCGCCTCAGCCTGTATACAAGCTGAAAGGGACCGTTTAACAACAGTCCCTCTTGCTATTTCATGAAATTATCCTATGCGGATGTGAACATCCGGCTTATTCACCGAATTCCTTTGCGCATTTTTTGAGCATGCTCCTGATCGGCAGCCCATAGGGGCAGCGTTTTTCACACTCTCCGCACTCGATGCAGGCGCTCGCCTTGATGGGCAGGGTCGCATATCTGCTCTTTGCCCACTCCTCAAGCCCATAGCGTTCCAGATAGCCTGCGAATAGGAATACATTTGGAATGCTGATGCCGACCGTGCAGGGTGCGCAATAATTGCACCTGCGGCAGAAATTCCCCGTCAATGTACGCTTGATCTCATCAACCTTGGCCTGCTCTTCCGCATTCAGCGGCGAACGATCCTGACCCGCTTCGGAATTCTGCCTTACCTCCTCCGGACTATACATGCCCGGTATGGCGATGGTCACATACGGATTATTTGCAATATAGCGCATCGCAGCCCGACCATCCTCGATGGCGCCGCCCGCCATCGGCTTCATTGCGATGAACGCAATGCCCTTTTCACGGCATTTCGGCAGCAAATATTCGCATTGACTTTCCACAATATTGTACGGGAACATGATCGTCTCCACCCAATCGAGCTCCAAAGCACGCTCAAAGACCTTGAGCGAATGGGCGGTGATTCCAATATGCCCGATCCTGCCCTCCGCCTTGGCTTCCATCAATGCTTCCAGCGCTCCTCCGGGAGCCAGCACCGTATCGAGCTGCTCCATGCTTGGATTATGTACCTGATAGAGCTCAATATGCTCCGTGCGGAGATTTCGGAGGCTTATCTCGATATCCTTCTGCATGGCTTCACGAGTCCTTGCCATGCTCTTCGTTGCCAGATAGAACCTATCGCGCCTGCCTGCGATGGCATTGCCGATCAATTCCTCGCTGACGGTGTAACCCCTTGCCGTATCGATATAATTGACCCCATATTCGATCAGCGCATCTATCAGCTCATTAGCCTCCTGCTGGCCTATCCTCTGGATCGGTATCCCGCCAAAGCCTACGCGCGAAACCTTGAGGCCCGTATTGCCAAGCTCAACATATTCCATATCAATCCCTTCCGGCTTCCAACAGCCTTTTCAATTTCTAAATAAATTTACGTGTTTTAAAAACTTCCGTAGAATAATTATAAACCATCCCGCAGCAAACCGCAATACCGCGATCCCCCAATTGGTTCCTTTACGCCCCCTTATTCGCTATGCAGATGCAAAAATGCGGTATTTGCGGCGGTTTTTAAAAATATATTTGTTTTATTCTTCAAATCGGCTTGCAGCAGTTCCATAAAAATGGTACAATATTATGCCAACACCCGACTTGCTCTGCTTTCATGCGGGGCCAACAGACCATAAGGAGGTGAAATTTAGTGAATAAGTACGAAGTTCTGTACGTCATCGTGCCCGAACTCAACGAGGAAGAGACCGCTTCCGTCATCGAGAAGTTCAATGGCATCATCGCTGCTAACGGCGGTGAAATCGAAAAGGTTGATGAATGGGGCAAGCGCCGCCTTGCATACACCATCGATTACAAGACCGAAGGTTATTATGTGCTCGCAATCTTCAGCGCACCTGCTGAAGCGCCCGCCGAGCTCGAGCGTAATCTCAAGAACGATGAGCGCATCATGCGCTACAAAGTTGCCCGTCATCATGCGTAACCTGAGAAAGGATACACAATGAATAAGCTTTTTATTATCGGCAATCTTACCGCTGATCCCGAACTGCGCACCACTCCAAACGGCGTGAGCGTATGCACAATGAATGTTGCCGTCAACCGCAGATTCAATTCTGCGAACGGCGAAAAGCAGACCGACTTCTTCCGTGTGACCGCATGGAGGCAGCTCGGCGAGACCTGCGCACGCTATCTGGCGAAGGGGCGCAAGATCTCCGTCATCGGCGAAGTGACTGCAAGGGCATATGCTGGTAAGGACGGCACACCCCGCGCCTCCCTGGAGCTGACTGCGGATGAGATCGAATTCCTCTCTCCCAAGGAACAGGGGCAGGGCTATCAGCCGGCGCAGGGTTACCAATCGAATCAGGGCGGTTATAATCAGGGTTATCCGCCGCAGGGCTATCAGAGCAATGCCAATAGGCCGCAATCCAATGGTTGGCAGGATAATGCGCCCCAGAATGGCATGAATTCGAATCCCTTCGGCAGCGAAGAAGCATCCTCCGCCGGATTTGAAGAGATTACCGATAACGATTTACCGTTCTAAGAGATCGCGATCAAGGGCATTTGGTCTGCGTATCAGCGCAGTTTGCTCCCCTGATCCGGGATCTCCAAGTCTGCGAAAGGAGTAAATTTCAATGGAAGACCGTAAAATGAGGCCTCGTCCCAGAAAGTCCAGGCGTAAAGTCTGCCAATTCTGTGTTGATAAAGCTGAATATATCGACTATAAGGATACTGCAAAGCTCCGCAAGTTCGTTACTGAACGCGGCAAGATCATGCCCCGCCGTATGAGCGGCGTATGCGCTCGTCATCAGAGGGAACTGGCTTCTGCAATCAAGTCCGCACGTCAGGTTGCGCTTCTGCCCTACGTTCAGGACTGATCTATAAAGATAGCATGTCCGATCTGCAATTTCGATTGTTGATCGGGCATTTTTTATATCAGTACACTCCGGCGAAGCCCCGTGTTTGAGGGCTTTGCCGGAGTGCATTCCTCTTTTTCAATTGCAATTACCGGATTTATTTATTGAAATCGGCGTACTTTTTCACAAGACCAATCAATATATCGGTGCATGTATCCATGCCCTCGATGGTCACATGCTCATATGGACCATGGCAGGCAAAATCGCCAGTTCCAAGGTTCGGACAGGGCAGACCCATGAAGCTCAGCCTTGCGCCATCGGTACCGCCGCGAATTGCAAGCACGCGCGGATTCACATCCAACGAGCGGACAACATCGACGGCGTTATCGATAAGGTGCATACATGGCTTGATCTTTTCGACCATATTCTGATACTGGTCGCGCAGATCGAGATCTACCGTACCTTCGCCATACTTCTCATTGAGCAGCTTGACGGCATGAACTAGGGTGGCCTTGCGGGCATCCATGATGGAGGCACTATGGTCACGTATTATATAGCTCAGCTCGGCATGTTCAACATTGCCGGACATATCGGTGAGATGGAAGAAGCCCTCATAGCCCTCCGTATTCGACGGAGTCTCATCCGGCAGCATCGAATTGAGCTCCATTGCCACCAAAAGCGCATTCACCATCTTATTTTTCGCATCGCCAGGATGAATATTGAATCCGTTTATTCCAATCTTTGCGCCTGCCGCATTGAAATTCTCATATTCTATCTCTCCCTCGCAGCCGCCATCGACGGTATAGGCGAAATCCGCACCAAACAGCGCAACATCGAAATTATCCGCGCCTGATCCAACCTCTTCATCGGGTGTAAAGCCAATGGAGAGCCTGCCATGCGGTATATTTTCGTTTATTATGCGTTCTACAGCCGTTACTATCTCCGCAATGCCCGCCTTATCATCCCCGCCGAGCACGGTGGTTCCATCGGTCACGATAAGGGTTCTGCCTTTAAGCGATGGCAAATGCGGGAACTGCTCCGGACTCAGGTTTCTGCCGCTGCTGCCGAGCACGATCTCTCCGCCATCATAATCCTCTACAAGCCTGGGACGGACATTTTCGCCCGAAAAATCGGGAACGGTATCCATATGTGCGATAAAGCCGATTGCCGGCTGCGCCTCATACCCCGGGGTTGCGGGAATATGGCCATAAACATAGCATTTATCATCGACCATTGCATCCTCAACGCCCAAAAGCCGAAGCTCGGAAACGAGCAGCTTTGCAAGATCAAACTGCCTTGCCGTTGTGGGCACGGTCACGCTATCCTCGCTGCTTGCCGTATGAATGGTGACATATTTCAAAAATCTCTCATATGCTTTCATAAGAAATTCTCCTTTTCAGATTTTGCAGCATAATTATACCATAGATTTTGGATGATTTCACCATAAAACTGGAGCAAAAAACGAAGCATACGTTTTTCGGTGCTCATTTTCTCATAGATAAAGCGACCGACCCGCATTCATTGGGATCGATCGCTGCATAGCTTATCGTTTTTCAGCGCTGTTCACTCTCATTCTGGAATTTAACGGTTATTGTCGTTCCGACATGTTCTTCGCTTTTCAGCTCTATCTCCGCATCATGCAGCATGGCTATATGCTTGACTATAGCCAGCCCCAAGCCCGTTCCGCCGGTCTTTTTGCTTCTGCCCTTATCGACGCGATAGAATCGCTCAAACACCCTATCCTGCTGGTCCCTTGGGATTCCTATGCCGGTATCGGAAACTGTCAGCGTTGGCCGTCCATCGCGATTGCCAACCGAGATCATAACATTTCCTCCGGGAACATTATAACGAATCGCATTATCGATGAGATTATAGCAGAGCTCATCCAGCCGCTTTCGGCTGCCAACGACAAAGCTGCTCTCTCCGGCAAGCTTTACCGTAACCTCATAACTTGCTGCACTCTCCCTGAGCTGCTCTATGCTATCCTTAGCGAGCTCCAACATATCAACGTTTTCCTTCGCTTCTTCACGCTCAAGCGTATCCAGCTCGCTGAGATTGATTATATCTCCGATCAGGCTCAAAAGCCTTGCAGACTCTGCACGAATCCTGCCTGCAAACCGCTTCACATCCTCCGGCTTCGCCATGCCCGTCTCTATCATTTCGGCATAGCCGGAGATCCCCGTCAACGGTGTTTTCAGCTCATGCGATACATTTGCCGTAAAATCACGCCTAAGCTGCTCCATGCGCTGCTTTTCATCATGATCGTTCTTGATATGCTCAACGAAGGGACGGAGCTCCGGATACGGTACATCCGGATTATCGAGACTTTCTCCTATCTTCTCTATCGGCACAACGATCTTCGCCGTCAGCAGCCTTGCAATTACCAATGCGAAGATAACCACGATGATGCTCAACGCTATCATAAGCGGCACAGCATCATCTATAAAGCTGTATAGACCCGATGCAAGCGCAGAAATTCGCAGTATCCTGCCATCCTCCAGCCTAAGCGCATAATAATGCATATCCGAGCCGGTATCATTGGAAAACCGGACCGTATAGCCGCTGCCATTCTTCAAAGCGAGCTGCACCTCCGGGCGCTCGATATGATTATCATTATTGCTATCCGCCATCGATTCAAAGAGTACATCGCCGCCGGGATCGATCAATGTCACCCTTATATCATCCTGCGCATTATCCCGAAGCCTTTCGATGAAATCGCTCTCTGAACTGAACATCGCAATCAAACCGGCACTCTGCATCAAATCCCGATGCACAGAATCCCTTATCGTTCGCAGATAGATAAAGCCGCATAAGGTCACCGTTACGATCTCTATCACCAGTGCAAAGAGCACCAGCCTTGCGAACATCTGCTTTTTCATCTTTCCTCCAGCTTATATCCGACATTTCGTATGGTCTTTATCATACCGCCTGAGCTTCCAAGCTTCTTTCGGAGGCTTGTGATATGCATATCGACAGTTCTTGTCTCCCCTGCGAAATCCGTTCCCCATACAAGCTGCATCAGCCGTTCCCTACTGAGAACAAGCCCGTGATTCCGGATCATGGTGACAAGCAGCTTATATTCTTTAAAGGTCAACGCACATTCCTGCCCTGCGGCCTTCACAACATGCCTGCAATCATCGACCTCAATATCCCCAAATTTAAGCGTTTCCTCGCTCTTTTCGGTTTCGCTGCGCCTCAGCACCGCCCGAACCCTGGAGATGAATTCCATCACTCCAAAAGGCTTCGTAATATAATCATCCGCGCCGCCATCAAGCCCCTTGACAGCATCCAGCTCGCTATCACGCGCACTGACGATAATAACCGGTATCTTCTCCGTGCTCTTATGCTGCCGAAGCTGACGCAGCAGGCTCAACCCATCCTCACCCGGGAGCATTATATCAAGCACAATGAGCTCCGGCGGCAGGATAAGGCATTGGCCGATGAAATTCCTGCCATCCTCAAAGCTTTTAATATCATAGCCGCTATTCATCAGCGCATAGCTTTCAATATCGCGAATATTTTCCTCATCCTCAACGATATAAATCATGAATCCTCCACCTATCTCAGATTGCTTTATGCTGCAATCATTTTAGCTCAATTTTGCTGCGGCTGCAAGGAAAACTTTTCGCTATAATATTTGAACATCTCATTATAGCTTTCATTTGTGCCGTTTTTGAGCGATTCACTATAGGAGTGCGGTTCAAAGCTTCCCTCCACATTTTCGATAACGCAGATTGCAATATTCGAGCAATGATCCGATATCCTCTCCAGATTTATGACGATATCATTGAGTATAAATCCCGATTCTACCGAGCATTCTCCCCTGCTCAGACGTTTGATATGCGAATTTCGAACGGCCGTTGTCAGGGAGTCGATTACCTCCTCAAGGGGCTCGACCTCCTTCGCAAGCTCCGGTGATTTCTCCATAAAGGAAGAAATCGCAAGCCCGACGACCTCATTGATAGCCTTGATCAATACGCCAAGCTCATTCCTGGCCTCCTCGGAAAAACGAATGCCCTTTTCATGAAGCTCCTTCGCACTCTCCGCAAGATTCATGCCGTGATCCGCAATGCGTTCGAAATCCGTAACCGAATGCAGCAGACAGAATATCTCGGCATTATCCGCATCCGATAGTTCATGCTCGCTGAGCTTTACTAGATACTCATCGATCTCATCCTCATACTTATCCGACTCAGTCTCCATATTTTCAACGGTTTTGAATAGGACATCACTATATTCCGTCAGAAGCTTAGTGGCATTGACTGCACATTGCTTTGTTAGCTCTGCCATTACGCCGGAAACATTCCTTCCCTGCTCTACGGCGATGGATGGGGTCGCAATCAGACGCTCATCGAGCAGAGTTTCTGCATATGAGCCGCTTCCGCTGGGTATAGTGCGAATCGCAAGCTTTTCAAGCTGGGATGCAAAGGGCAGCAGGATGAATGTGCTGAGCAGGTTGAAGGATGTATGGATCAGAGCAATGCTCAGATGATCGGCAGAACCATTTATGAAATCGAAACCGATTATCGCATTCAGCCCATAGAACAGCGCCATGCATACCGCCGTTCCTATCACATTGAAATACAGATGCACCACTGCGGCGCGCTTGGCATTTTTATTCGTACCTATAGAAGAAAGAAGAGCTGTGATGCAGGTTCCGATATTCTGCCCCATAACGATCGGTATTGCACTTGCTATGCTGATCTGACCCGTTGCGGACAGCGCCTGAAGTATGCCTACCGAAGCCGATGAGCTCTGCACTGCGGCGGTCACGAGGGCACCTATCAGCACTCCGATTATCGGATTTGAGAAAAGGGTGAACATCCTTGTGAATGCCGGTATTTCCGCAAGCGGCTCTACCGCTGCGGACATGGTCTCCATGCCGAACATCAGCACTGCGAAGCCCAGGAAGGTCGATCCGACATCCTTTTTCTTATCATTCTTGGCGAACATGAATAATGCTATTCCGATGAGCGCAAGTATCGGAGTGAAGCTTGATGGCTTGAGGAGCTGAACCAGCAGGCTGCTGCCATCGATGCCCGAAAGGCTCAATATCCATGCCGTCACCGTGGTTCCGATATTTGCACCCATGATGACGCCTATCGCCTGGCGCAGAGCCATAACTCCCGAATTTACAAAGCCGACCATCATGACCGTCACCGCGGAGGATGATTGGATGATCGCAGTGACACCCATTCCCAGCAGAAGTCCCTTGAAGGTATTATCTGTCAATTTAGATAGAATGCTTTTCAGCTTTCCTCCTGCTGTTCTCTCAAGAGAGCTGCTCATTATATTCATGCCGTAGAGGAAAAGCGCGAGTCCCCCAACCAATGAGAGAATGTTAAATATACTCATTATCTATCCCTTTCTCCATTTTATACAGAATTGATTATAAATTGCCTTTGTAAAGTGCAGTTGGGTTGCCATGTAAATTTCGTGTAAAATCGACTATACGCCTCATCTCCAGAATATGGCAGTTTTATTAAATTTTTCAAAAACTATTGACAATGTAATTCTTTTGGGTATAATCTATTATTGTTAACATGTTGAGGTGATTTCCCGGCCACAACATCCCGATCGCGATCTTATAATCCCCCATTTCTATCGTATTATTTGCGGACCGAAAATTCCGGATGATGCGCATTGATCCGACAGAAAAACCCGAACATCATGGACTGAGCTATTTTCTGGCAGCTCCAGTCAAGGGGCAGCCGCTGCATTGGCTTTGTTCTTTGAACTATGCATTTAAATAACAGAATATTGAGGGTACTCATATGAAAAAGATCTTTTATACCACCTTTGCGGCTATTCTCGCCGCTCTATGCCTTGCTTCCTGCGCAAAGCCGATCGATCAGGATGTTGATAACAGCCCTACCAAAGCTCCCAGCAGCACGACGGAGCTTCCGACCAACGAACTGACTGACGCACCGACCGAAATTCCGACCAACGAACCGACCGAAGAACCTGTGGACGAAGCTCCCCGGATCGATGCGCTTGCCACCGGCAAACACACATACGATTTCGAGACGGTGACCATCACGCTTCCCGATCCCGATAACGAGGCGGACTTGGGTACGAAAGCCGGAGTTCAGCCCTTCACGGTATCTATGCTCCTGCCCAGCGGCTGGACCTTCAAGACCACCCGCAAGCCCGATGTGATACATATGGCTGTCTATGATTCGACCCCATTCCTGCTTTCAAAGCTCTGGATCTATGACGAGAACGGCATCTGCATGGGTGCTTTCGGCTACGACACATATGAGTTTGACGATGCGCATCCCGAAGAAAAATTTAAAGATGATGCACGCTATATCTATTCGGATGAGTATGACATCGGCATGTACAGCTTCGATACATGGTTTTACTACAGCCCTCTCGAGATCGATGAGAGCAAGGCGAATATCACGGGCATAACCCGGGTTATATGCCGCAACACCTACTATGATACATTCATGGAAACCGCCGGCAGTGCCTGCGAACCGCATTTGGAGGATCTCTACTTCCCGACGATCGTCAGCCATGACCCCGATACAAAGCTGCGTCTGTACTTCGTATTTGAAAACGATGCCTTCAGCCTCGAGCAGTTCATGAAGGCTGCGGAAAGCATCACCATGGATTACCCCAAGGCATGAGCCGAATTAACAAAAGGATCACCGCTTCCAATTGGAAGCAGTGATCCTTTTTAATCTATAAATTCAATTACTTTGCAAGTGCCTTATTTGAAACGAGAACGAGCTCATTGAAAGCATTCATATCGGCGATTGCGAGATCTGCAAGCACCTTACGATTTACATCAACACCCGCAAGCTTGAGACCATGGATGAGGTTGGAATAGTTGGTTCCGCAAATCCTTGCACCCGCATTGATACGAGCGATCCAGAGACGGCGATATTCCCTCTTCTTGAGCTTACGGCCAACATAGGCGTAAGCCATGGATTTCATAACCTGCTGGCTTGCTGCACGATACAGCTTGCTCTTTGCACCATAATAGCCCTTTGAAAGCTTAAAAACCTTGCGGCGCTTCTTAACAGCGTTGACTGCTCTTTTAATCCTTGCCATTGTTTAGTCCTCCTTATCTCTTGTAGGGGATCAGCTTGCTAATCTTCGACTGTTCTTCTTCGGCGATATAACCAATTTTGCGAAGATTGCGGGTACGCTTTGTGGTCTTTTTGGTAAGGATGTGGCTCTTATAGGCCTTACCCCTCTTGATCTTGCCGCTCTTTGTGAAGCTGAAACGCTTTGCGGCACCCCTGTGGGTCTTAATTTTCGGCATGGGAGTTCCTCCTGTATAATTTAGTGATGCTTCTGCCCTTGTAAGATTATTTTCCGGCCGGCTTCGGATTGAGCAGCATGAACATATTCCGCCCCTCTTGCTTGGCGGGCCGATCGATAACGGCAAAATCCCTGACCAATTCGAAGAAGGCATTCATAACATCCAGACCCACGTCTCCGTGAGCGGCCTGCCTGCCCCTAAAGCGGATGGAAACCTTGACCTTATTGCCGCTCTTCAGGAATTGTTGGCACGCCTTGGCTTTGACCTCCATATCGTGCATATCGATGGTTGCAGAGAGACGAATTTCCTTCGTTTCAACAATGGTCTGGTTCCTGCGCTGTTCCTTTTCGCGCTTGGACTGCTCGAAACGATACTTGCCATAATCCATTATCTTACAAACGGGCGGAGCGGCATTGGGCACGATTTTCACGAGATCAAGATCTCTTTCCTCGGCAATACGCATGGCATGGTCGAGCTTGACTACGCCGAGCTGTTCACCGTTTTCGTCAATAAGACGCACTTCTCTGTCACGAATCTCTTCGTTAATCATCAATTCCTGAGCTGCTATGGGTTCCACCACCTTGTATAGATTTATCCAAACAAAAAAATGCGGCTGCATTCCGCACCGCACCCGCAAATATCCCGTATTTGCTTTGCCTTTTACATCGCCTGCATAAATTCCTGCGGCGTGTGAGAAGCGGGCGGCTTCTGCTTGAACATTCCTATTATAGCCATTGCCGCCCTATTTGTCAAATGTTTTTTCACTTTTCACAGACATTTTTAAAATATATTTTGTTTTGCTGCTATTTTGGAGCTATGGTCTTCAGCCTTGCAGTCCATTTTCCTGCCGCTCCATATTCTCAATCACCACATCATAGATATCTCCCAGCGAAGCACAGTATTCGAGCACCTGCCAGGGCTCATTGGTATGAAAATGGATCTTTATGAGCTCTGAATCGCCTACGGCGAGCAAGCAATCGCCCTTTATGTTTTTCGTAATATAATCATTTATGGTATCTTCATCCAAATCATGCCCCTCAATGAGAAGCTGAGTATCGAATCTAAATTCCAGCATTATAATGGCTTCCTTTCAAAATCTTTCATGTACGCTTTTCGAACTGCGCACCGCAGCTTGAGCATGTGACGCGAATCTTCCCCTTATGCCTGGGCGCGCGCAGCTTCTGCTTGCAGTTTGGGCAGCGGAAATACTTATAGCTGCCATGCTTCTTAACATCATTCTTCCCTTTATTGAAGATCTTTTGGAAGAAGCTTTTGATAGTACCGATGATGACCTCATACCCTCTCAGCTCTGCCGAACGTCTATTGATATTGGACGAAAGGGTTCGATAGAGTGTCAAGGCAGCGATGAGCGTCGAAAGCATACATAGTATCAATCCCGCAAAATTACCGAAAAAGCCCAATCCAATTATACCGAGTGCAACTCCCAAAAAGAGCATATCCCGCGATAATTTATCAAATCCATAGCTATTCCTCATAATCTCCTCCTATATCATTCACAAGCACCGCCGCAGAAATGGGCTCCAGCCTGAGTCTTAGCATATCATCATGCACGCAGATTCTTTCTCCATCCAATGCGGAGGCATAGTTTTCCGCAAATTTCACATTCGGGGCAAGTCCCCCCTCGCGGAACGCTCCCGCGCGAAGCAGGATATCATACCCGACCTCGGCTCGGTTTATAATGCTTATGCTGCTCCGCTCCTCAAATTTACGGTATACTGCAAAAACATTTTCATTCACCGGCAGGAAACATGCTTCGCCCCTGCACAATGCGGTGCACTGCCTGCGGAGCTTTCCGAGCTTTGTATAGAACTCGATCAGGCTCTCATCCTCATGCCCCCACGGATAACTCCTTCGGTTAAAAGGGTCCATGAGCCCCGTCATACCGGCCTCATCCGCATAATAGATGCATGGCGGCTGCGGCATCGAATATTGCAGCACCGCTGCAAGCCGCTGCAATCGCTTTCCTCTGCCAAGCTGAGCTTCATCCAAAAGAAACTTCGCCTGTGCATCCCGGCTCAGCTCATCCTTGCCCGGCGCACCGCCGAGAACCGACAGCAGTCTTTGGGTATCATGCGTGCTCAATACATTCATGCAGGCTCGGTAAAATGGCTGCGGATAACGCTCCTGCTGCCCTGCGAGCACCTCATTCAGCGCAAAAGCATCGCACCTGCCGATCAAGAAATCACAGACAGCATCTCGAAACGGATAATTCATGACCGAATCGAGCTCAAAGCCATTGACATATTCCCTTATCCCATGCTGCCAGGTCTTATTCGATGCATCCTCCCAGACCTCGCCGAGCAGCAGCGCATCGCGCTTCAAACCCTTAAGTTCACTTCTTAACAGCCGGATGAATTCATCCGGCAGCTCATCCGCCACATCAAGCCTCCAACCCCTTGCACCGAGCTGCGTCCATTTCCGTATGACGGATCTGATGAATTCCACATATGATTCTTCCAGCTCATTCACCTCCGGCAGGGTTGTGAAATCCCACCAGCAGCGGTAATCATCCGGAAAATGTCTGAAATCATACCATTTATAATATGGGGAGGATCGACTCTCATATGCACCGATTTCCTCGTAACGTCCATACTTATTGAAATAGCGGCTATCATCGCCCGTATGCGAGAATACGCCATCCAGGATGATGGATATTCCCAGTGAATCGGCTATATTCACCAGCTCCCGATAATCATACTCTGTGCCCAGAATGGGGTCAATGGACAGATAATCCGATGTGTTATAGCGATGATTGCTTGCCGCCTCAAAGATCGGATTTAGGTATATTGCGCTCACGCCAAGCCCCGCAAGATATGGCAATTTTTCGATGATTCCCCTCAGATCTCCGCCAAAATAGTCATTTGGCAAATAATGACGCGCTCCGGGTTCCGGCAGATACTCGGGCTCGGATGACCAATCCCCATGTATACGCAGCCTGCGCCCCATGCTACGGTGAAAATCAGCCCGATCAAAGGCCGTCCTTCCCTCCGAATCCGCACCTCCGCGCCTGAATCTATCGGGGAAGATCTGATAGACTATTGCATTGCGAAACCACTCCGGAGTGCTGAAATCCGCATCGAAGCAGGTTATCTGATAATCCTCCGGGATGGAATCGGAAATTCTGCCGACGCCCGATCTGGCACCATAATACAGTTTTTTGCCTTCCAGCTCTATAATGAAATAATACCATATCAACTGAGGCTTTTCCGGGGCAGCAAGCTCAAAGCGGAAGCGAAAGCCATCATCCTGCGCTTCGCGCACACCCGGTATGAGCCTTTCGGATTCATCCGCCCAAAGTCTCAATACGGCACCGGCCAAATGGGCATCGCTTCCCCACAGGCATAAAGAGAGAACCGCCCTCTCCGAGCAGCGCAAGGCTCCCTGCGGAAGGCGGTAATCAGAAATTCTTGAATTATGATACGCGAAGAGCTCCATATCACACATTGAATCGGAATACTATGATATCCCCATCCTGAACGACATATTCCTTGCCCTCGGAGCGAACCAGCCCCTTCTCCTTGCAGCTGAGCATATTGCCCTGTTCGATCAGGGTATCATACGGCACAACCTCTGCGCGGATGAATCCCCGCTCAAAATCGGTATGGATCTTGCCTGCTGCGCCGGGAGCCTTCGTACCCTTTGTTATCGTCCAGGCACGCACCTCATCGGTACCAGCAGTCAGGAAGCTGATGAGACCAAGCAGCGAATAGCTTTCCTGCACCAGCTTATCGAGCCCGCTCTGCCCGATGCCAAGCTCCTCGATGAAGGAAGCCTTCTCATCATCCGAGAGCTCCGAAAGCTCCTCCTCGACCTTTGCGCAGATGGTCAATGCACCCGCACCTTCCTTCGCAGCCTGCTCATAGAGTCTTCCAACGGTCGGAGGTTCATTACCGATCTCATTTTCGGAGATATTGGCCACATAGATGACCGGCTTTGTGGTGAGCAGGAAGAGTTCATCCGCAGCTATGCGCTCATCATCGGTGAGCTCCATGCTGCGAACGGGCTTTCCATCCTCCAGATGCTGCTTTATCCGCTCCAGGAACGCGATCTCCGAAAGGAATTTCTTATCCCCGCTCTTTGAATTCTTTTTCGCACGATCTATCCTGCGCTCAATCGTATCCAGATCGGCAAAGATCAGCTCGATATTTATCGTCTCCATATCGCGAACGGGATCGACCGATCCATCGACATGCACGATATTTTCATCCTCAAAGCAGCGGACGACATGCACGATCGCATCAACCTCACGAATATGTGCAAGGAATTTATTTCCAAGCCCTTCCCCACGATATGCGCCGCGAACCAACCCGGCAATATCCACAAATTTGATGGTTGCGGGCACAAGGCTCTTCGGATGATACATATCATTGAGCACCTCGAGGCGATGATCCGGCACATTCACTATGCCGACATTCGGTTCTATCGTGCAAAAGGGATAATTTGCCGCCTGCGCACCGGCCTTGGTGATCGCATTAAAGAGCGTGCTCTTGCCAACATTGGGCAAACCGATAACTCCTAGCTTCATAAACAGAAAGTTTTCCTCACATAAAAAATTTTTCAAATCAATTATATCATCTTCCGCTGCTTTTTTCAACATGGAATTCCAAAAAGGTGGCAGCCCCGGATCGCATATGACCCGGGGCTACCGATTCAATTCAATTCAATTCAATTGATATTATCCTAAGCCGGAAGCTCGAGCGAGCCCCTATCAGTTCAGATTCATAGCAATGCGCTGGACCAATACGGCATCGATGGTATTGACATCGCCATCGGCATTGAGATCCGCCAGAGCGAGCTGATCCTCGCTGAGCGTTATGATGCCCATAGTATGTCGGAGGACGAGCAATGCATCATCCACACCGATACTACCATCGCCATTGATGTCGCCGAGATCGGGGAGATAGGGGAGATCGGTTCCGTTGCCTTCGATGGAAACCTGAACATAGCCGTTGCCGACAGCATAGTCGAAGTTGTAGGGAGCAATTACGAGATAGTAAGTGCCTGCGGTTTCAAAGGTGTACTCGATGAAGCTGAAAGGAGTGCTTTCACCGTCGGGACGACCGTCATCGTTGTACGCAAGGGGCTGACCTTCCGCATTGAAGAGGGTGATATAGGTATCGACCCGAGGGGAGTTTTCGGGATCATCATACTGCCAGTTGGTCCTGAAGCTAACGGTTTCGCCAGCTTCTGCGGTATAGCTGAAACCTATGGCATAGGTGTATTTCCAGTTGAGAGTGCCATCATCATCGAAGCTGCGGGGATAATAGATGGGGGTACCGAACTCGCGACCCACGCCTACTTCGTTGTTGAGGTAGGAATGACCATTGATATGGGTGTACTCGAGGTCGAGTGCGCCGGGGAAGTCATCGGTTACGGTAACAATGCATTCAGCGCTCACGCCGTTGTGTGCAGTTGCGGTGATGATAGCGGTTCCGGGAGAAACGCCGCGGATTGCGCCGCCTTCTTCATCAATAGCGCAGATATTGAGGTCGCTGGATTCAAAGATGACTACGGGGTTGGTTGCATTTTCTGGGAGTACCGTTGCAGTGAGGGTTTCAAAGCCATATTCGGTTATGGGAAGGGTGATCTCGGTGTAGGTGAGGATGATATCGCTTACTTCGATGAATTCTCCATCCTTGGTTTCGGGGGCGGGCTTTGCCAATACCGGCATGGTAAAAAGAGAGAATACCAAGATTGTCGACAAAAGCATTGCAAGAGTTCTTTTCATTTTTTTGCTCCTTCAGCATATTAAAATTTTTAGAGCATTGCAGCTGTCATTCCTGAACCTAATCGCAGCCGCAAGCATGGATAATCATGACAAGTGTGCGAAAAAAACAAGCGATTCACTGCAATACTGAAAAGCATACCAATTATACCATGGGAATGATCATTCTGCAATCCCGCAGAGCGTGCTTTCTTCAAAAAAATAATTATAAAAATATTTAAACAAAAATTGGGGCTGAAAAAACTTCCCTTTTGTAGTCCTTCTCTGCAAAATATTTGGATAGGTCAATGTGATCCATAAACTCACAGAAAGTATATACCGGGTCAGCAATATCAATTAATTTTTCGATTTTCAATGGTAATTTCAGCTGACGAGCGGTATAATTACCATTGGTATTTTGAGTTAGCTGCATAATTTATTATACCAAAAAATCGCTGAAGTCTCACGACATCAGCGATTTTTCTTTTAGGGGAGTTTTTTTACAGCCCCTGCCGATTCAATTGGTATCATCCTAAGCCGGAAGTTCGATCGAACGGGCTCCTATCAGTTCAGATTCAGAGCCATGCGCTGGATCAATACGGAATCGATGGTATTGACATTGCCGTCGCCATTGAAATCCGCCAGGACAAGCTGCTCATCGCTGAGCGGTATGACGCCAATGGCATAGCGGAGCACGAGCAATGCATCATCCACACCGATAAGTCCATCGCCATTCACATCGCCGATGAGCAGGGAGCCGGAACCGGAATACTGGACATTATCGATCTTGACGCCGTCAAAATCATCCTCGGTATAGGGATCCTTAACGAAGCTCCAGGTGAAGGTATAGGTGCCATCGGCGGGAGCGGTATAGACATAATTCGTCCATTCCTTGTTCGTGCCGGAATCCTGGAGCACGAGCTCACCATTGACTTCGAAATTGAAGAAGTCAAAATCCTCCTCACTGCCGACGAGATAATCGAAGGACAGGGTCTCGCCAGCGGCCATATCTATGACCGTGAAGAGCTCGGAGGTGGAATTGCCTATGGCATTATTGGTGGATTCGGCATAGTACCTGTCGCTGCCATAAACCGCACAGAACGGATATGGAGCGGTGGTACCGAATAGCAGCTCTCCGCCCTCAACATTCAGAGCGGCTGCAAGCTCAAGATCATAACCCACGTTCACATCGATGGTCAGGGTATCTATGACCTCGCCATTTACAACTACATCGCAGCTTATGACCGCAGTGCCGGCCACTCTGCCCGCTGTAACGGTAGCCTTGCGCTTATTGCCATTCACGGTCGCAATGCTCTCATCGGAGGAGCTCCAGACGAGATCATAGTTATTGGCATTTTCGGGAGTACGGATGAAGTTGACAACATCGGAACCGCCGAGGGTAAGCTCGACCGCATCCTTATCGAGCTCATAGCTCGTCAGATCAACAACCTCATTGGAAACCTCATCGGCGAAGAACAGAGCCATTACGATGCGGCCCATGCCATTGCCGATCCTGTAGATGGTGAAGGTATCGGTATCGAGGTCATACTTGAAGATACCGCCCGAATTGGGAGTATCATGACCAAGCCAGCTCCAGTGGGATCCCACATAAATGCAGTTTTCCTGCTTATCATAGAGCATGGAGCCCGTCATACCCGATATGCCGATATGGCTGCCGCCATATTGAGGATCAAAGGTATTGTTCATCGTGATGGTCTCAAGGATATTTCCCTCATAGTCAATAATTTTGAGCCGTTTGTTCGAAAGGCTATCAAAGTACATCAGCTTTCCATCGCCTATTGCGGTCAAGCCCCAGCAATTTACATCGGAATCGCCGAAGAGCTCCAGCTCGCCGGTCTCAAGATCAAGGCGGCCAAAGCTATCCCCATTCGGGGACAGAGAGCTTCCATAAAAGTAAGCGTAAACGAAGCATTCATTGGTCTCTGGATCGAACGTAATATTTTTGATACGAACAGAACCGGTTCCGGGATTCGACCAGACGAGCTCAGCTTCGAAGGTTTCGGGATCGATGCGATAGACCCCGCCTTCAACGTATGCGGAATCCGCATCGCCATAAGTGGCATATACAACGCCATTATTATCCACAGCCGCATCCTGCCATCCGAATTCGCCGCCAAAGAAGCTAGTATCGATGGGCTTGACCGTAACATCGGTCAGCACATCATAATAGCCGTTCGAGCCCTCCTGGAAGGATATCCAGCTATTCTCGCACTGATTTGTCACATAGTTTTCGGTCGCATAGCCGATGATTGTGCGTCCGCGATCGAAGAAGCTATCGCCATTTGCATACACCATGCCATTATCTATCTCATATACCGCCTCATTGCCCGCATAGTCGGCAACGGTCACATAGTAATGCTCAGAAGCGGTCTCGTAAGCGGAAGCCACGCCGCGCTCGGATGCGAAAACACCTGTCTCATAGAGGCAATCGGTCAGTTCAGCATCGGAATAGACCGCATAATAAGCGAGATAGTTTTCATCTATGATCTCGATGCCATTTTCATTGACCCTGATCTCGGGCGCCTGAGTATCCTTCGTCACGGGGATGACCCAACGGCCGGACTCATTCGCCTCAACGGTATATCCCTCATGATCGAGATAGGTTTCGAGAACGATATTCACCCTCTCATTCTCATCAAGATCGGAAGCATCGAAATCGAGGATGATATCATGCCAGGTCCAGCCCGCTCCGACCATTCCGCTGTTATAATAATCCTTCCTTACATAGGACTGGTCGAAGAGCGTATCGATCACATTGCCATCGAGATCTTCAACGAGAACCTTGACCTGCTTCGCATTGCGCAGGAGCGTGTAGTAGAGATAATTGAAGGAATCGAGGATGCCATCGCCATTGGGGGAGATAGCGTTTCTATCCGCAATATAGGTCTCGCCCGTCATATCGGCATACTGATTGATGCCGAGTCCCTGATCCAGACCATAGCCCGCAAAATTTGAATACAGATTGAGATTCTGGCGGAGGTTGACCTCACCGGTCGCATCCTGCCAATAGTAGCCGCGGTCGAGCATGGAGGGCTCATCCCAATCGCCTACATAGCCGAGGAACGGTATGGAGAGGTTGATTCCAGCCTCATTATCCTGCTCGATGAGCTTGATCCAGCCCTCAAGGAAGCCGCCAACGGGGAAATTCTCCTCATAATAGGCGAGGAGCTCCTCGGTTGCGCTGATCGTCATGGTGACGGTCACGCTCTCGCCGGCGGGAACGGTCACGGATTCGTGTGCATTTGTGGATACCATATCGGTAACATTCCTGACGGAACCGCTGAGGAGCTTGACCTCGGTGGGATTCTCCTCATGCATCCAGGTTCCGCTGTATACGGCATCCATTGCCTCTTCCATGATGGCATAGGGAACCACCGAATAGGTATGTGCTTCGGTTCCTATATTATTAAGTACAAAGCTGAAGGTGAATTCGCCATTCTCGCTATCGCCGAGCTCGAGCTTGGGGCGATCGCAGCCGGGAACGGTGAGATAGACATCGGTGCCTACGGCCTTGACTATATCGATGAGACCTGCGCCCTGCTGGCGAACGAAGCCCTGCACCTGATTGGCTGTGCTCATTGCGAATGCATAAGCAAGCTGATTGATTTCAGCAGCGGAAGCATTGGGGAATTCCTCATTCAGGCGCTGCTTGATGATGGATAGTGCAGCGGAGATATGGGGAGTCGCCATCGAAGTACCATTCCAGGTATCGTACGAACTATCGGTATCGTTGCCGATCGCGGAATAGACGCCATCGCCGGGAGCTGCGATCTCGGGCTTGATGAGCATATCCGCAGTCGTGCCCCAGCTTGAGGAGTCAGCCATCTTTATTGCGCCATAGCTTGCGCCCAGCACGATCGTGCCCATGCCTTCGCCATCCGTGAGCTCTGCCACGATTGCTTCGCCATCTGCAAGGGAGAGAAGACCGACCGGAATGGTGCTGGTTATGGACGGACTGAACGAGCCGGCAGCATTATTATATATAATTATGCCAATCGCACCCGCTGCTGCCGCATTTGTACACTTATCATTGAATGTCAGCGAGCCGCGCTTTACGAGTGCAATCGCGCCCTCTGCATTGACGGCTTCAAGCTCTTCCGGAGTGCCGAGACCGGCATCGACCACGCGGTGTTCACCGGGAATGCTGCCGAGAATGGGATTATTCACAACTGTGGAATAATAGAACTCCTTATCATTGAGCTTGAGATAGCCCATATTTGCATCGGTATTCACAACGGAACCGACCGCAAAGGAGCCATCGAAGGTTGCGGGCGAACTGATCACGCCGTAATCGGGGTTGGATGTAAGTCCTCTATATTGGCTTATGTACCAATCGCCAAAGCTCGTCCAAAGGAGGTTATATGCATCATTGCCTGCCGCAACATTTATCGATATACCCGCTGCCTCAAGCGCCTCATAGGCTTCCGCCATTCCGACATAGCCGGTATAGGGATTGGAGAAGCCTGCAGTGGAACCAAGGCTCATATTCACGGAATCGACGCCGAGATAGACGCAATCCTCCAATGCGGAAAGGATCGTGCTGAAATATGCGCTGCCGCTCTCCTCAAACACCTGCATGACTGCGAGCTGCGCATCGGGAGCAACGCCCTTGAAATCATCGCCGTTATTGCCCGCTGCGATACCAGCAACATGGGTGCCGTGGTCGCTTGCGGTATGGTTGGGATCATAGTCATAATCAAAATAATCCCAGTTGAAAGCCTGCTTCTCACTATAGAAGAGCTGGCTTGCATCCTTACCGAAATGGACGAGATCGCCATACTGTGCGATGACATCCTGGAGATACTCCACGTCCACCTTGGTATTCTCGGGCTGCACGCTGAATGCCTCATGGGTATGGCGGATGCCTGTATCGATGATGGCTATGATCGTGCCTTCACCGGTATAGCCGAGTTCCCATGCATCCTGAGCTCCGATCGTGCCGGTGCTGTTGGACATGCTGGGCGTGACGGGCATATCCTCTTCCGCCGCTGTTTCAAACTGAACGGGGATGAAGGCATCGATACCATCGAGCTGATTCAGCTTCTCGAGCATCCAATACTTGCCCTCGAAGGAGAAACCATTGAACAGCAAAGCATAGCGATCCTTGATCTCAATGCTCTGGCCGATAGCGGCTTCCACGCGCTCGATCTGCTTGGGGAGCTTACCGAGGAGCTTTTCAGCGACCTTTGCCGCTTTATTAACGGATTTGGTCTGCTGTAGTGCCGGTGTGCCATCTACTTTTACAAGTATCATGACATCAGCGTTCGGGTCTGTGTTGGAATCGTCCACAACATTTGCGAGTACGTCCTGCGCAGCCTTAACGCCTGCATTGCTATCCGCAAGTGCAAATACCGATGAAAAACTCATCAGCAGCATTGCGAGCGCGATCGCAAAAGCGATCGACTTCTTAGTAAGTTGCATATGAACCTCCTGTTGATTAGATTGTAGGCTAATTATACCACGTTCTCCATTATCATTCAATAGCTTTCTAAGAGGTCAGTATAATAGACTAATCTTTCATTTAATATTTAAATCGTCCAAGCGTGATATATGTGTTTTATCATTTTTCAGCACTAATATAAGATAGTTGCAACACGTATTGTTTTCCATGATTCGATTTCACCCAAGCTGCCTATTATTTCTAAGCTTTTTGGATAAAATTTGTTTAAAAATATTTTTATCGAACATGCCTCGAATGATCGGAGAATTCCGCTCTACTCCGGCATCAGAATATCGTTTTCGCTCAAATCCTCTGCTTCAACTATATAAAGCGAGCGGACATTCACACAATTCTCCGATCTGGAGCAAAGCATGAATGCCCGTTTTTATATATTTAATGGTTTTTGTTCACACGATGCGCAGCTATCCGCTCGCGTCGATTTTATAATCATCTCATTCCCAGGTTATCTCCCTATCGATGGTGACGATCAAATTTTCACCTGTGCCCGTCAACGAGAGGCGGCAATGCGTGAAGTTATGGTATTCCGGAGCATAAAGAGCCGAGCCTGCGGTCGGTTGGAATCTATAATAATCATCGCCAAGCTGGGTGACTATCCAATCTGCGGAGCTCATTGCGCCATTTGAGAGCTTGCCCGCGGTCAGCAGGATCTTTTTTCCCTCCGAATTCAGGATGAAAGGCCAGAACCGCACATGGCTTGTCTCTTTCCACGATGCGCCTTTAACATAGAGCGTCGGTATCCTTTCGACCCCATTTTCCCGCTTCATGGCGAATGGGATAAAGCCGGTCAGCACCCTTTCGACATCGGGCGCCTCATAGGTTGAGGCATTATCCGAAAGGTACATTCCATCCTTGTAGCCCTTGCCATCTCCATATATTTCGGTACTATTATAGCATTCCGCCTGCGCCAATACGCCCGTATCGAGCGCATTCCTCACGGCCGCTGCCGTTATGACCACATCCCCCGTCACGCTTGCGATTGAAATATTGCCCGAGCCATATGCAGCGCTCGTTATATCCGCCCCGCCCATGACAATGGAAATAGCTTTATCATTCAGCGTATAGCCCTTTGCCGCAGTCAAGCTTGCGCTATAGCGCTCTCCGCGAGCTATGGATACGCTGCCATTGCTCGTCGTGACATGCGACAATTCATTGGTTATGGTATACTTCGTGATGCTTCCGCCGACCACCCTATTCCTTCCTATGCCGACACGGATGCAGTTTATTACGCCCGTACTGCGATCTATGGAGACGATATCCAATGCGGTCTCCAATGCGGAATCATTGGAGCGCACCCCCTCATTAGCGGCATCATAGCTGCTGTTCGCCGCACATGTAATGGTCAGCACCGGGCAAGGAAGCTTATCGAGCGCTGCCGTATCCTTATGGCAGTGTCCGCTGAATACCCCGAGGCACCTCCCTTTATACGCTGAAAAATCCTTATTTATGGCCACATTTGCCCATGCACCCTCATTACGGGAGGCTTCGAAAGCATATGTACCCATATAGGACGTGCGCTTGCAGAATGCCGAAATTATGCCCTCCAGCACAATATTATCCCTGCAAAGCGCTGCGGAATCATAATCGCCATTGGGCGGGATATGCGTTATTATTATGCAATCATAGCCCGTTGGCAGCACCAAAGCGGTATTGCAGAGCCAATCAAGCTGCGCTTGGCCATAGCCCCCATGATTGAAGCTATCATAATTGGCAGTACCATCCGGCTTGGCGGAGGCATCCCCCGACCAGAAGCTATCCAGCGCAATGATACGAATGCTCTGCTTCGCATCATCAACATAATAATAGCTGCCCTCCGAAGCGAAATGATAGCTCTGGTTTGCCGAAAGCGGCTTGAAGAGCACGGATTTGAGCTGCTCCTGGGTGAATTTGAATCCATAATAATTCTCCTTGGTGCCATCCGCTCCGAGCGTCCAACCCCAGCAGCCATCGTGATTGCCCCTGACCCTGATGAGCCTATCGAGCCCGATCGGAGCAATTTTGGAATCGGCATATGCAAAATCATCCCACATGAGCTGCGCCGTCTCCTCGGCGGCATTGGTAGCCGTATCGCCGCACATAAGGCAATATGGGATATGGCAGGCATCCATCAGATATGCCGCAAGCATACCGATATTCCTCCCATAATTGGCATTCGCCACGGAGGCTCTGAGATGCAGATCCGAGAACCATACGAACTGCACCACATCCGCTCCGCCCTCAAGCTTCAAAAGCTGCGCGGAATGGACGGCATTGGCAAGCTTGCTTCGCCAATATTCGGGTATGCTCAGCCTATTCGGTATCGCCTCTATCGCCGCGGCCATCTGCGCCGGAGTATAGACGGCGCGCACACCGCTCTTATTCCTTATAGCATCGGCAATGCCCGCATAATTCAAATCATTCGTTCTGACTATGCTCATCAGTAGCTCACCTCATCGCCATTCGGCAGCGAACCAAGCACTGCGGAGATTATTTCTTCCTTATCATTTGTCGTCCAGTAATCCACGCCCTTCACGGGGGTATGCCCGGACTCTCCATCCTCACCCTTCAGACTTTCAAGCCATTCCTGTACAGTGCCGGTATAGCCATTCGATACAGCCAGCTCATATGCAGACGCTCCATTTTTTGCGGTCAGGCTGCCATCGGTACCGATATCGACCTCGTTTGCATCGCCATCGAGCGCGCTCTGATCGCAGTAAATGCGAACCGTAGTGCTTGAAATGACGCCCTCCACCATGACGCCAATATCGACCATGGAGGTATCCCAATACATCGTCGGGATGCTGCACCGGCTGCCGGTGAATTCCACCTTCTGGCACAGGCTCGCACCATATCGCCTATAATTGAATACTGCAATCCTGTTTTGGAGCTCATCCCATTCGGAATCAAATGTAAATTCGACCATATATCCGCTGTTGCCCCGCACGATCACGGCCGGAGCCGCAAGATTTGCGATCTTATCGGCGATATTGATCTTGATAATACTACTCATCTTCCTCCTTATAATGGAAAAATCCATCTCGCGGGAGCTTTGATCCGCACCAAACCCTTTATCCCGGCGTTGGGGAGCACCGGGCAGTGGGGACGGAGCTTTACCGTTTAATGGATTTAACCATTCATACTATTATAGCATAATTTTATAGTTTTTTCAATGGGAGTTCGTGAGCATGGAAAAGGATTGAGTTCCTGATTTTCTCAGCAGCATGGGGGTATTTAGCCATAAAAATACCTCCTAAGTAGATTTTGGTTATTTACCTTGTCTACTTAAGAGGTATCTTATCAATCCGCCTGTCGCTTTTCCTCCTGCCGGATTCGCTTTCCCGGTCAGAAATTCATTGCTTCTTCCTATTCAGATTGTATGGTAATATGAGTATGAAGGTTTGGGCTGCCGCAGCGATACAGCAGCCCGATCAACAGAAGGTTTCCTTTTCAATCCTTAGTGCATTGAAAAGCCATTAGAAACCGAGTGCAGCACGCATGATGAGCGTTGCATCAAGGATGGTGATCTCGCCATCGCCATTCATATCGCAGAGGGCTGCTGCTTCATCGGAGAGGTTGATAAGGCTCAACGCATGGCGCATTACCATAACCGCATCCAATGTATCGACCACGCCATCACCATTCGCATCGCCGGGAACGCCGGGCATGCTGCCGGCTGCGCGGATGGTAAAGATCTCGGAATAGCCCATGCCGCAATCATAGACATAGGTGACCTCGGTGCAGCCTTCATCCAGGGTGAGGATATTTCCCTCAAGGCTTCCGCCCTGCCAGCCCGAAGTCCTGGTCAGATCGAAGCTGCCGGGAAGGGTTGCAAGATCAAAGCTGCCATCCTCGCCAAAATCGGCGATATAGACATTCTCCTCGCAGCCCAACGAAAAGATATTGGGGCAATTATCGATATTTATGCTGGTAAGCGCATTGCCGCTGCAATCTAGCGATTGAAGATTGGGATGATTGCTGACATCCAGCTCGGTCAGGTTATTGTTGTTGCAATAGAAGAACTCAAGCCTTGTATTGTTGCTGATATCCAGCTCGCTGAGCTCGTTCCTCCCGCACATGAGCGTATTAAGCTCAGGATTATTGCTGATATCCAGCTCACTGAGCCGATTACCTTTGCACCAGAAATTAACAAGCAATGGGTTATTGCTCACATCCAGCTCCGCAATTAAATTATCATAAACCTGCAGCATTGTGAGGTATGGATTATTCGATACATCGAGTTCAGTAAGCTGATTATTCCATGCAATCAAGCTTTCAAGGAGAGGGTTGCTGCTGACATCCAATTCGGTAACCACATTGCCCGCGATGCTGATCGTATTAAGCTCCGGGTTATGGCTGAAATCGATACAAGTGAACTGGTTGAAAATGCCTGCGAATGATTCAAGCAAAATGCAATTGCTGATATCGAGCTCCGTGAGCTGATTGAAACTACACTCCAGATAACGAAGTTCAGTATTGTTGCTCACATCCAGCTCCGTGATATTTGTATAATCACAGATTAAAGTATCCAGCTTCGTATTATTGGTAACATCGAGCCCGCTTTCACTGATCGGAAGCCCCATGCAATTAAGAAAACGAAGCTCCGTATTTCTGCTCACATCCAGCTCACTGATGCCATTCTCGCCGCACTGGAGCCGCTCGAGTGCGAGATTATTGCTGAGATCAAGCGCCGTGATGGAATTCTTATCACACGACATACCTTTAAGCTCCGTATTGTGGCTGATATCGAGCGCTTCGAGATAATTGCCGGTGCAATTCAGCGTCTCAAGGTTCGTAAAATACTCGATGCCGGTGAGATCGGTAATACCAGCGTAGCCTAAACTGAGGTCTGTTATCGCAGCAATCTCTTCATCATCAAGATAACCATCGCCATTCAAATCGAGGTATTGGGATATATGACCCTTAAAAACCCTATCCGGGAAGGTATCATTATTTATCGGCACAGGCTCACCCTTAAAATCGGTCAAAGCTGCTTCATCTCTGGCTGCCAGGGGCTTGCTGCCATTTCCCTGCACGAGCGCGAGGGAAGCGGTCGGGAGCACTGCCATCATAAGCATGATGGCGAGCATTGCTGAAAGAATACGTTTTTTCATGATTGACCTCCGGTCTTTTATTTTTGTTTATTCATCGCCTGCATCAATTCTGCAAAGCATTTTGATATAATACCCTGCTAAATCCCCGCTGGCGAAGCATAACCTGGATCATGTTTTTATGGTACTGTATAACGTAGAAGTACCTTGCACTAAAAATATAACATGCTTTTGGGGATCTGTCAATAGTTTTTTTAAAAAAATTATGCTATAATTATCATGTAAATTAAGCCAATCGACAGGAGCATAATATGATCTACCGCGAACCGATACCCGTATTCGAAGCACACTGCTTTCTCACCGGTCTGACCTCCGGATTTGAGGATCTGACCGCCATACAGAGGCATTTCAGCAATAATGCCGATATCAGAGCCGAATTTTCGCAATACTACAGCGCATTGCTGAGGATCAACGAAACGCTGAAAAATGCCGTGACCGCGTCAAAATACGATATTGATACGCTCTATATGCCCCTGCTGAAAAAAACAGGCGATGATACCGATATTCTATTTACGCATACCATTGCAAGCTGCTTTATAATGGAAGGAGCCGATGCATTCAGATGCTATGATGACGATACGGTATTTGAGATAATCCGCAAAAATTCAGAAAACATCATATCCATCATATTTGATATTTTTTTCAATGAGAATGGAGCGCCTTCCGCAGATAAACCGATAGAACTGCCCATTCTGCTCGAATCGATCGTCAATTCCGATTATAGCGAGCAAGCCAAGCTCACCCTGGTCGATGTTGCGGCCACTCCTCTGAAATATGCCGAAAGGCTGATCGAGCTGCTGAAGCCCGTTATGGCCGCTTTCCGGGAATGCGAAGCCCTCTATGCTCCATTGGTTCAGAAATACAATAATATTTTCGAAGAGATCCCTACCGAGAAAGAGTTCATTCAGTATTTCTGCCATTCATCCTTCAGCGATATCGAATTTTTTGATATATATCCAATAATCACGATGCCTTTGAACCGAATTGTTTCCATAAGCGATTCTCATGATGGGCATGGGAGCGCGCTCATCGGAGTTCTATCCTATTGGATTTCAAAGCGGCTGAATACCCGCGATCTTGAAAGCGAATTGGTCGTATTCATGGATGTGCTATCGAATAAAAACCGCATAAGGATCATAAAAGAGCTTTCAATGGGCAAGAAATTCGGACGTGAGCTTGCCGAAAAGCTGCATCTGACAAATGGCAGCATATCGCAAAGCCTCAACCAACTTGTCCGAGCCGGACTCATTAAGATTGAGGATGTCGGAGCAAAGGTCTATTGCTCTGTGGATAAGGCGGGCGCAAGAAGGCTTGTGAATCTCATCATAGAACTGTTTGATCTGGATGGAGATCAGGCGGAGGATTGAGCATCCGCCCGGAATATTGATTATATAGCAAAAACGACAGGCAACAGCCTGTCGTTTTTGCTATCTTCTTCCCCTTCAGGGAATTCATTGCTTCTTCCTATTTGTTTTTTTGTGAATTATGAGAAAAGAGTTCGGGCAGCCGCATCGCTGTGGCAGCCCGATCAACAGGGGGTTTCAGTTTCCTAAGAGTGAGCGTCCTTTAGAAACCGAGCGCAGCGCGCATGACGAGCGTTGCATCAAGGATGGTGATCTCGCCATCGCCATTCATATCGCAGAGGGCTGCTGCTTCATCGGAGAGCGTTATAAGATTCAGTGCATGACGCATGACGAGCACTGCATCGGCTGTATCGACTGCACCATCGCCATTCGCATCGCCGGGAATGCCGAGGGTACTGCCGTCAACGCGGATGGTGAATGTCGCAATTTTATCCATGCCGCAATCATAGGTATAGGTGACCTCGTCTGCACCTTCATCAAGGGTCAGGATATTGCCCTGTACGCTTCCGCCAACCCAATTGGAAGCTTTGCTGACATCGAAGCTGCCGGGAAGGGTGGAAAGATCGAAAGTGCCATCGGCTGTGAAATTGGCGGCATAGCTATTTTGATCGCAGGAAAACTCATTAATGTTCACGCAATATCTGATATTTAAGCTTGTCAGCGCATTGTTATCACAGAACAAATTTTCAAGTCTGAAATTGCTGCTGACATCCAGTTCGGTCAGGTTATTGTCGGAGCAATCCAGCTGCCAGAGCTCAGGATTATTGCTGACATCCAGCTCGGTAAGTTGATTGCCGGAGCAATCCAAAAAGTCGATCCATGCGTTATTACTGACATCCAATTCGGTCAGGTTATTGTCGGAGCAATCTAACGTCCTAAGCGTAGGTACACTGCTAATGTCTATTTCGTCCAATTGACAATCCGAGCACACCAGAAAAGAAAGGTTAGAATTGCCGCTCAGGTTTGGAAACTCTGCGAACATGTTGCTCGCTATATCAAGCTCTCTTAGCTCAGGATTATTGCTCAAATCCAGCTCGGTCAGCCGGTTGTTTTGGCAATACAGATTAATAAGCTCAGGATTATTGCTGATATCCAGCTCGGTTAGCTGATTGTCGGCGCAGTACATATACATAAGCGCGGGATTGCTGCTCACATCCAGCTCGGTCAGCTGATTATTCTCGCAATACAGGAATCCAAGCATTGGGTTGCCGCTCAGATCCAACTCGGTCAACTGATTATCAAAGCAGCTCAGGCGCACAAGCGCAGGGCAATTGCTGACATCGATTTCCGTCAAGAGATTATCCGGGCAGCCCACTGTCGTAAGCGCAGGGTTATTGCTGATATTCAGCTCGGTAAGCTGATTGAAGCTTGCATACAGCACGCTAAGCTGGGGACTGCTGCTGACATCCAATTCGGTCAGCATATTTTCAATGCAGTATAGCTCCACGAGTGCGGGATTATTGCTCACGTTCAGCTCGGTCAGCTGATTAGTGGAGCAATATAGTCTCGCAAGCGCAGGATTGCCGCTCACGTCCAACTCGGTCAGTTGATTATTGGCGCAATCCAGATAATTAAGCGCAGTACAGCCGCTCACATTCAGCTCGGTAAGCTGATTATCGGAGCAAAATATACTCTCAAGCGCAGTATTGCGGCTCACGTCCAGCCTGGTCAGCTGATTGAAGCTGCAATACAAAACTGTGATCGCAGTAAAATACTCGATGCCGCTAAGGTCGGATACGCCAAGAAAAGGAACAGAGATATAATCTACTGAAAGCTCCTCTTCGCTGAGAACACCATCATTATTGGTATCGTATGTTGTGCTTACATATTCCATGAAAATCTCGTCAGGAAAGTTAGACGGACTTATTCCAACGGGCTCACCCTTGACCGTCGCAGGTTGGCTTACCTTCGGCACGGTGAGTGCGAGTGACGCGGTCGGGAGCACTGCGAGCAGAAGCGCAATGGCGAGCAGCGCAGCGAGGGTACGATTTTTCATAATTTGCCTCCTTCGGAAGATAACTTCCATTTCTTCGTACTGTATAAATATAATAGCATAAAAATTTTTGCCTGTCAATAGTTTTTATCCCTTGACAGGCAAAAAAATATTTGCTATAATGGCAGTAGAATAGGAAAGCTATGCTCGAAGAGCGGGCAAAAGCGATGATTCTTTGAAAATAGCTATTCCTTAAAATGGGAGGAATGATAATGCATCATATAATTGACAGGATAAATCCAATATATGAAGCGATTAATTTTTTGAAGGACAGGTCATGCGGAGCGAATGCAGCAGGGATAATTGAAATGGGGAGCGCTCAGCATCCCGGAATGAGACCATTCATAGCGGAGCTGGCCAAGCCGATAGCGGAGCTGGAGGAGCTGATTGCTGCAAATGTGGATCTTGAGAAGATCGACGCAAGCGGCTATTTCATGCCGTTTTCCAATTCCAAGCTCAACCCATGCCTTGCGGATATGATCTTTGTGCCAAGCATCTATTGCGGCTTCATTACGGATCTGGATGAGCTGGTTGAAAAGCTCATATCCATGCCGGAGGAGCTTCGCACCCATCGCTTCATATGCAATCTCAATCCGGAGGCGGAGGATTTGGGTATTAATTCAAAGAACTTTCTGGATTTTGTGCTCTCGATCAATATCGATGATACGAGCAAGCTAAGCGTCCTCAATTGCTATAATAACTACGCAAAATTCACCCTTGAGATTGCAGAGCTGATACGCCCCGTGGTCAATTGCATAAAGGCAAATGAGGAGCTTTTCAGCAGTTATATAAAGGATTGGCGCGCAGATATCGAGACCATTGATAATTTAAGTGCATTTATTTCTAAATACTATAATCTTCTGATTCCCGATAATGTTGATTACACCATATTTCCGACCTTTATGTTCGGGCTGCTCTTCGATGCTATCACATGGAAGGATCAATATGGAGGAACGGGCAGGCATATCGGCGAATTCGCCTCAAGCTATGCAATGGTGCGGTATCTGAAGGCACTGGCAAGCGAGAATACTACGCCGAGAACCATCGAGATATTGAAGGGTTTGGCGGATGAAACTCGCTTCGAGCTGCTCAAATGCATAAACGAGGAGCCAATATATGGCTATGCGCTTGCAGAAAAATTTGATATGACCCACCAAAAAATATTCTATCATATGTCTAAAATGCTCGTTCCCGGCATCGTTGAATGCAATGTGCAAAACGGAAAAACCTACTATTCAATAAATCGAAAGACCATCGATGAACTTATCTTCGCATTGGAGCCATTCAGCAGCAAAAAATTGGATTGAACAGCACTTAGCAAAATGATGATTTGAGAAAGGATTGCATAAAAAAGTTTTCCGGAACACAAGCGGCAAGGCATATATGTCCGCCGCTTTTTCAACCCCTTTATTCTATCTTTTTCGCTCTGCCGGATTCTCCTTCCTCACCAAAAATTCATTGCTTCTTCCTATTTGTTTTTTTGTGAATATGAGAGAAGAGTTTGGGCTGCCGCAGCACTGCGGCAGCCCAAACAACAGAGGTTTTTCAAGCCTTGAAGTATGAAAAGCTTTTAGAAACCGAGTGCAGCACGCATGATGAGCGTTGCATCAAGGATTGTGATCTCGCCATCGCCATTCATATCGCAGAGGGCGGCTGCTTCATCGGAAAGGGTGGTGAGGCTCAACGCATGGCGCATGACGAGCACTGCATCGGATGTATCGACCACGCCATCGCCGTTTGCATCGCCTGGGATTGCGGAACCATCGGGTTCAAATCTTGCAATCCAATCCATATCACGGATATCGGCGGATACCAGATCATGACTTGCGTTTTCATCCATGAGGTTGCCATCAATATCGTACCAGCCCACAAAGCTGTAACCCGCCGAGGGTTTTGCTTCAATGCGATAGACCTTATGGCCATAGTCCTCATGATAGTAATAGTTATAGATGATTCCAACATATCCGCCCGCAGTAGAATCCAAATTGATGTCGCAGGGGAAGTAATCGGGATGTGAAGCCGATCTGCCCTCACTTGCATACCTTATGCTCTCCATCGGATTATCCAGGGTGCTTAATACCTCTATCATAGCATTTGCACTAAGATCAAGCTCAGTGAGCTGGTTCTCATCACACCAAACCGCAGTGACCAGCTCGTTATGCGAAAGATCAAGCTCTGTTAGCAGGTTGCCTCCGCATGAAAGCGCATTAAGCTCCGGATTATGCGAAAGATCAAGCTCCGAAATATTGTTATTCATGCAATACAGGCTGACAAGAGCCGGATTACAGCTTACATCGAGCTCCGTGAGAAGATTATCATTGAAATCCAAAATTCCCAAATCCGGATTATGCGACACATCAATCGAGCTTATTGCATTGGCTTCTCCTACGATGTTATAGAGTGCCTCACAGGATGAAATATCGATCTCCGTAAGCAAATTCACTGAGCAGTAGATGTCACGAAGCTTTATGCAGCCGGTGAAGTCCACATCGGATATCTGATTATTGGTGAATTCCAAGGAGATAAGCTCCGAACAGTAGCTCAAATCGAGGGTGCCGCAAAGTTTGCTGCTCGTGCTGTCTGAATAATCATAGCAGGAGATATTGAGCGCATAGAGGCGATTTTCTCCATCTACTGTCAACCATTCCAGATCATAGGGCGATACCCAGGTTTCGGGCACGTCCGGATCATAGTTAGAAGAAACCTTCGCTCCGTTTTTGATGCCATCAGCATCTTCGATCTCGAAGAACGCACGAAGTTTAAGATAATCATTTTCATTATAACCTTCTGGAACGACCACGTCATCGGATACAACCTGTGCCGAAGCAATCGCCGAGGCTAATATGCCGGTCGGAAGTGCCGTCAGAACCAGCAGCATTGCCAGCAAGACAGCGAGGGTACGTTTTTTCATGGGATTTCCTCCTAAATGAATTTATTTGGCGGGCAAAGCCCCGACATTTACCTGCCGGATATTCTTAAAACTAAAAAAATCCGGTTTCTGCTCCAATGAGAATGGATTCAACTCCGTGTACCTGTCTCATGAAGTTTGCTCATTTTTTTAAGCATCAACATGATAACATAATTTTTTTTGCACGTCAAGCCCTTTTGGTACTTTTCTCAAATTTTTTTGCATTAAATTAATTAATCATAAAAAACAATGACTTCATCATCACTTTTTCGCTACATTTCGATTTATGCGCTGATAAAATGAATAAAATTTTGCTTTTGTATTGACATGCAAAAAATTCTTTGCTATAATTTCTTTCATAATTCATACATGAAAAGGTATGGGTAAATAAAATCAAGAAAGAGATTATAATGAAGCAGATCATCGATAGGATAAATCCAGTTTATGAAGCAATAAGATATTTAAAGAACGCAGCCAGCGGTTCAAAGTACACGGATCTCATTGAGCTTGGGTATGCTAAGCATCCGGATCTAAAGAATTTGATAAACGAGCTATTGGCGCCGATGTCTGAATTGGAAACCATAATTCAATCTTCTGTCGATGTTGACAGCATTGCATCAAGCAAATATTTCCTTCCCTTTTCCAATTTTTCTTCGGATCTATGCCTTGCAAACATCCTTTTTGATCCAATACTTTATTGCGGATTCATCACCAATTTGGATGAGCTCGTTTCGAAGCTGACGGCAATGCCCGATGAGCTGCGCATCAAGCGATTTGTTTGCAGCATCAGTACCGAATCGCCAATAGACAGCCAAGTCGATTCCAAATCGTTCCTTGGATTCATCCTATCCTTAAATCTTGATGATTCCGCTAAGCTCGGAATAATAAACTGCTATCATAACTATGATTCATGCGTTTCTGAGGTTGCAGAACTGATTCGTCCCATCGTAGACTGTATCACTCAAAATGAAAGCCTTTTCAATGACCGTATAGCCGAATGGAAAGCTGATATAGAATCCATTGGCTGTTTCGATCAGTTTGTTTCCGATCACTATCATTTTCAACTGCCCACGGGTGAATATATGATTTTCCCAACGTTCATGTGCGGTCTGCTCATGGATATTTTTGCATGGAATGATGAATATAGCGGCAGCGGTATGCCCATTGGTGCCATTGCCTCCAGTTATGGAATGGTCAAATATATTGATGCACTTTCAAACGAAAGCAAGACCATCAGAACGGTCGAGATCCTGAAGGGTTTGGCGGATGAAACTCGCTTTGAACTGCTCAAATGTATAAACGATGCGCCTACATATGGCACTGCGCTTGCCGAAAAATTTGATATGACCCACCAAAAAATATTCTATCATATGTCTAAAATGCTCGTTCCCGGCATCGTGGAATGCAATGCGCAAAACGGAAAAACCTACTATTCAATAAATCGAAAGACCATTGATGAACTCATCGATGCATTGCAGCAATTCAGCAGCAAAAAATCGGATTGAGCAGCCCTTAGTAAAATGATGATTTGAGAAAGGATTGCATAAAAAAGTTTTCCGGAGCACAAGCGGCAAGGCATAAACCGGAAATACTCGACCAAGCAAAAGCACTCGTCCGGTGGAGCCGAACTCCGGACGAGTGCTTTATTATTTTTATCCTCTACTTTTCCTTATTCAATGCCATTCATCTGTCATCGCCCGCATTTGCCATCCATTCTATCCAGGATATAGCCGAAGGTGGCGGTCAATTCATCATCGTTGCGAGCCACTGCGCAGAGTATGCGGGCCCGACCTTGCAGTGCCTCGAGTTCATCGGTCGCTGCAAGCTCGTCCGAAGCTATCAGCACATAATCGACCGGCTGCGCTTCAAATGCATCCAGCACTTCCTCCTTGGTAGAAACGATTTTCTGCAATGCGATGCCATACTCCTTCAACAGCCTTCTGAGCTTAGGCTCGACGGTTGGGCATTCCGTTACCAGATGTGCGGTCCTATTCGCCGTGCGATGCCCAAGCAGCTCATCCGTAGTTATTTCAAAATAATCCGCGATATCCATAACAGTCAGAATATCGGGCAGCGCATTGCTCGTTTCCCACTTCGATACGGCTGCCGGGGATACATTCAGATCGGCTCCGAGCTGCTCCTGCGTTATGCCTTTCTGCTTACGGAGCTCTGCAATTTTTTCGCCAATTTTCATTCCCTTTTTCTCCTTTCGCGCCCCTTAGGGCTATTGCAATTATAAGGGGTAAATTGGCCTAATTCAAGCGAAGGCTGTTCCGCTCGCTCTACCAATGGTTGAGTTTACGCTGCCAAGGCGCGCATGCTGCAGAGCCGAACGATATCCTCAGTTCATTCCTCGCATTCCTCGCATTCCTCGTTCAGCTCCCAGACGAATTCCGAAATATCCTCATCCGTCATGCCGCCATCCGCATAAAACGACATGAGCATCCGAACATCAGTGGGGGTCCAAGCCCTCAACTCGTTTACTACGCCATCTATGAATGTCATATCGACCTGATCCTGATCCGAATCATTGGTATTGCCATAGACGATTATAAAGTAATCGGATTTCTGGGCTTCGAACGCCTTGCGCAGTTCCTCGGAACTTGAAGCCGCTCCAAGAAGCTCTGCCTTTCCCCCTCGCATCGCTTCCCTGATCCTCGGCTCAACATCCGCCATGTTCGTCAGCAAATAAGCAGTTATTTTACTGTTTTTCATATTTTCTTTCTCCTTTCGTGCCCTTTCGGCCTGCATTCATTATTCATGACGTACGGGACAAATTCAAGTAGTTTTTATCACTTTTTTATTATATTTGACCGAATTTGTCCCATTTGAGCGGCTCAATTTTCAAGACTTATATTTTGCTTTTTATCATTTTTATTGTTTTTCGACACTATTCGACCGCAGGCGACATTGATATATATTCAATCCTCAAACCGGTCCCGAACCGCAGCCTCGGCAGCCGCCAGCGATATCGAATGCTCCCTCGCCATTGCCGCCAGATCCTCGTATTCCGGCTTCTCCCGCTGTACACCCCAGCCGGAAGCACATTTGATGCGCACATCACCATATTCCGTCCTGACCTTGCGGAGCTTTCGATCCAGGGTATGGCGGATGAACTCCGTCTCACGAATCCCAAGCGTGGTGGTATGCATGAATATCAGGCGAAGCATTTCATCCCGCAGCTCTCGATGGCATATGCAGGAGAGCAGCACCCCGGGACGATTCTTTTTCATACCGATCGGCATGGTATATACATCGAGTGCGCCGGCATCGAACAGCCGTTCCATAGCAAATGCTATCGCCTCCGGAGTCATATCATCCAGATTGCAGCGCAGCTCCACTATGCCATCCGTACTACCGGAGGTCTCTCCCAGCATGGCACGAACGCAGTTCGCATATTCAAAATTCCTTGTTCCACAGCCATAGCCGATCCTCTCGACCCTCATCGCGGGCTGATCGCCGAATTCCTGTACAAAATGCTTGAGCAATGCGGCTCCCGTCGGGGTGCAAAGCTCTCCCTTCACCCTTCCGCCATAGGTCGGCACATCCCTCAATATCCATGCCGTTGCAGGTGCAGGCACAGGCAATATTCCATGTGCGCAATGCACATGACCACTGCCGACATGCACGGCGGATGCGGCTATGCGCTCGGGCGCAAGCTCATGGATCAAAAGGCATACCGCAACTATATCCGCAACCGCATCCAGCGTGCCGACTTCATGAAAATGGATCTCCTCAACGGGCTTGCCGTGCGCATGGCTTTCCGCCTCCGCAATGATTCGGTATACAGCCAAAACATCCGCCTTGACCGCATCAGGCAGCAGCAAATGGGAGACCAGATGCTCGATCTCGTACAGCCCGTGATGCTCGTGATGGTGATGCTTGTGGTCGTGACTGTGGTCATGGCTATGCTCATGGTCGTGATCGTGGTCATGAGCGGCGGCAAAGCCTTCCTCATCCACGCCATCGACCGTCACCGCCATATGAGTGCCCAGTATACCGCATTTTTCTACACGTTCCGCTTTGAAATGAACCCTTGGCAAGCCCAGACCATTCAACCGCTGTATGAACCCATCCGGATCGCTGTGCAGCTCCAACAGTGCAGCGGTGAGCATATCCCCCGCCGCACCCATATTGCATTCAAAATAAAGAGTCCTCATCCTCTTCCCTCCATATGATTTATCATGCTCGCAAGATAGCCCGCACCGAAGCCATTATCGATATTCACGACGCTGACCCCGCCCGAGCAGGAATTCAGCATGGAAAGCAATGCAGCCAAACCTCCAAAGCTGGCTCCATAGCCCACGCTGGTTGGCACGGCAATGACGGGACAATCGGCAAGCCCTCCGATGACCGAGGCGAGCGCACCCTCCATGCCCGCAATGGCAATTATGACCCGTGCGGTCATGAGCTCTTCGCTATGTGCAAGCAGGCGGTGCAGCCCTGCAACGCCAACATCATAGAGCCTGACAACCCGGTTGCCAAAGGCCTCCGCCGTCCTTGCCGCCTCCTCTGCGACGGGCATATCGCTTGTGCCGCCGGTGGCAACGACTATATTTCCTATTCCATCGGGCTCCGGAAGGCTGCCGACTATGCCGATCCTGCTCCGTTCATCATATTGCAGCGGCATATCCTTCCCCGCCAGCATAGCTGCATCCGGGCTCATGCGGGTGATGAGTATGGTTTGCTGTCCATGGGCGCGCATTGCGGAAGCGATATCACGAATCTGCTCCGCCGTCTTTCCTGCGCCATATATAACCTCGGCAATGCCCTGACGAACGGCCCGATGATGATCGAGCTTGGCAAATCCCAGATCCTCAAACGGAGCCTCCTTCAGCTTCAGCAATGCGCTTTCGATATCCACCTCGCCCGATGCAACTCCGGCCAAAAGCAGCCGCAATTCCTTTTGCTCCATATCAGTTCCTCCCATCCAGATCCAGCAGGATCAGCTTAAAATACGGTCTCAGTGCATCCAGTATCGTTTGCCTGAGCTCAACTGCTCTGAATTGCTGCTCCGCCGATAGCTGTATTCGGGCGGCATCATGGAATACGCGCACCCGAAAATCGGTAAAGCCCAGCTTAAACAATTCATTTTCCGCCTGCTCCACCCTCGCAAGCAGCTCCCGCGTCAGCACCTCTCCCGCCGGCACACGAGTGGCAAGGCAGGCATAAGCGGGCTTATTCCAAGTAAACAAACCCGCTTCCCTTGAAAGCCTTCGTATATCTGCCTTTGTCAGTCCGCATTCACGCAGCGGCGAACGCACCTCGAGCTCATCAAGCGCCCTCATTCCCGGACGATCCGATGCATCATCCGATGCATTCGTGCCATCCAACAGCAGCGTATAGCCCTGCATGACGGCATTCTCCTTCAGCAGACCGAACAATGCGGCTTTACAATGATAGCATCTATCAATGGGGTTGGCGGCAACGGACGCATTGAACAGGATATCCGCCTCTATGACCGTGAGCTTCACTCCAAGCTCCCCTGCAAGCCTTTCCGCATCCTCCAGCTCGAAAGCGGGCTGAAATGCTGTTTTAATAAAATACGGCCGGATATCCGCTCCGCTCCGCACTGCTGCATAGAGCAGATATGCGGAATCCACGCCGCCGGAGAAGCCCAAGGCCGCCTTGGGATGCTCCATGAAAAATTCATTCAACTGCATAAATTGCCCTGAGCCATGCCCGGATCTGTGGGCAGGCTCCCAATCTTTTTCAAAATAGTTACAACCTTCGATCGACCGCCCCACAAAGTCTGCGATCAGTCCTTTTTGGTTTCAAAGGTTTCCGCAATATCCTCCAGCAGCTTGCGGATATGCAGATGCTGAGGACAGACCTCCTCACACCGACCGCATTTTATGCAATCGGACGCCTTTCCGCCATGCTTGGTATGAACCTGCTCATAATAAAAATCTGAATTCCAATCCTTATGTATCTGCTTTGCATTCATAACTGCGAAAAGATCCGGAATGGATATCCTCTGCGGACAGCCCTCCACACAGTAGCGGCACGCCGTACATGGTATCAGGCTCATTGAGCGGAACACGTTCCTAACGCCATCGATAGCCTCCAATTCCCTCCTATCCAAGGGTTTAAAATCCGCCATGTACCCGATATTATCGAGCATCTGCTCCATATTGCTCATGCCCGAGAGCACCATCAGCATACCGGGCTGGCTCGCAGCAAATCGGATAGCATAGCTTGCGGGGCTTCCTCCATGCAGCTCATCCAATATGAGCCTGGCCTTTTCGGGGAGATCAACAAGATTTCCACCCTTGACAGGCTCCATTACTATTACAGGTTTATCGAATTGGCGGCAGACCTCATAGCATCTGCGGCTCTGCACTGCCGGATCTTCATAATCCAGATAGTTGAACTGGATCTGAACCACCTCTATCTGCGGGTATTCCGTCAGTATCTGCTCCAGCACCTCCGGTCTATCATGGAAGGATATGCCCAAATGGCGTATCTTGCCCTCCGCCTTAAGCTCCAATGCAGTCTCATAAGCTCTGCATTCCTTGAACTGCACGAAATTGGTCGCATTCTGCGCATGCATCAGATAAAAATCGAAATAATCAACCCCGCATGCCTCAAGCTGGCTTGCAAAGAGAGGGCGAATATCCTCCTGCTTCTTGAAGTAGACCCCGGTCAGCTTATCCGTCAGAATATAACGGTCACGCGGATAGCGGCTTGTTAAGCAATCCCGAACTGCGATCTCGCTCTTTCCTTGCAGATAGCCGTGAGCCGTATCAAAATAATTGAATCCGCTCTCCAAAAAAGCATCGACCATTCTACAGGTCTGCTCCTTATCCACCTCGCCATCCTTCATGGGCAGCCGCATGCAGCCAAATCCAAAATTTTTCTTGATTTTTTCCATGATCCATACTCCTTTTCCTGTTTTGGCAGCCCGAATGGGAACCATCCGAACGCTTTGCTTATATTATAACAACTCCATAGGCGCAAATCAATTCCGCTTTTACTTAAATTGGCACATAAAAAAATCCCCAAAAGTTCCTGAACCGGAGCTCTTCGGGATCGGCCGCCTGCCGGACCTGATAGCAAAGGATTCCTATGAGCCATGCTTTACGCATTTTGAAAATCTGAAATAATGTTCCGTTTCAAACGCCCGAAATCCAAGTTCCAAATACATCCGCTTTGCCGGATTCCTCGTCAATACGGAGAGCTCCACCTCCCTATTTCCACGCTCGAACGCACGATTGATGCAATACATCAATATGCTCCTTCCAAGCCCCTGACCCTTATATTCATCGCTCACGAACAGGCCATGCATATGCCCATTCTCTCCGCACGAGCACATTGCAATCGGTCTCCCCGTTTCCGAAAGCCGAACGAATATATTGCCTGCATCCCTGCGCCATTCCTCGCGCTCCCTCGCGCTATATGGTACGGCGTCAAAGCCATAATCAGCTGAAAGCGCCCTCCATGACTCAAACTTGCTTCGTGCAAGCTCCTCATAATACTCATCACGATACGGAACCAACTCTATGCTCACCGGAAATGATGGACCCGAATATCGCATCCTGTAGAGTGCCTGCCAGTCCTCCGCGCCGAGACTTCTGCAAAACTCATACGCCTGATCGCAGCCGCCTCCCTCGATAACCGCTCCGCTGACCACATCATAATGCTCGGTATCTATCTGCCGCATGATGAAGCGATACAGCTTTGTTCCGATGCCGCGGCGGCGAAATTCCTTTGCAGCATAGATATAAATTCGGATGGAATCCTCTCCATCGCCGATATTTTGAATATACGCAGCAGTTCCGATGGGTTTCCCATCCCTGTAATATGCGTATATGCATTCATCCGGAATGCTCATCGGCAGCTCCGCTCCAAGCCCGACCAAAGCCTGCCTCGCTCCATGCTCGATACTTCTTATCTCATCCATACATATAAAGAGGCTGCCGCAAATGCGAAAGAGCAAAAACGGCAGCCGCAAAGCTTCTTATTTAACGCCTCTCTTCACCATTTCGGTGACAGCAAAGGTCGCAACATCATCTGCATACTTCCCGGAACCGAAGCCCGCATCATAACCAAGCTCTTTAGCGAGCTCATGGGTCATCCTTGCACCGCCGCAGCAGACAACAAACCTATCGCGAAGCCCTTCGGCCTCCAGCAGCTCGATAAACTCGGTAAGGTTCTGGATATGGATATCCTTCTGGGTGACGGTCTGGGATATGAGCAGCACATCGGCATCGGTCTCGATTGCCTTTTTGAGGAAATCCTCATTGGCAACCTGTGCGCCCATATTGATGGCTTCGATCATCTCGTAGCGTTCCAATCCGTAATGCCCGGCGAAGCCCTTTCTATTCATGATCGCATCGATACCGACGGTATGCGCATCGGTGCCCGTCGAAGCGCCAAGCATGATTATCTTCCTTCCGAAATGCTCCCGAATGAATTCATCGGTCTCCTCCATGCCCATGGTTTCCTCTTCGACCGTTTCAACATGGATATGCTCATAATCCACGCTATGGACGACGGAGCCATAGACCACATAGAATGTGAATTCCTTATCAAGGCTCTTGGCTGCGGCAACATTTGGTTCCTCAACGCCCATCTTACGAACGAGCTGGCGAGCCGCTTCCATTCCCCTTTCATCATTTTTGACGGGAAGGGTGAAGCTGAACTGAACCTTTCCATCATTCATGGTATCACCATATGCCTTGACACGGGTGAGATCCAATGTGGTATCGAAATCAGCCTTATGGGTATTATACAAACCTCCGCTCATTATGCTTCACCGCCTTTCATAAGCTCGATAAACGGATTGAAATAGCATTCATCCTTGAGCACGACGCCGGATAAACCCTTGCCGCCATCGCGAGGACGCTTGATATCTGCGAAAACGCCCTTTTCAAGGGTGGTGAAAAGCCCCATCTGCTCGATCTCTCCGAGCAGCTCGGTCGCCTTGGTCAGCACCTCATCAGCACGGCTCTGGATTATGCCTCCATCCTTGAAGCTGAGCTCGCTGCCCAGATCATGCATGGTTCTGAATATATACTGTGCGTTTTCAATCGAGACCGCACGATCGCTCATGAATGGGGTATGTATCGCCTCGGTCATCATGCCGAGCAAATGCAGCTTCTGTCCGGTCATGATGGTCACCATATTGAAGAGCGCATCCTGCACATTGCCGCGGAAGATATCGCCCGTCATAAACTTGGTCGGCGGCATATATTTAAGCGGTGCCTTGGGGAAGATCTCCCTTGCCATCTGCGCCTGAGCAAGCTCGAAGAGGAAGCCATTCTCTACATCGGGCGATATCTCAAAGGCATGTCCAAGCCCCATCTGCTCCTCCGGCAGACCCGCCTTGAGTGCAAACTGCTCATTGAGGAATTGCGAAGCCAGCACGGTATGCGCCTCCTCCACGGCATCGGCGGTGGTGAGGTAATTATCCTCGCCCGTATTGATTATAACGCCTGCAAAGCTATTGATGACGCGACTGAAATACTGATCGATGAGGGTTCGCTGCATATTGATATCGCGGAAGAGAATGCCATATAGCGCATCATTGAGCATGACATCCAGCCTCTCAAGCGCACCCATTGCGGCGATCTCCGGCATACAAAGGCCGGAGCAGTAGTTGCAGAGGCGAATATAGCGATGCTCCTGCTCGCCGACCTCATCCAAGGCCGCACGCATAAGGCGGAAATTCTCCTGGGTTGCATATGTGCCGCCAAAGCCCTCCGTGGTCGCACCATAGGGCACATAATCCAGCAGGCTCTGGCCCGTTGTACGGATGACGGCGATGATATCCGCGCCCTGCTTCGCCGCAGCCTTCGCCTGAGTGATATCCTCATAGATATTGCCCGTTGCGACTATGACATAGAGATACGGATCGGTCTTATCTCCGAATTCATTCAGGTATTGATTGCGCCTAGCAACATTTCCGCGTATACGCTCCGTCGCTGCGGAAGCGATGGGCATGATGGCCGCACGGATCTCCTCGATCGAATGCGCAGCAACCGCGCTGAGATCGAGCTTTTCAGCATCGATTGCCTCGGCAACCTGCTGCGGAGTCATTCCCGTTTCAGCCATAGCATTGCCAATATAGTATGCGGCTCCGCCATTCAAAATTCCCTTTGCGACAAGATGATCTACGACCACATTGGGCAGGGGAACCTCCAGCTCGTTTATACCATCGATTCCAAGCAGGCGGCAAACCGCGCGCTCGACCGTGACGGTCGTATGCAGATCGATGAAATCCTGCGTATCGGCAGCGATATGGCTTGCGGATTCCCGCGCCTTATCGACGAGCGAAGTATTGAGGTTAAGTTTAGATTCCATATAATGCTTACCTCCGATTTTTATTAACATATGAAAGGAACGAATGCCAACGAAGCGATCATCGTCACCCGATGAACATCTTCATTGGCAAACAGTTCGTCGGTTATTTTCATGCCGAAATGGGCAATTCAGCCCATGCCGACAGCATCGGGATCATTCGTGATGTCCCCTCTTGAGACGCTCAAGATCGCTGGGTTCAAGCGCAATCCTTCCATCGAGCCTGCCCTGCTCAAGACCGGCAACGCCGATGAAATTCTGCTGCTCTTCCCTTGCCTTGCGGCATTCTTCGCAATGGCATTCGCCGGAATAATGCTCGGGCTCGGTATAGGTGGTTATGACACCCTCAAAATTGCGGAGGATGGTCTTTCTCGGGGACTGGCTGATGACGTAATTCGGCATGACGGGGGTCTTTCCGCCGCCGCCCGGTGCATCGACTACAAAGGTCGGCACACAATAGCCGCTGGTATGACCGCGCAGCCCTTCGATAATCTCTATACCCTTGCTTACAGGGGTACGGAAATGGGAGAGACCCATGGAGAGATCGCATACATAGATATAGTATGGACGAACACGGATCTGAACGAGCCCCTGAACAAGCTTCTTCATTACATGCACGCAGTCATTGACGCCTGCAAGCAGCACGCTCTGATTGCCAAGGGGGATGCCCGCATCCGCAAGCATTTCGCAAGCGCGCTTGCTCTCTTCTGTTATCTCATTCGGATGGTTGAAATGGGTATTGAGCCAAATGGGATGATACTTCTTCAGCATTGCGCAGAGCTCCGGAGTGATCCTCTGGGGACAGACAACGGGGGTGCGGGAGCCTATGCGCACGATCTCCACATGGGGCATCTTGCGAAGCTCGCTGATGATATATTCGAGCCTATCATTATTCTGCATGAGCGCATCGCCGCCGGAGAGCAGAACATCGCGCACCTCGGTATGGTTCCTGATATATTCAAGACATGCATCGATCTGCTTGGTGGGCACTGCGGTATCATGCTGACCCGCAAACCTTCTGCGGGTGCAGTGGCGGCAATACATGGAGCACTGATCCGTGATGAGGAACAGCACCCTGTCCGGGTAACGATGAGTCAGCCCCGGAACGGGAGAATCGGTATCCTCATGCAGCGGATCGAGCTGATCCTCGGGAGCCTGATAAAGCTCTGCTGCCGATGGGATGCACTGACGGCGGATGGGATCGAATGGATCATCCGGGTTTATAAGTGAGAGATAGTAGGGCGTGATAGCCATGCGGAGTGTTCCGAGGCATTTGGCAACGCCTTCCTCCTCCTCGGGAGTAAGCTTGATATATTTTTTGAGATCATCCAGGGTCTCAATGCGATTTTTGACCTGCCAATGCCAATCATTCCAGAGCTCATCCGGAATATCGGTAAAGAGGCCATACTGCCTGCTTTTATTCATGCTTCTTATTCCTTTCGATTGGGTTGGGCGATCGCCCCAAATCCGTTCGCTATTCGCAGCAGCGGGTCGGATCAGCAATACTTCTCGTCAAAGAGCTTACGGAGCTTCTCATTCTCACGAAGCACGTTGAGGGTGATCTCAGCATGATCCTTTGTATAGCCATTGCCGACGATCATGGTGACATCCTTGCCAACGCCCTCTGCGCCGAGTGCAGCCTTGGTGAAGCTGGTGGCCATGGAGAAGAAATAGACGATACCATCATCGCGAACGGGGAGGATCGCGCTCATTTCGCAGCTTTCAATATTTACGCAGCAGATAGAGATATCATATTCCTTGCCGCCATTGGCTTCGAGCGCAGCTTCAAGCACCTCGATGGGCTTGGTCGCATCGGCAACGATGACCTTATGATATACGCCGAGCTCCATGAGTCCGGGAACCTGAGCGGGATTGCGGACGACACCAACGACATTACCGGTCTCGCCGACCTTCTTCATCGCCTCATAGCCGCAGAGAACGCCGCTCTTGCCGTTTGCGCCGAGGATGAGCACGCTGTCGCCCTCCTTGGGGAGCTTGCGAGCCTGTGCGGGTGCGCCTGCAACATCGAGTGCAGCCAGTGCAAGGGGTTCGCTCATATCATCGGGGAGCTTTGCATAGATGCCGCTCTCGAAGAGCACGGCCTGACCAACGATATCAACGCGGTCGATATCCTTATGGATGGCAAGGATCTTTTCGATCTTGAGAGGAGTGAGGGAAAGGGATACGAGCGAAGCGATCTTATCGCCGACCTTCAGGTCACGATCCTGGAGATCTTCACCGATATAAGCGACCTTACCGATGAACATGCCGCCGGAGCCCGTTACGGGATTCTGCTGCTTGCCGCGCTCTGCAACGATACCGAGGATCATTTCGCCGATCTTCGTCTCATCGCCGCCGCATGCTTCCTCGATCTGGGTGAAGGATGCGGAATCGATATTGAGGGAGATGACATCGCAGATGATCTCATTCGAATAACGCTTGGTCATATCGTTATCAATCTTCCATGCTGCCTGAGTGAGAACGCCCTTGGGCTCGATAACCCTGTGAGTACCGTACTTGTTTCCTTTGAGTGCCATTATTAATTTCCTCCTGAATTTCTTTGAATATTGGTTTTTAGCTATCTATTATGCGCGTGGAGCGAGGCCAAGGATCTCCCTTGCCTCCGCAGGGGTCGCGATCTCCCTGCCGAGTTCCTTTGCGATGCGAACGGCCTTTTCGACCAGCTCCGCATTGCTCTTTGCGAGCACACCCTTTTCGAGGTAAACATTATCCTCGAAGCCGACGCGCACATGGCCGCCGAGCAGGATGCCGAGGGTTATCATCGGGAATTCGGTTCTGCCTACGCCTGCAACGGTGAATGTGGAACCGGCAGGTATGCTGCCCGCCATGAATACGAGATCACGCGGGGTGCCGCTGATGCCGCCATTGACGCCCATTACAAAATCGAAATGCATGGGGCTCTTGATATAGCCCTTCTTATTCAAGCGAATCGCCATATCTATCATGCCCTTATCGAATACCTCGACCTCCGGCTTAATGTTTCTTTCAATCATGCGTTCGCCGAAATATTTGATGGTATTCTCGGTATTGACGAAGATATCATCGCCGCCGAAATTGCAGGTGCCGCAATCGAGGGTTGCCATTTCGGGCATGAGCTCTATCGGCTGGAGCCTTTCATCATCCGTCATGCCGACAGCGCCGCCGGTCGATGGCTGGATGATGACATCGGGGCATTTTGCATAGATGGCATCCATGCACTCCTTGAAGCGTGCCTTATCCTGAGTGGGAGTGCCATCATCATAGCGTACATGCAGATGGATGATGCTTGCGCCGGCCTTATATGCGGCATAGGCTTCATTTGCGATTTCCTCAACGGTATAGGGGACGGCGGGATTATGCTCCTTGGTGACCTCCGCGCCGCAGATACATGCCGTTATTATCAGCTTTTCCATTTCATGCTCCTTTCACGGATCGAGATGCGCTTATTTCCTCTGCTTATCCTTGGGAACGACGCAGGTGCCGGTTGCACGGCAGACCACAATGGGTTCCTCCAGGAAATCACAGGCGGATTCATTGATATCCGGGCGGGGAATGATTACCTTGCGGGCCTCAAAGCTCATCTTGCGGGAGCTGTTGCCGATCTTGGTGATCTCGCCATAAGCCTCGATATAATCGCCGGCGTAGACGGGAGCAATGAATTCTACCATATCGTATGCCTTGAACAGACCCTCATCCCCATCGCACTTGATGAGGAGCTCTGTTGCAACATCGCCGAAGAGGGCGAGCATATGTGCGCCGTCAACGAGATTTCCGCCGTAATGGGCATCCTGTGAGCTCATGCGGAGCCTGATAGTTGATGTGATTTTCTCTTCCATGAGATAGCCTCCTTGATAAAATATTGAAATTATAGCAGAAAAACAGCGCCATTCAAACAATCGGATGTCTTGTTTGAATAGCGCTTCATCTCTACGGATGACAGTCGCAGCGCACTGAGCACTGCGCCCAAGCAAGGGCGGAGCGATTTCCGAATCACGGCTTGCTTTCGGCAGGAACCGCATTCATGCCCGGAGGGAATCGCCCCCTGAACCGAAATCGCTTTCGGAACCCAAGCCTACCTCAGCCCCTGCGCCTCTATCTTTATTAAAAGTATACCAAAAGTAGCTCGAATTTGTCAATAGGAAAACGGCAAAAAAGCCAATATATTCTCCATTTTTCCCTATCGGCACGAGCCCGCCCGCATGGCGCTTAATCGCTGCTATGATCGCTCAGGCTGTAGCCATGCCTATAGATCTGGCGATTTTCCAAGCCCCAAACCCTTTCGGAGAACTTGCCCACCTCGACCGCATTGAGCGCATCGAACATCTCATAGAGCCTTGCATCGAGGGTATCAACCGCCGAAACGATCTCGGCCTCCGGAAACATCGGCATCTTCGGCGAGCCATATTCCGGTATGCCATGATGGGAAAGCAGGATATGCGAGACGAGGTTCGCCGTCTCACGGGATATGCTCAATTCCGCACAGGCCTGCTCAACCATTGCCATGCCCATGGATATATGCCCAAGCAATTGCCCCTCTGCCGTATACGCATTTGCAAGCCCAAGCTCCCCAACATCGAGCTCTATGGTCTTGGCGATATCATGCAGGATGACGCCCGTATAGACGAGCTCATCACAAAGCTCGGGATAGAGCTTTGAATATATTTCAACTGCCTTTCTGGCCATTTGCAGCATGGTATGCGTATGGTACATGAGCCCGCCGCGCACCGCATGATGCATACGCATTGCGCCGGGATAGCATTCAAGCTTCTCCCTATTCTCGCGCAGGAGATAGCGCGTCAGCCTCGAAAGCTCCTGCTGCTTGAATGCGCCGACGAAATCATAGAGCTCCTGATAGAGCTTTTCGCCATCCACCGGCGAGCTTGCAACGAGCTTGCTCATATCCACATCATCATTCGGGTTCATATGGCGGATGCGCTCGATCTTGAGCTGCTCGGCATCGCGATACATATTTATCGTGCCGCGGATCTTGATGACCTCGCCCGCACCATAACTGCCATGAACCGCACTCTGATAATCCCAAAGCTTGGCATTGATCTCACCATCGGCATCCACAAGCGTGAAATCGAGATATTCCGCACCCTTAACATTCACCTTGAGCTGAACATTTTTGATGAGGCAGAAACCCTCCACCTGATTGGTGACATTATTTACGATATTTGATAAAAGTTTCATTCTTCCCATGGCTTCATCCTTCGTCAATTGAAATCATAGCGCTTGCATGAGCTGACGCGCACGGAATCACCAATCTTTATGAAGCTGATATCCAGCATACATTCCGAACCATCGGTGCCATCCACATCAATCGTAGCAAGATAGCCGCCATTATGGAGGAGCTCAATAGCCTTCATCTCAACCCGGCTTCCAAAGCTATCCTTCGGCTTGATGAAATAGGTCTCGGATTTCCTATCGAAATAGAAGAGCACCTCATCCTCAAAGGTATGATTATAGCGCATGGTGGCCTTGACGCCGAAAATTTCCTCAGTGAGCTTATCTGCATCGGCCGCAGAAACCTTCGCATAGCCATCATCGCCGGCGATGACCTTATCATTATAGTAGAAATAGAGGAAATACTCTATCTCCTTGAAGGTTATCGGGTTGTTGCCATCGAAGGTAAAGCCGCTTTCCGCAAAGGCTTCGGCAAGGGTTTCCAGCTTTAGCTTTTGCGCATCATTGATGAAATCATTGAATGGATTCCGTTCTTCATTCTGCGGCTGCGGCTTTTTGCAGGCGCAAAGCGTGAAAACGGAGCCGAGAGTCAGGCAGACCAACAGCAGGCAGATCATTTTATTTAGAATACATCTTGGATTATTTTTCATCATTCAGCCTTTCAAGTCATTTGATACGATTATTATACCATATTTCTTATGCATTTGCAACCGATATGCCAAAGGAACGTAAGTATTCAGCAAGGCTTTCCACGACGTTTGGAATTACCCCCAGCCATTAAAGCCATGACGCGAAGCGACAGGTTGTCCGCGCCTGCCGCTTCTTCAATCCACCGTTTTTCATACCGACGGGTTGCTTTCCCGGTCGGAAATTCATTGCTTCTTCCTATTAAGTTATTTCTGGATAAGAGTGAACGTGGTTCGGGTCGTCGCAATGCTTCGGCGACCCGATCAACATAGGTTTTCAGTTTCTAAAGAGTGAGCGTCTATTAGAAACCGAGCGCAGCACGCATGATGAGCGTTGCATCGAGAATGGTGATCTCGCCATCGCCATCCATATCACAGAGGGGGATTGCTACATCCGGAAGGGCGATGAGGCTCAGCGCATGGCGCATGACCATAACCGCATCCAATGTATCGACCACACCATCGCCATTCGCATCGCCGGGGATGCCGGGAGTGCTTTCGCCAACGATAATGGTGAAGGTCGCAGTTTTGCCCCTGCCGCAATCATAGGTATAGGTGACCTCGGTTACGCCTTCATCGAGGATCAGGATATTATCCTGCACGCTTCCGCCAACCCAATTGGAAGCCTTTGTAACATCGAAGCTGCCGGGAAGGGTGGAAAGATCGAGCGTGCGACCAACGCTGAAAGCAGCGGTGTATGCATTGTTTCCACATTCCAAGCTATAGAGACCTTCGCAATTATTGATATCAAGACTTGTCAGCTGGTTTCCGGAGCAATTCAAATACCCAAGCGAAGATGCGTTGCTGATGACCAGCTCAGTTATCCGGTTATCGCTGCACCACAGATCCTCAAGCGCAGGATTATTGCTGACATACAGCTTGGTCAGCTGATTATTGTAGCAATATAACCTCTCAAGAGCAGGGGTATTGCTGAGATTCAGCTCGGTCAGCTGATTGTCGTTGCAAATCAACCATTTAAGCGCAGGCTTATTGCTGGCATCCAGCTCGGTAAGCTGATTGCCGCTGCAAAATAGCGTCTCAAGCGCAGGCTTATTGCTGGCATCCAGCTCGGTCAGCTGATTGTCGGAGCAATCCAGATCCTTAAGCGCAGGGTTATTGCTGATATTCAGCTCGGTCAGCTGATTGACGTTGCAATACAGCTTCTCAAGCGCAGGGTTATGACTGGCATCCAGCTCGGTCAGCCGATTGCTGCTGCACCATAGATCCTTAAGCGCAGGATTATGGCTGATATCCAGCTCGGTAAGCTGATTGCGATGGCACCATAACAACTCAAGCGCAGGGTTATGGCTGACATCCAGTTCGGTCAGCGAACTATCCTGGCAATACAGGCTCTTAAGCGCAGGGTTGTTGCTGAAATCCATTTCGACCAACGGATTGCCACCGCACCAGAGCTCCTCAAGCACAGGGTTATGACCGATATACAGTCCATTCATCTGATTGAATTGGAAATCCAAGCTCCTGAGCGCAGGGTTATGGATGAGATTCAGATCGGTCAGCCGATTGCTTGCGCAATTCATAATGCTAAGCGCAGGGTTGTTGCTGACATCCAGTTCTGTCAGCTGATTGCCGCCGCAATTCAACTCCTCAAGCGCAGGATTATGGCTGACATCCAGCTCGGTCAGCTGATTGCCATAGCAATTCAAAAAAACAAGCTCAGGGTTGTTGCTGACATCCAGCTCGGTCAGCTCGTTGTATCCGAGCATCAGCTCCTCAAGCGCAGGATTATGGCTGATATCCAGCGCGGTTACCCAATTGCTCTCGAGGTATAAATGCCTGAGCGCAGGGTTATGGCTGACATCCAGCGCAGTTACCTGATTACCGCCGAAATCCAAACTACTAAGCGCAGGGTTATGGCTGACATCCAGCGCGGTCAGCATATTGCCGCCGCAATCCAAGCTCTCGAGTGCATTGAAGAACTCAATGCCTCTCATATTGGCGATGCCCATGCGCTCGACATAGATTGAATCGACCGCCGCTATCTCCGCTTCGCTGAGGATACCATTGCTATCCGTATCGAAATTATCACCGACATAGCCTCTGAATGTTGCATCGGGGAAGTTCGCTGCGTTGATCTCAACGGGTCCTTCCTTGACGACCAAGGGCTTGCTTGCCTTCGGTACGGTGAGCGCAAAGGAAGAGGTTGGGAGCACTGCAAGCGCAAGCACGAGAGCAAGCAGTGCAGCAAAGGTACGTTTTTTCATTGGTTTATTCCTCCTTGGGAAATTTTCTTTATTCAATATCTGCATCCACCGCTTTTAAACCTGTTATAACACAAAATTTAAAGATCCGAAGATGCAAATATGATAAAGCAAACAGAGCTTTTTCCAATACATTTCTCCTCCGAGCTATTCACAAGGGTATGGTTTCGTGAACTACCAAAAGATGGATGTATTGGAAATTTTAGTCACAATATCTAGTGGTAAGAAAGGAATCCCACCACTAAATATGCTGTTGAATTATAACTTGAATATCTAAAACTGTCAACACACGAAACTATAGTTTTACGGACAGTTTCATATTTTATTTTTTCTTTTCAAATATTCCTGCCCGGCGCACGAAAAAGCACCTGCCCCGAGGCTTCACCCGCAGGCAAGTGCTTTTCTGCTTTTATATTTTATTATTTTACCGGAGTTCAATCCTCTTTCTTTATGAAAAGGGCAATGCCTGCGCCGCCAACGATGGCTGCGATACCGGCTCCGATCAGCGTGATCGCGCCGGTTGCAGGGGGATTGGGCGCATCGGGATGGGAGCTAGCGGTCATCAGTCATCATTCAGATTCAGCGCAATGCGGGCTACCAAAACCGCATCACCCATCGTGAGCCTGCCATCGCCATCGGCATCCGCAGCCGCCATATTGATTACGCCCTCGTCGATGAGGTTCAGTGCGCCGCGTGCCGTAAGCACCGCATCCTTCATATCGACCTCGCCATCGTCATTTGCATCGCCGGGACGGAGGAAAACCGTTCCTTCAGGGAAGATGGTGAAGGTGGCATATTTATTCCTGCCGCAATAGTATCTATAGGTTACCCAGTCGGCATTCTCATTGAGGGTCAGGATAGTGCCTTCAATACTGCCGCCTATCCAATTATCGACCCTGCTGATATCGAAGTTACCGGGAAGGGTGGAAAGATCGAATGTACGATCTTCATCGAAGGCAGCAGCATATGTATTGTTTTCACAGGTCAAGAGGAAACTATAGCTGCCTGCGCGATCCGGCACTTCAAGACTTGTCAGCTGGTTTTTGGAGCAATGTAACCACTCGAGTTCAGATTCCTCGCTGACGTACAGCTCGGTAAGCCGATTGCTGTAGCAATGCAGAACTGAGAGCTCCGGGTTGCTGCTGGTATCCAGCCTGGTCAGTCGATTGTTCTGGCAATATAGCTTATGCAGCGCAGGGAGGTTGCTGGTATCCAGCTCGGTCAGCTCATTGTTGGAGCAATCCAGCTCGCTGAGCACGGGATTATTGCTGACATCCAGCTCGCTGATCCAGTTGTCGTGGCACACTAACCACTCAAGCGCAGGGTTATTGCTCACATCCAGCTCGGTGAGCTGATTGTAGGGGCAATATAAAGTCCCAAGCTCAGGATTATTGCTTATATCCAGCTCGGTCAGCTGATTGTTTTTGCAAACTAACGACCTAAACGCAGGATTATGGCTGAGATCCAGCGAGGTGATCCGATTGTCGGAGCAATCCAGACTTGCAAGCGCAGGATTATTGCTTACATCAAACCCGGTGATCCGATTGGTATTGCAATCCAAAATCTTGAGCGCAGGGCTATGGCTGGTATCCAGCCCGGTCAGCTGATTGCCGGCGCATTCCAAACGCCAAAGCGCAGGATTATTGCTTATATCCAGCTCGGTCAGCTGATTGTTATAGCAAACCAACTTTTCAAGCGCAGGGCTATGGCTGAGATCAAGCTCGATCAGCTGATTGTAACAGCAAACCAACTCCTCAAGCGCTGGTGTATGGCTGAGATCAAGCTCGATCAGCTCATTGTTGTCGCAATTTAATACCCTAAGCGCAGGGTTATTGCTGAGATCAAGCTCGGTCAGCTGGTTGGAGAAGCAATTCAGCTCCTCAAGCGCAGGATTATGGCTTAAATCCAGCTCGGTAAACTCATTTTGGACGCATTGCAGCTCCTTAAGCTTGGGGCAATGGCTGATATCCAGCTCGGTCATATAACAGCCTTCGCAAATAAGATATTCAAGTGCAGAGTTTTTGCTGAGATTCAGCTCGGTTAGCTGGTTGTAAGAGCACTCCAAATACTCAAGCGCAGTATTTTTGCTGAGATCCAGCTTGGTAAGCTTACCGTCAATGCAGATCAGGCTGCGAAGCGCAGTATTTTTGTTGAGATTCAGCTTGCTCAGCTCACTGTAGCGGCATTCCAAATACTCAAGCGCGGTGAAATACTCTATGCCGGTCATATCGGAAATGCTCGTGTTGCTGATACAAATTGTATCGACCGCCGCTATCTCCGATTTGCTGAGCTTGCCATCGCCATTGGTATCGAAATTCTCTTTGACATACTCTCTGAACCTTTTATCGGGGAAATTCGTTGAATTGATGCTCACAGAGCTGGCCTTGACGACCAGGGGCTTGCTTACCTTCGGTACGGTGAGGGCGAGGGAGCCGGTCGGAAGCGCTGCAAATATGAGCACGATGGCGAGCAGCGCAGCAAGGGTACGTCTTTTCATTGGTTTATTCCTCCTTGGAAATTTTTCATTTATTCATCATCTGCATCCCCCGCTTTTAAGCCCGTTATAGTACAAACCTTAAAAATCAGAAGCTGCAAGCATGATAAAACAAACAGAGCTTTTCTTAAACACATTCTGCATTCGGATCGTTCACAGGAGTACAGCCCTATGAACAGCCTCTTTGTCCATTTCGCGCATGCATTCCGGCAGCACTACTTTATGCCGTATTTTTCGCCGCCATAGGCATTATCGAGCGCTTCATCGCCGATCTCATTGAAATTGCCGACCGTGATGGTGCAGCTCAGTTCCTCGCCATCCCGCCAGAATTGGAGCTCCAGCTCATCACCGACCCGATGGCGCTGTATTATATCGACGAATTCATCGGTGGTTCGGACGGCTATTCCATCCACCTCCGTGATTATATCATCTATGTGCAGCCCCGCCATATGCGCCGGACCATCCTTGATGACCTTATAGATCAGCATACCCTGCGGAATATCATACTGCTCCGCACGCTCCTGATCTATCGCAATGACGCTTAAACCCAGACCCGGTCGGGCGACATTGCCATTATTAGCTATGATCTCCTCTGCGATGCTTGCTGCCGCATTGATCGGCAGCGAGAAGCCCAGCCCATCGGCGGAGATGATCTCGCCCTGCTCATCATAGCCTGCGGCAACGGTCTTGGCGGAATTTATTCCGATGACCCTTCCGCTCATATCGAATAGAGGACCGCCGCTGTTGCCCGGATTTATTGCGGCATCAATCTGGATATATTCATTGGTTATGCCATCGATATTCACCTTGCGGTTGACGGAGCCGACTATGCCGAAGGTGGCGGTGAAGCCAAGCTGCTCGCCGGTGGGATGACCGATCGTCATCACAAAGCCGCCTATCCTCACATCATCCGAATTTCCCAGGGGGAGCGCAGCATAGCCGCTGCCAGGAACGCTGAGCACGGCAATATCGGTGCGATTATCCCTGCCTATGATGGATGCATCGAGAAGCGTGCCATCATAAAGCTCCACCCGGACTGCCTTTGCACCCTCCACCACATGGGCATTGGTCAAAATATAGCCATCCTCCGTCAGGAAGAAGCCCGTGCCCTCGCCGGCAAGCTTACCATTTGCGGCGCGGCTGTCCGAATAGCTCCTGATGAGCACCACGCCGCTCACCGATGCATCATATATCTCCGTCAGCGGACTTTCTGCCAGCTCAAACCGACCGCCATTGGGCTCGCCCTGATTTGGCCGGAGCATCGGCGCATTGGATTGGGGGGAGGAATCGCCATTTGTATGCAGCAGCTTTGCCGTCGGGATGAACCTTGCAGCCAGTATACCGCAGGCAGCAAGCGCACCGACGAGCAGAAATGCCAGCGCAGTCACCAATATCACGCCCACCGCCGGGGCATTTTTATGCACTATCACAGTCTCGCTATGGAGCACGCCATCCTCAAAGCGATTTGATGAGGTTTTTGTGCATTTCGAATACTGATATTCCTCATTGATGCGGCGATTGCATTCCTCCCAGCTCGCAGCCTCCAGCTCGGAGCTTTTCATATACTGAATATTCCTTTTCATAACCCTCCTTTATCGGAGCGAAGCCGCTCCGCAATGATACTTGGATATCGATAGCTTCCCATGCGCCCGGCTGCATGATATCATGCCCGCCTGCCCGAGGCGCGCTTGAGGCTGAAGCTGAATACCGTCCTCCGCTCATCGCTTTGAACCCATATATCGCCGCCATGCTCATTCACGATGAGCTTCGCAATAGATAGCCCAAGCCCCGTGCCGCCATGCTTTGTGCGGGTTCTCGCCCGCTCAACCTTATAGAACCTATCGAAGATATGCCCGATCGCCTCGCCCGGAATGCTCTCCCCGTTATTTGCGACCGATATTATTATGCACTGCTTATCCACCCTTGTGCCAAGCTCCAGAATGCCTCCCTGCTCGGGGACATACCTTATCGCATTATCTATGAGATTTCGGAGCACCTGCCCTATCCTGCCCTGATCGGCGAGCACGAAGCAGTGCTCTTGCGCAAAATCTATGCGGACCTCCGGAGCTTTCTCCATGATCCTCGCCTCGAAGGTCAGAAGGGTGTTTGCTATCAGCTCATTGATATTGAATTCCATGAGCTCCAGCTCGCTCTGCCCGGACTCGATGCGCGAAATATCCAGCAGATCGTTCACGAGCTTCGTCATTCGCTCCGTCTCATCCCGAAGCACCGGAAGATATTTTTCATGCTCCTCAAGCGGTATGACGCCATCCTGCATCGCCTCAATAAAGCCATGCAGGCTCGTCAGCGGTGATCTGAGCTCATGGGAGACATTTGCAACGAATTCACGCCGCTGCTTCTCCGTGCCCGCTATCTCATCCGCCATATGGTTGAAGCTGACAGCAAGCTGCGCCACCTCATCCCTGCCCTGTACGGCGATCCTGCTCTCATAATCCCCCCGTGAAAAGGCCGTTACGGTTCCCTTTATGCTTGCGAGGGGTTTCGTCATCCTCTTTGATATTATAAATGCGATCGGCAGTGCGATCAAGAATGCTGCCGACACTAAAACCAAAATGTCCAAATAAAGTGCATTCAGCGTCTCATATACCGGAGTCATATCATAATATAGGAGTATGACCCCATCCCGGCGACCGTCGGAGGAAAGCAGCAGCCTTGTGACCGTCATGGAGCGAATGCCTGAGACATCCCGGAGCATATCGAATTGATAGCTATAGATTCCCGGTTCCTCCATGAGCTCATCGGTGAGCGCCGTCACATCCAGCTCCGCTTCACCCCTCCAACGTTCCTCGTATTCGGCGTCTATGATATCGGAATCCATCGGGCTGTTCCTCTTAAATACAAGCCGTATCGCTGCGCCATACTGCCTGGATATCGCATATAGCTTTTCTCTTGCCATTGCATAGTACCTGCCATCCAGATATTCATTGACGACTATTGCGCTTATCGCATTCGTTTCGGCTGTCAGTTCAGCCTTGATCTCATCGATATAATGCGAACGAAATATCAGCGCAGCCAGGCTGCCGAGCAAAATCAGCAGCAATGCCGTCAGTGCAGCGATCGAAACGAGTAATTTTGTGAACAGTGTTTTGAACATTCCTCTTACCAAGCGATCGAATCACTCCGGGCGGCGGATGCTCCTATTGCTTTTAATCTCGACGCACATCCATCCGCCGTCATCCAACCATCTGACCTCCAACCTCCACCCCGGTCCTCAATCCAATAATTCGAGCTTATAACCAACGGACCAGATGGTCGCAAGCCGCCAGGGGTTATCATCCCCAAGGCGATTCCTGATGCGCCGAACATGCACATCGAGGGTGCGTCCATCCCCGAAATAGTCCTCGCCCCAGACCTCCCTCAGCAGCGTCTCCCGAGTGATCGCACGGTTGATATGCGTGCCCATATAGTAGAGAAGCTCTATCTCCCGCGGAGACATCTCCACGAGCTTATCATCCTTATACACATTATAGCTATCGAGATCGACCGTTATATTCGAAAACCGAACGAGCTTTTTTTCGGGTGGGGCATTCTTGCTGCCCGCACGGCGGAGCACGGCGCGAATCCTTGCGAACAGCTCCTTGGAATCGAAGGGCTTCACGATATAATCATCCGCTCCCCCATCGAGCCCGGCTATCCTTTCATCCGTCTCGCCGCGCGCAGTCAGCATGATGACCGGCGTGCGGCTCCTCCTGCGTATCTTCGAGAGGATCTCCCAGCCATCCATGCCCGGCAGCATGATATCCAGGAGCACCAGATCGGGGCGGGCATCCTCAAAGACGCTCATCGCCCGGCTTCCCGATTTGCAGCTCACCACATCATAGCCCTTGCTTCTCAAATACAGAGTTAAAATGTTTACAATATTTTCATCATCATCGATGACGAGTATGCGTTCATTATCCATGCTTCACCTTCCTCATGCCCGGGCTCCGGGGATACTGCGCATACCGCCGGAAAGCTCAGCTTTGATCCCGATCGTCCGGAATGAGCTCGATCCCATTCCGCCTGAGCAATGCTGCGGCAACTCCATCCCCGGCGATGAGCTTCCCGGAAAAGCTTCCATCATAGATGCGTCCAATGCCGCAGGAGGGGCTCGCGCTCTTCAATACGCATTTGGTTATGCCCGCCTCCCTGATGGCAGCAAGGGCGGCCTCCGCACCGGCGATGAATTGCCCGGTGACATCCTGCCCATCCCTCGTCAGCACGCGCGCCCTGCCATCGAGCACAGCATCCCCGCTGCCGCCCACAAGCTCCGCCGGCGGACGCGGGGTGCAAAGCCCGCCAAGGCATTCGGGGCATATTGCTATGGCCTCGCCCCGCTCGAACATTGCGCTCAGCGCCTCATTTTTCTTCATTCCGCCGTCATAGCGGCAGCATATGCCCGCAAGGCATGCCGATACTGCAATCATTATAGCACATTTTCTCCGATCAAATGTTAAAAAATTGTGAACTTTTGCCAATTTTGGCTCTTAATTGAAGAGAATTCATCCATACGCAGTCCGAAATTCATCATTTTATCGTTACCACCGTCACGCCGTAATCACCCTCTCCATAATTTCCATTTCGGAAGGAGCGCACGAGCGAATGGTGCTTGAGATAATCCTGAATGCCTGTGCGCAATGCGCCGGTGCCCTTGCCATGGATTATATTGACCTCCGTGAGTCCCTGCTGCCTTGCGGAATAGAGGTATTTATCGACCAGCGGCTTGGCCTCATCGACGAGCCTGCCGCGGATATCGAGCTCCAGCCCCACCGTTGCGGCAGGATTATATTCGATCTTTTTGCTCGTGCTCTCTTCACTCTCATCGCGTGCGAGGCGGATATCATCGAGGCGCACATTCAGCTTGATTATGCCGAGCTGTACGCTGACCTCTCCATTCTTATTCGGCTTCGTGAGCACCGTACCCGTCTTATCAAGGCTCAGCACACGAACCGTCTGCCCGGGAAATACGCTCCTTGGCGCCTTGCCATCGCCTGTACGGAGCATCGGCAGATCCTCCGTCAGCTCTCCCTCCTTGCTGCGCAGCTTATCCCGCTCCTGCTGGATGATCCTATCGGCGGCGCGCTGATCTATGTTCTTGATGGATCGGATCTCGACTATCAGCCTCTCCATCTCCCGCCTTGCATCGGCAACGATCGCCCTCGCTTCCTCCCTTGCCTTCAGCCGAAGCTCCTGCTTTTCGGTCTCCAGCTTCTTCCTTTCGGTTTCCAGCTCGGTCTTGAGCCTTTCATGCTCCTGGCGGGCGAGCTCGGCCTGCTGCATCTCCTCCTCGGCACGGATGCGTTTGCGCTCCGCATCGGCTATGACCGCTTCAAAATCGGTATCCTCCTTCTTGAGATAGCCCCTTGCAGCCTCTATGACTGCATCGCTTATGCCAAGCCTGCGGCTGATCTCAAAAGCATTGGATTTGCCCGGTATGCCTATGAAGAGCCTATAGGTTGGGCAGAGCTTATCTATATCGAATTCCATGGAAGCATTCTCCATGCCCTCATGGGTGAGTGCGAATGCCTTGATCTCGCTGTAATGCGTCGTTGCGGCGGTGAAGCAGCCGCGCGAATGCAGCTCCTCCAATATGCTCATCGCCAGCGCCGCACCCTCCACGGGATCGGTGCCCGCGCCAAGCTCATCTATGAGCACGAGGGAGCGATCATCGGCTGCATCGAGGATGCCGACTATATTCTTCATATGGCTTGAGAATGTGGAGAGGGATTGTTCTATGCTCTGCTCATCGCCGATATCGGCAAAGACGCTCTCAAAGACGGCCAGCTCCGTTCCGACATTTGCCGGCACGAACATGCCCGCCTGCGCCATGAGGGTGAAGAGCCCGATGGTCTTGAGCGTGACCGTCTTGCCGCCGGTATTGGGGCCTGTGACGATCAGGGTCGTGAACTCCCTTCCAAGCCAGACATCGATCGGAACGACCCGATAGCCCGGTATGAGCGGATGCCTGCCGCGAACGATGCGGAGCCTGCCCTCGGCATTCAGCCCCGGCTGCACGGCACGGAGCTCCTTTGCGAGCTTCGCCTTTGCGAAGATGAGATCTATCCTGCCAAGGGTCAGAAGATCGGTATAGATATCGCCTGCGGAGGGCTTTATCATGGCGGTGAGCTCCGTCAATATCCTTTCGACCTCCGCCTGCTCCTCCATGAGCAGCTTTTTGAATTCATTTCCAAGCTCCACCACGGAGGTGGGCTCGATGAACAGGGTCTGTCCGCTGCCGGATTGATCGTGGATGAGCCCGGGAATATTCGATCGATATTCCTGTTTCACCGGCACGACAAACCGCCCATTTCGGATGGTGATTATCGCTTCCTGCAAATATTTGGACATCGTGGAGGATCGGATGATGCTGTTCAGCTTTTCGCGCACTCTTTCATTGGCGATGCGCTTATTCCGGCGTATTCTCGCAAGCGCGGGCGATGCGCCATCGAAGAGCTCATCCTCATTCAGTATGCAGCGCTGTATCTCCTCCTCGATATATTGATGGGATATGAGGCCGGATGCAAGGCTGGCAAGCCCCATCGGCAGCTTTTCCCCACCTTCCCCATTCGCTGTGCCCTCGGGCTCCAAGGTCAGCGAAGCGAGCTGCTCGCGACAGATTCGGATCGCTTTCAGGCATTTGCCGATATTCAGCAGCTCCTCGCAATTCAGAAACAGGGCGGCATTGAGCCGCTTGAGGCTTGATCGCATATCCGGGAAATCATCCACGGGCGAATAGCCCGTTCTCAGAAAATAGCTCTCCGCCTCTGCGGTCAGAGCGAGCTCGGATTTCACATCATCCAGCTCCTCCATCGGGCGCAGCTCCCCTGCGAGCTCACGGCTTACACAGCAGCCGCAGTGCAGGGCAAGCTTATCAAGCATTTTATCATATTCAAGTGTTTTCAATACCTTATCGGTTATCATTTATCTTCCTTTCCTTTCGGGCGTCCGGCGGCATTGCCATCAGGTCAGCTTTCGGTTCCAATGCCCCCTTGTGCTTCCTGCAAGCCTGTTCTTATCCCGGCTTTCTTCCCCGTTTTTTCCCCCACTTGCCGCTCGGAATGCGTTCATGCGCTCTGCAATAGCCCCTGCATCCTCCCCTATGAAGCTGAGGGCATAGCCCGCGCAGCTGGGGAGCTCATCAAAGATATCCACAAGATCGGTGGTATGGCAATTCAGCATACGGAGCAGGCAGCCTGACCTGAAGCGTGTATTGATGAGCGGGAACTCCCTCCCGGCCTCATCGGTGATCCTTCCGACGCTTCCTGAGCAATGCTTGCAGCCCATATGCTCCTTCATCGGGCAGTGCAGGAGCTGCATGAGCGGCACTCTGCCGTGTATTCCGGGGATCAGCACCCCGGCATGGGTTTTGGCGAGCTCCCGAAGCTGCGGTGCGCTGAGCTCCGGCGATGGCATGATATGGGTGAAGCCGAGCTCCAAAAGCTCATCCGCCGTATGCGCATTGAGCGTATTGAGCCCAATGCCCGCTATCCTTATGGGAAGCGCCCTTCCGAGCTCCCATTGACCTATATTATTGATCTCCAGCCCGCGGAATACGCCGCTTTCGATAAAGAGGTCGGCTCCGGCATGGGCATCGGCACCCATCAATACATTCGGCAGTATCAGTATCAGCCCCTCTTCGCTCCGCAATGCGGTTTTCAGCACTTCCAGCTCCCCTGCATTGAAATATATCGGCTCTATACCGACCTGCTCCGCACCCGCATCGAAGGCCAGCCTGACCTCGCGCGCAGTCCGTACACGCACATAGCTGCCCAGAGCAGGCTGCTCCGGCAGCGCGGTTCGCAGCCGAGGATGGGCATATTCGGGCACTTCGTTTCTGATATGCGCCGCTTCGAGCAGCGCAAGGCAGGCAGCTCTGCGCAGTGCATTGAGCTCCGCCGCCGAGATATAGCAATCCTCCTCCATATCAATGGCGCAGTCCCGCAGGCTGAAAGGCGTATCGCCGAGCTTACCCAGCCTGTCGGCATAATTGGAGCTCTTCTGAGGCGTATTTGCGCGCTGAACGATGGCACCGCTGCATTCTGCGGAGCATTCCGGCGCATCGATCAGCGCTGCACCGAGGTATGCGGACTCTCCCACCCTGAGCTTCAGCTCAAAGCGCAGATCACGCCTTCTGTTTTCGGCCTGAACGCTGCGCTCGGCGGCACGGATGAGCTCACGCCCCGGCTTGCTGCTGCCGACCCTATCGGTGCGCACCGAATCACCGCGCAGATGTGCGGTATTGAAATCGCCCCTATTGAATAGCTCAAAAAGCTCCGCCCTCATGCGCCTGCGCTCGGCAGCGGATGCTCCATCCAGCGCAGCGCGATAGCAGCGGGTGACGGCCGCAACATACTCCGGCTTTTTCATCCTGCCCTCAAGCTTCACACAGGCGACCCCGGCTCTTTTCAGCGCATCAAGCTCATCCAGCATACATATATCGTTCGGCGAAAGGCAGAAATCGTTCATTCCGGGCATACCCGATACGCTCGCCCTTTTGCGGCAGGGCTGTGCGCAGGTGCCCCTATTGCCGCTGCGCTCGCCGGACATGGAGGAATAGAGACAGCTTCCGGAGAAGCTCATGCAGAGCGCACCGTGGGCAAAGGTCTCTATCTCGATATCGCTGTTTTTCGCAAGATATTCCATCCCTTCGAGGCTCACTTCCCTTGCGAGCACCGCACGGGTGATTCCGATGCGCCTGCAATATTCGAGCCCGCCGAGATCATGGATGCCCATCTGGGTGCTCGCATGGAGTTTTAGCTCCGGAAGCTCCTGCCTGAGCAGCCTTGCAAGCCCCAGATCCTGCACGAGCACCGCATCGGCGCCGAGGCGGTAAAGCTCCGCCGCAAAATCGACCGCACCGGCAAGCTCCCTGCCGAAGAGCAGGGTATTGACAGTTATATAGCAGCGCACGCCCCGCTCATGGCAATAATCGACCGCACGGATGAGCTCATCGCCGCTGAAATTATTTGCAAACCGCCTTGCATTGAAGCTGCCGCCGCCGAAATAGACGGCATCCGCTCCATTCTGCACTGCGCCTATAAGGCAGGCCATGCTGCCCGCCGGTGAAAGCAATTCCATTCTTTTCCTTATATCGTACACAAAAAATAAAGCCTCACCGCATACCGAAAAAGCCGCGATGAGGGCATAGAATACCCGAGGCGATATTTGCTTCGCCGGAGCGAACCCCGGGAGCGAAAACCTTAAACGCCTACAGGCCGTTCGCTTCGGGATGAATGCTCAACGGCCCTCTGACCGGCTATACGAGGCATATCACGAAGCTGCGCAAGCTTCGCATCGATCTGCTCGGAGCTATTCTTGAGCTGCATATAATCATCCGCCAGATTCAGCATCGCAAGCAGTGCGCAATGATTGAGCCCCAGCCTCGGATAAGCACGGCTGACCTCCTCGATCCGCTGGTTGACCATCCGCTCAAGCCTCTTAACATAATCATCGCTGCCCGAGCCGGTAACGTAAAAATCCTGCCCTGCGAGGGTGACCTTTGTCCTTATCTTCTCCATAGCGCACCGTCCATACATTTATTCCGCTATATTATAACATAAAGCAGCCCTGCATGGCAAGCGGCTCAAAGGACATTTCCCAAATTTATATGAAATTTTTATATGATCGGCACAGTATGGAATAAATACAATGGCGCCAATTGAAAAGTGACGATAAAGTCTCTGTTCCCGCTTCTTCCATTCAAAGCCCGCCCCTTTTCAAGGCGGTTCATCGAGCCTTTCACGTTTTCAGCCCATAATCTTCGATCTCAAATTTTCGATGTATGATATGGATTTTTACATTTTCAACATATAATTTCCCAATTTGCCAGACAGTGTCTGGCAAATTCGATTGACATATCGTATTTTTATTTATTCATCGGAATTACCGTGCCAACGCTCAAGAACCGCCTCCAATTGGCGGATGAGCTGCTCCTTATCGGGCATATACAGCACATATTTCGATGCAAATATCTGATTTGACAGCCCGCCGAGGGCATACTGCACATCAAAATTGCCCTTATCCGTGCAGAGAATGATGCCTATGGGCGGATTATCATTCTCATCATTGACCTCACTGGCATAATAGTTCAGGTACATATTGAGCTGACCGACCGCTTCAGGCATCAGCTTTGTGGTTTTCAGCTCAATCAGGACATAGGAGCGCAGTATTTTATTATAGAAAACCATATCCACATAATAATGATGGTTGGCAAAGGTCACTCGCTGCTGCGTACCGACGAACATGAAACCGCGCCCCAGCTCCAGAAGGAATTTTTCAATACGCTGTACCAACGCCTGCTCCAGATCGCTCTCCATGATCGGCTTATCCTCCGGCAGACCAAGAAATTCGAAAACATAGGGATCGCGGATTATATCAGCGGGAGCGGCGATCTCATTTCCCTTTAAAGCCATTGCCAAAACCTGCTCCCTATTGACATCGCCCTTCGAAAGCAGCAGCCTTTCAAAAAGCGAGCTGGCAATCTGCCGCTTCAATTCACGAACAGACCAGCGGGAATTGATCGTTTCCTTTTCATAAAAGCTGCGCTTATCGGGATCGGATATGGAAAGAAGCTCGCAATAATGCGACCAGCTCAATCCGGCGGATATCGTCTGGCTTTTTTCATAGGATTGATAAAACAGCCGCATATTTTGCAGATTTGATCTTGAAAAGCCCTTCCCAAACTCCCTCGTCAGCTCCCTTGCCAATTCTCTAAGGGTCTGCCTTCCGTAATCCGCCCGCTCCAATTCGGACTGCTCATGCTCGCAGATGATGCGCCCGATATTCCAATATGTATTCAGCAGTTCGCTATTGACCTCTCTGGCTACATTGCTGCGTGCCAGCTCCAAAAGACTCCTTATTTGCAGGACGACATCGGATACATCGCCAGTATTCAACATTTTATCATCATTCATACCCTTTCTCCCTCCATAATTGTATAGTCCTTTCCTGCATTCAATTTTTCAATCACCGCATCACTTTTCAGCACGTCTCATTGTAATTTCCCAATTTGCCAGACAGTGTCTGGCAAATTCGATTGACATATTGTCACCATTCAATGCCGTTTTCTTGCGCAGTCCTTCGGGGATTTTCAGCCCCTGCACCGCTCATCCCGGATGATGGAAGCGATGAGCCTATCAACCATCTCCAGGCAGATCAGGGCGCAGCGATCGACCTCGCGTGAAAATTCCTCCGCGCCGCCCTCGATCGCATCCGAGACCGCCTTGATGAGCAGGCAGGGCACGCCGGAGCGGTTACAGGTCAGCACTATCCCTGCGGCCTCCATCTCGCAGATATCGGCGGAATATTCCTCATGCAATGCCCGCTTGCGCTCGGCAGAGGCGATGAATTTATCTCCGGAAGCACAGATGACCCGCTTAAGCTCCGGCTCTGCGGCCAGCGCCGCACGGAGCAGCCCCGCATCGGTGGGGATATATTCGCTTGGATAGCCTGCATACTGCGCTCGCCTGAATGGGGTGAAATCCGATGTATCGAAATCATAATGCACGACGCTCTCGACTGCGCAGAGCTTTGCGACCTTCATCTCCGCCGTCAATCCGCCCACGACGCCGAAATTCACGATCATATCCACGCCATAGCCGCTGATCAGGAGCTGTGCCGCTGCCGCCGCCGCTATCTCCCCCGCACCACAATTCACGATATATAGATCGTACTCGGCATTGCGGATGAAATGGACATCGAAGCCCCTCTGCTCCAGCCTTTGCAGCGCCGCGCCGTAGCGAGCCTTCACAGCAGCTATCTCCACAGCAACGATCATACCGACCTTCATTCTCTCTTTCACCCTTTCTTCCATTCCTTCGTCCGCCCTTCTCTCATATATTTTTCTTTGCGCAAGGTCGGGGAGCAGCAGTGCTTCCCGACCAACCGTCTTTTTACTGTTTTTACCGGTTTTCGACCTTTTTTACCAGTTTTTCAACCGTTTTTACTGTTTTTTCATTCAGCTTTGCTCTTTCTGCGTATTTTTACGCTTTCAGGCTCATTTCTTCTTGCCCTTCTTGCGTTTGAATACTCCGCCCTCGCTGCTGCCGCCGATGCTGACGCCCTCATCGCCCATGCTCGCAGCGAATTTTTCAAAGCTTTCGCGCTGCGCATCATTGAGCTTTTTGGGGATTTCGACCGCCACATTGACGTATAGATCGCCCTTTGCGGTGGAATTGAGCCTTTGAATGCCCTGACCGCGAAGCCGGAAGGTGGTTCCGCTCTGGGTTCCCTCCGGGATCTGGTATTTGACCTCGCCGGAGAGCGTCGGCACCTTCACCTCGCCGCCAAGCACCGCAATGGTCATGGGTATGCTGAGGTTCAGATAGATATCATAGCCCTCGCGGATGAACCGCTTGTGGCTGCGCACGCTGACGGTGACGAGAAGATCGCCGCTCGGACCGCCATTATGCCCCATGCCGCCCTTGCCGCCCACGCGCAGGGTCTGCCCATCATCGATACCGGCGGGGATATTGACGGTCACATTCATATTCGCCATCACGCGACCCTTGCCCTTGCAGCGTTCGCAGGGGGTTTCTATCAGCTTACCCGTTCCGCCGCAGGCATCGCATGGGCGGGTGGACTGCACCATGCCGAACAGGCTGTTCTGCTGGACGCGAACCTGTCCTGTGCCCTTGCAGGTCGGGCAGGTTCTGGCGCCCGTTCCGGGCTTGGCTCCGCTGCCGCCGCAGGCTGCGCATTCCTCCTCGCGCCGGTACTGAATATCCTTTTTGCAGCCAAAAGCCGCTTCTTCGAAGGTTATGGTCATGCGATAGCGCATATCATCGCCCCGCATGGGTGCATTGGGATCGCTACCGCTCCTTCCTCCGCCGAAGCCGCCGCCGAACATGGAATTTAAAATATCATCAAAGCCGCTGAAGCTGCCCGTGAAGCCGCTGCCGCTGAAACCGCTGAAGCCTCCGCCGCCGCCAAAACCGGCATTGGGATCGAAGGCCGCATGACCGAACTGGTCATACTTTGCACGCTTGTCCTTATCGGACAGCACCTCGTATGCCTCGTTCGCCTCCTTGAACCTCTCCTCGGCCTCCCTATTATCCGGGTTGAGATCCGGATGGTATTTCTTTGCAAGCTTTCTATATGCCTGTTTTATCTCATCGTCGCTCGCCGTCTTCTGGACGCCGAGTATATCATAATAATCTCTTTTTTCCGCCATAGGCTGAACCCTTCGGCAGCCGCCGATCCGATCCGAATATCAGCCGTCCCCCATGGGCATCGGGAGCGCCCGGGGAGCTCTCGAGCTCGCTCCCCGATCTCCATTACACCCAAGAGGACGGCACATTCGATGGATCAGCGGCCACGCCAATCAATTATTTATTATCATCAACGACCTCGTAGTCGGCATCGACCACGCCATCATCGCCATTGCTGCCGCCATTATTTGCATTGCCGCCGAAGCCTGCGCCTGCGGCATTGGGATCGAAGCCCGGGCCGCCATTCTGGGCGGTCTGCTGCTGCTGATAGACCCTGCCGAATACATCATAGGTTGCTTCGGTGAGCTTCTCATTCGCCGCCTTGATCGCTGCGGTATCGCTGCCCGAAAGGGCATTCTTCAGATTCTCGATCTCCGCATTGAGCTTGCTCTTATCGGCTTCGGGGATCTTATCGCCCATCTCCTTGATGGTCTTTTCGGTCTGGTAGACGAGGCTGTCCGCCTGATTGCGAACCTCCACATCCTCCTTGCGCTGCTTATCCTCCGCAGCGAAGCGCTCTGCTTCCTCGACCGCCTTATTGATCTCATCATCGCTGAGGTTGGTGGAAGCGGTGATGGTGATATTCTGCTCGTTGCCGGTGCCAAGATCCTTTGCCGTCACATGCACGATACCATTCGCATCGATATCGAAGCTGACCTCTATCTGAGGAACTCCGCGGGGTGCTGGAGCGATGCCGGTGAGCTGGAATCTGCCGAGGGTCTTATTATACTGCGCAAATTCACGCTCGCCCTGGAGCACATGGATCTCAACGCTGGTCTGCCCATCGGCAGCGGTGGAGAATACCTGGCTCTTCTTGGTGGGGATGGTGGTATTGCGCTCGATGAGCTTTGTGAATACGCCGCCGAGGGTCTCTATGCCAAGGCTCAAGGGGGTGACATCGAGGAGCAGGATATCCTTGACCTCTCCGCCGAGCACGCCGCCCTGGATAGCTGCGCCGATCGCAACGCATTCATCGGGATTGATACCCTTGAAGGGCTCCTTGCCGGTGAGCTGACGAACGAGCTCTTGTACGGCGGGCACACGGGAGGAACCGCCGACGAGGATGACCTTATCTATCTGGGAATTCTTCAGCCCGGCATCATTCATCGCCTGCTGCACGCAGGTCTTGGTCTTATCGAGCAGATCGGAGATCAGCTCATTGAACTTTGCGCGGCTGATATTCATATCGAGATGGACGGGACCGCTTGCATCCATGGTGATGAAGGGCAGGTTGATATTCGCCGTTGCGGTGCCGGAGAGCTCTATCTTCGCCTTCTCCGCAGCATCCTTCAGCCTCTGCTTTGCCATGCGGTCATTCCGAAGATCGATGCCATGGGATTTCTTGAATTCATCGGCGATATAGTTCATCAGCCTCTCATCGAAATCATCGCCGCCTAGACGGTTATTGCCCGCAGTCGCAAGCACTTCGAATACGCCGTCACCGATCTCAAGGATGGATACATCGAATGTACCGCCGCCAAGATCGTAGATGAGGATCTTCTGATTCGTCTCCTTATCCATGCCGTAAGCGAGCGCAGCCGCCGTGGGCTCATTGATGATGCGCAGCACGTTCAGCCCTGCGATCTTGCCCGCATCCTTGGTTGCCTGACGCTGGCTGTCGCTGAAATATGCGGGAACGGTGATGACTGCATCGGTCACGGGTTCGCCAAGATAGGCCTCAGCATCCTTCTTGAGCTTCTGGAGGATCATTGCGGAGATCTCCTGGGGGGTATAGCTCTTACCATTGATGGTGCGGCGGTGGTCGCTGCCCATCTCACGCTTGATGGAGCTGATGGTGTTATCCGGATTTGTGATAGCCTGACGCTTTGCAGCGGAGCCTACCAGACGCTCCTCGCCCTTGAAAGCGACGACGGAAGGGGTCGTGCGCGCACCCTCCGGGTTCGCGATGACGACGGGTTCACCGCCTTCGAGCACTGCAACGCAGGAATTGGTAGTACCAAGGTCAATACCGATAATCTTAGACATAATAAATACCTCCAAAGGTGAAATTCTTTATTTATAACAATTATTTGCCGGGAACCGCCGATGTATATGCGGGCTCCCGATTTTCCGTTCTCATCAGCCGAGAACGCTTCCGGCTCCTTCCGCTCCGCTATGAGCCATCCGCCGAGCCGGTCGGCGGCGTTTTTTGGGGGTTGTCAGGACTTTACCTTTACCATGGTGTGGCGGATTATCCTGCCCTTCACCATATACCCCTTTTGAAGCACGGCGGTTATCGTGCCGCTCTCGCCCTCGCCCTCATCATCGCGAATGACCGCATCATGCAGGTTCGGATCGAAGCTTCCCTCCGCCGGTATCTCCTCGAGCCCGCTCTTTTGAAGCGTCTCGATGAATTGCTTGCGTATCTGCTCGATGCCCTTGGCGAATGCGCTTTCATCCGCCGCAGCCATTGCCCTGTCGAAATTATCCAGCACGGGCAGCATGGCTTTTATCGTCTCCCGAGCGCCCTCATCCAAGCTATCGGTTCTGAGGCTCGCATTGCGCTTGCGGTAATTATTGAATTCCGCCTGTATGCGCTGCGCATCGAGGATCGCGGAATCCATCGCCTGCCGGAGCTTTGCTATCTCCTCGCGTGCCAGCTCGAATTCCTCCTTGCTGAGGGTCACATCCCCCTCGCTTTCCCTGCCATCGTCGATCTCCTCGATGATCGCATCCTTAACCTCCTCCGTATTCGGTCTTTCCTCTGCCGCAACGGAAGCTTTTTCAGGATTCTTATCCTTATCTCTAGCCATTTAAGACCTCCGAAAAAAATTATTTATTGCTGTCCAGCAGGCCGCTGAGCACATTGCTCAAGCTCTCGCTCATACATTTGAGCACCGCGACGACCTTGCCGTAATCCATCCTCGTCGGACCGATAACGCCCATCGAGCCGACCTTTTCATCGCCGACCCTATAGCTGACGGTGACGACCGAGCAATCTCGAAGCTCGGGATTATCATTTTCATTGCCGATGCGAACCGTCAGTTCCACGCCATCATCGGTTGTGAGCACTCGCTTGAGGTAATCCCCCGATTCCACCTCGGTGAGGAAGCTTCTTGCCTTGCCCACATCGGAATATTCGGGATAATTCAGCATATTCGTGGCTCCGACGACCTCCACATCCTGCTTTTCTATATCGGCGGATATGCCCTCCAGCATATCCATTACGGCATCCGCCTGCTCTCCAACCTCATCCTGAAGCAGCGGCAGCAGCGTCTTTCGAATATCATCCAGCCTATAGCCGCAGCAGCGTTCATTCATGAGCGCCGAGAGATGCTCAAGCTGCTTCTGCCCCATGCCCTTGGGCACATCCAGCATGGTATTCATCGTGGAACCCGAATTGGTGACTATGACGGCCAGCGCACTGCCCTCCGTGACGGATATGAGGCTTATATGCTTGAGCCTTGCGCGCTTCATCTGCGGCGTCAGCACGACGGAGGTATAGTTGGTTATTCCCGAAAGCATCCTCGCCGTCTGCTTTATGACCTCGCCGACTTCGCTCACCTTCGTATTGAGGTGGCTGCGGATATATTCCGTTTCATCGGGTGTCAGGCTTGCACGATCCATGATATTGTTCACATAAAGCCTGTATGCCTTTTCATTCGGCACCCTGCCCGCGCTGGTATGGGGCTGCTCAAGGAAGCCAAGCTCCGTCAGATCGCTCATCTCATTGCGGATGGTTGCGGGGGAGAGCTCGATATCCTCATGCTTGGACAATGTTCTGGAACCGACTGGCGAAGCGGTCAGGATATAATCATCAACTATTGCTTCAAGAATTCTCATCTTACGCACATCCAGGAGCTCTGTCATAGCATACGGTTCCTTTCTCGAATTTGTTAGCACTCAGTATTCAGGAGTGCTAACAGTATGTATAGTACACCCTTCACCATTTATTGTCAAGCATTTTTTGGCGTTCATCCATAATATATTTTACTGTCCCGCAGCAGGATAAAAAGGATCACCCCGGCACAGGCTTCGGGAAGGCGAGCCAGATCAGTTTTTATACACATCCTCTCCGAAATCCACGCCGAGAGCCATGAGCTGCTCCTTGGTATAGCTATGCTGGGGATAGGCGAGGGCTCTATTGATGCTGCGCCCGGAGCCGTTTGTGCCGCAGGAAGCTCCCCGTTGCTCCGAAGGAGTTCGCCGGTTCTCCAAGGGAGTTCCCCATTTCTCCAAGGAAGCTCCCAATTTCTCCGCCTGCTGAGGGGCTGATACATATTCATCCCGCCAGCCCTCGTTTCTGAACCATGTTCCGCCCTGCTTGATATACCTTGCCGGGGTTTGTTCGAGCGAGAGCTGCCGCTTATAAGCATCCAGCCCATCGAGCACCTGCTGATAGCCCGTCCCATTCCTTCTCGCTTGCTTATATGCTGCGAGGGCTTCCAGCCTGCCCTGCTTGCGTCCCTGCGGATACGCTGCCCAGATGGATTCGAATTCATTTTCCATGCGCTCGGCTGCGGACGCACCGGCAGCTTCGGAAGCTGCCGAACGCTCGCCTTTCGCCGCAATGCCGGTATCTATCCTATCACCTTCACTATCTGCTATGTTTTTATCTATATTATTGGGTTCCAATTTGACACCACCCCCCTTCCAAATTGACACCCCCCCGTGTTCAATTTGACACCCCCTCCTTCCAAATTGGTACCCCCCTCCTTCCAATTTGGCACCACGGTCGATGCTGCTGCAGGGCTTATCCGGTCTTCATGCTCCGTTTTCCCATCGCCGCCGCCAAAGTTATCCACATTTAATGCACAGTTATCCACATATGTGGATAAGTCTCCGGCAGGCGCAGCCGTCTGCACGGCCGGGAAGCACTCCGGCTTTTCGGGCAAGGCTTTCGATAGATGCTCGGCTTTCTGCGATGCTCCGACCTCCTCCCAAGGGCATTTCGATGCAGCAATTGAGCCCGCTTCATTCCGCGCAGCTGACCGCCCATCCCCGTCAGCTCGGCGCACGGCCCTGTATCTCGGATACCGCACACCCTTGATGACAACATCCCTTCTGATGATGAGCCCGGCATCGATGAGCGAGCTCAGGCACCGGCGCACCGTGCTCCTGCTGGCATGCACCCATTCCGAAAGATACAGCAGCGAGCCCCTGTAGCATCCGCCTTCCTCCTGCGAAAATCCATAGATCAGGGCATAGATCATGAGCTCCACAGTGCTGAGCTCGAGCTCGCCGGCCATCCAGCCCTCTATCTTTATAAAATTATCTCCCTTGATAAGCTTTCCCATTTATTTGCTTCGTTCCCCTCGTTCATTCCTTTCCCTCACTGCGGCATATGGCAGGCAGCATTTTTTTCATCAAATATTATACCATACCGGACGATCGTTCTCAACCCTAATAGGAGATTTTTCTGAATTTTATATCCTATTAGGAGATTCATAGGTATGGATGCGGTACTGGGCCCGTGGCGAAGGGACATTTTGGGATTCGGTAAACGGCAAATATACTTTACCGTTTGCAGCAGCGGTGGTATCATCTAGTGGATAAAAACGGACGATAAAAATCCGATATCATGGATGGAGCATGGGATGGAAGCGGACCGAAAAGGGCTTCGGACGAAAGGAGAAACATATGCTTATAAAGGGTATTCAGAAGGTGACGCTGCTCGATTATCCGGGAAGGGTTGCATGCACGCTCTTTACAGGGGGCTGCAATTTCCGCTGCCCATTCTGCCAGAATTCTGAGCTGGTGCTTCGCTCCGGCGAGATAGAGGGCATATCGGAAGCGGAGCTCTTTGAATTTCTTGCCAAGCGGCGTGGGCTGCTGGACGGGGTCTGCGTGACTGGCGGCGAACCGACGCTCCAGCCCGATCTTCCGGAATTCATGGGTAGGATCAAATCGCTCGGCTATTGCGTAAAGCTGGATACCAACGGCTACGAACCCGATATTCTGGAGCAGCTCATCGGCGCAGGGCTGGTGGATTATATCGCCATGGATATCAAATCGAGCCCCGAGGGCTATGCGCGCACCTCCGGGCTGGATTCGCCGGATCTATCCAGGCTCAGGCGCAGCGTGGAGCTCATCCGCAGCTCCGGCATCGAGCATGAATTCCGCACCACGGTGGTTCGTGAGCTGCACAGCATCGAAGATATCATCGCCATCGGACATTGGATTATGGGGGAGGAACGCTATTTTCTCCAGCAGTTCGTCGATTCGGGCGAGGTGATGGAGCAGGGGCTCAGTGCGCCAAGCGACGAGCAGATGCATGAATTTCTGAATGCCGTGCGCGAATTCATACCCGGAGCCGAGCTGCGCGGGCTTAGCGAATGATGGGCGGACGGAACGGCAGGATGACCGGATAACGGAAAAAAGCTCGCAGCAGCGTAATGCTCCTCCCATGGACGGAATTCTTCCATTATCAGCGGAATTATCCTCGTTTTATCGTAATTATTATTTTACTATCGGAACAATTATTTTTATAACGGAACGTTCCTTCTTTTATAGAAATAAAGCTCCTTCAATCTTTCTTCTGTTATCGGAATTTTCCTTCCATCACCGAAATAAAACGCCTTTGCTCGGAATATTTCTGTTTTGAACATGATTTTTAGTTCCATATCGGGATTTTTCTAATGGTTGATCCACTGCCCTACCCGGCTTCAAAGCCTAAGGGCATAATAACAGCGGAATCTTTCTCCCTTCATCAGAACTATCCTCATTTTATCGAAACTATTATCTTGATAACAGAATCTTCCTGCTTTTATCGAAATAAAGCTCCTTCAATCTTTCTTCTATTATCGTATCGGAACTTTCCTTCCCTTATCGAAATAAAACGCCTTTGCTCGGAATATTTCTGTTTTGAACATGATTTTTAGTTTCCTATCGGAATTTTCCTGCCATTATCGAAATAAAACTCCTTTGTTCGGAATATTTCTGTTTTGAACATGATTTTTAGTTCCATATCGGAATTTTTCTTCCTTTATCGAAACCAATCCTATTTCATCAGGATTTTTATTATAACTTCGGAATCTTTCTCCTTTCATCGGAACTATTATTTTTCTGCCGGAACAATTATTTTGATAACGGAATATTCCTGCCCTTATCGAAATAAAGCTTCTTTAATCGGAATTATCATCATTTTATCGTAATTATTATTTTACTGCCGGAACAATTATTTTTATAACGGAAACTTCCTGCCATTATCGAAATAAAGCTCCTTCAATTGAAATCTTTCTTCTGTTATCGGAATTTTCCTGCTATTATCGAAATAAAGCTTCTTCTATCGGAATCTTTCTGTTTCTAACATGATTTTTAATTCCCTATCGGAATTTTCCTGCCATTATCGAAATAAAACGCCTTTGCTCGGAATATTTCTGTTTTGAACATAATTTTTAGTTCCATATCGGAATTTTTCTTCATTTATCGAAACCAATCCCGTTTCATCAGGATTTTTATTATAACTTCGGAATCTTTCTCCCTTCATCGGAACTATCCTCATTTTGTCGTAATTATTATTTTACTGCCGAAACTATTATCTTGATAACGGAAACTTCCTGCTTTTATCGAAATAAAGCTTCTTCTATCGGAATCTTTCTGTTTCTAACATGATTTTTAGTTTCCTATCGGAATTTTCCTACCTTTATCGAAACCAATCCCATTTCATCAGGATTTTTATTATAACTTCGGACTCTTTCTCTCTTCAATCGGAATTATCCTCATTTTATCGTAATTATTATCTTGATAACAGAAACTTCCTGCTTTTATCGAAATAAAGCTTCTTTAATCGGAATTATCATCATTTTATCGTAATTATTATCTTGATAACGGAAACTTCCTGCTTTTATCGAAATAAAGCTTCTTCAATCGGAATCTTTCTGTTTTGAACATGATTTTTTGTTCCATATCGGAATTTTTCTAATGGTTGATCCACTGCCCTGCCCGGCTTCAAAGCCTAACAGCATAATAACAGCGGAATCTTTCTCCCTTCATCGGAATTATCATCATTTTATCGTAATTATTATTTTACTGCCGGAACAATTATTTTTATAACGGAAACTTCCTGCCATTATCGAAATAAAGCTCCTTCTATCGGAATCTTTCTTCTGTTATCGGAATTTTCCTTCCTTTATCGAAATAAAACGCCTTTGTTCGGAATATTTCTGTTTTGAACATGATTTTTAGTTCCCTATCGGAATTTTTCTTCCTTTATCAAAACCAATCCCATTTCATCAGGATTTTTATTATAACTTCGGAATCTTTCTCCTTTCATCGGAACTATTATTTTTCTGCCGGAACAATTATTTTGATAACGGAATATTCCTGCCCTTATCGAAATAAAGCTTCTTTAATCGGAATTATCATCATTTTATCGAAACTATTATCTTGATAACAGAAACTTCCTGCCATTATCGAAATAAAGCTTCTTCAATCGGAATCTTTCTGTTTTGAACATGATTTTTAGTTCTCTATCGGAATTTTCCTTCCTTTATCGAAACCAATCCCATTTCATCAGGATTTTTATTATAACTTCGGAATCTTTCTCCTTTCATCGGAACTATCCTCATTTTATCGAAACTATTATCTTGATAACAGAATCTTCCTGCTTTTATCGAAATAAAGCTCCTTCAATCGGAATTATCCTCATTTTATCGTAACTATTATCTTGATAACGGAACGTTTCTGCCATTATCGAAATAAAGCTCCTTCAATCTTTCTTCTGTTATCGGAATTTTCCTGCCCTTACCGAAATAAAACGCCTTTGTTCGGAATATTTCTATTTTGAACATGATTTTTAGTTCCATGTCGGAATTTTTCTAATGGTTGATCCACTGCCCTGCCCGGCTTCAAAGCCTAACAGCATAATAACAGCGGAATCTTTCTCCTTTCATCGGAACTATCATCATTTTATCGTAATTATTATTTTACTATCGGAACTATTATTTTGATAACGGAATATTCCTGCTATTATCGAAATAAAGCTTCTTCAATCGGAATCTTTCTTCTGTTATCAGAATTTTCCTGCCCTTACCGAAATAAAGCTTCTTTAAACAGAACTGCTCTAAGGCGGAAACCAAAAAGATCCGCCGCAAAAATGCGGCGGACCATACATCATCAATATGCATCGATCAATCAGCTATCCTCTAAGCGAGCTTTCGCCTTACACCACTGAGAGCCGATATCAGACATCTATTATTCCATCGCCATCAATGCTCGAGGCGGCGATGAGCCCGGAGAAGCCATCTATGATAAGGCTTATGCCGAGCACGGTCATTATGGCCCTTGCGCCCTTTCCACAGTTGGCGATCAGCACGATGCCGACGATGACACTCAGCATTGCGAAGAGCAGCACCAAAAACCAATGCCCAACGCCAAGCCTCTTTGCGGCAAGGGCGGTCTGTATCTTGGAAAGACCATCCACGAGCACTGCTATGCCTATTGCGATGCTCAGCAGCTTCATAAGGCCCTGCGGACCGGTAACGAGGATGATGCCCAGCACTATGAGCACGACGCCCAGAATCAGATCCCATTGGAATACGAATCGGAATGCGAACCGGGAATAGTAGCTCAAGAGCCTTGAGATTCCAAGGAGCATCAGCGTTATTCCAACGATCACGCCGACGATATTCGCCGACATACCCGGCCAGATCACGAGTATCAGGCCGATCACGCAGAGCAGGATCGAGCTCAATACCGCATTCGATCTTGCCTTCTTTATCATATCAGACATTTTTCTACCTCCATGCAAATCATGTTTATCTGTATTCTTCGATCTCAGTTTACCACAAGCTCGGCAGAATGTACATATACATTTTTCATGCCATGCCGGAATGCATGGAGGATTATCAGGTCCATTCAGCTGCCGTCAGAAAATTCCGGATATTTCGATGCTTAATTCCGTTTCTGCCTCATATTCAGCTCATCCATTGAAACGACATACTTCGGATAGTTATCCGGCACATTATCACCTTTACGAGTTCACTCCCGATGAAAGGACGTATTCGCTCCATATACAGCTCACGTTTAATCATAAAGATATATCCCCCCTTCTCTGCAAGGACGGCATGGCACATCCATAATCGAAGATCAATGGGCAAATTGCAATTTTATCGATTATCAACGATAAAATCATAAATTCAACGAATTTCGTCAATTATGTCCTAAGCAATACCGGAACAGAGAAAAGAACGCACGACCGCACCTAGGCGATCGTGCATCATCATGCAGCTGATCTATGAGCGAAGGCTGCGATCAGTCGTCTGCAAAGCAGTTCATAATGAAAACCGGGGAATGCCTATCGGTAGTCGTGCCATCGCCAAGCTCACCGTATTCATTATCTCCCCATGCCCAGAGCGAACCATCGGTCTTGATCGCATAGCTAGAATCCCACTCCATCACAAACTCCTTCACATCATCCATTATATGCACCGGGGAATGCCTATCTGCGGTCGT
>MSGV01000011.1 GCA_001940845.1 Christensenellaceae bacterium Phil7
ACGCTCCCCGTGAAGGGAGCGACCCTAAAGTCCACAAGCTTATTGCTGGCTATAATGCATTTCAATCCACGCTCCCCGTGAAGGGAGCGACGTTAAATTACCATCAGCATCCTCTGCAATAGATTCAATTTCAATCCACGCTCCCCGTGAAGGGAGCGACATAATCAACATCATCATCACTATTATCATTTGAAATTTCAATCCACGCTCCCCGTGAAGGGAGCGACCGGTCCCTTCAATAGTAGGCGTACTAAACGTGATAATTTCAATCCACGCTCCCCGTGAAGGGAGCGACCGGCGAGATTGTATGGCTTATCACGCTCTTGGCATTTCAATCCACGCTCCCCGTGAAGGGAGCGACTCTTGCCATGTAGTAATAGTCAGGATCGGCATCAAATTTCAATCCACGCTCCCCGTGAAGGGAGCGACGCGATAGATTCTTGTCTAGTTACTTCTGCCGTTGAATTTCAATCCACGCTCCCCGTGAAGGGAGCGACTACCAGCAAAACGCACAAGCAAATGCCAAAGATATTTCAATCCACGCTCCCCGTGAAGGGAGCGACGGCAGTGGTTGGATGGCTTGCCCCTGCAATGGATATTTCAATCCACGCTCCCCGTGAAGGGAGCGACAGCAAAAATAGCCAAATTCATGGCATTTTTGTTCAAAAGTCACCCAATTATATGGGCGAAACGAGCAAATTGGGTTAAAGTTCTTGCACTTAGCAAGATTTAGAGCCACATTTTAGCTCATTTGGGTAAAAAGCTCTGCGCGAAGGAACTGGCATATCTATGTGAGCTTTCGGTTCGCAAAAGCCACAATATACTAATTATGCAATTAAAAGTCCTTCAGGCTCATAGCTTTTCTTTTTACCAAACTGCTCAATTCGATTTGAATAATTATTACCGAGATAATAAAATCTCAGGCTATCCTTGTTATCATCTATGATGCCAAGCAGCTTCGATTGCAGCATCCGGCATTGAGCAGCATCAACAAGGCACTCAAACACCGAGTTCTGTACGCGCTGCCCATAGTTTATGCATTGCTTTGCCACCTGACGCAAGCGTTTCTGGCCAGCGGAATCCTCGGTATTAACATCATAAGCGATAACGACCAGCATTGTCAATACACCTCCTCAAATCTCTTGCTCGTAAAATCCTTTTTCTTTATCAATCTTATCGCCACAGGAAAGGTGGATATGCATCGAGATCGCCTCTGATATATCTCGCAAGAAGTAAAGCCTGAACATAAGGTACCAATCCCCACGCAATCTTTTCGCCCAAATAAGGATGGGTTATTACCTCAGATTTACGCTTTTGCCATTGTTGAAGCACTGTTTTTCTTGAATCCTCTGTCAGCAAAACTGCTCCATTCGGCTGAACTTCAAAATCATTTGCAGAAACCATCCTATTATTTATTAGTGACAGCACAAATCTATCCGCAAAACAGGGACGCAACTCCTCCATCATGTCTTGAGCGAGTGAAGTTCTTCCTGGCCTATCCCTGTGCAAAAAACCTACATATGCATCCAAACCAACAGTTTCTAATGCAGAGGTACATGCACTGCCCAACAATGTATAAACAAATGAAAGCAATGCATTAACCCTATCTAAAGGCGGACGGCGATTTCTCCCACTAAAATAGAAATTTTCCTTATCGCCCAGTATCATTTGATCAAAGCAATTAAAATATGTACTTGCTGCAACACCTTCAAAACCGCGCAGCGCATCCAGAGACATACAATTCATGATCTGTGGCAACAAAATTTTCAGCGTTGCAGAAGCGCTTGAAAACTGTTCATTGGATATCCGTTGGCTATGGTCACGCTGCATTCTATCCAAGCACACTCTAGCATTGGAAACTTTGCCAAAAAGAAAATTTCTTGCTATCAAGCAGCTGCTGTCCTCACTATCCGAAATTCGGTACTGAGCTTTTCTAAGCAAAACATTTCCACGGCTCTTGCCGCAAGTTCTGGCCAAGAACCTGCCTCTTGGAGAGCAGAACGCCAATCCGACATTGCGTTCGGCACATGCTCCCATCAAAGCCGGAGATGCTCCGGCATATGAAAAGCTTATTATAGCTTCCAGCATGTGAAGCGGAAACCTTGCAGTGATCTCCTCGCCTTTTTTTACCAGAACGTTTTCTCCATCCAATGCCGCATAAGCATCTTCGGATGTGATAAAGAGTGTATTCAATAATTTTCTCATAATGTATCCTCGATGCTTTTTCGCATATATTCAGCAACGCTCTTTTTCTTTGATAGATTGGGAATGCAAAGTTCTTTCAGCGAGCAGGCATTGCATGCTTTACGAGGCTTGCACATGGGGGTGCTGCCACGCTTGTACAATAGATGCATTTCCGCAGTAAGTTCGCTGACGCGCTTCCGCAGTTCCGGAGTGAAACCGATACATTGCCTTCGCCTCGTTTCGCCATAGAATAGGGCTCCTTCCGGGATTTTGCAGCAAAGCATCTCCTCCAGACACATCGCCTGTGCGCATAGCTGCAAATCGTTTGCATCGGACTCCATCGGCCTTCCTCGCTTATACTCTATCGGGTACGGCTGCCAAAGTCCATCCCAACCATATATCCCAACTCCATCTGCATTACGATGAAACTCAACAACATCACATTGCCCGCTTATGCCTAACTCCGCCGAATGCAAATACATGGCACGAACTATCTTCAAATCTCCCCGCGATTCATTCAAGGCAGGATCATGCACTCGCTCATGCATGATCTGTCCATCTATGGTTCTGTAGTTCTCCGCCCACTGCTGCTCAATATGGATCAAAGCCCACTGGCGCCGGCAGAAACAGAAATGCTGGAGACCTGAAAGCTGAAGATACTCTTCCTCTCTATAACTCACGCCATTCTTGTGCAGGTCACGCCTGCGGGCAAAGCTTCCATATCGACGCTTACGACATAATCTGAGTAGCTGCGCGCAGGTGCTCCGGAATTTTCCACCTTCCTTTCAATATGCACCGTATCAAATAGCTTGTACGAGGGAGCACACCCAAGCTCACTCTCATGCTTGAATACGATGAGTTCGCGGACCGCCATCTTTCCGCGGGCAGCAGAATGGTCATGCTCAAACATATTGATTATTGCTTCCCACAAGAGCTGCAAGTCATCCTCGGAGAAGCCGGTGACCTTCCTCGCCAAATTTGCAGATACATAGCCTTCGCAGCGATAAAGCCCGTACGGGACGATGTATTTTCTTCCCATTTCAGTGCCTTTTCGTTCTGCATCGGCCTCGGTGGTGATCGCTACGCGGGTGATGGTGACCTCCTGCGGCACGATTGGTTCGACACTGCGGGCGAAGCCCAATTGCACCGGCCCACGAACCTGACCGCAATTCAGAGCGGCCTTCACGAATGTTGTCATCACGGCTCCAAATGTACGGATATCGAAGAAGTTCTTGCACATCCAGCTGCAAAGTTTTTCATCGATGTCCGGGTCCTTCTTTTTACGATCTTTGATCGTCTTTTCATCCGTTCCAAACGCCGCATATGCTTCAGTATCGCTGCAATTTAGCGGCACGTTTTCCTTTATATAGATACGGTATCCTGCGGCATCTTCTTTCACGGTCGTAACGTAGTTTCTTATCTTACGCTTGATACATACATCGGTCACTATGCCAAGACCCGTTTCCGGGTCAATACGCGGCATATTACCTGCATCGGGGTCACCATTTGGGTTTCCGTTCTCAACATCGAACAGGATAACGAATTCATAGCGGTTACGGATTGCTTCACTCATCTGTCTTATTCTCCTTTTTTATATAGCGTTCAACATTTCTATGGTAATACCCCAATTGGAATGCACCCTGTTGGGGTAAATTCATGCGTGGCGGAAAGCTCTCGCCGATGATCAACGACAGTTCACCGATCTGATGTTCAAACATGGCAGCAAGTCCTGGCTTCTCCCTCTTTATAACATGCAGATGCTTCGATGCAAGATTTCCGAGAATCGCGAACACCACTGCCGGTGTTGCAGAAGCGGAATTGAAGTATTTATCTTTAATCGTTGCATTCAGCTTCGGATTTGCTGCCTGCTGTATCTGTTCATATACAGAAAACAACTGTCCAAGAGCATACGGAATATTTGTGCTGGATTCATTCAATGACACGGTTAATACCTCCTTCGGTACGTCCTTATTGGGATTTTTTAAATAGAACGCCTTAATCGCGGCAGCTCGAACCCTGTTGATCTTTCGATCTGCACGTATTCTAAGCGTAATACTATTCAGCAATGTTGATGGATAGCGGGTGTTCATGAGCACCGCCTTAAGCACCTCGCCTGCCAATTCCGGCGATGGGCTCTTATTCTTCGAATTCTGGTTTACAGTTTCATTCAGCAGTCTCCAGAGCGAAATTGTTTGGTTTGTATCAAACTCACTCTTTACGATTTTCAATCGCTCTTGATGCTCGTCCATATTCCTTATAAATTCTCCGAAGCTATTGCGCAGGAAGAATCTTACCGATACTCTGGCGGCATTCGGAGATAGACCAAGGATATAGAATGGCTGCTCCGGATCGAGATTCTCCTCGTTAAATTGAACGCTCTTGCCAGATGCGAGCCCCTTTATCATGCTTCGTATCTCGTCTGAACTATAGGTGGGAGACTCATCACTCAGGCAGCTTCCATAGAAGGATCGGTATGCATCGTCAGCATTTTCTGCCCAGAACACTATCGTAAGGTCATCGCCCAAGCGGAACACATGTTCCTTGTCAGCCAGCAAACGATTCAAAACAGTAGTATAGGCAAAAGCTGCGTATTCGCTCGTCGGGGCATTAAACCCCTGTTCACGTTGAAATGAACAGAACGCCGGGGCATTAAAAGATACCAAACTGGCACCGGACGATTGTGCATTTGCCAGACCCTTTATAATCGGATGCAGTCTTGCGATCGGTGCCTCTTCGCCAGTGACCAGGCAAATGATATTAGCGCCTTCTTTGTTCTCACTGGAGAAGCGCCGCCAAACTCGCTTTATTTCCGGAATCTCATGAACATAGCGTCCATTGACCATAAATACCAAGTTACCCCCATTTACAAGTTCGTTCCATACGGGAACGATACACGGATGCTCAGCAGCGTTTTCGGGCTGCCAACTATCAAAGAATCTTCTTATAGCTTCAGCCTCCGGCGATTCAACGTCTGCCAAAATCTTCCTATGAAGCTCAGCGCAGGACGAAAAGCATTTGACCGAATGCTCCGGTTTTCCCTTAATATCCGCACCAAGCATATATGTGGCATTATCGCAAAGAAAATTTGATTTTATACCCGATGATCTTTTAACAGGCGCCGGAAGCACCATTTTCTGCGGTACGAGTCTCTTTTTCTTTCCAAAATCCGTTTCGACCCTAGCATCAATCACCTGCTCAAGCTCTCCGCGTTCGTTCAGACACAGTACAAATGTAACTCCCACATTCGCCCAGCCTTGGTCAACGATCTCACCGCGCTCCAGCAGCATTTCATAATAATGTACAAGAGCCTGAAGTATCATCCGATTACCTCCCCTCCACTCCTCTCAGGAACCTTCATTATCCCATCCTCGAGCACGGCTCTGAAGAAAAGCGGATAAATGTTTTTCGGATCCGAATAATCGATATCCCAAAGCATAAATCCAAGCTCATGTCTGCCCTTCAGCTCATCCGGGCATGGCGGCAATTCAGTACACTCTTTGAAATTTACCGGAAATTCACGACAGCCAAAATACGGCTGATGATAGAACTGTCCCTTTGATACTCGCCGCTTTATTATGCTTTGAAACTTAGCTTCGCTGTCACCCTCTGCAAGTTTCTCGCGAACCAGTTCGAAATGAGCCTCTATCACATAATGAACGTCCCTTAAGAGCATCGATGCTCTCTGTTGGATATCCTTTGATGTGTATATTGCAAGCTCCCCTTTCCCTGCCTCCATCACAGTCTTGACGTTCCTTGCGCTTATAACCGATTTCACCTCGTTGCGGCGGATATTTACAAAGCGAATTGGCGCGCATACATATATCCGATCGATGACCCATCTCATTCCCGGATGCCAGTATATCGCTTCCAGCAAACCTCTGGCAGCGGACGGCGTTATCACGTCATAACTGCACCGCTCCACCTTCATCTCCGGCCTTGTAAAGAGGGCATAATCGCCCCAAACCTCCACTCTTATCATTTATTTCTATCCTTTCTATGGTTGGATTAAGCATATTCAGTTAAACAAACCGCATATCACCTATACAATCGTTTCCCATTGTTGTTCGCCATAGAGCTTATATCAGCCCCATAGTGCCCTGCCCGGATCTGCATTCATAGATAGACCCGTATTCTCATCATATAGCTCAATATCCGTAAGAACCGCCGAATCATTATCCCCCATCAGCTGTATAGCTCCTGCATACATCAGCTTATCAAAATGATTGATGTATACATTCACACCATATTGTCCAAGCGATCTGAACAACCGCCTCGTCCTCTCTCCATTGGCATATCTATCCAACAGCTCCTTTCCCTCACCGATCGGGACATATATCGTCCTCGTGTCGGTATCGATCAACTTAAAAAGACCCGCGACTGTCTGAAATGGGAATAATCTCTTCTTAATAGTATCTATAATTCGGTTCTTGTCCTGAGCTTCCTTTCCCGAAATAATCAATAATTGATTGAAATACCGTTCTATAGCCTTCGGATCAGAAGGATCATCAAAGGCATTCATCACCATTCTACCAATGCCCATCCTTGCGGCAAAAAGCGGCGGGTCGCTCTCCTCTGAACGAAAGACCGTAACAATGCTCTCTTCTCTCGGTCGCTTTCCCTCACGATTGCATCTGCCCGCAGCCTGGAGCACGGAATCAAGTCCATTTTCCTCCCTTAGCACCATGGGAAAATCGACGTCCACTCCCGCCTCGATAAGTGAGGTCGCAACAACGCGGCATTCAAGACCATCCGCCAATCGACATTTAATTTCTTCAATCAGCCTTCTGCGGTGAGCCGGATACAGGAAGGTCGTCAGGCAATAGCAGCTGTCACCATTCAATAGATTGTACAACATCTCAGCAGAGCGCCTGCTGTTTACGATACACAATGATTGGGCGGTATCATTCATACGGTCGGCAATTTTCTGCCAACTGAATTTTCCCTCTTTTTTTATTATCGTCCTCCTGAATATACTTGGATCATAAAACTCATTCGGACATATCTCAATAGCCTTTGCAGATGTAAACTCGGCGAAAATATGGTCAAGTACAGGCTGCGTTGCCGTACAGAGTACAGCGGATACGCCATAATTCTCAACCAATTGGGCAATCGCATGCACGCATGGACGAAGATATGGGAGCGGCAACATCTGTGCCTCATCAAAGATGATTACACTTTCTGCAATATTGTGAAGCTTTCTGCATTGTGAAGACCTATTCGAATACAGAGATTCAAAAAACTGCACCGCAGTCGTCACCACCACAGGTGCATCCCAATTCTCCGACGCCTGACGTAAATGCTGCGCCGAAACCCCATCATCCTCCGAAAATATGAAGTTCGAATGATGTTCTAGGACGTTTTCCTCTCCGAGAATATCCCTGAATACCTGTGCAGTCTGCTCTATTATCGATGTGTATGGGATCACATAGATCACTCGCCGCTTTTCTTTTTCAGCAGCATGGTTCAGCGCAAAAGCAAGCGAAGCGACTGTCTTACCTCCACCCGTGGGTACTGTGAGCTTAAATATTCCCGGAGCTTGCGCCTTGCCCTGTTCAATGCACTTATTGAGGATTCTGCATCGCTGCTGATTCAACTCCCCCTTTGGAGGAAACCATTTCGAAATATGGCTGTTCAGACGTGCAAGCAGATCATCAATACCTGCATTTCCGCAGTTCTGGCGCGGAGTCCCCCGCATAAACTCCTCTGTATCTAAAAAGTCCGCATCCACAAGACAAGAATACAGCATACGAATATGAAAGAAATCATCTAGCGGCGAAGACATACCACCCGGAATATCGCCCTTCGGAAGCTCTATCTCATCCTTCCATCGGCTGTAATCGCCCAGCAATCCCTCCCTTGCTCTCTGCATCCTTCCCATAAAAGTGCTTTGTTCCAAGCTGTCTCCCCTGCTTCCGCCATCCGGCAGTCCCGAATGATGACCGGCAACGCAAAACGCAGCAGCCAATTGTTTATGCTGAAAGCATAAATATGCTCCGGCAGTCGAGTGATCTACCTTTGGCCCCCCATGAAGCCTTCTCTGAAAACCGTCGGTATACTTGCCAACATCATGCGTCTTCGCACTAAATTCACTCTCAAACTCGGCATGAAATGGTTTGCTAAATTCAATGCATCGCCTGGCAGTCCCTTCCAAATGCTCCCGAACCGTTTGTTCCCGGCCATCTTCGGCAATATGCGCCAGATACCTTTCTGACATATTGCACCTCCTAGCGGTAAAATACGACGATAATTCCATTTAGATTTTGTATTCTGCTATATTATAACACTTCTTTATTTTAATTACAAGGATTAATGTTACAAGTTTTTTATATATAGTTGCGCAAAAATGGACGATTGGCATAAGAGCATGTCATCGTCCATTTTATTTAAGCCTTTTTATGAGTTAATTATACTAAATTTGCTGAGTTTTCTTATTTCCAAATGAGTTATTTGAGGTGCCATTCCTTATTTTTTCACATTTGGGAGGCGCCGTCTTATACTCATGCATTGATTGATGCTTTCGCTCGCTGCGTATTTATTGACTTTGTTTCATTTAAAATTGATAATTCGCAATCAATTTACCCGGCAATGCTTATTATCCAATATATCACTCCGCAAATCATACTTGAAACGATACCATATACTAATACCGGACCTGCAATTGTAAACATATTGGCAGCTACTCCCAGTACTAACCCTTCACGCTTATGCTCCATTGCAGGTGCTACTATTGAATTTGCAAAGCCGGTTATGGGTACGACCGATCCAGCTCCTGCAAATGCTCCCAACTTATCATATATGCCTATTCCAGTAAACAATGCTCCCAAGAATATCATGCCTACTGAAACAAACGCACTGCGTTGTTTTTCATCCAAGTTCAGCCAAACCGTACCCAAATCGCCTATTAACTGCCCTATGCAGCAGATTGCTCCTCCTACCAAAAACGCATATATACAGTTTAGCAATGTCTTGCTTTTAGGGACGCGCTCATTAACCATGTTCCTGTACTGCGTATGCTTGCGCCGCTCATCGTTGGTCAATCTTCTTCCAACCTTATTCATATTTCGAATGCTCCTTCTTTTTATAAGCTTTATACCGTATCTCCGTATCATTCAAACCGCGCAGTTCAAATTCTTCAGCTATTGAAGCACTTGGCATATTTCTATTATTCAGCTCTTGCTTCATCTGACATCACCATTGTCGCCCCATAGAATATCGATTCCGCCTTTTTTTCTTCAATTCGGAACATTATGGCTCCAAATATAAACACTGCTGCCGCAATGACAATAAATATTATTCTTGCAATTCTCTTCATTTTTACACCTCGCATACCACCATATTGATGCAGGACATCATTCTGCTTCCTGCTTATTAGCTATTATGCGAAGCAATGGTAATGCATATTCATTTTTCAATCATGCTGCCTCAGCTTTTTTAAAGCGGATTTCTCATATCTCGATACTGTTGACTGACATATTTCAAGCATTTCTCCAATTTCCTTCTGCGTATTGCCGTGAATGTATTTTAAAATTATTACGCTTTTTTCCATAATATTTAAGCGGTTCATTTTAATTTTCAGATCCATGCTTTCTACCAGATCATCTTCAAAGCCCGAAATTTTTGCATTGATCGATTCAATGCCATTATCATAATTTTCTTCAATTTCCGATATGGAAACAGTGGAAAAAAGATTGAGAAATGGAATTATTTCCTTTTTAATATTTTTTTCAGTACAAGTCCCAACGGCGTCATTCAAAGGAAGCGATGCTGTATTGCAATCTTCCCCCTCCCGCGCGCATGACTTCGCAAGCTTCATAATGCTCCTTGGCAATCTTATGTTTCTATCGTTTCTTATAAATTTCCTTATTTCTCCTTCAATATATGAAAACGCATACGCTGGGAATGGTACTCCTCTTTTCGAATCATAGTTCCTGCGAGCAAGGAGTACCCCAACATATCCCGCTTGAAAAAGCTCATCATATTCAACTCCGCGTCCAAGAAAGCGTTTGGCTACCGCACCTACCAATGCTGAGTCCATTGACTCAGCATTTCTCGCCTCAGTATCATTCATACTTAATTGATGCTTGCTTAGTCATTTTAACGGTCGTGCCCATTCCTGGCACCGAATCCACCTCGACCGTATCCATAAATGCCTGCATCACCGCAAAACCCATGCCTGTTCGTTCTTCACCTCGTGCAGTGGTGAAGAACGGCTGCATTGCCTGCTCTATATCACTTATACCGCAGCCTTCATCACTGATGATAACAGTGAATAATCCAAGCTCATCCGTACTGCATTCCATTTTGATAATCCCCATTTTTTCGCGATAACCATGCACAATTGCATTTGTGACCGCTTCACTGACGGCAGTTCTCACATCCGCAAGCTCCTCAAACGTCGGGTCGAGCTCCGAAAAGAATGCGGCCGCAGCCGTGCGAGCAAGGCCTTCGTTTGAAGATATACTCCAAAATTCCATCTTTAAATAATTATTCATTACATTTACTCCTGAAATTATCCACACTCACATCGGTACGCATACGCTCAGTTTTTGATTCTTTTCGATCCACTAAGGTATAGACCCCCGCCATGCGCAATATTCTTTCAATACGTTTAGGAACACGCTTTAACTTCAGGCTCCCGCCCTGAGCCAACAGTTTATTATACCTTCCAAAAATCACACCTAAACCGGAGCTGTCCATGAAGCTTACATCTGCAAAATCCAGTACCAGTTCGCATACGTTCCCTCGATCCAATTCAGAATCAATTGCTTCACGGACGGATTTTGCAGCATGATGATCTATCTCTCCAGACAGCTTCGCCATAACGCAGCTTCCTTTCCTTTCCACCGCAACATTCATATTATATTTTTCCTTTCCGAACTGAAATGAGCCTATCAGCTCAAGAATAATATTTGGACATGCATATTCATTTTTCCTTTATCGAAAAATCGAAACTTTTGTCAGCTTGCAAATATCCGCAAAATAGGTTATTATACTAATTAAGTTGATAAATGCAGTCTGTTATGCTCAGCATGAATAAATGCCCGGCTTATCAAATATGCAATGGAGCAATTATGGATAACCTCAGCATTAAATCGCTGATTATGCTTTATACAGACTAACAAAGGAGGAAACAACATGAGTATGATTGGTTACTATACTGCAATAGATGAGGATAAACTTGATGAGTTGTTGTCCGGCGATATTGAAATCGATGAACTTGATGTTCCTAATGATGATATTCTGTGCATAGATAAAACATGGCATGCTATTATGTATACTCTATGCCATTCCGATGGCGAAATCAAGCCGCCCATGGGATATGTGGTTCCCATTCAAGAGGCTAATGCGCTTGAGAGTTCCTCAGCATATGGCTCCTTCTATCTTACTCCTGACCAGGTTCGGATTGCATCAGAATATCTCGATAGTCTTGATGATGAAAAAATCATGAGCATGTATGATTTTGAAGGTATGCTGGATAATGACATATATCCGATTACATCGAATGACACCGCCGATGAATTTTATGATTATATTTATCAATACCTGATTTTGTTAATAAAATTTTTCAGGCATGCTTCTGCCGGGAATATGGCCATCACCTTCTGTATTGAATAACGAGAGCATATGGATAAACTGACCATTCAGGCCGATGTAAGCTGCGATATTCTCCTTTCGGATAAGATCGAAGAATTATGTCTGTATATCTCTAAAATTGTATCCGGGCACCATGTATTCATTGTTAGCGATGATATTGTTGCTCCGTTTTATCTTGAAACCATCAAATATCTGCTCATGGAGCGTTCCGTCGCGGTTGACAGTATCATTTTGCCGCATGGTGAACAGAGTAAAAGTTCGGATGGACTTGCCGCAATTCATCGTTTTCTGATAAAAAATGCTGCCAGCAGACACGATTACATCTTAAATCTTGGCGGAGGCATGGTAAGTGATCTTGGAGGATTTGCAGCAGCAACCTATATGCGAGGCATTGGCTATATCAACATGCCAACCTCTCTTTTGGGAATGGTCGATAGCGGTATTGGAGGAAAAACTGCGATAAATTTTGATGGCATCAAGAACATTATAGGAGCTTTTCATTCTCCGCTGCTAACAGCAATTTATCCTGAGTTTCTAACGACTCTTCCCGTATGTGAGCTGCGCTCGGGAATGGGTGAAGTGATAAAATACTCCGTCATTTCACCCGTATTTTCAAACATGCTGAGCGGCGAATTTCCCGATATTGAACTTATCATGAATTGCTGCAAAATAAAGAAACGCTATGTTGAACTTGACGCCTACGATAATGGGCAAAGAAAGATTCTAAACTTTGGGCACACCTTTGGACATGCCTTTGAGTCCGGAAGTGGTTTCGAGCTTTCTCATGGTGAAGCAGTCGGGCTTGGTATGCTCGCTATCGCTCGATTTGGTAATCATATTGGCATAACTCCGCCCGATGTTGGGCGTGAGATTGAGCGAAAGCTTATCTCTTATAAGATGCCGACTGATTATTCCAAGTATACTGATTTGGCTGCATATGAGCTCTGCCATGATAAAAAAAACGATGGCGGTTTGATCGAAATGGTGCTGCTGGAAGATATAGGATCACCTATCATCGCCAGGATTCCCATTGAAAAGGCCAGAGACTTTCTTTGCAATGGCTGATTTGGTAGTTAAAGCACATAAGCTTTCCGGGGTAATCGACCTCCCTCCATTTAAAAGCGAAGCAATTCGCGCTTTGCTGCTTGCCGCATTATCCGGCGTTCATCCCAGTACCGTTGTTTGTCTGCCGGACGAAGTCGGCGATGATATAGCGTATGCCATTTCAGCAGCAAATACGCTTTATTATGCCATTGCAGGTGCTTCTGAACCTGTATTTGAAGTCGGCGAATCTGCAACTCTGCTCAGGCTACTCATTCCTGCAGCGCTTTCTATATTCGGAAAGTGTATTTTTAAGCTTGGAGACAGCTTGAAAAGGCGTGGACTGGATGAATATGCCAAATCATTGCCATGTCAGATTAGGTTCGATGGTAATATATTGGCTGTGTCTGGTCACATACCTAACCGCTGCACAGTTTCTTCAAAGCGGAGTTCACAGTTTGCAAGCGGGCTGCTTCTTTCGCTTCCACTGCTTGCACACCGAAAGCTCATTCTGCCGCTTGATAGAAATAAGGGAATAGATATGGTCTCACTTCCCTATTTTAACCTGACAAAGCATGTTATGAATGATTTTGGTATCGATTTCATATATAGCATTGTCGATCAAAGCCTGATTATTGAAACAAGGGGCAGCTATACTGCACCCGGCAGCATAGAAATATCCGGGGATTGTTCATATGCGGCAAATTTTATCGTTGCCAACCTTCTGGGCTGTGAAATAGAATTCTCCAACCTGCCGCAGCAGCCTCAAGCAGGCGGAATCACTCCTGCGATGCTTGACCTTGACGAAATAGATATTACTGACTGTCCCGATCTCTTTCCGATTCTGGCAATTGCAGGCTGCGGAAGGAGGAAACATATGTATATACGAAATACTGACAGACTGCGCGGCAAGGAGAGTGACCGCATTCAGGCTATGTGCAGCGGCATAACCAGACTCGGCGGCAATGTTATTTCAGGCAAAAACTGCGTTGAGATCATAGGCAACGGCAGTCTCAAAGGCGGTATTATCGATTCTGCATCAGATCATCGAATTGCAATGGCATTTACGATTGCTTCACTTATAACGGAATCGCCTGTTGTAATTTTAAATGCTTCATCGATTACAAAGAGCGCGCCTCAGTTTTTTAATGATTTTTCAAAGCTTGGGGGATTTGTTTGTGAATACATTAGGTAATTTATTTAGAATTTCTATATTTGGAGAATCGCATGGTGATTGCATCGGCTGCACCATAGATGGGCTTCCTGCCGGCTTTGAGCCTGAATGGACGCTTGTTAATGACGAATTGAAGCTTCGCATGCCAAGAAAAAGCTATGAAAGCACCTCGCGCTATGAAGCCGATTCTTATAAAATAATCTCCGGTTATTATAATGGACACTGCAGTGGTATGCCGCTTACCGTTCTATTCCCGAATCTTGATGCAAGATCCAAGGATTACAACAACCTTGCTCGTCCATGCCATGCAGATTTTGCTGCAAATAAGAAATTCCATGGTTATAATGATATTCGCGGAGGAGGGGCCTTTTCAGGTCGTCTTACTGTCGCATTGGTTTTTGCTGGAAGCCTCGCAAAGCAGCTCCTAAACAAATACGGGATTAAACTAGCTTCTCATGTTCAGCAAATAGGACACGCTGTTGATTCTTGCTTTGATCCGATTATGCGTGATTTCCCTCCTCTTGATCGCTATTTTCCGCTCATAGATTCCAGCGCAAAATCTGATTTTGAAGCAGAGCTTACCAATGCAAGAAATGATGGAGACAGTATCGGTGCGATCGTGGAAGCAGCTGCATTAAATCTTCCTATTGGCTTGGGAGAGCCCTTTTTTGATAGCCTTGAAAGCTGTATGGCACATATTCTTTTCTCCATTCCCGGAGTTCGCGGAATCGAATTCGGCAAGGGCTTTGAAATTGCTGCTTCTCGCGGCAGTGAGATCAATGATCAGTTCATGCTCGGCGGTAAAACCTCTACAAATTTCTCGGGAGGTATAAACGGTGGTCTCAGTAATGGAATGCCCCTGATATTTCGAATATGCTTCCGTCCGATACCCAGCATTTCCATTGCTCAATCCCTGCTTAATACACAAACCGGAGCCATTGTCCTTCATAAAATACAGGGACGTCATGATGCTTGCATTGTGCCGAGGGGCTGTGTCATAATTGAAGCATGTGCTGCCATAGCCATATATGACTTACTGCTGCGATTTAAACTGAATGGAGGATGCGGTGATGACTGATGCAGAACTTGAAATCTACAGAAACGAGATAGATGAGATCGATTCCGATATTGCGGAACTGCTTATGGAGCGGTTTGATATCGTTTCGAGGATTTCCCAATATAAGCGCATAAATGGTATTCCAATCGAAAATTCAAAGCGCGAAAAGGAGCTTTTGACAGCTATTATCAATGGTCGCGGATTTTATTCAACTGAGCTGACCCGAATATTCACTGCAATAATAAGGAATTCTAAGCGAGTGCAGCGCAGGAATATGAATCTTTATCTCATAGGTATGTCCGGTTGCGGCAAATCGAGGTGCGGATACACTATCGCCAATGCTTTGGAACTTAAATTTGCTGATACCGATAAGATAATCATGGCTGAGCAGGGGCGCAGTATTGATGCGATATTCGATACCTTTGGGGAATCCGGGTTTCGCTCAATGGAGACTAAAACACTATCGAAGCTCGCTGCTCGCGGAGGTATGGTGGTTGCAACCGGCGGCGGCATTCTAACGACTCCTGCAAATATACCAATTCTGCGGACGAGCGGATATGTGGTATTTTTGGACAGAAAGTTGGAATATCTTCTTCGGCAGAAGATGCGTAATCGTCCTCTTCTTCGTGAAGGTCAGGCTGCAATAATCAGACTATACAATGAACGGCTTCCAACTTACAGGGCAAATGCGGATTATACCGATAATCCCGATTCAAAGGGAGCAATAGGCCGTATCATAAACAACTATAGAAAGTTCATAGATTAAGCCTTATATAGAAATCAGAACCGCCGGCAATACCGGTGGTTCTGATCGCTAGAGATGATTCCTATAAGTATTTCTTCTTAACTCCTCAATTCGGCATCAAGCCTGAACTTGAGTGTTTTAAGTATAGCTTTTACCGCCTGATTGATATCCTCATCATTGAGGGTGCGCTCATCGCTGCGCAGATCGAAGCTGAACGCCATGCTCTTCTTGCCCTCCGGAATACCTTTATCCCCCGGCTCGGTCGGATAGTAAACATCAAATACTCTGCAATTCTCAATGATCACTCGAACCTTGGCAGAGTTGATCACATCGATTACGTTCTGAGCAGCAACATCCTTATCAACGATGATCGCAATATCACGCTGTACTATTGGGAACTTGGGTATCGGTCGATATTTGCGAACTGCTCTGATATGATTCATGAGTTTATCAAAATTCAGTTCTGCAACTATCGAATAGCTTGGGAGCCCAAATGCCTTTTGAACCTTGCTGTTAATAGTTCCAAGCTCTCCAATAACATCTCCATCAATACTGATGATTGCTTTTCTTCCCGGATGGAAGTACTCACCTCCACCCGCATCAAAGCGAGCATTTTCAACGCCAAGCACATTGAAAAGCTGCTCAATGACGCCCTTAGCCGTGAAGAAATTCTCGTTTGTGCCAAAGCAAATGAAGCTTAGAAGTTTCCTTTCTTCAGGCAAACCCTCCGAATTATTATTAAAATGCACATTCCCAACTTCAAAGAATCGCCCAACGCCTGTTTTTCTGTTATAATTCACAAGCATAGTGCGCAGCAATCCTCCGATCAGCGTCGTGCGCATAAGGCTCTGATCCTCTCCAAATGGATTACGAATACGCACAGTAAGACGTTTTTCATCGGTTTCCGGTATTCTAAGCATTTCGTATTCCTGCGGTGAGGTAAAATTATAATTATATGCTTCCATAAAGCCCAAAGCAACCATGGTATCCTTTACCAGGTCTTCAAAAGCAAACCGACTTCCCAGTTTGCCCTGGAAGGTGTCGCCATGCATAAGCGTTGATGGAATATTATCATAACCATAGAGCCGGCCGATCTCCTCGGCAATATCCCAGTCCGTTTCAACTCCAGTTTCTATATCAGTTCTGAAATGCGGAACCGTTATATTGAGCTTATTTCCCTCCGGAACAGCGGGGATATTGATGCTTGCAAGCAGGGAGCACATCTGTTCTGCGGTAAATTCCGTATCGAGAATGGAATTTATATGGTCGCAGTCAGCGATGGCATTTCTCTCACTCACATCCGCCGCACAAACATCTATCATGTTCCCTATTACTCTGCCAGCACCCAACTTATAAACAAGCTCTATTGCACGATTGACAGCGATTTCAGCATTAACCGCCTCAACACCTTTCACAAAGCGAGCCGAAGAATCCGTAGAATGATGCAGTTTTTGCGTGGTGTGCCTGATATTTGATGGGATAAATACAGCGCTTTCAAACAATGTTGCCTTTGTATTTGCTGTTATCTCTGAATTTTCTCCACCCATAACGCCTGCAATACCAACGCCCTTCTTTGGATCGGCAATGAGAAGCATATCGGAGCTCATGGTACGATCCTTCCCATCAAGAGTGGTTACAACCTCTCCTTCATCAGCATTGCGAACGATTATATGCCCTCCTTCAACGCAGGCAAGATCAAATGCGTGCATGGGATGACCATATTCTATAAGCACATAATTAGTTATATCAACAATATTGTTTATCGGTCTTAAACCAACGAGCTTCAACCTCAACTGCATCCATTTTGGCGAAGGCTCTATTTTAAGATCGGTAACCACCCTCGCACAATACCTCGGGCAAAGCTCCGGGTTATCTATAGTTACGGAGGCATAGTCATCAGCATTACCTTCACCTTGAATTCTTTCGATAACAGGCTCATTGAATGGCTGCCCGAGCGCACTTGCGGCCTCTCTGCAAATTCCAACGATGCTCTGACAATCAGGCCTATTCGGAGTTAGCTCAATATCAAATATGACATCATCCAATCCTAAAGCTTCCTGTATGCGCTGTCCATTTGGATGCCTCTCGTTCAAGATCAGAACACTGTCAACGCCTGCGCCTTCATATTCAACATCATTTATTCCCAGTTCAGCCCCTCCGCAGAACATACCGTAACTCATAATCCCACGCATCTTTGTGGGTTTTACTTCCATACCATCCGTAAGCCTTGCGCCATCCAGAGCAACCGGAACCTGACAGCCAACGGTCACATTCGCCGCATTGGTAACTATCTTCAGCTGCTCTTCCTCTCCGATATCGATATCGCATACGCGAAGGCGCTCCGCATTCGGATGCTGCTCGATATTTGTTATGGTACACACACAGACATTCTTTATATTCGGCATTTCAGGGATCACATCAGCAATCTCAAAGCCTCGCAATAGCATCCTTCGAACAAATTCATCATGCGAAACATTATAGTTCACATAATCCTTTAACCATTTAAGCGGTAGTTTCATAGCCATTTACCTCCAAATTAAAGCTGTTTGAGGAAGCGTGCATCCCCCTCATACAACAAACGAATATCATTTATGCCATATTTAAGGCATGCAACACGATCTATACCTATGCCGAAAGCAAATGCCTTCCATTCCTTCGGATCAAGGCCGCAATTCTCTATCTCATGCGGATTTGTTATGCCGCAGCCCATAATCTCCATCCAACCTGTGCCCTTGCAGGAACTGCATCCCTCTCCACCGCATATTGTGCAGCTTATATCAACCTCGGCAGATGGCTCCGTAAATGGGAAAAAGCTTGGACGCAATCTTGAACGAACATTCTCTCCAAATACAGCTTTTACGAATGTATCTATGGTGCCTTTCAAATCTGCAAATGTCAGATCCTTATCCACCACCAGACCCTCCATCTGCATAAATACCGGGCTATGGCTTGCATCGGGCTCATCTACTCTGAAAACACGTCCTGGAATTACGAGTCTGAACGGTGGCTCAAGTGTCATCAAAGCTCTTGCCTCGCATGGAGAAGTATGTGTTCTCAGCAAGGTCTTTTCATCAATATAGAAGGTATCCTGCATATCCCTTGCCGGATGATCGAGCGGCAGATTGAGCTTAGTGAAATTATAATCATCATATTCGATTTCCGGGCCCTCAAAGGTCGTGAATCCCAATCCAATCAAGGCATCGCGTATTTCTCTGTAAACAGTCGTCAGAGGATTAAGCTTACCCATAGGAGTTCCCGTGATTCCAGGAAGGGTCACATCAATCCTCTCACGTTCATTTTTTACGCTCTCTATGAGCTCTGCTATGGAGGATCTTCTTTCGCCTATTGCTGCAGTCAATGCTTGTTTTGCAGAATTTGCCGCTTTGCCAAGCTCTGCGCGCTCTTCCGGTGAAAGTTTGCCCATGGTTCGAAGTATCGCGGTCAACGCACCATTCCTGCCCAAGATCTCCGTATTAAGCGCATCAAGCTCTTCCTCCGTCTTGATTCCCTTGAGCCTTGCAAGCGCATTCTCACGGATTTTCGCCAATTCATCCAACATTCTTCATATCTCCTATCATATTATAAAAATATAAGCACATTCATCCCCTAGGGACGAGTGTGCTCTTCTCGTGGTACCACCCTTATTCGCCATATGAATAAAATCTTACGGCCTCACATCAAGCTATAACGGGCAAACCCGGCAAAAGCTACACACCCAATTAACCGGCTTCACCCTTGCGGCTCCGGAGCGAACTTATGAAACCTTTCCGGCAGAGCGCTCTCAGCAATGTGCTCCTCTCTGTGAACCGCAAAAAGTATCTTTTCTCCATCAAAGCCTGCCGCAATCGCTACGGCATAAAGGAGCTGCTGCTCAAAAGAGCTAATCATCTCCTGAATTACATCGAATTATAAACTCAAAAGTTTGCCGTGTCAAGCCCTATTTTATAAAGAGCATGAAAAATAATTTCATGAAAACACAACCAAGTTTGTATCTTGATCCATAGAGCAGTCAAGCGTCAGCTTAAACGCTGCCCGAGGTCACGTCCATCAGAAGACCGCCGTTATAGTAGTAATTTGTGGTCACTCCATTGACCGTCTTTTGCGTGCGCAGTCCGTTCTCATCATATGCATACGAATATGAGCTGCTGC
>MSGV01000012.1 GCA_001940845.1 Christensenellaceae bacterium Phil7
AGTCCCTACTTGACACAAGAAGATATGTCCCGTTTAGGTCGTGATTATCTGAAAGTTGGTTACTATACGGAAATCTTTTTTGTGGAAAGAGATGTGCGCTATATCGCTATCAATGACGGTGTGGACAGTGCAAAAGGCGATAACGATTTTACCCCGTTTCGTAATCTTTTCAATGACTTCTATGCAAAAGATACCAGTAAAAAGGTACGGGCAATCAAGCGGTCGCAAGGCATGGCGGGAGAACATCTGACAAAGCCTCCCTATGGCTACAAGGTAGACCCTGTCGACAGAAAGAAATGGATTGTGGACGAGGAAGCCGCCGCTGTGGTAAAGAGGATTTTTGATTTATGTGTTGCCGGAAAAGGACCTATGCAGATAACGAAAATTCTCAAGGCAGATAAGGTGCTGACAGCAAAAGCATACTATGCAAAACAGAAAGGAAAGCCACTTCCCGAAAATCCGTATAACTGGAAAGACAGCACGATTGTCGGCATTTTAGAGCGTATGGACTACTGCGGACATACGGTAAATTTCAAAAGCTATTCCAAATCCCACAAGCTGAAAAAGCGTATTCCTACCACAAAGGAACAGCAGGCGATTTTCCGCAATACCCATGAAGCGATTGTAGAGGAAGCCGTCTTTGAACGGGTACAGGAATTAAGGGCAAACAAACGCCGCCCCACAAAAGCAGAGCGACAGGGATTGTTTTCCGGCTTGGTATTCTGTGCGGATTGTGGAAGCAAGCTGCACTTTGCTACCTGCAAAAGTTTTGACGGCTCACAAGACCATTACCGTTGTGCAAAGTACAAAAGCAATACGGGAGAGTGTACGGCACACTTCATCAGAGAAGAAACGTTGAAGACGATTGTTCGGCAGAGAATATTTGATGTAACAAAAATGTTCTATGACGATATTACCGCTTTTATGGAACTGATACAGAAACAGCGGTTTGACGAAACGGAAAAAGAGATGAAGCGCAAGCGGCGTGAGGTGGAACAGGCAAGAAAACGGATTGCGGAACTTGACCGTATTTTCAAGCGGATTTATGAGGACGATATAAGCGGTACAATCAGCCACGAACGGTTTTTGAAGCTGTCCGCAGAATATGAAGCGGAGCAGAAAGAACTGACAGAAAAGGTAAGTGCGGAGCAAAAGGAAGTTGATAACTACGAGCAGAACAAAACCGACTTTGACAGCTTCGCCGCCATTATCCGCAAGTATGTAGGGATAACAGAATTAACGCCCACAATCGTCAATGAATTTATAAAGAAAATCGTAGTCCATGCGCCGGAAAAGATAGACGGCAAGCGTTTTCAGAAAGTGGATATTGTCTTTAACTTTGTGGGGAAAATCCATTTTCCCACCGAACCGCAGGCAGAACAAAAAGAAGCCAATAAACAGGAAAAGACGGCATAGCCCTTTGTGGGGCTATACCGCCTAATCGGAAGAATATACTTCCTTGTAACCCGAAACCCTTGAAAATAAAGGATTTATCGCAATGTGCCCGTCATATCCCTTTATACGATTTCACAACATTTTATGCTTCCCTCGACCACTCATAAGGGAAAAATCAAGGGAAGAAAAATCTCATAACAAGATATAACAGGTTGTGGCAATCGGGAAACTGTGATGTATGTGCGAATAGATTATTTTGGAGGACAGCATAATGGAAAAATACATTTATGACAAAAGCAACGGTTTATGGTACGAATTGCAGGGCGATTATTATATCCCTTGTCTGATACTTCCCGAAGAAGAAAACAAGCCTATCGGCATTTGGGGACAGCGACACAAGGCATATCTGAAAGAACACAGAAAAGCAACTTACACAACAATGATGATGGAGGGAAAACTGAACAGTTATCTTGCTGCTATTGACGAACAGGCTCAAGAGCGTTTGGAAACGCTCATAGAGCAGATGAAACAATCACAGGGTATTACGGAGCAACTAAAAGCAAAAAATGCCTTAGAATGGGTTGGGCGAATGAATAACATAAGAGCGTGTGCGATGGAGATTGTAAATGAGGAAATCATATTCCATTAAAGCATTGTAACGCATATAACCGTAAAATCGTGACGGGCAGGGATTATTCCTTACCCGTCATATTTTATGCTCTGTGAACTGCTTAAATAAGGCGTTCTAACACCCAAAAGCGTTTCCGCTCAGCTGTCTTATATTTCGAGGGGTTCAATCGTTATGTCCCCTTGAAAATTTGAGTCAATCCAATATAATAATAAATGACCAAATCGGTCAAAGGAGGCGATAAAATAAACGAAGCTTTTTACGAGTTATCCAAAGAAAAACAGATGGCTATCTACAATGCTGCTATGGAAGTGTTTGGGAAATATGAATATAAGCGGGCGTCTACAGATTTGATAGCGGCAAAAGCCGGTGTCTCCAAAGGATTACTGTTTTATTATTTTCATAATAAAAAAACTTTGTATATGGATACCTATGAATATGTATCAAAAATTGTTGAGGAAGCAGTTTCTGATGTACATTTGTTGGAAATAACGGATTTTTTTGAATTGATTGCCTATGCAACCGAAAAGAAAGTAAATATGCATATAGAAAACCCGTTTATTACCCGTTTTTCTGTTCGTTGCTTTTACTCACAAAAGGAGGATGTATCAACTGAGGTTCAAACAGAAATCAGTAGCTGGAAAACCCAAAAGTATGATACCTATTTCAGAAATCTTGAGCTGAACAAATTTAAAGACGGTATTGACCCAGAACGAATTTTTCATATGCTGATTTGGATGACTGACGGATACTTACACTCCAAACAAATGGAAGGAAAACCGATAGATGTACAAGAAATAAAACAAGAACTTACACAATGGGCTGCAATGTTCAAAAGGATTTCATATAAGGAGGAGTTTCAATGAGTGTAATAAATGTTGAAAACCTGACCCGAGATTATGGAGCAGGGAAAGGAATATTTGATGTATCTATTCAAGTAGAACAAGGCGAAGTTTTTGGCTTTCTTGGTCCAAACGGGGCGGGTAAGACTACAACCATTCGTCATTTGATGGGATTTATAAAACCCAAAACAGGGAACTGCCATATTCATGGATTGGACTGTTGGAAAAACAGTGATAAAATCCAAAAAAGTTTGGGATATATTCCCGGAGAGATTAGCTTTTTTGATGATATGACGGGAAAAGATTTTTTGAAATTCGTTTCCCAGTACCGAAATATAGAAAACGATAACCGAATACAGGAAATGCTTGAGCGTTTTGAGTTAGACCCAAAAGGAAAAATCAAAAAAATGAGTAAGGGAATGAAACAAAAGATTGGTATTGTCACCGCTTTTATGCACGACCCTGATATACTGATTTTGGACGAACCAACAAGCGGACTTGACCCTTTAATGCAAAATCGCTTTATAGATTTGATTGCTGAAGAAAAGAAGAAAGGCAAAACGATTCTTTTATCAAGCCATATGTTTGAGGAAGTAGAACGCACCTGTGACCGCATCGGCATTATCCGAAACGGAAAGCTTGTGACCACTGACTCGGTTGAAACATTGAGAAAACGCCATATGCACACATATAATGTACATTTGGATTCTCCTGAGGCAGCCAAGAACTTTGCGAGAGACTTTGATGGAATATGCAACGGAAGCGAAGTTACTGTTGCAGCAAAACAAAGTCTGGAAACAATCTTTATGCACTACTATGGAGGTGAGAAAAATGTTTAATGCAACTTTATATAAGCGGGAAATGAAAGGCAGCTTAAAAATGCTCATTATATTTGCCGCCATAATCTCTATGTATGTGGCTATTATTATCAGTATGTTTGACCCGGAAATGATGGAAACGCTGGATAGCTTTTATGAAGTAATGCCTGAGTTGATGGCTTCTGTTGGAATGAGTGCCGGAGCAACCAGTTTGATTGGATTTATGATTTCATATCTTTATGGATTTATACTGCTGATTTTCCCAATGCTATTCTGCATTTTGAGAGGAAATTCTCTTATTGCCAAGTATGCCGATAATAATTCAATGGTTACTCTATTGTCAGCACCGATCAAACGCAGAACAATCGCAACAACGCAGCTGTTGGTTCTTATCAGCGGAGTATTGCTCCTTATCGTTTATACAAGCGGCTTGGAAATAGTAATAGCAGAAATAAACTTTTCGGGAGCTTTGGTAATATCGGAGTTGTTAAAGTTAAATGCCGCACTTTTATGCCTGCATTTATTTATAGGCGGTGTTTGCTTCCTTGCTTCCTGCGTTTTTTCAGACACAAAATACAGTATAGCTTTGGGAGCAGGTATTCCTGCACTTATGTATGTTCTACAAATGTTGGCAAATGCAGGTGAAAAGGCAGAAGTAATTAAATATTTCACCTTTTTTACTCTTTTTGATGCAAATGGTGTTGTGGCTGGCGAAAGTGCTGCTACTATGGGAGTGTTGGCTCTGCTGCTTGGGGCAATTTTGCTTTATACGATAGCAGTTACTGTGTTTTGCAAAAAGGATTTACATATTTAACCCAAAATCATATTTTCAATAAAGCCCTTGGGGAATTATGTATCACCGCCGTATTTTGCTGTGTAAAAAAGTTTTGACACCCTTAATAACGCAGATGTCAAGACCATTAGATAGATAGAAACTACAGTCTGTGCTATCTTTGTTACAGGTCAAGAGAACCTGCGACGATATGGAGGTGAATTGAATGGAAGTTAGTTCGCAGATTAAAAAGTACAGGCAGGAAATGAGTTTGTCTCAGGAAGCATTGGCAGATAAAGTCTTTGTTACAAGACAAACCATATCGAATTGGGAGAATGCTAAAAGTTATCCCGATATTCAGAGTTTATTGCTGCTCAGTACAATTTTTAATATCTCTCTCGACCAATTAGTCAAAGGAGATATTAAAATTATGAAAGAGGAAATCAAGAAAACGGAAATCGAAAAGTTAAATAAATATGGAGCTATCCTTGCTGTATTGATGGCATTACTCATATTTTCTGCAGTTCCTTTAGCGATATGGCTTTCCTATTATGCCATTATTCCTTGTGGCATTTTGTTCGCTATCACCATGTTTGTTGCACTGAAAACAGAGAAAGTCAAAAAGGAAAACAATGTGCAGACCTACAAAGAGATTGTGGCATTTTGCGAAGGAAAGCGCTTAGATGAAATTCAGAGTATTCAAGAGAAAGCCAAAAGACCTTATCAAAATATATTAAAAGTAATTATCTCTGCTGTTATTACGGCTGTGATATGTTCTTTAATTGGATTGTGTATGCACTTTTTCTTGAATTAGAGATATGGAATTGATATAAATGAATGTTGAAAACAGACCGCTAACAGTTCGCACAATGATATTAGTTAGCGGTCTGTTTCTTCTTTGACTCTATCCCACGGAGGAATGACGGTGGGATAGGGTCTTTTCTATGTAATCACCGCCGCTTATATCGGCGGTGCGGTAATGACGAAATTACCTGTCTCTGTCTTGGGACTTCTTTCGTGGTCTGCGTTCCTGCTTGCCCTGCTCCTGTATTTTCCTGAGCCTTGCACGAATACTCTCTTTTTCGGGTGGTCTTGTAGGCTTATCTTTTTCCTTGACCTGCTGTTCCCACTTGGCAAGGTCACGGTTGTACTGCTCGACTACGGACTGCATTTCTCGGAAAGTAGCCATAAACACCTGCACATCGGGATAACCGTCTGCTTTCAACGTGTCGGGGATTTTATCCAGTTTGTCAGCGATTTCTTTCTCCGTCTGCCCTATTTTCACTTCCAACGCCTTACGCTCCTTGCTCTTGAAAATACCTTTCGTATCGGCAAGCTGCTGCTTCAGGCTTGGAAGCACATCGTTCTGCAAACGCTTGATTTCTCTTGCTCTGTCCTGCACTTTAATCATCAGGCTTCGCATATGGCGGAACTCTGATATATCAATATCCAGTGTAGGCTTGGGCGGCATACTCTGCTCACGGATAAGATTTTGCAGGAAGTCTTTTGCCTTGCCCACGATACTGCGGAACAGATTGGGAAGCCAGCCGCTTTCACGGATGGACTGGCTGACCTTATCGTGGATCTGTGTCTGCTTGACCTCCAGTATCTTTTCTTCCGATACGCCTGAGATAAGAGCCATATCCGCTGTCCTGTTCCATTCCTGCCTTGCGGCATTGTCGGCTTTGATTTCTTCCTCTTTCGGATTGTTCTTGCCAATTTTCTTTGTCGGCAGATAGACACCGTTTTTGTCAAAGACCTTTAGCTGCTGTTCGGGGTCGGAGATATGGCGGTTGATATGGGCGGTGTAGAGGTGCTTGGCTTCATCCAAAAAGGCTTCACTTTTGAAACGCTCATCTTTGGTGGTAAAGAGGTGGCTTTCGTAAACCTCGCCTTTTTTGATGACCGTACACCCTTTTCGTATCTGCCCGTCCTCGCCGGTAATCTCTTTCTTGGTGCGTACCCTCTTGCCTGTTTCATCAAAGAACACGCTTCGGGTGGCTGTCTTGATTTCAGGCTCAGGGAGCAGCTTCCGCTCGCTGAAAATCAGGTGGATATGGTAGTTGGTCTTGCGTTTATTGTGGTGGAGAGCCGACACACATTCCACACCGTACTGCCTGCGGAACAGGTCTGTAAAGTCTTTTAATACCTTATCAGGGTCATATTGTGTGTACAGTTCAGGCAGGGCAATCACAAGCTCCCTTGCTTCAATGCACACACCTGTTGTCCCGCTTCGCTTAAATTCCTGCTGACTTTCCCTTGCAAGATTGCTCCAAAAGGTATGGTCGGCGGTGCGGTAGGTGGCATACAGATACTCCTGTTTTTTCTTACTCGTGATATAGGAAATGCGTCCTTTGACATTTGGCAGCTTCGTCATTCGTATGAAGCTGTGTCTCGCCATAGTGTCCTTTCTCCCGTATCGGGGCGTTCTCATTCTGCAACCGACTTGTCGGTTGCTGCTGTTCCGATGGCATTTGGCAGAGGGACAGCAACAGAAAATTGCGGTGCAATTTTCTCTGTATCAGAGCGGAGAGAGTTTATCGACGCTGTGATACAGGCTCCCTGCAAGGGCGAAATACCCTGAGTACAAATCGCCAGATTTGTGCGAGGGGTGTATTTCGCTCTCAAACGCCGAGGGCTTTTAGAGAACGGTTATTCGACCTTTCGTACCTCTTTTTCAACGAGCAGGTTTCTCCCCTGATTGACGCTCATAAAGCGTTCCAGCGTATCGGTGCGGATAATGGTCTTTCTCCCGACTTTTAAGACAGGGAGCTTGCCCCAGTCCACCAGTTTTCGCATGGTGTTCCTCCCGATACCCGTACATTCGGCAGCTTCTTCAATAGTAAGACCCATTTTGACATTGCCCATATTCATTCCTCCTTTTCCGAATACTCATTTTGCAACTTCGCAATTCTCATTATACTTATTTTGCTATCTCTTGTCAACTCGTTTCGCAACCTGTTATTAAATATTTTTGAAACAATACGCAAAACGGGGTTGCAAATTGCATTTCCGTATGATATACTGATATTCGCAAGGAGGTGAAAACCTTGAAACAGGAAATCACATTCACCGCAAAACAGGTCGGTGAACGGGTAAAAGAACGAAGATTAGAACTTAATCTCACAATGCCTGAGCTTGGCAAGCGTATCGGTGTGAACAAGTCCACCATTCAAAGATACGAAGCAGGCGGCGTTGACCCGACACGCACGATGATTATCAACGGACTGGCAGAAGCACTTCTGACCACTCCCGAATGGCTGACAGGTCTTTCCGAAGAAAAGGAATACGACACCAAAACGCTCTGCCAGAGAGACATTGAGGCTCACATTGCAAAATATCTCGAAAGCGTGAGCGTGGTAAAGGGAGAGCCGCACCAGCAGCTTCTCACTTCATTTCTTGGGAAGATGATAGACCTGTATTCCATACTCTGCTACCACTGGTCAGACGCTATGGCGGAGATTGACAAAGTGGCAGAGGACGAGGGACTGAAAGAGTCCTTAATGCGGTATGCCATTGAAGTCGGAAGCATTGAAGAAAGAGTTTACCGCAAAGAAATGGAAGCACCGATTGAAGATATGAAGCGTTTCCTTGATGGAATTTTACATATCTACGATGAGGGTCGCACAAAGGTATCTATGGGCGAACTTTTCGGGATAGTAACAGCAGCCGAGGACAGGCTGGCTGAAAAGAAAAATTCCGTGGCACCTTGATAAATGAAAATGCCGATTGACAGCAATCGGCAGAAGTGACACTATTACTTTACGCACACCATATGTCACAGACCCGATTGCCACGGATAGAAAGGAGAAATTTTATCTATGGCAAAAGGTTCTGTAAGAAAGAAAGGCAAAAAGTGGTACTACCGCTTCTATATCGAAGATGAAAGCGGAAACCGTGTACAGAAAGAGTTCCCCGGCACGGAGAGCAAGGCGGAAACGGAGTCCATGCTCCGCAAGGCAATGGAGGACTACGAAGCCAAACAGTTTGTCGGCAAGGCAGACAACATCACTGTGGGCGAAGTCTTGGATATGTGGGTGGAGGAAGAACTGAAGCCCGGCAATCTGAGTAATGGAACGGTCATGGCATATATCGCTGCGGCGGCAAGGATTAAGAAACATCCTCTTGGCAGCCGCAAGCTGAAAACTGTGACCGCCGACCATTTACAGGCGTTTATCGACTTTATGAGCTTCGGAGGGATAAATCCCGATGGGACAACCTCTAAGCCTATGAGCAAGGGATATATGCTCCAGTTCTCGGCAGTCCTGCAAGGGACATTCCGCTTCGCAGTCTTTCCGAAAAGGCTGATAACCTTTAACCCGATGCAGTATGTAAAGCTGAGGGGACGGAAAGAGGAAACGGATATATTCGCTGAGAATGAGAGCGAAACGGAAAGCGTTCCGACCATTACCCACGACGAGTATCTGAAGCTGACGGAGTTCCTGCAAAAGAAGAACAATCCTGCATTACTGGCGGTACAGATAGCCTATTACACGGGCTTGCGTATCGGGGAAGTATGCGGCTTGACTTGGCAGGACATCAACCTTGAGGGGCAATACCTGACAGTACGCCGCAGTATGCGGTACAACGGTACAAGGCACAAGACAGAGGTAGGGACAACGAAGCGGAGCAAAGTCCGCACTGTGGACTTCTGTAACACGCTGGCAGCAATCCTGAAAACCGCTAAAACGGAACAGCACAAAAACCGTTTCCGCTACGGCGAACTCTATCGCCTGAATTACTGCAAGACAGTAAAGGAGCAGGGGCGTACTTATTACGAAGTATATTCCCTTGCGAGGGGCGAGGAAGTTCCCGAAGATTACAAGGAATTGTCCTTTGTCTGCTTAAAGGCTGACGGGTCTTATGTATCTGTTTCGGCTGTCGGTCAGATTTGCCAGAAAGCAAAGAAAACGGTTGAGGGTCTTGAAGGCTTCCATTTCCACACGCTGAGACAGACCTACACGAGCAACCTGCTCTCAGGCGGTGCAAAGCCAACGGATGTGCAGGAACTTCTCGGACACTCGGATGTAAGTACCACAATGAACATCTACGCTCACGCCACAAGGGAGGCGAAGCGTACTTCCGCAAGACTGCTTGATAAGGTAGTCGGGGAAGCATAAGGATAAAAAGTTTCCCTTGTTTTCGCCCATAAGGGAAAAAACAAGGGAAATTACATAAATATCGGGCATTGAACAGGCGAAAAGCCTTGAAATATCAAGGAAATTTGGAAGATTGAATTTTTAATTTCAATTTATACAATTGCCATTATATAACAAAATCCTTGCCGAGGCAAGTATGAAATAATCTTTGCTTTTTAATTCTTTCACAAGCGCAATGATAGATACCGCAAAGTCCATGGATTGAGTTCACAATTTGCCCTCTGTCGCAGGCTGCACCTCCCATTATCACCAGCATAGAGAACCGATTCGAAAAATGCACACAGGGATTTACTTAGTTCAAAAAAGCCCCTTTTGTCTATTAGACAAAAGGGGCTTCTCATGTCATGTAGTTATCAACCGTATAGAAATCAAACCCCTTAGCTTCTGACGAATTGGAATTTACTATTTTAGAAACTTTGATTTTTTTAAGTCCTTTATTGCATTCAGGGCAGTAATGCTTCTTGAAATTAATATATAGCGGACTTTTAAAAATTCTTTGAACATGCTGATATTTCATAATATCTCCTCCTTATTTATGGTTTTACATACATAATTTCGGGTCCAGAATAACTTTTTGTTTTGACAAGCATAACGAATAGTGAAACAATAAATCCAACCGATAATCCAGCTTGCAGCAACATATTATATAATGCATTTTCATTTCTCACCATTAATTGTTTTTTATAGTATTTCTGATCATAGTCGCAACTCCTCTCTCTTGACTATTGCGCAATAGTAAAAACCCCTTAGAACGAAATAACGTATATCTATAACCCAATATTGGGCTATGCGTTACTTCATTCAAATCTATTACCCGAACTTTTCTAAATATCGTACGATATTTTATGCTATCATAAAAAACTTCTACCCGCATATTAACTGCCCTGATAATGCCTAATATTCCAGTGATAAAAGCTGGTACTAACCAAAACAGGTCACTCATCAACAACGAATGCTCAAAGGTTTTCCATATATAAAATAAAACAGTAATAACAATATCAAGACTGCTTAATGCCGTAGTTACGCCACACTGCTTAAACACAAAGCGCCCGTTGACCGTTTTGGTATTTTGCTTATCAAGCAATAATATAATGCAACATATTGTTGCGATAATTATTGTAGAAATTCCTATCGCCATTTTTTCTCCTACTCAATACTCATTCTTTTAGCTGCAATTTCTTTTTGAAGTCTCTTTGGTGCATACTTTTTAATTTCACTCCATATATATTCATTATATGTGGCAATAATAACACCATCCGATGGCATTGGAAAACCAACCATTCCTTTCCGTATATCGCGTTTGAAATAATCATCAGCAAAACATATAAAACAGGAATTATTTGATTCAAATCCAGTATTAGCGGATTCAAAGTATATCTTTTTGCATTCCGTCCATTTAATTATTTTCATACACTTAAAAAAAATTCGAAATCCAACACCCTCTTCATTTATAGTCACTCGTCCCAGAGATAAAAATATCAGTTTTCTAAATCCTATTGTGAATATCATGAGGAGTGCACTAAACGTAAAAACCACTATCCATACGACCTTTTCCCCCCTTAGCACTGAGGCAATAGCCATTCCAAGTATTGGAATGACTATTGCATATATAGTCGCAAATATGCATTCTCCGTTTTGCCAGCATGGAAACTCTATTGAAGGTTTATTTTGCATGAATAGTTCTCCATATATAATTATGGGTTTGTTGAATCTTTGTGCCTGATATCCATTCAGCTACTCCCATCATCACTCCTCCCGCAATATCTTCAGCAAAATTTTTACCTATTTTTGTTAAAGTTCTTTTTCGCATTCCATTTTTTGCTGAACTTATAACTTCTTTATAAAATGCCCCAGTCTCTTTTGCTCCTTTGACCCCATTCATCATTCCGAAACTAGCAAGACCAGATATACCTCCAATTGCCCCCGCAACGATATAATCGCCTGTACTTCTTGGTTTTTTATCAATTAATGACGAAACATATTCACTTGCTAAACCTGCACCAACACCAACCCCTACGGCAATTGCCAAAGAAGCTCCACCTGTAAGAGGCACATCAGCTATAAACCCTACGGCGGCTCCTGTAAGTGCTCCTGAAACTGCACCCGAAGCCGCACCTGCTAAAATGGCAGTTCCAACATCCTCGCCTGAAACTACGGCAGAAATCGCTCCGACCACTGCGCCAGATATTGCACCTGTTACTGCCCCTACTGCCGCTCCGATAAGGGTAAACAAACCAAAGTTGCCTTCTGAATCCTCCATATTCACCGGGTTATTCAAGCAATATAGAAAAGCATTATACCCGAGCACGCCCTGCCCGGTGGAGAGCATGACATCCGCCGAGACAAAGCGGCAGGTATTGGGGTCGTAGTATCTACTTTGCAGGTAGTACCAGCCCGTTTCGTTGTCGTAGACATAGCCACGGTAACGGAAGGGGTTATCCTTGCCGAGGGTGCTTGCCAGCGAGCCGGTTACAGAAATAACTTTTCCCCAGGTATCG
>MSGV01000013.1 GCA_001940845.1 Christensenellaceae bacterium Phil7
TTGGTTGCAAAATTATGTCTGAGCCTGTGACAGGACAGCTGAAATGGCAGTTGCTTTGCAAGCTTATTCACCATTAACTTCATGGCATTGTTTGTGAACCGTTTCCCATATCTGTTTACGAACAAATACCTTGAGGTGTCGAACGGACAACAGGAAAGATATTGCCGGATAAGCTCAGCAGACGTGTTACCGATGGGAACAACCCTTGATTTCGAGCCCTTTCCATCTATATCCAGCAAATGCAGTTCCAAATCCATCCTATCGGTTTCTATGTTGCATACCTCATTCCTTCTCAGGCCCGAATCCAGCATGAGAGCAAGAGCAGCTTTGTTCCTCAAGGTCATCCATTCTGTTTCAGCGGTTGCAAGTTCAAAAATTTTAAGTATCTCATCTTCCGTATACAAGTGAACATTCTTCTTTGGTACTCTTGGTGTCCGAATCCTGCTTAGATTGTATGTTATTTCCAACTCTTCGGAAACCCAATGCAAAAACACTTTAATATGACGAATATATGTCGCAATCGTAGCATTGGACAGTGAACGATCACGCAAAGAAGCAATATAAGCTCGAATCATATAAAGCTGAATATCTTCAACAAGTGTTGCTTCACCGATAAACTTGACAAACCTTCCGATAAAATCGGAATATGCTTCTATGGTTCGGGGAGAAAGCCCATACAAAGTTCGATCATCTATGAATGTATCCAATGCTTCACGAATTGTCATGTTTTAGCGAACCCCTTTCTATGAATGATATAGCATTCCGGAGAAAACCACTAGTTATCTCCCCAAATTCAAAATCAATAGCCAATCCCACATCCAAGTTGTGTTCAATGGAGCTCCCGGCAATCAAAGCTGCTTCCGGAAGTCTCAGCCGGCACTGCACGGCTTAATCCTTCCGGAAAGCAACTTTTGATCTTACCGGGCGAACATCCAATATCAACCGAAGAATCATATAGAGAAACCTCTTCAATATATCTTTTAATGTCTGAGTCTGTACTGAGATTATAATTTTTTATCTTGCAATAATCACCTTCATATGCCCATTCACCTTTGAAGCAAACATCAGAACCTTTGTACAGCATTTTCGCACGCTTGAGTCCCTTAGAACAATAATACAAATGTGCTCCAAGTTCAGAAACATTTCTGCTTGCATCCTTTGTCATGTATTTAAGAGAATAGAATGAAGTGCGCTCCTGACTTCTAATTTTATCCATACTGATAAATCCAAAACGCTTTTCATACGAGCGCCACGCTAAATGGCCGTGCTCATTTATATACAAATCATTCAAGCGAATTCCCTTTATAAAACCGTGCATATGCCACGCTCCATCTTGATGACGTTCTGGAATGAGCAGATAACGAACCTTGAATGGGGTCTCAGTGCGTCTATTATAATTATGAATGAATTCCGAAAAATCCTCATAATAAGCTTTCAAATTATATCTATCATATTTGTCTTTATCAATGGTAAATGTACACCAATAATCCCAAGGATTACTTAAAGCCATATCTAAAACTTTTGACTTAGCACGAGAGAGATTATTATCCAACTTCGCAGTATTAACTGAACCCTTCTCAGAATATTTCCGTTGCGGGCTCTCTATTCCCCTAGATTTGCAAAAGGGCATATATGTAAGCTTTATTATATTAGTCTGCTCATAAAATTTAACAGTATAAACATCCCGCTCACGCTCCGCACCAAACAGACACTTAAAAAGCTTATTACCGTTATTCATGTATCAATGCCCCTAAAAAAGATACTTAGTCAAGTAAATGAATTCGCTGCGCATGAAGTATCTTTTTCTATCGCTCCTTTCGCATATCATCAAATCAATTCACATCACTTGTGTTGATTTGCATAAATAATAACACAAGTGTGAGTAAATGTCAAGAAGTGTGAATCACAAAATTGATTGACTGTGAAATAAATTGATGGTAAAATCAGAATATGGCTAAAATAAACGAGGTAAATTATGGACTATACAACGATGCTAAATGAAATTATTGAAAATTCAGGCAAAATGCTAAAAGATATTGCAAGAGAATGCGAAGATAAATACCATGTACCTTTATCTCCTTCTAATTTGAGTATGCTAAAATCCAAAACAAGGTCATATGCTTCGGATGAAGTATCAAGAACAATTGCAATAATTTGTGGAGCAAAATATCCAGGAATTCTTGTTGTTCAAAAGTACCTTGAAAAATGTCCTAAAGAAATTATAGATTTTCTGGAGGGGGCAAAACAACTTATGAATATTGGGCAACAAATGCAAGCAGCTATCAACGGAATGCCCGCGGAACTAATTGAATTGAGTGAACCATCACTAGCTGAATTCATCTGCGAATACGCTGAAGAATTAAACAACGATGCTAATGAAATGCAAAATGAATGGAGCCAACTAAAAAGCAAGCCTTCGGAACCTCAATGGCTAGTTATCCCTCCTGATGTTGCGAAAAGCATTAAATTTATAAATGACAGTGATATGAAAAAAATTACTGAAGAATAATCCACTTCCTAATGCTGTGCATATAATTGCCTATCGGCGATACCTCTAATGAGCTCAAGGGGCAATTCTGAGCTTGCCCCTATGCCTCTATCGGCAAGACATTGTACAGCAGTCAGAGCAAAGCCTGCAACGGGACATTGGATATTATGCTCGCTTTGCTTCGCACATTATCCAATGGAAGCCCATTGCATTTTTTTCTGACTGCCAATTGTCTTTTTTTGCCGACAGAGGGCGACGGGGGCAAGCTTAACTCAAAAGAAATAGTTATATTTTTACATTTATTTGCTGGAATTTTCCTTATATTATGAGACTGCTTGTATTACATTTTCTCTTAATCAGGGTGTCCAGGGTTCGAGTCCCTGATGGTGTACCAAGGATAAAGTCTTGTATTTACAAGGCTTTTTTCTATTCTTCCGCGTCAGTTTTCTGAAGACCTTTTTACCGAGGACAGGATGCCGTTTACGTGCGTGTCCAAATGCGAAATGGAAGAGTTTGAAGCTATGACTTGTGTTGCCTGATGCAGATATCTTTTCGTTGTTTCAAACTCAGAATGTCCAAGAAGCGTTTGGAGGGCGTATGCATCCATAGCCCCTTTTTCATCGTACATATCAATACAGTAATTGGTTGCAAAATTATGTCTGAGCTTGTGGCATGATAGCTGGAATGGCGCTATACTCTTTATAGGTTATTTCATCACTCATTTCTGCGACCTGGTGAAATAATTTATTAAAGTGTTGCAATCATCGTTAAGCCTTCCGAAAACTATACGTGTTTTATAATCGGCAATAGTCTCATTCGCTATACCTAGTTTTTTGTAGACAAGAACAAGCAAAGTAAACCGAAGGAAATAGCTGCCTGAAAATATTTCATCATAGGACGGCTCAATTCTATTTTTATCATAATGTGTAAAGAAATTACGCATATCAGATATTGCTTGCGCTATCGGTGTAAACCACTCTTCCTTGATGGCAAAACAATCCGAAATATATCTTTCAATGTCTTCAATACGATGTTTCAGGAAAAGCTTTTTACTTTTGTTCTGTTTCTGAATTGCCTTTGCTTCCTGCTCTCGGTAACGGCAAGAATACACCTCAACAGCCTGTGCCATGTTTAGGAAGCGGTTGATGTATGTTGAATGGTCACAAATAACCTCATAGAAAAGATTCACAACGTGTTTGGCCTCATCATAGAAAGAAACCCAATTGTTCCAGATTTTTTTAAAGTCGTTTTGTAATGCATTTGATGAAATTAAAAATGGCTCATCCGGTCCCACTATTTTCTCTCGATCATTAAAGAATAGACTATATGCCTGAGATAAAACTTCTTCATTCATGGAATCTGCATCACGAAATTCGAGCGCGTCTAAAGGTATATAGTGGTTTGCAAAAAAGGAAAAGAAATTCCGGACAGAAGCAATACGCCCAATCGCATCAGTAATTTTAGTAGCCTTTGTAAATCGATACTCGATACGTGGAATAGTATTATATGTTATCGCGTCTCTTGAATAATTCGAGTTAAATGTGCGATATACTCTCAAAGTGCCATATTTATCTGTGGCTGATAGCTCTCTCGGATATGTGTACTCCAAAACTGACGGTTTCTCTCGTGAAAAATCGAAAAGTGGTTCAAACACATGATTATGGAACATTAAATTAAGTGCTGGCATCGTTGTGTAAATTTCTTTGACTAGAATTTCTCTACCTAAAGCTTTTCCGATTATAATTTCAGATGGGCACAACGTAATGATTGCTTCAGCCTTTTGATCTATCGGCTCATCAAAAACTCTCCAACAAATTTGCTTAAAAGAACAATTTAGCAAAGTTACCGGAGTTTTGTTAATATATCCCCATATTTGTTTTGATTTACACTCTTCGAAACCATTCAGCAATTCGAGATCTATCCTTCCTTCAAGAATAACTTGCTGATCTTCATACCGCAGTACACCCAAAAAAGAACATACTTGTTCTGAGATGCTACTATTAAAATCACCTATTTTATTTATTATCTCTTTTAAATCATTCATACCTATCTCCGTTATTTTGTTTTAGTTATTATAGATTTTATTAGTTTTTTTGTTTAATTAAATCAGCTGTTCTAACAGACTGCAACAAAAAATTAGCAATCGATCTGCCAACGTTTTGGCAACATCTCATCATTTTATAATGCAGACACATGAGGTAATACCATATCTATATCTACATTTATGTTTATTTATTAGTTTCTAATATCAAATAGCGTTTTTCCTGTCAATTGTAGCATTTAGAGCTTATGCATGAAAAGCAAGGAAAGCATCATCAAGGGAGAAGCGACAGCGTTTTCTAGCGACACTGATCTCAGCATGATGCTGTCCCAAAGCGTTGAGAGCCATATGACGAACAACAGCCATATTTTCAGCAAAGCGATCCTTCCGCTGCACCATAGGCTCAATCAAAACGCATCCTCCATAACTCTTTCTTGCAGGTACTTATTGAACTCATCGTACTCATTCCCTGTGATCTGCCTTGGGCAGGTCATGATAACCAGTTGATGCCCATCATTTTCCTTATGATACGGCGGATGGATATGACCAAATGAATTTTCAGTAAAGCCGCATCGTTCATAAAAGCCCTTTCTGCGCTTAGAAATATCATCCAAAGGCGGATCGATTTCAAGTATCAGTATTTTTTCCTTCTTCTGCAAAATTGATAGAACGTTTTGACCATATCGTTTATTCCTCATTTCCGGAAGAATGCATAAATGCTCAATGTATATGAAATCATTCGTTTCCCAGTATAAGACCAGCCCAACGAAAACATCATCATAGATCAAGCCAAAATGATACTCATTATCGCTTAAAATCCTTTCCTGAGAAAGCTGCTCCCTCCGCTCATGAAAGGGAAAACTGATTTTATACGTCTCCAATGCTTTATGATACATTGGATGTGTTGTTTTTGTGATATATTCGAGATTCATTATCCCTGCTCCTATAACCCATATTCAGATTTTATCGTCTTTACAAAATGCAAGACGGAGCGCTCATCGGTTCAGTTATCGGAATTTCCGGTCAGATACACCTTATCATATTCCCTTTTGGCTTCCGGAATCCACCTTCCGTTGATATAGAGTATGCCGTTGTCATTCATCGTTAAAAAGCCATCCGACGTCAGCTTCCTATAGTAATCATTTCCTATTGCGTAATCGACGTATGTGTGGTCATCAACGATAAAACGATAATTCCGAGCTCTAAAATTTCTCAAGGTCTTATATTGGATCAGGAAAATTGTAACATTCTCACAGTTTTCTTTTCAAATTGAACAATCAAAAAGACAAGACCCGATTCCTCAATTCAAGAGCCCAAAATGCCCGAGCAGTCAGTGAACCGCCGGGCATACCTTCATTCTTATAAAGTTAAATATTGCTGCCAACAGATGCTATTTAAGCATTCAGCATGAAAGCTCTATAGGCTTTAACCGCCTCATAGAGATCGGCCTTTGATATTATCTCCCAAGGTGCGTGCATGGAAAGCACAGCAACACCGCTATCAATGACCTCCATACCATAGGCAGCGCAGATATAGGCTATTGTTCCGCCGCCGCCCTGATCCACTTTGCCAAGCTCAGCGGTCTGGAAGTTAACATTTGCATCATCCATTAGTTTACGAAGCTTGCCGAGATATTCTGCATTCGCATCGTTGGAGCCGCCCTTACCGCGGGAACCCGTATACTTATTGAAGCAAACACCACGTCCGAGATATGCAGCATTCTTGCGCTCAAATACGCCGGCAAAATTGGGATCATAGCCTGCACTGACATCGCAGGAAAGCATCCTGCAAGCGGTGAGTGCGCGGCGAAGAACCAAATCGGAATAATTTCCGCAGGCATTTATAAGCTCTGCAACGGCATTCTCGAAATACTTTGCGCTCATGCCGGTTGCACCGACAGATCCGATCTCTTCCTTATCTGCAAGCACGCAGCAGCAGGTATATTCAGGAATCTCCTCGATGGAGAGTATCGCATTGATGCTCGCATATGCACAAACACGGTCATCATGACCATAACCGAGGATCATGCTGCGGTCAAGACCGAAATCGCGGGTGGGGCCTGCGGGCACGACCTCAATTTCAGCGGAGAGGAAATCCTCTTCCTCAATATCATACTTTTCTTTGAGGATCTTGAGCATATTCGCCTTAACCGGCTCCTTTTCATCGCCTTCGATGGGGCGGCCGCCGATGATAACATTCAGCTCCTCGCCCTCGATAACGACGGATGCCTTCTTGCCAAGCTGATCGGAAGCAAGATGGATTAGCAGATCAGAAATTCCAACTACGGGATCATGGGGATCTTCGCCAATGACGATATTGACTAGGGTGCCATCCTTCTTTGCCACTACGCCGTGAAGCGCAAGGGGAAGCGTGACCCACTGGTATTTCTTGATGCCGCCATAATAATGCGTATCAAGATAAGCAATATCGGTATCCTCATACAGAGGGTTCTGCTTGAGATCCATGCGGGGAGAATCGATATGAGCACCAACTATATTGATACCCTTTTCAAGGGGCTGGCTGCCGATTTTGAAGAGCATGATCGCCTTGCCCATGTTATTTACATAGACGCAGTCCCCTGCATTCAGCTTATCACCATTTGCAATAACTGCATCAAGGTTACGGTAGCCCTTTGCCTCTGCCATCTCGACCGTGCGCTGTACGCATTCACGTTCGGTTTTTCCATTATCGAGGAAGCCCACATATTCAGCACAGATTGCATCGAGCTTTGTAAGGTCAGCTTCGGAATAAGTTGTCCAAGCATTTTTTCTTTCCATAAAAATACCTCCGGTTGGTAATCGTCTTTATGCCGGTCGAAAATGGACCGGAATTGGATTTCATTTAAATAATATCATTTATACCTCAAATTAGCAAGAGTTATTGAGCAAAAAGAGACAATATACCTCTATTTCATTCGCCAAAAATGGAGCCATCGGTAATCTTCGATAGCTCCATTCTGCCATTTTATACAGCATTAGCAACATCAAATCTACTTCATCGGCATATCAAAACAGTGTCTGCCGATCCGGCCATCAGAGACTCAGTTGCTCCTTTTTCTGAAAAGGGTCACACAAGCACCGCTTATGACTGCGGCAACGCCGAAACCGACAATGGTCATTGCACCGGTCGGCGGTACTGGTGTATCGGGGCCGCCGGGGATGGGAGCCGTATCGATAATGGATATCCTGCCTGCGGGCTGCGCATAGGATGCACAGTTATCATCGATATTTTGAATGTAATTGATCAGCGCATCCTCAAGATTGACCCCGATAAGGATTCCGCTGCTCTGATAATTCTCAGCAAGGATCGCATATGTATCGCCGCCGGCTGCAAGGAAATCATTTGTTGCCATGGTGTAGGTGGCTTCAAGATCGAGGGGCTCGCCATTTATCTTGACATTCTTGATCCTGCTTCCGGGGTTTGAGGGATTTGCATATTCGCCTTCATAATCGAGATAGGTATGAATCTCAAAGGTGATTCCGCTGACCTGCGGAAATGCGCCATCCGCTTCAGGACATGCATGAGCAGCGGCTTCAAGAATCGTGAGAACCTGTGCACCGGTGAGGTCAACGGTCGCCACCATATTACCAAAGGGGAACACCGTAAATAGATCATAGCGCGTGATATCGCCTATCTGGACATCGGCACGAATGCCGCCGCCATTTGTCAGCGCAAAATCAGCCTCCGGAGCTGCTGCAAGGATCGCATCAGCTGCCAGATCGCCAAGGTTCGTCTCCTGAGTGCGAACGAATTCTCTGGTGCCGTTGAGGAGTACATCGGTTTGTCCAATGGTTTCAGAGTATATCGCCATCATTTCATCATAATACCCCTGAACCTGTTCGGTTACGGCCGGATCAAAGCCAATAAATTCTTTGACCGGCTCGCCCTGATCGTCAAGGATAGGATTGCCGTCATCATCGGTCAAAACAGTGCAGAGATCATCATAATGAACCAGGCCTGCGTCGAGCTGCTGACCATCGTAGGTGACGACGCCAATGTTCTTTGTATAATCGCCTGTGGAAGCAACGAGCGTTCCATTGACTATGTTGGCTTCGCCGCCATTATTGAGCATCGAGTGACTGTGCCCATCGATGACGAGGTCGATATCGGTGACCTCAGCAAGGATATCGGTGGAACGATAGGGAATGCTCGATTCATCATCACCCAAATGGGCGAGACAGATGACCAGATCGCAGCCGAGCTCACGCAGTTCATCGCATTGTGCCTGAGCGATCGCTGCAAGGCTATCCTCATTAAAATCGAGTCCAATAACGTTGTTGGGGTTGGTCTTGGTTACGGTTTCAGGGGTTGCCATCCCAAAGATGCCAACCTTTATATTTCCGCAATCTATAACTGCGTTATCATCAAATACAAGGCTTCCATCGCTTTCATAGGTCACGTTAGCGGCAAGCACCGGGAAATTCATCTCTTCGGATAGCTCAAGAAGGTGTTCATAACCATAGTTGAAATCATGATTTCCGGGAGCCATCGCATTGTAACCAACCGCATTTAGGGTGGCCACTGCCGTTTCGCCGCGCGATGCAGTCACTATTGGCAGACCATGGAGCGTATCGCCCGCATCGAGAATGAGCACGTTTGCTCCGGCGCTTTCATAAAGATCAGCAAGATACTTGACTGCGGACATGCCCATGCTGGTGCCATCCTCCTTGATCCTGCCATGGCTGTCATTGGTATGCAGAATGACAAGCTGACCTGAAAGGTCACTTCCTTCGCCGGGAAGCACGATCGCCGCAAATGCACCGCTCATGATGGACATCACAAGCGCGATAGCTATCGCGATAGCTGTGAATCTAAAGCCTTTTTTCATAGAGATATCCTCCTATGTGATTTTCAAGCCTTAAAGGTATCGGCTTGAATCGATTATATCATATGGGTATTTGCATGTCCAGCTATTTACAATCATTTTACGGATGCAGAGCAAACCTCAGCCAATAATTTAATTATATTTTACCGGTACGGCAAAAACGCTTGCCTATTCCTTTTCATAGTAGTATAATTGCAGACGGCAATGGAATCGGGTCTGTGGTTGAAAGTCGATGCCAGTCGCAGGCAAAGCGATCCACGTAAGCGGAGCAAAGTCTCCGTGAGCATGGTGCGGTTTAGATGTAAGTCCTGTCGGCTTCTCTTGAAGCAGCCGAGAGTGGGAGTAGTGGGCGGCAGAATACCTAGTAGCGAAACCTCCAACAGGCGAGTGTGGGGTCAAAGACCAGGTCAGCCGATTTCATCGCCAAATAACCAAAGGGGTATTTAAAATGTTTGAAGACAAAGTGCTGGTCTGCAAGGACTGTGGCCAAGAGTTCACCTTTACTGCGGGCGAACAGGAATTTTATGCGGAAAAGGGCTTCCAGAATGAACCCACCCGTTGCAGGGATTGCAGGCGCACTCGTAAGAATGGTGGCGAGCGCAGAGCACCTCGCGAGATGTTCGATGCTGTATGTGCTGAATGCGGTAAGCCCACAAAGGTTCCCTTCGAGCCGAAGACTGATAAGCCTATCTATTGCAGCGAATGCTTTAGCGCACGCAGAAGCAATTATTAACTTAAATCAGAGCTGAATTGAGATGTCGGCCGGTCTTATATGGCTGGTCGATTTCTCTTATCATCATAAATACAGTTCGCTACACGGATGCCCTGCTTTTTGAATCAATTATTATTCATAGGGCTGCTGTTTTCGCACAGTTTAGGGGCAAAATTTTTTGCAAGAATGCGAAGCTTTTCTGGATTGTTATCGCTTGGAAACCTTGCACAGTGCTTCAGAAGACAGAATTTGATGCGGCCTACTGCGGGCGAAGCCGGAATTTTCAGCCACTGGCATATATTGCTGCCGGTACAGCGCAATTCATTGACAGAAAATGGAGTTTCATCCTCCACCATCTGCTCCAGCAGCCTGCGCCACCGATCAGCGGCTTTGACCCTATCTCGAATTATACCCGATCCATGCACATCCGCCTCTCGGATCTCTGCAATTTCCAATGCACGCTCATAGCCCCAAATAACAAATCGAACCCTCAAAGTGCTGTCCTTTGCCGTATTATTCAGATCATACATATGATTCCGAACGATAAATGCGACCTCATCAAGGGTCTTATTATCATAACGAAGCCTATGCAAAATTTCCCGGGAAATATTTTCACCGATAAGGTTATGATCGTGCATATTGCCGCCGCGCTCATATGCATATGGTTTGCCGACATCGTGCAGAAGCCCGGCAAGCCTCATTATAAGCGTCGGGCATGTTTCGGCAGCAGTATGCAGACCGTGATAGAGCGCATCATAGCGGTGATGTGATGGCTTTTGCTTGAGCCCACGCCCGCGTGCAAGCTCCGGAATTATTATATCGAGCGCACCAACGCGCTCAAAAAGCTCTAACCCATGGAACACTCTATCGGCCGAACGAATTCCATATTTAACATCACAAAGCAAAAGCTTATTGAGCTCAGCTGCGATGCGTTCATAAGAAATATTGCTGAGCCCTTCCGCCAGCTCTCGGGCTGCATTGAAGGTCTCGGGCTCGATATCAAATCCTAGCTCTCCGGCAAACCGTATGAGCCTCATTATGCGCAGTGCATCCTCTCGAAGCACACAGTGAGGATCTTTTGAAGCAGTTCGAAGTATTCCGTGTTCAAGATCGGCCAGACCGCCGGTGGGATCTGAAAGCTCCCCGCTCAATACATCTGCATATATGGCATTTATGCTGAAATCACGCCTGAATGCATCATCTTCCAAGCATTCGGAAAAATTGACCGATGTTGGCCGATGTTCACCATTCATCGCATAGCTGTCGCTTCGGAATGTCGTATGTTCAAATCTTTCGCTGCCCCAGTGAATCTCAACCGTACCATAGTCGAGTCCCTTAGGGATGACGCGCAAGCCATTGCGCCTGCACATCTCTATTATCTTTTCCGGACGCAGCGATGAGCAAATGTCTATATCGCTTATTGGAAGCTCAAGAAGGATATTGCGAACCATGCCGCCAACCGCATAAAGCGTTGCGCCCTCATTGCGGACGAGCGCAGCAAAACTGCGCAGCCCTTTTGAAAAATTATATTGCAGTTTGGTCATGCTTGTATATCTCTCCTATACCCCATTATGGCAAGTACATTATACACTATTTTCATCCCCATTTCATAGTTTAATTAAGCAATCATGCAATATATTGATTGCATTGATGTTTTATCGTGATTCAGCGCAGCAGGCGGAAATGAAAAAGTAAATTTACATTGCCTTTCCGTAAATATACTGTTTTTTATTTTTAACCGATGACACTTTATGCCGTTAATGTGGTAAAATAGGGCAGAGGGTCAAGATATGAATTTGACTCGATCGAAAAATTCATTGTAAAGGAGAAAATGAATGTTTATCACAGAGGACATCAAATATATTGGTGTAAATGATCACAGGGTTGATCTGTTCGAAGGTCAATATACTGTGCCGAATGGCATGAGCTATAATTCATACGCTATTATTGATGAGCGTATCGCCATAATGGATACCGTGGATGCGCATTTTACCCATGAATGGCTCGATAATATTGAGAATACCCTTGGCGGCAGGACGCCTGATTATTTGGTCATTCAGCATATGGAGCCGGATCACTCAGCAAATATTGCGAACTTCATGAAGCTTTATAAGAATACCGTTATAGTTTCATCATCAAAGGCATTTGTGATGATGAAAAATTATTTCGGCACAGAGTATGAAGATAGGCGAATCATAATTGAAGAGGGAAGTACGCTTTCACTGGGCAGGCATACCCTGGCTTTTGTTGCCGCCCCGATGGTACATTGGCCCGAGGTTATGGTCACTTATGATGCTTGCGATAAGGTACTTTTCTCCGCAGATGGCTTCGGTAAATTCGGTGCGCTGGATGTTGATGAGCCCTGGGAGGATGAGGCAAGACGCTATTTCATAGGCATAGTCGGCAAATATGGCGTTCAGGTTCAGAGTCTGCTGAAGAAGGCTGCATCGCTGGATATCTCCAAGATCTGCCCCCTGCACGGTCCCATACTTACGGAAGATCTTGGGCACTACATCAACCTCTACAACATCTGGTCAGGCTATGATATTGAAAGCGAAGGAATCATGATCGCTTATACCTCCGTATACGGCAACACCAGGAAGGCCGTCGAAAGCTTTGCCGATATGCTGCGCAGCAAGGGTTGCCCGAAGGTTGTCATCCATGATCTGGCACGCTGCGATCAGGCAGAAGCGGTTGCCGATGCATTCCGTTATGGCAAATTGGTGCTTGCAACCACGACATATAATGCCGATATCTTTCCGTTCATGAGAGATTTCGTCATCCATCTCGTCGAACGAGGCTATAAAAACCGTACAATCGGCATCATAGAAAATGGCTCATGGGCACCTCTGGCCGCCAAGATCATCAAAAATATGCTTGCCAACTGCAAGAAGCTTACGTTTACGGATACGACCGTCACCATCCTTTCGGCACTGAATGAAAAGAGCGTTGCTCAGCTTGAGGCACTTGCGGATGAGCTATGCCGCGATTATATTGCAAAGCATAGCGAAACCGCAAATAAAAATGATCTATCTGCGCTTTTTAACATCGGCTATGGACTCTATGTGGTGACATCGAATGACGGCAAGAAGGACAATGGTCTCATAGTGAACACCGTTTCGCAGGTCACGAATACTCCAAACCGCATTGCCGTTACGATCAATAAGGCGAACTATTCCCACCATGTAATAAAGCAAACCGGAATCATGAATCTTAACATGCTCTCGATCGATGCACCCTTCTCCGTATTCGAGACCTTTGGGTTCAGCAGCGGGAGAAATACAGATAAATTTGCAAATTGCGATGTGCTTCGCTCCGATAATGGGCTTGTGTTCCTTCCGAGATATATCAATTCATTTATGTCGCTGAAGGTTGAGCAGTATCTCGATCTGGATACCCATGGCATGTTCATTTGCTCCATAACCGAATCACGAGTGATTTCCGCCGCACCGAGTATGACATATTCCTATTACCAGAGCGATGTTAAGCCCAAACCCAAAACTGAGGGCAAAAAGGGCTTCGTCTGCAAGGTTTGCGGCTATATATACGAAGGCGATGTACTGCCCGATGATTTCAGCTGCCCCCTCTGCAAGCATGGAGCAGCGGATTTTGAGCCGATAGGCTGATAGGCAATATAAACTCACGGATTTTTAAATGTGTCCGCAAAAACAGCGTGTAGATAAACACAGCAGATGGACGCCCTTTCCGATTTGATTTTGTAATGGAAAATCACCAACTGCGGCGAACCGGCGAAACGTCGGTTCGCCCTTGTTTTCACGATATGAAAAAATTATATAAACGAAAAGAATATTGAGATGATTGATTATGTTAGAAATTAGATATGTGCAATTAGAAGATAAAGAATTTTGGTATCGTTTAGATGAGTATTTACCGGAAGCTGAGTTCGTCAATAAGGTTCGCGATAAAAGAGGGTACGTTTTATTTGATGACAAAAAACCAATTGGGTTGTTAAGATATAATTTGTTTTGGGATAATGTTCCATTTTGCACAATGCTTTTCATTGATTTGAATTTTCAGGGTAAAGGATATGGTAAAGCTCTAATGGAATATTGGGAAAATGATATGAAAGCACAAGGTTATGGAATGATATTGACATCTACTCAAGTAGATGAAAACGCTCAACACTTCTATCGCAAACTCGGGTACAAAGATTGCGGTGGTTTTATAATAGATATTCCGAAGTATGCACAGCCAATGGAAATGTTTATGATAAAAGCAATTTGACCACTTCCGATTTATCCACACGCTGAGCCGACCGCATATATACGGCCGGCTATTGTGCATCATTGCTGTTTTCGCAGCTATATGGGTTAAAGTTATCCGTAAGATCGCCACTCAGATATCAAAGCGACGATTTAGCTCATCCCTTGTGCGTTTCAACTCATCGTTTTCAATATAGCAACCTCCGATGACTGCGGCCGGTCTATCCTCACCGTGAAAATCACTTCCGCAAGTAACGAACAGATCATTTGCCCTTGCTAGCGCTGTAAACTGCCTTGTTTGCCCTATGGTCGCGTTATAATAATGTGCCTCAACACCCCAGATACCAAGCTCTGCCAATTCGCGGATCATCGGCGCAGCGGCGCAATGCATCTGCATGGGATGAGCAAGTACAACGATCCCTCCTGCATCCCTTGCAGCGGATATGACCTGCTTCGGCGAAAGTCGCTCCTGCTGAATATAGGCCATTCCCGATCTTCCAAGAATTCGGTCATAAGCATCATTCATGTCCTTGGCGAACCCTGCAAGCACCAGTGCACGAGCATAGTGTGCACGCGTTACGCAATCGCTCTCCTCATCGATCAGACCGGAGATATTCATACCCAACGAATCAAGCTTGGCTTCAAGCTTAGCATTGCGTTCCAGCCTGAATTCACGCTGACGGGCAACCATCGCCGCGAATCCCGGATCGGTAATATCCATGCCTATGCAGAGCAAATGAAGGGTTGCATAGAATGAAGCCTCCATCTCGGCACCGCTCAGCATTGGCAGCCCCACAGCCTGAGCCCGCTTCAACGCCTCCGGCACACCGGCAACACTATCATGATCTGTCAGAGCAAATAGATCCAAGCCCTTTGCCGCAGCTATATCCACTACCGCAGCCGGGCATTCGCTGCCATCAGAGCAGGTGGAATGAGAATGAAGATCAAACATACCTATGATTCATGAGGTAGTCTGCATAGCCCTCCATACCGTCCCTTGTATTGACCGAAATGCTTTCCATCCCAACGACATCCATTATTGCCGCAAGTATGGCAGCGCCATATAAGATCACATCATGCCTGACCGAAAGCATTGGCTGCGTACGCCTTGCTTCACCAAGTTCAGAGAGCTTTGCTATCAACTCCTCAACTTCCTTACGCGAGAGAATGACTGCATCTACTTTGTCCGCATCAAAGGCATCCAGCCCAAGACTATATGCGGCAAGGGTCGTGATCGTGCCTCCAACTCCGGTCCATTCCGCGGCATCGGGCCAGCTCAATATCAATTCCCGAACGCGCTGCACTATAATCTCACGCTGATAGGGCCAGTTCTCATCACAATTTGCTGCGTTTGCTGCCGCTTGAGCGATATCCCTTCCGCGAATGCAGCCCAGTGGGAAGCTCTGCTTGAATTGCCCTGTAACAAGCTGGAATGATGCACCGCCGATATCCACTAGCCCGCCATTCGGCTTAGCAGCGGCTCGGAAGGCATATTCAGCCTCGCGTTCACCACTCAAAACATCGATCTGTATCCCGCAGCTATCCTCTATCCGCTTCAGAAATTCGGAGCGATTCTTTGCATCCCTTACTGCGCTTGTAGCATACGCCTTTGGTATCAAACCCATATGCACTGCATTGCTGACAAGCGCAGAGATGACCGAAACGCTCCGCTGCATGTTTTCTTCAAGGAGGAGACCTGTTTCAGCAAGTCCGGCACCCAGCCGAGTCGTTATAACGAGCTTATCGCGCTCTCCCTGCCTTTGAAATCGGATCGAATTCGAACCTACGTCTATTATTGCATATCGCATATAAGTTACCTTCCTTCAATCGCTTTTTATAATTACAGCATAGCATACTGAGCCCATATCAGTCAATATCAGCATTTGAATTTCCTTCATATATTCGTCGAAATATACGATAAATTTGCATTTTATGCTTGAAACAGCAGGACATTCGTGGTTTAATGTAGGTTAATAAAAATATCCGGAGGACTTATCATGCAGCTTCTGAAGGACAGAATAAGCCATGAGGGAAAGGTGCTCCCCGGCAATATCGTCAAGGTCGATGGTTTTTTAAATCATCGTGTAGATGTAAGTCTTTTGAGAGCTCTTTCGAAGGAATTTGCAGCTCATTTTAGGGATCGTGAGATTTCTGCGATAATGACTGTGGAAGCCAGCGGCATACCTCTTGCGACGATATGCGCAGAGGAGATGGGCGTTCCCCTAATCTTTGCTAAGAAGGCTAAGAGCGATAATATCGAAGGCGGTCTATTCAAAAGTGAGATCATGAGCTATACCTATAATAAAAAGGTAACGCTCATCGTATCCGCAGAATGGCTTCATCCGGGCGATAAGATTCTCATAATCGATGATTTTATGGCTCGCGGTGAGGCAATGCGCGGGCTCGTTGGCATCATTGAGCAAGCGGGAGCAGAGCTGGTTGGCATCGGCATTGCAGTCGAAAAGGGCTTTCAAGGCGGGGGCGATAAACTCCGGGAAAGGGGCATCGACCTTTATTCGCTTGCGATTATAGAAGAAGCCACCGATGAAGGAATTAAATTCAGAGAATGAAAGTTGGAAATTAATGGAACGTATTGTTATTCTAAATTTTGGTGCTCAGTATAATCAGCTGATCGCGCGAAGAGTACGTGAAGCTGGAGTATATAGCGAGCTCCTGCCTCCGAGTTCATCGCTGGAAACTATTCGCGGCAATGGACTCTCCGGCATCATACTGACCGGCGGTCCGGACAGCGTCTATGATGATGATGCAAGAAGCTGCCTGAATGGGATATATACCCTCGGAGTGCCCGTACTCGGTATATGCTACGGAATGCAGCTTATGAGCAGCCACTTTGGGGCCAAGGTCGGTCCCGCACCTACCAGAGAATATGGCAAGACCCTCACCTATTTTGGTGAAAGCCCCCTTTTCAGCGGTGTACCGACGTCCATCACCTGGATGAGTCATAATGATTCCGTCCTCACCTGTCCTGAAGGCTTTAAAATAGTATCTCATACCGATGGATGTGCCATCTGCGGTATTGAAAATGCAGAAAAAAAGCTTTATGGCGTACAGTTCCATCCTGAGGTTGCTCATACCGAGTATTGCAGGATGATTTTTGATAATTTCGTACATGTGATATGCGGCTGCAATGGTGATTGGTCCATGGATAGCCTGGCAGATGAACTGATCGAGGAAATACGCGCTCAAGTCGGCGATTGCCGTGTCGTTGCGGGGCTCTCCGGCGGTGTCGATTCCTCTGTTGCAGCGGTATTGGTGCATCGTGCGATCGGCGATAGGCTCACATGTATCTTTGTCGATCATGGTCTGCTGCGTAAAAATGAAGCTGAGGAGGTCATGAGCTATTATAGACAAGAGCTCGGACTGAACGTCATCGAAGTTGATGCAAAGGAACGCTTCCTCAGTAAGCTTGCCGGGGTTTCCGAACCGGAGCAGAAGCGTAAAATTATTGGTAACGAATTCATATATGTCTTTGAGGATGAGGCCAAGAAGATCGGCGCGGAGTATCTATTACAAGGCACGATATATCCCGATGTAGTTGAGAGCGGTATGGGGGGCTCCGATGTCATCAAGAGCCATCATAATGTTGGTGGGCTTCCGCCTAAGATCGCCTTTAAGGGTCTGGTGGAACCGCTACGCAAGCTCTTCAAGGATGAGGTTCGCCGCCTTGGGGAAAGCCTTGGTATGCCAAAGGCACTCGTTTGGCGCCAACCCTTCCCGGGTCCCGGTCTTGCAATTCGCATTCTTGGAGATATTACCGAGGAAAAGCTTGAGATACTTCGTCAGTCGGATTATATCCTGCGCGATGAGATAGCAAAAGCAGGGCTTGACCGCTCAATTTGGCAGTATTTCACCGTATTCACCGGCATGAAAACGGTCGGCGTCATGGGCGATAAGCGTACCTACGATTATATCATCGGCGTGCGCGCAGTCATCTCGACCGATGCAATGACCGTTGAGTTTGCCGAGCTCCCCTATCCCCTGCTCAGACGCATCAGCAGCAGAATAATTGCTGAAACCCCCCATGTAAATCGTGTTGTTCTGGATATAACGGATAAACCGCCGGGAACGATCGAGTGGGAGTGATTTCGCAAGACCACTTTCCCGGCTGTAGAGCCGGAAAAGTAGCGATTTCACCGAGCCGTGGCAACAAAATGGCAACATAATTTGTATTATCAAAAGAATAAAGCAAAGAGCTAACTGATTTTTTAGGAAGTCAGTTAGCTCTTTTTTTCGTTTTCAGAGGCTTAGGGCTAATATTTGTTTGTGAATCTCTCATAAAAATCGTCGTCTGAACATTCGCCATCAACAAATGACTGAAGTTCATCTTTCATTTGTGTGTAGATATTCATGCTTTCATATTCTACGCAAAATGCCGTATGAACCATAGCACCGTATACACAACAGGTAATGGCATAATACTTACTGCACTTTTCAAGGGTGATTCTGCAACTGTTGCCGTATTCTTCATCAATGATGATTGTTCCGTTTTCAGAACCTTTTGTTCCAACCGTTTTCCCGTTTGATACCCGAATCCACATATACTTACCTCAATTCTGCTTATTCCTCTTTCAGCGCATCCGCAAGCATATCGCTGAGTTCCTGCGATGGGACTTTTGCCCAACGCTGCGTAGTGTCTTCTGCCGGGAATGTATAACGCCAGCGGTCATACTGCTCCTTGCTGATCTCACCGTTTCTGTACTTCTCGGCTTGGTCATCCCATGTGGAAAGCATGGTGAAAATAGACTCTTCCATCTCCCTCGTACGGCATAAAATCGGGCGTGTCCGTGATCAATTGGCTACTTGTCCCTGGATTCTTTCCAACGCAGCCACAGGCCAATAAAAAGATCGAAAGCACAAGTATACTTGCAATTACTTTATTTAAATACTTTGAAATATTCCTCAATCAAATCCCTCCATAGTTTTCGTTTCGTCATCTAAATGTACGGATCATACTAAATTACTTTCATTTTGATGCTAAACTTTTTGCTTGCTTAATCAAAACTGCCGCTATCGAAAGCTGCTCATATTAAAATTATACCATTTTAAATTACGATTATCAAGCATTTTCATGACGATTGATCCCCTTGATAATAATGGGTCGATGGTAAAATGAAATCGGATAGTTTAGGAAAAAGAAGAAACAATGTGAACTATGATACAATTATGGCTACTCTCAGGCTGTGCAAGCAATCGAGTAGGAGAAAATTTCTCCAATTGATAAATTTCCGACCTTTTACACCACCGTGCGTACCGTTCGGTACACGACGATTCAATCAACTTAACAAGTCATACACCTTTTGGTGTAGTAGTCTAACATCGAGACTAATCCAAATGAGCTTTGTCTCTCTTTTGTTACAGCAAATTTCATCGCACCCCCTTGACATACATGTAAATTTATGATACTTTATTGAAATAGGGAGGTGTTACCTATGGTAAAACGCCGGATTTCCTTCTAAACGATAGAAGGAAAAACCAAATATCCTTCTATCGCTTCAAAAGCATAGGAGGTAAATATGAAAAATTATATCAAACAACATCGTTCGTCCTTCATCTGCGCATTGCTTTGCATTTTGATCAGTTCGCTTCTTGCGGTGATCCTGCAATTTTTTAAGGGCGATGTGCTGGATTATGCGGTAGCTGGACAGTTGGGAAGCGCTATAAAGTATGCTGCTCTGCTGATCGTATTCATTCTTCTAGAAGTATTTTTTTACTTCTGCTATCGTCAGTTTCTTGCTAAATTTGTGGTGGGATGCACCGGGTCCTTGAAGCATGACATATTTAAAAGCATACTGACGAAAAGCTACATTGGGTATAAGGACGCTGCTCAAGGCGAATATATCGCAAAATACACCGCAGAGGCCGATTCAATCAAGGAAAGATATTTTGACATGTGGCTCTCATTCTTTGAGATTCTTTTCAAGATTATCTTCGTCAGTGCGGCCTTGTTTTTATTGGACTGGCGTATTGCAGCCATTACTTTGATGCTGCTGACAACTCCGCTCTATATCCCTAAATTGATCGCTGGGCGGCTGCAAAAGGCGCAATCTGCTTACTTGGAGGCAACCGCAGATAACCTGGTAAAGATAAATGATTGGCTGTCAGGTTTTGAAATCATCAAAAATTTTTCCATTGAGCGCAAAATCATGGATAAATTTGAGCAAAGTAACGCTTATGTGATGAAGAAACTGCGCCACGATGCACAACTGGGTGCTGCGGCACAGCTTATTACAACGCTGATTTCCTATCTTTCTTATTTCATCGTTTTGGCTTTTGCAGCATGGCTCGTCATCTGCGGCGATTTCTCCGCCGGGGATTTCTTTGTGGCTATCGGCATGATCGACCAGCTTTCTTATCCGCTGATTTCCCTATCACAGATCATTCGTCAGCTTGTTGCAATCAAGCCGATCTGTAAAGGAATGGAGAATTTCCTTTCCGCTTCCGAGGCCGCCAATCAAACCGATTTATCTGTGTTTGAAAAGGAAATTTGCTTTGACCATGTCACATTTGGTTATGGGAATTCTCCTGCGGTTTTGAACGATTTCAATTTAGTAATGCAAAAGGGTAAGCGGTATCTGTTCTGCGGTCCCAGCGGCTGCGGAAAGACAACGGTAATCAATCTGCTCCTGAGATACTTCGATGTGAACTCTGGCAAGATACTATTAGACGATAAGTCGATTTCTACTTATGCAAGTACCTATGGATGCATAACCGTTCTGAGGCAAGATGCAATTCTTTTTCACGATACACTTAGAAACAATCTTACCATGTATCGTGAGATGGAGGATAGCGCACTCATTGAGCTGCTCTCGCGGTTAGGGCTTGAGAAGTACGCAAACCAGGATTCCTTGAATACAGTCATTACAGAGAATGGCAGCAATCTTTCCGGCGGTGAGCGGAAACGGGTTTGTCTTGCAAGGGCACTTTTGAGAAATACCGAAATTTTGGTTTTGGATGAACCGCTTGCGAATCTGGATAATGAAACTGCCCAACGCATCGAAGAATTGATCCTGTCAATCAGCGGCAGAACTATGATCGTTGTATCCCATCAATTCAGCGAGCAGAAGCTCTATCGTTTTGATAAGGTTATTGATTTTGCAAAGCACAAGATATAGCCGGATAAAACTATCCGTTTTCAAATCACTGGCAGCAATCCACTGCTGACCTTCTTTGATAATGCCTAAAGCAGCTATGCCGTAACAACGACACAGCAACATATTGAAAATGGGCTGCCGCAGAAGCGAATAACTTTTGCAGCAGCCTACGCATTTTGGACTTCCAAATTCCATGCTTGCCGACTTTATCATAAATTTAACTTGAACCCTACGCTGCTATAAAGTTAGCAATGCTGTTTCTCATTCAGGCATTTTTCAAATATACAGTTTATCAGCGGATTTTCAATTGTTGATATTATGTAAAGTTTTGTCAGGAATTCTGAAAAAAGTTAAAATCGCTTATTGACTTTTATCGTTTCAATATGCTAAGATATTCTTGCAGATAGATTTAGATTTGAGAGTGTTTTGATAAAGGGCATACGGAAGATATTCTCTTCCGCCTTTGTTGAGCACTCTCATTTTTTAAATCCAAAAAGGAGATTTCAACATGAAAAAAATTTTCTTGATTCTTATGTCAATGCTTCTCATATTTAATATGATTGCATGTAATCCGGCAGCTCACGATGCAATTTTCGATAAAATTTCGGCACCCCTCCTTATTTCTGAGCCTGCTGACACTCCGGCACCAACGGCAATTCCATCCGATTGGCAGCCCTATGATGGAGATGGCTCCAAATATGAATACATCTGGACAAACCCACGCGATAGCGAGATCGAAAAGGATATCATCACCTTTGCCGATAAATTTCTCGATCCCTGGCACGGTCACAACAAGTTTGTGAATATCGAAACTCCACATGAAATACAAGATATTGGAATGGCTCTTAAATCTGAGCTTTGGAATGAATATGATGATGAGCTCAGAACGAAATTCATTCAAACAATAAACAACATTTTGATAAACATTCCGAATTTGGATATCAACGAACTCCGTTATTCCCTAAGCTCTGCGCTTGCTTTGCTGAATGATGTGCACTCGAATATCTACTCACATTCCTTCAGATTATGCTTTCCGGTCTATTTTGAGATTGTAGAAATGGATGGTCATATTGACTACTGCGTAAGTCTTATCAAAAAAAATTATTCGAAGGTATTATTCTCCAAGCTAAAAGCAATAAATGGAGTCAGTACCTACGAACTGATAGAGCTGGCTCGCCCAGTAATACCCCACGAAACCGAGGATGGATTGATTGCAAAGCTATTTTCCGATTTCATCTATTATGCTGATTTTCTTCACTATATTGGAGTAATTGGAAATGAAAATTCCGCTTTATTTACTTTTGAAGACGAGGACGGCGAAATCATAGATATTCCCCTTACAGCAAAAAAACATTTTGCTTATGAGGACATTGCTTTTCCCGACTTTATTTACGATCTTGAATCACCTCCATTCGCCTATGGTATGCTAGACTCTTATTTTGATGAAGACCATTGGTTTACCTATGTTGAAGAATACGATACGGTGTACATTCGTTTCAATTCTTGTAATATGTATGATGAAAATGATCTCATTTATGATTTTGTGGCTTTCATGGATGAAATACGAACCCTGATCGATGAGGTCAATGGCATAGATAAGCTGATTGTCGATTTTCGCAATAATGGGGGCGGTCACTATGTGGACGAAACTCGACGAGAACTATTCAGTGCCATTCGGGATATTTACGCCCCCGGCGGCAAATATCTTCTTATAGATCGCAATTCGTATTCATCCGCTGTGCTCTGGCCCGCTGCCATAAAACGGCACTTCAGCGATAAACCCGAGCTCGGCGAGATCATCATAGCCGGCACTCCGGCTGCTGAACCTCCATTCTGCTATTCGATTGCAGATACGCCATATGAGATGGAATCGCTGAATGCATACTATAACATCGGATCATTCTATATTAGTTCTTGGGAATACTACCCCTATGAAGCTTTCATGCCGGATGAGGGCTGGTGGATAGAGCAGAGCTATAAAGACCTGCTCGATGGCTATGACAGCCTCCTGAAAGCGATTTTCGAAGCCGATTGAGCTTGACTATATCGAAACAGCGGTGCTTTTATGTACCGCTGTCTCAGGATCAGACCATGATCTCAAGCCTCGATTCAATTATTTCCCATATCTATTCGATTCCATATTCGGCAATCAGCTTCTCCAATTCTCCGCTCTCCCTAAGTTCGTAGATGAACATATCTGCGAGCTGCGCAATTGCAGGTGAATCCGCTGCACAGGCGATCGAATAGCTTATCGTGCCGATTTGGGCCGAATGTACTGAAAAACTGTATTCATCGGCATATTTATTGAAGTACACTCTCGCTATGGCAGCGCCGTCAATGCGCCCATTCCGGAGTGCCAGCAGCATATCGGGATAGGATGCAAATGCTTGCTTATCAAATGTGATCGCATCTGCCGGAAGCTCCACCTTCCTTTTGAGCAGCTTATCTATAATGCTCTGCTCGACCTTCGTTTCATGCTGCGAAATATAGCTATTGAGCACACTCTCGGAGGCCGAATCCTGCACATAACCGATTAACATTTGATCGAGCGGCTTTTCCTCAGTTCCTTCAGGTATAGCAATTATGCATTCATCGGTATAGTATGGATAGGAATAGCAGAACCGGCTGCTTGCTCCCTTTTTCATCAATGCCAACACTGCATCAACCGATCCATCCGAAAGCTTTGTCGTCGCCGTCTTATCGGTAACAGTCTCCAGCTTTACCGCCGCGCCCGGATCCGTATCGGGCAATAAATATTCCGCAAATCTGCATGCAAGCTCAACCTCAAAACCATCACCATTCTCCGAAAAACCCGGAATGCCATCCAATATACCTACCGTCAATACGCCCTGCTCATGAATTCGTGTGATCTCTGCGGTATTCTCAAGCTGCACCTTTGGACGAAACAGGTTTGCAGCCAATATGAAAAACACTATTGCAGCCAATGCGCAAAGAATTATTCGAAGTGGTCTCCCCCGATCGCCCTTTATAGTTAAATTAAATTTAATGGGACGAATACGGTTGCCGCCCCTACGCTTATTTTTTCTTGCCATAGATAAATTATATCAGGCCGTTTCATAATTGGCAAGTCTTTTAAACATAAAGACCCTTGAAAATTAATGCTCCGCATCATACCTGATGCTATGGCGGCTATGCTTCTTATTTACTAATATTACCATTTTTGGATAAATTTTCATTACATTCCGGAATTCGGCAAAACATTTTAAATTTCCAACGCATAATATTCCTTCAAAATGACCATTATTAGAACATACCAATATAGGCAGGGTGATGATAATGGCAATAAACAAAGTTGAAATATGTGGTGTGGACACAAGCAAGCTCCCAAAGCTGAGTTATAAAGAAAGTATGGAATTATTGATGCGCGTCAAGGAGGGCGATGATCTGGCTAGACAAGAGTTCTTAAATGGAAACCTCCGCCTTGTGCTAAGCGTGATCCAGCGCTTCAACAATCGTGGAGAGCAGCCGGATGATCTGTTCCAGGTAGGGTGCATTGGGCTCATCAAGGCACTAGATAATTTCGATATGAGTCACAATGTTAGATTTTCGACCTATGCTGTACCCATGATAATTGGTGAAATACGTCGATTTCTACGTGATAACAGTGCAATCCGAGTGAGCCGTTCAATGCGCGATACTGCATATCACGCAATGCAGGTACGCAACAGATTAATAGATGAAAAAGGTGAAGAACCACGTATTGAGGAAATTGCAAAAGAACTTGAGCTTCCCGTCTCAGATATTGTTTTTGCGCTTGATGCAATAAGTGACCCTATCTCGCTGCAAGAGCCAATATTTCGCGATGACGGCGATGCTGTTTATATAGAAGATCAGATAAAGGATGAATCCGCAGACTGCGATCGCTGGCTCGATCATGTTGCAATCGATGCCGGTCTAAAAAAGCTGAATGAACGCGAGAGAAAAATACTGACTCTTAGGTTTTTCCGCGGTAAAACTCAAACCGAAGTTGCCAGTGAAATCGGTATAAGCCAAGCACAGGTTTCGAGACTGGAAAAATCGGCATTGACACGAATGCGTAAATATATCTAGCCGGATATCATCCCCTTGCTTTACGCTTTATTGTTTTATAAGTATTTATACGTTAATTCTAGCGTATTAAAATAATATTTTTGCGGTTTGGTAAAAAATTTTTCAAATTTGATGAAAAAAATAGAAATTTGCTATTGCAAAGACATAACAATTGGTTTATAATAATGATACTAATCAAATTGAGAGAGGTGTTACCTATGATTACTAAAGATGTATCTCCTGCTGAGCTTGAGATAATGCAGATCATCTGGGGTGCAGGCAAGCCTGTTATCGTCACTGAGATCTGGCAAGCCGTTAAAGGTCATGATTGGACTTATCAAACGGTGCAAACCTTCGTTAACCGTCTTCATTCCAAGGGTTATATCGAAGTTGTGAGCAAGAGGGTTCGCTCATTCGAATACCTTCCCTGCTTATCTCGTGCAGAATATATTGCCGAGAGTCGCGGTATGTTGCTTGATGGCAGCGATGGTGCATCCATTGCTGATTTTATTAAGGCAATGAAATCCGCAGGTCGTTGTAGCAAGCTTGATGTTGCTAAGATTGACGAGGTTCTCGCAAAGCTTCGCTGATTTCTGCAATCCTATCATTTATCTACTGTTCAAACCTTTCAGCATTGTCAATAATGGCGATATTACATATTGTTTTCTGTATTATCGGCGGCAAACCATTATTCCATCAATGTAGTAGATCTTGATCGACCGACTCAGAGTATCTTCACGATACTCTGAGTTTTTTATATTTGCATTCTATGAATGAGCAAACATAACATAGCGGCACATAAGTGCCGCTAACATTATTATTAATGGAAATATCTGCTTACTTGAGCTCAAGCATGCAAACTTCCGCACCATCACCGCGACGTGGACCAAGCTTATAGATGCGGATATAACCGCCATTGGTTCCATCATACTTGGGGGCCAACTCACGGAAGAGCTTTTCCACAACGGGATGGGGGGTATTTCTCACTCGCTTATGGAAATCCTTGGATTTCTCATGGGGTTCGCGGGTGAGGGGAATATTATACAGATAAGCCATTATCTGCCTGCGAGCATGGAGCTTGGAAGGCTTATCAATTACCTTCTCAACCTCAACAGCCTGCTGCTTATCATTAACAGTAGTCTTAATGACTGTTTCGGAATTCTTATATTCAGACACCGCAAGAGTGATGAGCTTTTCAGCAATGGGGCGCACTTCCTTGGCACGAGCTTCGGTGGTTACGAGCTTTCCGTTCCAAAGTAATGCAGTTACCATATTGCGAAGCATGGCATCACGCTGATCGGTAGCCTTGTTAAGCTTACGGTTAGGCATAAAATTTCCTCCTAAGATATTACGGACATCTCAAAATATGTCCAAGCGAATTAGTCGTCGCTATCACGCAGGGTCAGACCCAAAGCGGAGAGCTTCAGCTGAACTTCCTCAAGGGACTTTCTGCCGAGATTGCGCACCTTCATCATCTCTTCCTCATCGCGTTCAACCAATTCGGCAACCGTATTGATGCCGGCACGCTTGAGACAATTATAGGAACGCACTGAGAGATCCAAATCTTCTATTGCCATATCGAAGATCTTGCTGCTGCCTTCAGGCTCTGGTTCTTCTGAAGATCTGAAGGGTTCGGAGCCATCGGTTAGGTTTGTGAACAATGCAAGGTGATCAAACATAATCCTTGCTGCCGCACTGACCGCCTCATCAGGGCGAATGGTACCGCCGGTCCAAACCTCAAGAGTCAGCTTGTCATAATCGGTGACCTGACCAACTCGAGTATCCTCGACCTTAAAGTTGACCTTAGTAATGGGCGTGAAGATGGAATCGATAGCGATCTCACCAATCTGCATACCGGGCTTCTTGTTCTTATCAGCAGAGACATAACCTCTGCCCTTTTCAATGACGATCTCCATATGCAGCTTTGCACCCTCAGAAAGCGTCGCAATGCGAAGCTCTGGATTTGCAATCTCTATAGAAGCATCATGAATTATATCGCCGGCCGTAACAATGCACTCATCATGCATATCGATCAATACGGTCACAGGTACATCGTCATGCATCTTAATGCGCAGCTCTTTGATGTTCAGGATGATCTCTGTAACATCTTCCTTCACACCTGGAATGGTGGAGAATTCATGAAGCACGCCGTCAATCTTAATGGAAGAAGCAGCAGCTCCGGGCAATGAACTCAGAAGCACTCGGCGCAGGCAGTTGCCAAGGGTGGTGCCGAAACCGCGCTCAAGCGGCTCAACAACAAAAACGCCATGATTATCGGTAAGCTCTTTGCTGACAATTCTCGGTCTTTCATTATCCAACATCGAATCTCTCCCCTCTCTTGAAATAAACTGAATGATAGATCAGGGTAATGGTGATGATTACTTGGAATAGAACTCAACAATGAGGTGTTCCTCAATGGTGAGATCAATGTCATCACGCTGAGGCATTGCTGCCACGGTACCGCTGAGGTTTGCCGCATCAAAATCAAGCCACTTTGCTATAGGCTTGTCGGCACCCTGCTCCCTGACTTCCTTAAAGAAGGGAACATCAAAGCTGCCGCTGCGGATGCTGATCTTCTGACCGGGCTTTACGAGGTAGGAAGGAATATCAACCTTCTGACCATCGACAAGAATGTGGCCATGTGTAATCCACTGACGAGCCTGAGCACGGCTTGATCCAAGGCCAAGACGATAGACAACATTATCAAGCCTGCGCTCAATGAGGCAGAGCATCTGTTCGCCTGTTACGCCCTTCATATTGGAAGCCATCTCATAATATTTGTGGAACTGGGACTCGCTGATACCATAGGCACGACGGGTCTTCTGCTTTTCACGAAGCTGAGTACCATATTCGCTTGCCTTGCGAGCACGGGATTGACCGTGCTGTCCCGGAGGAGTATGACGCTTTACAACAGCGCATTTTGCGTCGTTATAGCAGCGGTCACCTTTAAGAAACAATTTTGTGCCTTCCCTGCGGCACTGCCTGCAAACGGAATCAGTATATCTTGCCATAATCGTTTGCTCTCCTTATACTCTTCTACGCTTGGGAGGACGGCAGCCATTGTGAGGAATGGGAGTTACGTCCTTGATCATATTAACTTCAAGCCCTGCGGACTGGAGCGCACGGATTGCAGATTCACGGCCTGCACCGGGGCCCTTTACATAAACCTCAACATAGTGCATACCATGCTCCATGGATGCCTTTGCTGCGGCTTCAGCTGCCATCTGGGCTGCGAAGGGAGTGCTCTTACGGGAACCGCGATAGCCGAGGCCACCTGCGGATGCCCAAGAAATAGCGTTACCATTCATATCGGTGACGGTAACAAGTGTATTATTGAAGGAAGAACGAATGTGTACCTGACCACGTTCAATGTTCTTGCGTTCACGACGCTTGCGGCTTGCAAGCTTCTTGCCAGCTTTACCGGTCTTTGCCATTAGTCATTCCCTCCTTACTTCTTTGCTTTACCTGCGGAACGCTTCGGACCCTTGCGAGTGCGTGCATTCTGCTTAGTGCTCTGTCCACGAACGGGCAGTCCCTTACGGTGACGAACACCGCGATAGCAACCGACCTCAATAAGCCTCTTAATATTCATGGAAACCTCACGCCTGAGGTCGCCCTCAACTTTGCAGTTATGGTCGATATACTCTCTGAGTTTGTTTACATCCGTTTCGCTGAGATCGCGAACCCTGATATCGGGGTTCACGCCGGTTGCTTCAAGGATGGTCTGAGCGGTCCTGCGTCCAATACCATAGATATAGGTAAGGCCGATCTCGACTCGCTTGTCCCTGGGCAGGTCTACGCCGCTAATACGCGCCATAAAGTTTGTTTACCTCCATAATTTTTGGTTGAATTGGTAAATACTGCCGGTTCCCTATCTCAACTACGCCAAATTGCGACATGCTTTTCAGCTAAGTCTTCATTAATGCAGCTTGGCAGCGGTTGAGGTAGGGCAGCCGCACCGACAGGAGTAGCTAGTGACGGTTTGCCTCATGCTGAAATAAGGCAAGCACCTAAATAGAATTTGGGCTGAACGCCCGCCACACTCCCGGCACGGGTTGATTATCCCTCTGCCGTTGCGAATTGGGAAAGGTTTTATCCCTCATCACAGTTACGATAGCCATATGCTCCCATACAGCTTCGGTTGGTTCCTCGGATGGGTTTTGTCCTCGGTTCCTTTAATTTATAAAGCCACAGTGCTTTATGCCTCGATCCACCCGCAGGGAGGCTGAATCTAACAGTTTAGCCCTGCTTCTGCTTATGCCTGGGGTTTTCGCAGATAACCATAACGCGACCTTTACGCTTGATTATCTTGCACTTCTCACACATCGGTTTTACCGACGGCCTGACTTTCATGCTGCTACCTCCTATGCATTTTTTGCTCTCTGCGCTTCAAAAATTTTAGTTCTTTCCACGCCAAGTGATACGACCCCTGTTGAGGTCATAGGGTGAAAGTTCAACCGTGACCTTATCGCCCGTCAGTATACGAATGAAGTTCATGCGCAGCTTTCCGGAGATGGTCGCAGTTATCTTATGACCGTTTTCAAGCGTGACCTCGAACATGGTATTCGGATATGTATTGGTAACAATACCAGATACTTCAATAACGTCTTGCTTTGACATAGAGTCCCTCCTTATTTTCGGGCTGATGCCTCATTTGCGGCTTCGGCCGTAAGTGAGGATATGGTCTTTCGAATCTCCGCGTTCAGTATAGCTTTACTGCTGAGCAGCTTTTCACAAAGCTCTTCAGCCTTCACGCCCATCGACTGAACATGGCGAAGTTTCTTGCGTTTTGGCTTCTCAATTGGCCTCAAATCCCCGTCCGCAAGCAAAATATATTTATCATCAATTTTGCCTATAATGACGAAAAACCGACCGCAATCCCTGCCTGCGGTGCTTTTCACCAGGGTTCCGAGCATATTGAAGCCGTTTTCGACGGCGAAATTACAGAAATTTTGGGGTATTTTCCGCATTTACTCACCCAACTCCAATCCATAAGTCGCAACCTTATGATTGTAGCATATTAAATTGGGTTTGTCAATATCTCGGGACCATTTTCCGTAATAAAGATTGTATTCTCATAATGAGCGCTTGGTCTTCTATCACGAGTTACGCAGGTCCAGCCGTCCGGCAGGAAATCGACATGGCGAACTCCGAGATTGATCATCGGCTCGATTGCAATGGCCATTCCCGAAACAAGCTTAGCACCTCTGCCCATTCTTATGTTAAAATAGTTCGGAACCTCAGGCGCTTCGTGCATATCCGAACCTATGCCATGTCCGACCAGCTCACGAACGACACCATAGCCATAGGCATTCGCATGTGCCTCTATTGCACGGGAAATATCAGCAATATGATTGCCGACCTTAGCCTGCTCCAAGCCCTTGAAAAAGCATTCCTTTGTGACCTCAACCAGCTTCACTATGTCCGGATCGACCTCTCCGACAAGAAAAGTCCTAGCCGCATCTCCATGAAACCCATCAATCTTTGCGCCACAATCAATGCTGATGATGTCGCCATCCTTCAGTATTGTTTTTTTGTTTGGAATTCCATGCACTATCTGCTCATTGACCGACGCACATATGCTCGCAGGAAAGCCTTCATAATTCAGAAATGAAGGAATCGCCCCGTGACTTCTTATAAATTCCTCTGCCGCTTCATCCAGTACCTTTGTGCTGATACCGGGACGAACAAGCGTGCCAAGATATGCAAGGGTCTCCCCTGTAAGTGCGCCTGCCGCCCGCATAAGCTCATGCTGGGATTCAGATTTTATCGTTATTCTTTCCGCCATAATATCCTCTATAATGAGTGCTGAACGTGCTCCATAAAATTAATTTATCGGTTACCATCGCCCGCTTTTTCATCAAGAAATGCCTCATGATAGCTTACCATCGATAAACTCAAATATTTCACTTGAGACTTTCTCAATCGTTCCGCTTCCATCAATAGCCTTTAAGATACCCTTTGCTTTATAGTATCTTATCAGTGGGAATGTTCTCTCATAATAAATCGCAAGCCTATGGCGCATTGCTTCCGGATTATCATCCGGGCGTTGAATGAGCTTTGCACCGCACTTTGCGCAAACCGCATCTGTCACTCCATCAACAAGCTGCGTATGCTTGCATTCGGGGCATACTCTGCGTTTTGCAGCACGTGTAACCAACACTTCAGGCTCAACATCGATATCGAGTACCGCATCTATATTGGTAATTTGCGAAAGTGTCTCAGCCTGAGCCAAAGTTCTCGGATAGCCATCAAGCAGGAAGCCGCCTTTGCAATCTTCCTGCCGAATTCTTTCCTTTACCATTTCATTGATAATCTCATCCGGTACCAGATTGCCATCATCTATCAATGCCTTTGCCTGCAGACCAAGAGTGGTTTTTAAGGCGATTTCAGCCCGCAGCATATCCCCTGTTGAAATATGTGCGAGCGAATATCTTTCCGCTATACCTTCCGCCTGTGTGCCCTTTCCGGCAGCCGGCGGACCTAAAAGGATTAGCTTCATATTAAGTTAGACCTCTGTAACGAATATTTGCATAGGGGGTTTATCCCCCTATGCATTTTTCGGATTAACCGAGGAAACCTTTATAGTTTCTCATGAGCAGCAATGAATCCAACTGATCTGCGATCTCCAGCGATACGCTGATCATGATCAGGATGCTGGTAGGACCGAAGGATGAAAGAACATTGATCTTCAAAATCTTCAATATCACACTGGGAACGATTGCGATAACCATGAGGAAGAGTGCGCCAAACATGGTCAGGCGGCTGGTCTTCTTCTGGAGATACTCCGAGGTGGGACGACCGGGACGAATACCGGGGATAAAACCACCATTCTGCTGGAGATTCTTCGAAATCTCAATGGGATTGAAGGTAATGGATGAATAGAAGTAAGCAAAACCGACAATGAGCAGAGCATAAAGAACATAGTAGATCACAAGTCCTGCTGCATTGTTGCTGCTTGCGCTGAGATAAGTGGATACCCACTTATAATAAGCACCATCGGGCCAGAACTGACCGATCATTGCAGGAACCTGCAAAATGGTCATTGCAAAGATCAGGGGCATAACACCATTCGCATTCGCCTTGAGAGGAATATGCGTGGAATTGCCGCCATATGTCTTTCTTCCGACAACACGCTTTGCGTATTGAACCGGAACCTTACGCTCAGCCTTATCAACCATAATGACGCCAACGACAAGCACGAGCACAAATATGATAACAACGATGGAATACCACCAGGCATATGAGAGCTCAAGGCTGCCATTATTCACAATGGGCTTGATATGGAACGTTCCGTTTATCAGGTTGATTACGACCTGAGGAACCGACGAAACGATCGAAGCAAAGATCAGGATGGAAACGCCGTTTCCAACACCCTTCTCGGTGATTCGCTCGCCCATCCACATCAAGAATGCAGTACCTGCCGTACAACATATGCCAACGGTTATATAGGGCATGATGCCGTTCATAAAAACGCCAAAGCCGGAGGTGCCGAAGATCGTGACCGTCTTAAGCAGGCCGCTGCTCATATTGCTGAGACCAACAACGATGCTCACCGACTGAATCAGGGCGAGGCCAACGCCGACATAGCGGGTGATCTTTTCGATCTTCTCTCTGCCGTCATCTTCCTTGCTGAGCTTTTCAAGTGCGGGAATAGCAATCGTCAGCAGCTGCAAGATAATGGATGCCGTGATATATGGAGAAATACCCATCGCGAAGATGGAGAACTGGCTCAAAGAGCCGCCGGAGAATAAATCGAGAAAATTGAGAAAATCATATTGGGATACCATCTTTCCCAGCGCACTTGCGTCAACACCGGGAACCGGAATGAAGGAACCAAGGCGGTATACCACAACAAGAAGCAGGGTATACAGCAGCTTGGTGCGAATATCCTTCACTTTCCAAGCATTTATGAAAGTCTTGAACACTTAAATCACCTCAACAGTTCCGCCCACCGCTGCGATAGCTTCCTGGGCTGTCTTAGAAACCTTTGCTGCCTTAACTGTAAGACGCTTTGTAAGCTCGCCACGGCCCAGAACCTTGAGGCCGTCCTTCTCGATTTTGCTGATGATGCCCATATCCTTGAGCAGCTCAGCGGTGATGATTGTATCATTATCAAAGGATTCAAGATCCTCAATATTGATAACGGAGTAAACTTTCATGAAATTATTGTGGAAGCCCCTCTTCGGGAGACGACGAGGCAGGGGCATCTGACCGCCCTCAAACCCATTCTTCTTGCTTCCGCTGCGGGCCTTTTGACCCTTATGACCATAACCGGAAGTCTTGCCGATGCCGGAACCGGAGCCGCGGCCGACGCGCTTCCTGGCAGTGGTAGAACCTTCAGCAGGTCTAAGCTCATGTAGATTCATACGGTACCTCCTTATGCGTCTACTTCTTCCACCTTAACAAGGTGCTTAACTTTGAAGAGCATACCGCGGATGCAAGCGTTATCGGGCTTAACAACGGTATGGTTCATCTTGTGCAGACCGAGCGCGGCGATAGTTGCCTGCTGATCCTTGAGAGCACCTATGGTGCTCCTTACGAGGGTAACTTTCAGGGATTTTGCCATAGTCTTTTCCTCCTATCAATCAAGGATCTCAGCTACGGTCTTGCCCCTGAGACGAGCAACCTGCTCTGCGGTGCGGAGCTGGGAGAGACCATCGATGGTAGCCTTTACGCAGTTTGCGGGGTTGTTGGAACCATAGCTCTTAGTGCGGATATCCTTTATGCCGACGCATTCAAGAACATCACGAACGGGACCGCCCGCGATAACACCGGTACCGGGTTCTGCGGGAAGCATACGAACATGACCCTTGGAGAACTTGCCTTCAACTGCATGGGGAATCGTAGTGCCAACAATGGGAACCGTCACCAGATGACGCTTTGCATCCTCAACACCCTTGCGAACGGCTTCGGGAATTTCAGCTGCCTTGCCCATACCGACGCCAACGCGGCCCTTCTCATCGCCAATGACTATGAGAGCGGAAAAGCGGAATATTTTACCGCCCTTAACAACCTTTGCTACGCGGTTGACGGAGACGAGCTTTTCCTTGAATTCCGGGACTTCCGGAGTAGAATTACGCCTGTTATTCTGCATTTGTATACCTCCTTAGAAATCCAGACCGGCTTTACGGGCACCGGCTGCCAGCTGCTCTACGCGACCGGTATATAGATAGCCGCCTCTGTCGTAAACGACCTTTGTAACACCCTTGTCGAGTGCACGCTTTGCAACGGCCTCGCCAACGATGAAAGCAGCTTCCTTCTTGTTCTTGCCTTCAATCTTTGCCCTGATATCAGCCTCAACGGTGGATGCGGCCGCTATGGTGCTGCCGATCTCGTCGTCAATGACCTGGGCGTAGATATGGTTCAGGCTGCGGTAAACGCACAGACGGGGCCTTACGGGCGTGCCGATGATATGCCTGCGCATACGGTAATGACGTGCCTTGCGCTTTGCATTCTTATCAAGCTTTGTAATCATATTGCTATCCTCCTGTTATTTACCGGTCTTGCCTTCCTTGCGGATAATGACCTCATAGTCATACTTGATGCCCTTGCCCTTATAGGGTTCAGGCTCACGTACCGCACGGACCTCGGCTGCAACCTGACCGACTCTCTGCTTATTGATACCCTTAACCGTGATACGATTGGGAGCAGGAACCTCAAAGGTTACATCACCGTCTTCGAATTCAACAGGATGGGAATAACCCACGTTGAGAACGAGCTTGCTGCCGGTCTTCTGAGCTCTATAGCCTGTACCATTGATCTCAAGCTTCTTTTCGAAACCAGTGGTCACACCAATAACCATATTATTGATGAGGGAACGGGAGAGTCCATGAAGTGAACGGTCTTCTTTTGCGTCGCTGGGTCTTTCAACCTTGAGAATAGCTCCCTCAATAGCGATATGCATTCTGGGAGAGATCTTCTCGGAGAGCTGACCCTTGGGACCCTTGACGGACACGGTGTTGTCGTCAGAAACCGTGATTGTCACTCCGGCCGGAATAGTTATCGGATGTTTTCCGATTCGAGACATTTTTGCACCTCCAAAAATTTGGCAGTAATATTGCTTCCGCTATGCCGGAGCTATAGATCGGAATATTTTATCCGAGCTGTCTCCGGCAAAACGGGAAAAGCTTGATTTACCAGACGTATGCAAGCACTTCGCCGCCAACGCCCTGTTTTCTTGCCTCACGGTCGGTCATGATGCCGCGCGAGGTAGAGATGATTGCGATGCCCAATCCATTAAGAACCTTGGGGATATTGTCCTTGCGTGTGTAGACGCGCAGACCGGGCTTTGAGATACGCTTGAGGCCGGTGATGACCCTCTGATGGTTGGGACCATACTTGAGTGTGATCGTCATCATGGGTTCAATGCCTTCCTCATTGATGGTATAACCCTTGATATAGCCCTCGCTGAGGAGGATATCTGCGATTGAACGCTTCATTACGGAAGAGGGTACATCAACGGTATCATGCTTCACGATGAGAGCGTTGCGGATACGGGTGAGCATATCTGCAATAGGATCTGTTACGAGCATTATTTAGTCCTCCTTTACCAACTTGCCTTGCGAACGCCGGGAATCTCGCCCTTATAAGCGAGCTCGCGGAAGCAAACGCGGCAGATGCCATACTTACGAAGCACGGAGTGGGGCCTGCCGCAGATACGGCAACGGGTATAGGCCCTGGTGGAATACTTGGGAGTAGCCTGCTGCTTGTTCTTGAGTGAAGTCTTTGCCATAGTTCTATCCTCCCTTATTCATTGGTGGCGAAGGGCATACCCATGAGCCTGAGCAGCTCCTTAGCCTCTTCGTCAGTCTTAGCTGTGGTAACGAACACAACGTCCATACCACGAACCTTATCGACATCATCATAGTTGATTTCGGGGAAAATCAGCTGCTCCTTGAGACCCATCGCATAGTTACCCCTTCCATCAAAGCTGGTATCAGATACGCCGCGGAAGTCGCGAACGCGGGGAAGAACTATATTCATGAGTTTATCAGCGAAATAGTACATGCGATCTCCGCGAAGGGTCACCTTTGCACCGACATTCATGCCCTGACGAACTTTGAAGTTTGCAACGGATTTCTTAGCCTTAGTAATAACGGGCTTTTGACCGGCGATGATACCTAGCTCTTCCACTGCGGCATCGATTCCCTTGGGATTATCCTTATCGGAGCCAAGACCCATGTTGATGACGATCTTCTCCAGTTTGGGGACTTCCATAGGATTTTTATAACCGAACTTTTCAACGAGCTGAGGAACGATCTCCTTATATTTAACGCGGAGACGAGCGGGCTCGGTGAACGGAGCGGCTTCCTGCTTATTTCCCTTTTTCTTTGCGGGAGCCTGTGCGTTTTCTTTCTTAGCCACTATATTTTACCTCCTCACTCAGTCGATGTTCTTCTTGCACTTCCTGCAAAAACGAACCTTAACCTGCTTGCCATCCTTCTCTATGAAGGTATGACCAACACGGACCGGCCTCTTGCAGTGGGGGCATACGAGCATAAGGTTTGACACATGAATGGTGCCTTCCTTTTCGATCCTGCCGCCCTCCTGACCCTGCTGACGGGGCTTAACGTGACGAACCATCATTCTTCTGCCCGAAACGATAACGCGCTGCTTATCAGGAAATACCTTGATGACCTTTCCGGTCTGACCCTTATCTTTTCCGAGCTCGCCGGTCATAACCATTACGGTATCGCCAGTCTTAATATTAAGCTTACTGCTCATAGTTCTTCCTCCTTACAGCACTTCGGGTGCGAGGGAAACGATCTTCATGTAATCCTTTTCACGAAGCTCCCTTGCGACCGGCCCGAAGATACGAGTTCCACGGGGCTGCTTTTGGTCGTTTATAATGACGACCGCATTGTCATCAAAGCTGATATGGCTGCCATCGGGGCGATGAACACCAGTCGCTGTGCGAACTACGACTGCCTTGACGACATCTTTCTTCTTAACGGCACCGCCGGGGGTAGCGGACTTAACGGAAGCCACTATAACATCACCGATGGATGCGAACTTCCTCTTGGAACCGCCAAGAACACGAATGCACATGACTTCCTTTGCGCCGCTGTTGTCGGCGACCTTTAACCTGGTTTGCGGTTGAATCATTCTGTCCTCCCTCGGCCTTACTTAGCCTTTTCAATGATTTCGACCAAACGCCAACGCTTATCCTTGGAAAGCGGACGGGTCTCCATGATCCTGACGGTATCACCGATACCGCAGGCATTCTCTTCGTCGTGTGCCTTGACCTTGAGGGTGTGGTTGACCATCTTACCATAGAGGGGGTGGCGAACCTTAGTCTTGATCGCAACCACAATGGTCTTTTCCATTTTATCGCTTACGACGATTCCTACGCGGGTCTTGCGAAAGCTCCTGGCGGGAGCATTGTTCATTTCCATTTTATATCCTCCCTATTAAGCACGTTCGTTGATAAGAGTCTTGACCCTTGCGATATCACGCTTACATTCCTTCAGGCGCATGGGATTGGTGAGAGAACCGGTTGCATGCTGGAACCTGAGATTAAAGAGCTCTGCCTTGAGCTCCTGCTCCCTGGCTACGAGTTCTTCAGTGGTAAGCTGCCTGAGCTTTTCCCATTCTTTCTTATTCATAGTAGCTTAGCCCTCCACCTTTACTTCAACGGGTTTCTTCATGAACTTGCACTTGAGCGGAAGCTTGTGCATTGCGAGACGAAGTGCCTCTCTTGCGGTGGCTTCATCAACATCGGCAATCTCAAAGAGAATTCTGCCGGGCTTGACGACTGCTACCCAATATTCGGGCGAGCCCTTACCGGAACCCATTCGGGTTTCTGCGGGCTTTTCGGTAACGGGCTTGTCAGGAAAGATATCAACCCAAACCTTACCGTTACGCTTCATGTAGCGGGTCATAGCAACACGAGCTGCCTCGATCTGGTTGCTGGTCACCCATGCGGGCTCCATTGCCACGAGACCATATTCGCCGTATGCAATGATGTTTCCGCGCTGAGCGGTGCCCTTCATGCGGCCACGATGTACTCTGCGACGCTTAACTCTTTTAGGCATTAACATGGTTGTATCCTCCTTACGCTTTCTTTGCGCGATTGCGGCCGAGAACCTCACCCTTGTAGATCCAAACCTTAACGCCGATGCGGCCATATGCGGTCTTCGCCTCAGCAAAGCCATATTCGATATCCGCACGGATGGTCTGAAGAGGAGTGGAGCCCTCGTTATATCCCTCGGTCCTGGCGATTTCAGCACCGCCGAGACGGCCGCCGCATTTGATCTTGATGCCCTTTGCACCGGCCTTCATCGCACGGCTGAGGGACTGTTTCATCGCACGGCGGAAAGAGGTTCTCTTTTCGAGCTGAGCAGCTATATTTTCTGCAACAAGCTGCGCATTTGCATCGGGATTGCGAACCTCGATGATGTTCACATTCACGGGCCTGCCGATGAGCTTAACGAGCTCTGCCTTGATAGCATCGACTCCTACGCCGCCCTTACCGATGAGCATACCGGGGCGAGCGGTGTGAATGCTGACGGTCGCCTTGCCGGCTGCACGCTCGATACCGATATAAGCAATACCGGTTTCATAATACTTATTCTTCAGGAAATCCCTGATCTTTTTGTCCTCTACGAGGAAGTTGGCGAAGTCCTTCTTGTTTGCGTACCAGCGGGTATTCCAATCCCTGATGACGCCAACGCGATAACCATTCGGATTAACTTTCTGTCCCATAATTCCCTCCTGTTACTCAGCTTTCTGATCAAGGACGATACCGATGTGGCTGGTGCGCTTGCGAATCCTGCTTGCGCTGCCCCTGCTGCCTGCTCTATAGCGCCTGAGGGTCGGTCCCTGGTTGGCGTAGATCTCTGCAACATAGAGGGTCTTTCTATCCATATCGAGATTGTTCTCTGCGTTTGCGATCGCGCTCCTCAGAAGCTTGAGGGTGGGTTCGCTGGCTGCCTTGGGGGTATACATAAGGATGGCTTCTGCTTCATCAACGCTCTTGCCCCTGATCAGATCGATAACGATCTTGACCTTGCGGGAGCTGATACGGATGTACTTAGCGATCGCGTGGGGACGCCTGTCGGCATTCTCTCTGCGAAGTGCTGCCTTTTCTTTAGATCTGGTTGCCATTTAAAATACCCTCCTTACTTACCGCGTGTTGCTTTCTCGGAGCCACGATGGCCACGGAAAGTACGAGTGGGAGCAAATTCGCCCAGCTTATGACCGACCATATCCTCGGTTACATATACGGGAACATGCTTGCGGCCGTCATGCACGGCAATAGTGTGACCGATCATGTCCGGGAAAATGGTTGATGCTCTGGACCAAGTCTTGACTACGGACTTCTTGCCGCTCTCGTTCATTTCAACGATCCTTGCAAGCAGCCTTTCGCTGACAAACGGGCCCTTTTTGATTGACCTACTCATTGTTTCAATTCTCCCTTCTTAGATCACTTACCGTCCCTGCGGCGGACGATGTACTTATCATTGATATTCTTGGTCTTCCTGGTCTTGTAGCCGAGAGCGGGCTTACCCCAAGGAGTAACCGGGCCGGGACGACCGATGGGGGACTTACCCTCACCACCGCCGTGGGGGTGATCATTGGGGTTCATAACAGAACCGCGAACGGTGGGACGGAAGCCCATATGGCGGGTGCGGCCTGCTTTACCAAGCTTGATATTGACGGAATCAATATTGCCGACCTGACCGATTGTGGCTTTGCAGCCAAGAGGAATGAGACGAACTTCACCGCTGGGGAGACGTACCTGAGCGTACTTATTCTCCTTTGCGAGGAGCTGAGCAGCATTGCCTGCCGAGCGAACGAGCTGAGCGCCCTTGCCGGGAAGCAGCTCAATGCAATGCAGCATCGTACCAACGGGAATGTTCCTGAGCGGCAGAGCATTGCCGACCTTGATATCGGCAGTCTCACCGGAAACGATGGTCTCTCCGACCTTCAAGCCGAAGGGAGCGATGATATAACGCTTTTCGCCATCAACATAATGCAGAAGAGCGATGTTCGCACTGCGGTTGGGATCGTATTCGATGGTTGCAACCTTTGCGGGGATACCGTCCTTATTGCGTTTGAAATCGATGATACGATACTGGCGCTTTGCACCGCCGCCGCGATGGCGAACGGTAATGCGGCCATGATTGTTGCGGCCTGCATTGCTCTTGAGGGGTTCCATCAGGGAACGCTCCGGAGTGGTGCAGGTGATCTCCTCATAGGTGGAGACTGTCATGAAACGCTGGCCCGGAGTATTGGGCTTAATCTTTCTGATAGCCATTTAATGTGCCTCCTTACTGGGCAAGACTATCGAATGCATCGATGGTCTTGGAATCCTCGGTGAGGGTGATGTACGCCTTCTTCGTTGAGGGGCGGCGGCCTTCAAAGCGGCCCTGCCTCTTTATCTTGCCGAGATGATTGACGGTGTTGACGGAATCGACCTTAACGCCGGGGAAGATGGTCTCGATAGCCTGCTTGATCTCAGTCTTACCGGCCTTCTTCGCAACGATGAAGACATAGGTCTTATTCTGTATCGCTTCGTAGCTCTTTTCGGTGAGTACGGGGCGGATGACGATATCATAAGCGTTCATTATGCGTAAACCTCCTCAACCTTTGCAACTGCGGCCTTCGTAATGATGACGGCGTTGTACTTGAGAACTTCATAGGTATTGAGGGTGCCAACGGTGGTGGAAGCGATGCCGGGGATGTTGCGTGCGGCACGAATGATGGTTTCATCATTCTCGGGGAGCACGATGAGTGCGTTTTCGAGCTTCAGATTGGCAAGAACCTTAACCATTTCCTTGGTCTTTGCTGCGGAAAGCTGAAGTGCATCGAGGACTACGAGCTTATCTGCTGCAACCTTGGAAGAAAGAGCGGACTTGAGAGCAACCCTCTTGAGCTTCTTATTAAGGCTCATGCGATAATCGCGGGGCTTGGGTGCGAATACGACACCGCCGTGAGTCCACTGGGGAGAACGAGTTGAGCCCTGGCGAGCGCGGCCGGTGCCCTTCTGGCGCCACGGCTTCTTGCCGCCGCCGGAGACTTCCGCACGGGTCTTTGCGCTCTGGGTACCCTGACGCTGATTGGCATTATAAGCGATAACGTAGGCATGCATTGCGGGAACATTGATCTCTGCTCCGAAAATTTCTCCACAAAGCTCGATTTCGCCGACCTTATTGCCCTGAATATTCAATACGTTAACAGTAGGCATTTTGGTTCCTCCTCTTATTTAACCGTGCTGCGGACGAGTACAAGACCGCCGTTTGCACCGGGGATTGCGCCCTTGATGAGGAGCAGGTTGCGCTCTGCATCGGCACGGACGACTTCGAGGTTCTGAACGGTAATGCGCTCATGCCCCATGTGACCGGGAAGATGCTTGGTCTTGAAGACCTCTCCGGGATAGGTGCAAGCGCCCATGGAACCTGCTACACGGTAGGAATGAGAGCCGTGGGTCTTACGACCGCGAGCCTGATTCCACCTCTTGATGTTGCCTGCAAAGCCCTTGCCCTTGCTGGTACCGGTCACATCAACATGCTCGCCGGCCTCAAAGGTATCGGCCTTGATAACATCGCCGACAGCGAACTTTTCGCAATCATCCAATTTGAATTCCTTGACGTACTTGTGAGCTTCAACGCCTGCCTTCTTGAGATGACCCATCTGAGGCTTGGTGATAAGCTTTTCACGCACGGGCTGGAATGCCATCTGCACAGCCTTATAGCCGTCACGATCGATGGTCTTTACCTGGGTTACGGGGCAGGGACCTGCGAGAACCACGGTGACGGGAATCATTGTTCCATCCTCGCGGAAAAGCTGAGTCATGCCAACTTTTTTGCCCAATATTGCTTTTTTCATTATGTCTGTACCTCCGAAATCACAGCTTGATCTCGATATCGACGCCTGCGGGAAGATCAAGCTTCATCAGTGCGTCCACGGTCTTCGCCGAGGGCTGAAGGATATCAATGAGGCGCTTATGGGTGCGCATCTCGAACTGTTCTCTGGAATCCTTATTGACATGCGGAGAACGAAGTATGGTGATGATTTCCTTTTCTGTGGGGAGGGGGATAGGGCCTGAGACCCTTGCGCCCGTCCGCCTTGCGGTTTCGACGATCTTCTCTGCGCTCTGGTCGATGAGATTATGCTCATAAGCCTTGAGCTTGATGCGGATGCGATAGTTTGCCATTTTTATCTCCTTTTACAGTATCGTGCGGTTATCGCCGCACTCGAGTTCAGGCTGTACACTCTGCCGTGCGTTTTCATTATAAAAACTCAAGGCGGGGCGCACAAACCCCTTCCTTCCCTCTGAACTTGGGTTGAATTCATTGGGATGGGTGCTCGGTCGAGCCGAGCCTCCTGCGTGAATTACCCGGATTGGCGACCGGCAACCTCTCGCAGGGTTGTATTCGCGCAGCATGTCAGCATGACGGGCAGAGATTGAGCCATGGGCAGACGCAATTTACCCCCTTGGCGCGAACAGATCTATTCTAACACCCATTGCACACATTGTCAAGCTTTTTTTCATTAAAAATGCGCATTTTTAAATATATTTACTGTTTTTGTTTTCGCACGCATATATTCCTTCCCGTTTTCGGACATGCCAAATATGAAGGTATTCCTTTTATAGATTTATTTTGGAATTATGCTTTTAGAGAATATTTTTTAAATATCCATTATCGTTAGATATTTCGAGTGCGCTTCAGATCATTTTTATTTCCTATTGTTTTTTGCTTAATTATCAGCTCGGAAAGCTTTTTCTATTGACTAATTTAGTCCTCTTCTAATAATATATTCTTTTCTTTCATCGCTTTTGCCTTGATTTCAATAATGCACACTAGTATAATATAGGCGTGTAATGCCGTTTTTTTAAATATGCTTTCCTTTAAATTTCGGCATCGCACTAATAAAATTCATAAGGAGAACCAGATGAAGAGAATTATCTCAATGCTAGTCGCGATTATCATGGCATTGTCCCTTGTGACAATCCCAGTTATCGCAGACCAACCAGTCGTCTTCACGGCAGGCAGCGTAAATGCGGCACCCGGCGAACTTATCACAGTTCCCGTATCCGTCAGCGGCGATTTTGAAGCCCATACGCTGAATATGCAGGTGAATTACGATGAGGCCGCGCTCACGGTCGAATCCGTAGAGTACGGTGATTTCCTGATCACAGCCCAGGAGATGGGTGCGATGATCATTGCAGATCACCAGACAGTACCGGGATCCATCCGCATTGGAGCGATCTATCCCAATGCCGGAGCCACTGAACCCGGCGTTATAGCAAATATCACTTTCAGAGTCGGCGAAGCAGTTACCGAGAATCAGAACATTGGCCTCACGATAACAAGCTTTGATTATCTGCCCGTCGGACAGACAACCGCCACACCGATAGCCAACACCGTGGTTCCCGGCACTATTACCATAGCAGCCGTAGATCCCACAGAAGAGCCTATGACCCTTGATGAAGCGCTCAACATCGAGGGCGGAGAGCTTCATTTCCGTCCCTATGGTGATTACACCTTCGAAGTTGAAGAAACATGGGCAAAAAGCAATAACTATCATGTTAATTCTTCAATGGCAACCATATATGTTGAAGGCATTGACACAACTGAAACATCAGTTCTTCATTTCAGCTATAAGGTAAGTTCCGAAACCCGCTATGATAAGCTGCAGGTTTTTATCGATAATGATGCAGTATTCACCGATAGCGGTGATAAGGGCTCTGCTTGGCTGGAAGCTTCCGTAACCATTCCTGCCGGGACAACCTCGGTCAGAATAGCGTATTCAAAAGACAGCTCATCTCACAGCAATTTGGATACAGCATGGATCGATGATGTCTATGTGACAGAATTTGTTGCAGTATCCGGAGTTCAGTTCAACCAGGAAAGCATAAATATTGATATAAATGCTGAACAGCTCCTTGATTGGTCAGTGCTTCCCGCCGAAGCAGCAAATAAAGCCGTAACCTTCGAATCCAGCAATCCCGAAGTTGCGACCGTTAATTCGAGCGGTATAGTCAAAGGCATCAGCAATGGCGAAGCCACCATTACGATCACCACCGAGGAAGGCGGTTTCGTAGATACGATGTATGTATTTGTAAATCCGCCGGTTGCTGTAACGGAAGTAACATTAAATCACGATTCGCTCATTATCCCCATAACGGAGTCCAATACCGAGCCCCTTCGCGCAGCAGTGCTGCCGGAGAATGCTTCTTATCCCGAAGTTACTTGGTCAACCTCCGATGAGTCCATCGTTGCGATACAAACTATTCCCGGCGGATGCCTCGTTCGCGGTATTAGTGCCGGTACGGCAACGATAACCGCAATCACCTCCAACGGTGTCAGCGATAGCTGCGAGGTTACCGTCGTTCCCGCAGAGGAATTCACAGGTATCTTCGATCTCGAGTATACCTCCATAAATCCCTTGCCCTATTTCAATGGCGAAGTCGGCATCGGAATGGGTTACGGTACACCTATAGCTTACCACAGAACTGCCAGCGCAACGGCTTATACCTATACCTATGCTACTGGTTTCAGCTATGAAGCAGTCGGCGGCGAAACCGTCTATTTCCATACCAACTGGTCCGACGAAGCGCAGACCTATCGTGTGGATACCGTCATGACGCTCTTCGATTCAGAGGGTAATGTACTCGCCTATAACGATGATGACAGCGTACATAGCAACTCCCCCTTCAGTGGCATTGAATATGCTTTTACCGAGGCCGGCACATACTATATCGTTGTAGCCCCCTATAATTTCCAGAACTATAGCTCAACAGGTAAGGGTATCGTCCAGATGCTTGCTGAGGATACAACCTCCGTCGTTGAGCCCACCGAGGTTCCGACTGAGATTCCCACTGTAGTTCCCACCGAAGTTCCTACCGAAGCTCCGGTAGATGACCCCAACTTCTTCGTTGGTTCATACGAAGCAAATGTTGGCGATGAGCTAATCGTTCCCGTCGTTCTTTATAACTACGAGGGCAATGCGCATATCCTCAACATGCAGGTCAACTATGATACCAATGCGCTTGCGGTGACCGGTGTTGACAGCGGTGAATTCCTCACCTCCGCTCAGGAAGCGATGGCAGTTGTCGATTATACCACCATCCCCGGTTCAATTCGCATCGGCGTTGCTTGTGCAAATGAGACTGTTCCCTCAGGCAGCAGCCCCATAACCATAGTCAATGTCCATTTCACAGTGCTTGAAGGTGCTGCGAATACTTCCACCCCCATTGAACTTCTCGTTGCGGAATTCATTAACTTCCCCATTGGCGGCGAGGCAACCAACATCGAGCATACCGTCAGCAATGGTGCTGTTGTCGTTGGCGAGTATATCCCCGAGCTGACGCTTGATGAAGCACTCAATGTTCAGGGCGGAAACCTTCATTTTGAGCCCTTTGGAGATTACACCTTCGTGGTCGAAGAAACTTGGGCAAAGAGCAACAATAACCTTATGGCTTCAACCGCTGCGTCAATTCTTGTCCAGGGCGGTGATATAGGCGAACTCAAAGTTCTGCATTTCAAGTATAAGGTGAGCAGCGAGCTCAATTGGGATAAGCTTCAGGTATTTGCCGATACTACAGAAGTCTTTACCGACAGCGGTGATAAATCCGCAGAATGGCTTGAAGGCTTTGCCGTTATCCCGGCCGATACTCAGGAAATCAGGATTTCTTATACCAAGGACGGCTCTGGTGACAGGTATCAGGATACCGCTTGGATAGACGATGTTGAAATCATTCCCTATACCTATGTTACCGGTGTTGAATTTGCCGAAGAGGCCATCACTGTTGATGTCAATACCGATACACAGCTCGCATGGACGGTTCTTCCCGCAAATGCAGCATATAGGGATGTTTCCTTCGAATCCAGCAATCCCGATGTTGTCACGGTCAATGAATCCGGCGTCATTCACAGCGTTGCTGAGGGTGATGCGGTCATCACCGTCACCACTTTTGAGGGTGGCTTTACCGATACTCTTAATGTACATGTAAATCCCCCGATCTGGGTAACAGAGGTTTCAATCTTCCCCTCTGAGGTTGTCGTTCCCATAATGAACTCCTCCACTTGGCAGCTTGAAGCAACAGTACTTCCCGAGAATGCCTCATTCAAGGATGTTGAATGGGCTTCCAGCGATAATAATATCGTCACGGTAAATGGCCAGGGCCGACTCACCGGTGTTTCCGTTGGTACGGCTACCATAACCGCAGTATCGCATTATGGTGAAGGCGGCGAGCTCGTTGTCGGTACCTGTGAGGTTACGGTTGTTCCCGCTTCGGAATTCCCCGGCATATTTGATCTCGAGTATACTCCTCTCAATCCTTTGCCGTATGCAAATGAAGAGGTTTATCTCGATGCAGAGCATGCCACCGCGATCGTATACCAGAGAACCGATTCTCCCGTAACCTGGTTCACCTTTGCTCAGGGCTACAGCTACGAAGCAGTTGGTGGAGAGACCGTCTTCTTCCACACCGCTCGCTATGAAGAGCAGGCACCCAGCGTTGATACCATCATTACGCTGTTCGATTCCGAAGGCAATATCGTTGCATACAATGATGATGATAGTGCTCACCAAAACTCTCCATTCAGCGGACTTGCATATACTTTTGATACTGCAGGCACCTATTATCTGGTCGTAGCGCCTTACAATCATCATACGGTTACAGCACCGATTCAGGTTCTGGCAGAGGATATCTCTGATATTACAACCCCTGCACCCGTAACCGATGCACCTACCCCCACCGCACCTGTAACCGATGCCCCCGTAACTGATGCACCGACCACCAATCCTCCAACACCCGGCAATGGCTGGTACTTTGAGAGCGATGATGAATTGGTCGGTTGGACCATGATCGATCAGGACGGCGATAGCTACAACTGGCGCAGGATGACACGTACCGTCAACGGTATCAATCCTTATGAAGGCGATGGTGCTATGGCATCTCAGTCCTTCGTTAACTATTTGGGACCGCTCACTCCCGATAACTGGCTTATCACCCCTGAGATCGCAGGCGGCGGCTCGCTGACCTTCTGGATGGCAGGTCAGGATGCCGAATGTCCGGAAGATCCTATCGGTATCTATGTATCCACGGATGGCGGCGAAACCTGGAGCGAAGAGCTCTACTACTTCGTTGGTACTGCTGATTTCGTACAGCAGACTGTTGATCTAAGCAATTACGCTGGCATGAACGTTAGGGTTGCATTCCGTCATTATGATGTAACCGACATGTTCGTTATCAAAGTCGATGCTGTTGAGGTACATGGCGGCGCACCCGTTGATCCTACTCCCACCCCCGTGGTTACCGATACTCCCTCAACTCCCGAGCCCACCATTCCCAGTGACCAGCCCTGCTTCCAGGTAGAGAACGTCACTGCGAATGTTGGTGATGAGATCCTTGTTCCCGTACTTCTCCATAATTACGAGGGCAATGCTCATAT
>MSGV01000014.1 GCA_001940845.1 Christensenellaceae bacterium Phil7
CCATGAGAGGGCTGCTCCGGCATAATTGGTCGGATTGCCCCATAATTGGAGAATTTCTGGGCGGATTGTAATGTCTTTGTGCCGTTCGCACTTACCAAATAGACCTTTGTTCGAATGGGCTTATCTCCCCAGTTTTTGTCTCCTTACCCGTAGAAATATTCTGTAGTGGGATATTTTACATCCTTTCCTGCGTTCGCTATTTCATCGGGGGGTTGTGCCGAGCTTACCATCCGGCTCTGGAGTGGCGCCCATGATTTCAACGCCCGGAGTCTTTGTGGACAAGGGTTCAATCGGCTGCATCGGGAGCATAACGAGTGCTGGTACAGTTTGAATCCATACACCATGCGGCGAAGCCTCCGCCGGTGTTTTGCTGTACCTGTCATATATCAGCAAGCATCGCCTTTGATCTACCACGTCACTTGTCAGGAGTTTCCTAAAACCTTTTAACGGCAGAAGCGCCTAACGACCAACCTTGTAATTATCCAATTGGTACTGTTAAAATTTCTATAAAATATTGGTCAACTTCTTGCGAATCGTCAAAATACTCCAATATATGTTCTCTGACTTTTTTTCGTCTCCTTTCAATTTCTTTTTCAGAACAGTTATCCAACGCAAATAGTAGTTGTGCAAATATGTTTTCGTTGTTGCTTGCTTTCTCAATTAAAGACTTTCCCATCTGCGCTATTGTGTTATACTCTAATCCTGAGTTGAGAAACAAATCTGTTCTAACTTCCATCATATATCCGAATAGCCATTGGAAGTTCTCATTAGCATATAACGAATCATTGAAATACTTAAAACAATTGCACAGCATATCTGTCAATACATCATATTCATCTTTTTCTAATGAAAGTTCCGGTCCATCTAAAGTCAAGGTATACCAAGTGTTAACCGAAAGTTTAAAAAATAGTGAAATATTTTTTCTCTCTGCCATCCACTTTTCATATAAATAATGGATACAATTAATCCATTTTCCCTCAAACTCAAGCTTTCTAGTATATTCATCGCTATATAAAATCATATTATTACCTCGTCTTCACCCACGCATCAGATATTTTAATTACGCCGTCAATAACAGCATACCGTACGACAACATTGTTTCTAATGGCTTCATAAATTAAGGCTCTACCTTGTTTGTTAATCAGTGTTGTCGCACCTTTTTTCATAGTAGTGTTGATTAAACCTTTAACATTATTCCAAGTAGCATTTCTAAGGACTCGTCCCCATGCATGTTTGCTTTGCATAATATGATGCATTGTATTTCTGCTTACAGATGAAATCGCCTTTGAAACAGATTTTATAACCAATCCACTTGATGCTTTTGCACCTAGGGCAACACCTACGCCATAGCCTACAAATCCTCCTATCACACCTCCAATAACTGCACCACCTAAACCATATCCAACAACGTATTTCCAACGCTGTCCCTTGGGAACATTGCTTTTTACAGCCTTGTTGTAGCCATAGGCTCCACCTGCAGTGCCGCCTATCAATGCACCAATTCCAATTCCAATTAGAATAGCTGTAGATATAGCAAATTCGCCGTCAGGGTCAAACATATTGACAGGATTGTTAAGACAATAGGCGTAAAGATTTGTTGCTAAAATACTGTCATCAAGATGTTCCAGCATTATATCTGTACTATCCGGGCTAATCCACCGACCAACCTCAGAATCGTAATAACGGCTGGATACATAGTAAAATCCCGTTTCATTATCGTAGACATAG
>MSGV01000015.1 GCA_001940845.1 Christensenellaceae bacterium Phil7
TGGCTGATGTGGTTTTTTGCGTTAGAATTAAACTGTCATGAAAAACTCTGAAACGCAAAGACAGTATAACGTATCAGATGAGAATAATCAACTGGTAATTATACTGAACAGTGAAATTAGATTACCAAAGGATGCACCCGTCCGAGTGACCAGCGCCCAGCTTGAGGAACTGGACTACAGGAAACTGTACGCAGCGTATTCTTCTAGAGGAAGAAAATCGGTCGCCGACCCGCGAGTGTTGTTCAAGGTAATGGCATATGGCTACCAATGCGGCATCTATTCCAGCCGAAAACTGGAGGAAGCCTGCAAATATCGAGTAGACTTTATGTGGCTTCTGGAAAATGGGAAGGCACCGGATCATGCTACCTTTTCGCGGTTTCGCACCGGAAGATGTGCTGAAGCGGTGGAGGACCTATTCTACCAGTATGTGGCATACCTGGAAAAGCAGGGCGAAGCGGATCACAAGAGTGTATTTGTTGACGGAACAAAGATTGAGAGCCGAGCGGGCAGGTATACTTTTACCTGGCGGGGCACAGCGGAGAAGAACCTGGAAAAAGTGAAGCAAGCTGTTTTGGAAGAAACGGGGTATGCAGAGCGGGAGCAGCTGGAAGAAAACCTCTTAAACGCAAAAGAAAGCATCGAATTTGTTTACGGAAAAGGAAAGCGAAAAACAGATCGGCAGCGGCAGTGGGAAAGGCTGGATAATCTGTGTCAGCGGTGGAAGCTGTATGAACAGCAGCTAAAAATCATGGGCGAAGGCAGAAACAGCTATTCCAAGACGGATACGGACGCGACCTTCATGCGGATGAAAGAAGACCATATGAGAAATGGACAGCTGAAACCCGGATATAATGTCCAAATATCCGTAAACAGTGAATATATTACCGGAATTGAGGCATTTTCTAACCGCACAGATGTAGGAACATTGATTCCCTTTCTACGCAAGCTGGAGCGGGAACACAGGAAACGGTATGAAGAAGTGACCGCAGATGCCGGGTATGAGAGTCTGGACAATTATCTGTATCTGGAAGCCAACGGTCAAATGAGCTATATAAAGCCGACCAATTATGAAGCGCAGAAAACGAAGAAGTTCCGTTCTCAAATTGGCCGGATTGAGAATATGGCCTATAACCAAGAGGATGACTGCTTTATTTGCGCCGAAAACCGAAAGCTGTATTGCCGGAAAGTATCTACGGAAGTGAAAGAGGGGATCCCTGTGACCAGAGCATGGTATCGCTGCGAAAGCTGCCAGAATTGTCCACAGCGGGGACGCTGCTGCCGAAAGCAGGACATAAACGCACCCAAAGAAGTGATTTGGAAGGAAACTTTCTGGGAAAAGCGAAGAAATTCGCTGGAAAATATCACGAGTGAACGAGGAATACACTTACGAATGAATCGTTCAATCCAGGTTGAAGGCGCATTTGGCCTGCTAAAGAATGATTTTGGATTCCGAAGATTCCTGACAACAGGAAAACGGAACATCCGCATTGAGCTGCTGTTTCTTGCGCTGGGCTTTAATCTCAAGAAACGGTGGATGAAACAGCAAAAAAGCAGGCTGGAAACCCATTATTCTGAGAAAAAAGTTTCGTAGTTTCCAAAAGATATAAAAATTCCACAAGAAGGCCGGGAAATATGCCTCGGTCAGCTTTGCTATGCACTAGAATAGAAAAGCGTATATGTGTGACCTTGAATTAGAACGCTCAGGGCGCAAAAGAGGGGCTGCTGCAAAAGCGCATTTTGCAACAGCCCC
>MSGV01000016.1 GCA_001940845.1 Christensenellaceae bacterium Phil7
AAAATCAAAAAGAAGCGCCTCGTCAGCGCTTCACGGCTTCCCACATCCTTAATGAGTCGAATATATCCCTCGCTGAGCTTCTTACACTGCTCACTTTCTTCGGTTGCCATTTCCTTTCGGAGCATAGCTATGTGCTTATCGGAATCAGCTTTGCGGGTGATGCTCTTGAACTGCAGATGCACCGGCGAAATTTTCAGCCAGCTTGCAAAGGAGCAGATGATCTCATACTGTTCTTCCTCCGAACGCAGCATAAAGTTGATGGGCTCAATTTCGAGGATCTTGATATAGCGCCCGCCGGTCGTCTCGATAATGCCGTGCTCCAGATTTTTGATTGGAATGAAATCCTGGGTAAAGCTCAGCTTTTCAGGCTTTCTTTTTCCTGTTTTTCTTTTTGCGGAGCTGTCTTTGGTCATATTTGTATCCCACCCTTCTCAAATGCAGTTTTCTTCTGTGCGCCAGATAGCAGATAATGTGACCCGCATACTGGAACAGCGAATCGCCGTCAATGCCCATAGCGGCGAGGATCCCAATCGGGATCAGTGTGACGGTCATTACCACGATGCGTATTGTGGTTGCCATTGGGATCAGCATCAACTCCGGATATCCGATGGCCAATATCAGAATCAGTGCCTCGACCGCATTCCGCGGTTCCAGCATTCCGCCGAATATCTTTCCGGAGTCGGTATAGTTTGCAGGAATGGCAAAGGTCGTATTAAATTCTTTTTCTTCCATGATTCCTCCGTTCTTTTTTATCCCGGTGTATCACCGAAATCTACATTCTTCGGTCGGCGCAGTGCCAGCCCGGCCTCATAGCTCGGCGTGTTGAAAATTACGCCCTCACCACCGGAGGAATGGACCCACATGCGCTCGCCGTTTTCACCGTATCCGGCAAAAATCAGCACATGATTCCATCCGCCTCCGTCGTCATCCATCAGGAATCCCAAATCACCGGGCAAAAGCTCTTCGGCGGTAATGGCATAGGATTCGTCCCACTGACTCCAGGAGGCACCGTTCAAGCTGACGCCGACAGCCGTTTTATAGGTCCAATCCGAAAAGCCGGAGCAATCCAAACCGAACGGGCGGATCGTGCCGGTCGTTGTGGAACCGGCGGCTGTAACGAGCTTCGGCGTGTTCCATTCATCATTCCATCCGGCTGCCGATTTTCCGCCCCAGAAGTATGGCACCTTGCCGACAAGGGACAGCCCGGTTTTGACAATGTGCTTTCGTGTTTCGCTGCAATTCTGACGGGCGAGGAAGGCAATCAGTTCTACATCGGTAAGCGGAACGGCGCTGCCGTTTCCGGCTGTTCCGTAGAGCGTTTTCTTCAGGGCCAAGGCACGGGAGTGGATCACATCGCCATATGTGGTTTCCAGACCGTTATAGGAGGCGTTGAGATCCAGCCCAAACGCTGTGGAAATCACCGTATTGTCAAAGGGATGAATGGTGCATTCCAGATATTTAACGGTTTTCTTTTCCGGTGTAAGCGTTTCCTTGCCTGTGTACTGATAATAGGTTGCCTTGCGTGTGCCTGTGATATTGCTGCCGCTGTAAACGGGAAGCGTCAGGGTAACGGCTGCGTATGCATCCACCTCGATTTGTGTATCTGATGACAACTGCTGATCCTGCAGATAATAGGTCGCTTCCGCCGTCTCATAGCGGTATTGCGGGACGCCGTTGATCACTCCGGTCTTTATCGTTTTCGTAACCACGGGTATCGTGACCGGTTTATAAGTATAGTAAGTGACGGGTGTGATTACCTCGTTTTCCCGTTCCACTGAGGTTACGGGAAACATGTTGGCCGCTACGCCGTCCAGCTTCTTTTTCATATCCTCCGGGTCGTTGCTGAGCTGTTCCATCGAAGTGGAATATGCCGACAGAATATAGGCGGTGTCATACCCGGCCGAACTCTGCGCATAATTGATCAGCGCATTCATTGAAAGCTCCCGGTCATAGCCGCCGTCTGAAATCAGGCGTTCCACCTCAGCCATCGAAGCGTCATACCCAGCCTGGACAATATCCGAAACCGTCTCAGAGAGATTTTCATATATCTCCGTGATGGATACCGTCGGCTCATTGCCATCGAGACCAAGGGCTTTATTGATGATGATCCCGGGCAGCTCCACGATCATAACAATGAGAAAAACCACCGAAAGGCACAAACAGACGAGAATCTTAAACAGGGTATGCCGCATGGCCCATGCGGCGGAGATGATCGCACCCCAAGGACCTCCGGCGGCTGTACCGGCTGCGATTTCTGCCACGGCCTTGCCGCCCTCCACACCGGCTTTTACGGTTGCCGCAGCGGCATTAGCTGCTGCTTCCGCACCTTTTTTTGCCGCCTGCTTTACGGCTTGCTTTCCGGCGTTTTTGGCGGCTTTTGCGGCTTGACCGGCCGCTTGACCGATATTATCCGAACCGTCTCCCATTTGCTGCTTTTGCGGCTCTGCCATTCTTTCACCTCCGTATTCAAACTGCCAAAGGCAGGCTTGTTTTCTCTTTTATATAGGAAGACAGCCGAACCGAATCCATTGCTCCGATTCGGCTGTCCGCCGTTTATCGTCTCCGCCTTGGCGACTTGATCTCCGTTTGATTACGAGATTTTGGCTCACCATAACGGGACGGTGTGCTTTTGTACCGCACGGTTTCCGTAGAGACGGTGCGTACATTATCGCCGTCATAGACCGGTTTTCCGTTCTCATAAACCGGCTTGCGTTCCACTGCAGCCTCACCGTGTACTGCGTACCACTGGCTGCCGTGAACATCTTCATATACCTGATAGTCACCGCGGGGAGGTGCATACTGTGCCGTATCGTAGAACATCGTGCCGGATCCGTTTTCATGCCGGACCTCAAAATGCCCATCCATACGACCGGATCCATCCACGCTTGTGACCGGCTGCTCATAGCCAGGCATAAAGCTTTGGAATTGTGCCCGATTATAGCCATCCGCTGCGTCGCCCGCCTCAAAGGGAGGCGTTTCTGCATGCTGCTGCATGGCGTACCACTCTACGCCGTTGGCCGCCTGAATTGTGGAATGCGGTGCATCCGGCTCATCATAATAGGCACTGTTGTACCATCTGCTCACGCCGCCGTCCGAAGATGCCTCAATGACACCGTCTCCGACCGTTCTGAGCGTTGCACCGTCCGCATCCGGGAATGCGGCCGCAACCTGCGCCGCCTCTGCGGAATTGCCGCTGAATACGGGCGCGTCGTAAAATGCTCCGGCTCCGGAACCACTGGCCATCTGATACCACTGGCTGCCGTCCGAGGCATTGACAACGGCGTGCGGACCGTCCGGCTTTTCAAACTGGGAAGCGTTGAACATCTCGACAGCCGTTTCTTTCCCGTCAGCGCCGATCGCCTTGGTGGAGATATGTCCGCCGGTGATCTGCGTATCCGAGAGATTCATGCCCTTCATATGCGGCATATAATTGCCGAGACTACGGTTGGCAATGTCGCCGCCGATAGAGCCGGACACATTCGGTGTCCTGGACGCTACGGAGGAGATGGATTCTCCGGTCAGTGTGGCGCCGTTACGAGCCGCCATACCGCCGAAAGCCCGACCGACAAAGCCGATCGTTCCACCGGCACCCATTCTTGTACCGCCGTCCACGACCGCATCACGGACATACGAATTGCCCTTGAAACGGTTGGCAAAGCCTGCAGCGAACCCACTTGCCGCTGCACCTGTACCGGTTGCGGCACTGCCTCCGCGGAACACGCTGCCGGCGCTCCTTGCGCCTCCGGCCACGCCGGTGATCACTCGTGCGGCCATCAGCAGTTCCATGCCCATACCGGAGCCGGTCTGGGCTACATTCAGTCCCATTGCCGCAAGATAGCTGTCAAATTTCTGTGCCGTTTTGAGAAATGCCACTGCGCAGAACAGCCACAGGAACACATTTCCGTTCCCGTTGGACAAGGCACCGCCCGTGCCGATGTACTGGCCTACCGAGGTTGAAAAACCACGCAGGAACCAGACATTCATCACAAGGAGCAATAGCTGCGACCCGACCATCCGGCACCACGACCGGAATACCGGTGTTGATGCTTTGGAGGCACCCATAGAAAAGGCGAGTGGTGAGGTATAGCACAGCACACCGACAACGATATACCGTTCCACCGTTTCAAGCAGCAGCTTGAAGTAGTTCCAGCCCAGTGCAATTTCCAGTATGGTGAGCAGCAACAGCCCAACCACCGAGATGGTAGCGATAAGACTGGTCAGTCCGTTTTGAAGGGCCTGCTCGATTCCGGCAAAGGTGAAGTCCTCCGCCGTCATCTGAATGTCCATGAGTGCTGTATATGGCGCTGTTGCGATTTTCAATGTCAACAGGAAAATCGGCTTTGCATATCCGATCAGAAAGGCGAATAACGCACTTCTTCCAAGCAGTACCCACGGGTTTTCCGCTTCCGTTACAGGGCCGCCGAATACACGGAACAACTGCCAGACTGTGATCAGGAATAGCAGCGCCCATGCGGTGTACTGCATTACGGTAAAGGCTTTGGATACAAACGGGAAGTATTCTTCCATTGCCGTCATATCCGTGCCGAGCGCCTGAAGGAACAGCCCGGACACCGCATCCATCATGTCTGACACAACGCTGCTGATCCAGGTGACGATTCCTTCAAAAATCCAGTCAAGCATAGGTGTTCACCTCCTTTCCGCTTGACCGGGTCTTTTACGGGTTGTAGTTTCCGCCGCTGATGAGGGGCTGCAGATAGGCAACGATAAAGCCGAGAGAATTCAGAATGATCCAGGTGATCACGATCCTCTTGAGCCAACTCGTCGCTTCATCGACGGCTCGCTGATTGCGCGAGATCATGCGCACCAGCAGAGCAATAGCGGCCACGGTGACTGCCACGATGGTGCTGATCGCCACAAGCTCTCCGTAGATATCCTTCATGATCATCGAAAAACGATCCCACATATCTGCGGCGAATACCGCCTGTGTCGAAACGAGCAGTGCCGCCACAACGCCCACAAGCGACCAGTATGCGGTTTTGATCTTTCCATCGCGCAGCCGAAGCTGTCTGTTCATGCGTTTGGCCCTCCTTTCTTCAGTATTGGGCAACAAAAAACGCCGTCTCTTAAAGCTTTTCAGCTCAAGAAACGGCGTCGGTTTCGCCCGATCCCAGTTTGGGACGATATTATTTTA
>MSGV01000017.1 GCA_001940845.1 Christensenellaceae bacterium Phil7
GTGGGCGATGCCGTAATATAAAAGTCGAGTAAATAACTCCTCGTCACTTACTCGACTTCCGCATTTTTTGGATCAGTCTCGCTCTCAATATTCCTTTTTGTGCCCTTATAAAGTGCCTCGGTAATTGCATTTTTATAGCTCGCAAGATCGAGCGGTGTAGTGAGCAATTCTACCGTGTCTTCAGTGAGCAGCTCCTTTGGTTTGTCCTTATGTTTGATGTTGTAAATCAAAATAGACTGATTCGCCAAGAGCGCGATAAGCCATACAATCTCGCCGATTGCCATCTCAAAATTCTCGCTCTTCATCAGCTTTTCGCCGAGATTTTCGAGCCCGCCATAGCGTCCGGCGATCTCGCGGGTTGCCTTTGTAGTCAAAAGCAAAAAGTGTTCCTCTTCGCCGATAATTATTTTTGCAGATCGATCCATATCCATGATTCAGCCCTCCTTTTATGCTTTATTATAAGTCGGCTCATACACCTGCTTGTACCAGTTTGTAATGGTCGCTGCTGCTACGCCTTCATCGCCATCGGTGACCTCTGCTTTCCATGGATGATTGCCGCTGGCGTCCTCTTTATTTCGACGCGTCACGGTTCCTTCAATCGTAGGTGTGTTAAATGTAATAGAATCGCCCTTGGTTGCCAGAGCCGTAGACGGAATTCCGAAGGTTACCTTGTACAGCCAAAAATATCTGTATTTGCCGTTAGATTTCTTCGCTCTAAACCCTATTGCCACCGGCTTTCCTCCGTCCTCGCTTGCGGATATAACAACTCCATTTGCATCTATGCTTGCCCCCGTCAGATCCGATGCAGCACTTGCGCCAATATCAGCAACGCCAAGAGTAAGTTTGCCGGACTTAAATTCTTTAACAATTTCGGCTGCGCCATCATCTGCATAAAGGATAGCCTCTGCGAGCTCCACGGATAGATCAGCCGATATTGCCTTTGCCAACGGCATCGGCTCTCCGTAAGTCTCGTCTCCGGATGCGTCCTCGGTGATTTTTGCATAAAATAGTTTATCAAGACCAATAGTCGCCATAGTTATTCCTCCATACTATAATAATTTGCTACGTCCACGTTATAGTGGTGATAGCCCGTATCCTCTTCATAACCTACATAATACCTGTCTGTAATGGTAAATTCCATTCCTAACAGCTTTCTAACGATCTTATTTTTCAAAGCCGTATAATTTCCATTTGTGTAGATCGATAGCCGTACCTCCTGCACGTCCTGCAATGGCTTGTTGTCGGCATAGATTTCAAACGTATCGATCATAGGGATTATCACAACATATTGTTCCGGCGCATTGCGTGTAAAAATTCCCGTTTCCACTTGTATTCCGAGCTTGTCCATTACCGCATTTATATCAGTCAATATGCTCACACTTTATTCACCTCTTCATCGAAAGCCCGCTTCATCGCATCTATACACGCAGCTCTCCCTGCTTTCTTCGCTGGTTTCAAAAATGGTTTTGCCGGTTGACCGTGCTTGCCGTTTTCCAATATGTTTGCTATCATTTTATTGCTTTCGCCGTTTCGCCTGGGCTCGGAAAAGCCGACTTTTATGTTGTATCTTCCGCGTTCGTCCGTTTTGACGCCGGACAACCCAAGCGCATCCTGCAGCTCTCCTGTCGATCTGGAAATGTACTTAGTGTTTTTTCCGACTACGGCAGATAAAAATTTTCTGACCTCTGCAAGCATGACCTTTCCTCCGGCTTCCAGTATCTTTGTAATCACGCTGTCGGTTCGCTTTTCTAGCTTCGATAGCTTAAGCATCATTTCATCAGGCATCTGCACGTCAATTTTTGCCATCGCTGACCATCCCCCTTTCAAGGTTCCTGGATAAGCTTAACTCGGTCACTTCTCCCGTATCGTAACTGCGGATAATGCGATAACGTTTGCCATCATATTCGGCATATTGCTCTCCATGATATTCGTCCGTATTGACTGCAAATTTATGATCGATCGTAACGCCTAACTGTGCGGCACGATAAAATTCGTTTGCACCGGCAGACTTTCGATTTCCATAGACCGTTCTGCGGCAGTTCTCTCCTGGTATTGCAAAACCCTCTGTGTCCTTTTCCGGTGTTGATTCTGAGATAAGCGTTATTACATCACTCCAAAACATGCCGATCACTTCCTTCCGATATCAGCTATGCTCAATGTGCATTTAATCTGCTCGTAAATTTTGGCATATCGATCTGCATCATCACAAAACCCAAAGTGCGCTTTACAATACACCGTTATCCCTCGTTCCACAAGCGGCGGAAGTGGTGCATCTGGTTCTGATGCCTCATATCCGCCTGTTTGCAGGTCATCATATGCAGCCATGATGAGAGCTTCTATTTCCTCGTCAAATTCTCCCGATGTTCTGCGCAGAGCTTTACGCACCTTTTCGACCATCAGGATTACCGCGCCATCGCTCAGTGCCCTCAACATGGCTCGTCCTCCGTTCCTTTAGGCAGCAGCCTTGGTGAGCTTGACAAAAGCTTCGCCTATAACCGGCTTACCATCAAAGATCGCTACGCCGGAGTATTTATAGTTGTTGTGATCGATGTCATACGCAGTATTTATGGTAATGCTCTCCGGCATATTAGCCACATACTTTTTGAGGACGCAAAGATACGCATCGTGCAGCGCGACCTCATCGCACAGCATGACCGGATAGCCATACACATAATAATTTCTTCCTACGACGGTAATTATTCCGCTCTTGCTGTTGTCCTGCAAAGGCATAAAATCAGTAAAAAATGTCTTTTTGCTCATCAAAAGCTTGGCTGCACTGTCATAGCCCGATTTGAGGAGAGCAATAAGCCCAAGCACGTCACTCGCAGCGAGGTCTTTTGCAGCAGCTACGGTTATACTGTTGGTTTCATCCCATGTGTTTGCTTTTGCAATGCCCGTTGCCTGCTTAGCGCCGGTGCCGTTGATGATCCACTTGTTGATGCAGCTTGCAACCTTTTCGGCAATCTGCTCCACAAGCCAGACCTCAAAACTATCAATGCTCATCGTGCGTATAGTGTCTGACACTACCACAAGCTTTACGATTTCAAATCCGCCAAGCGTGACTTCCACCAGAGTATCGGTAACAGGGGTGATACTTGCATTTTCATCATGCGCCGCTGCATCCCCTATGCTGTTTTCAACGGCAAATCTCACTCCGCCTCGTACATTAAGCAGGGTTATCTCGCTGAGCAGCGGGCAATTATCCCGCACCTTGGTAATTATTGCATTCATAGTCCTTATCGGGACTACTTCTTTTCCGTTTCCGGCAGTGTTGCTAAATGCTCTTTCCTCCACATCGTTCAGCTGCTGTCCCATCAAACGCTTAAGCCAAGCATTTCGGTATTCGGGGCATTCGCCGCCATTACCTTCGCTCGTCTGGGCAGTTCCGCGCTGCACGACAGTTCCGGCTCCACCTGATATCATGTCCAGCACTCCCCTCCTCTGTATCTGCTTTTCGAGGCTGCTGCGTTCCTCGGCAAGACTTCCAACCTCAGCGGAGAGCGTTTCCAGTTCTTCATTCGTCACGTCATCGGCTTTAAGTCTCTGGGATATCTCCGCCATGCGGAGGTCAATTTCGGTAATTCTTGGATGCATTATTTTATTCCTTTCATCTGGTTTTTTATTTGCATAATGATTAGCTTCCGCGCAAGAGCCTCCCTCTTTTCCTTTGCGATCAATCCGTCGCAAAAGGAGCGCGCAGAAATTTCCGTGTCAGGGTTAGCGGGATAGCTAACCGCAGATACATCGTAAACCTTTTTTATTTTGGTTATCGTTCGCGTTCTCGTATCCTTGTTATATTTCGATTCCGCGATGGTAAATGCCCAGCTCATTTTTGTTACGAGACCTGAGTCGATCTCCTGATGCATTTCTTTTGCCGCAGCCGTCCGAGATAAATCCGCACATACCAAAAGCCCATGGCTGTCTGGCGATAGGAGCAGCGTGTTATTGCTTGTCCTGGCAAACACCCTCCCGGCGTGGTCAAATTGCATGATAACATCTGACATATCCGCACCATCCAGTGCGCCGGATGCTATGACCTCATAAAATTTTTGTCCTTCAATTTCGTAAAGCACATATGGATCGTCAAACGTAGTCGCATATCCCTCAACATAATAATCGCTGTCTATGCGTTTTTCACTCGCCGCTGTTCCCATCGGCATCATCGATCGGTACTCTCGGTTCTTCGTTACCGGCATTATCATTCTCCTTCCCAAGTTGTGTGATCTCCGTGTATTCCTTTCGTATGTAATATTTGTCTCCATCATCCACATGCGGCATATTCCAAATATCCATAACCTCATTGCGATTGATAAGTCCACGGTCAAATAGCTGCGTTGATACATTAAGCTTAGTCTGGCTGCTCGCATATTGCAGCCTGTTTGCCGACCATATTATTCCGTTTCCATATGCCTGTTCGTGCCGGGTAAAGGTCATATTCGACATTACCAGCGATAGCTGCAGGGCAAACGGTTCTATTTTTCCCTCGTAATATGCATTCCATTGATCTTCGTCAAATGCGTTCGTCAATATTGCAAGGTTAGTTCCAAAATACCTAAATACATTCTCGTTTATGAGCTGCATTTGTGATGCAGGGATGTTTAAAGGCTTCGAGTCCACCTGTTTGAGCTCGGAGAATTTATTGTCATAAATAATCATTCCTGATTGATTATCCGCGCTCAGGTTGTCCGCTGTAAAGCGATCCCGCTCTTTCTTTATGTCAGTATCCTTAAACATGTTTGCGAGCTTTGCCAAAAATCTTATCGATGCAGAGTTCTTAACTCCATTTATTATGCCTTGATTTTGCGTCTGGATAAGCTGCATCGTTGGATACAATGCTGCATTCGTCTCGCCAAACACATCATTCGAGTACTGGAACTTGGTTAAAATCCCCACACGGTCATATTCAATTGCAGCTTTCTGTCCGCTGCCAAAGGTATAGCGTATGTATGGCGCTCCATTATGTTCGATTATTTCCGTGTTTTGCGGCAGTATCGGATAATAACCGATAAGCATCCCACGGTCATCCTCGACCGGCACAATATAGGCGGTATTATTAACTTCCAGTATGGTGGCAATCCGATATATAAACTTCGTTGTGTCCATAAATCGGTTCGGGCGCATTCCCAGCGTTTGTTCCAGGTATCGCTTCGCGCTTCCCATCATCTCAGGTTTTAATTTACTGGCAAACGATGCAAACTGATGGATCGCAGCTCTCGTCAGTTCCATTTCATAGACGCTCTCCGGGGCGTTTGTGAAAACAGGGGAATACCCATTCAGCAGCTTAAAATACGACTGCGCATCAATGTTTGCAGCCTTCGGCTTAAATATTGATTCAAACAGCCCTCTTTTATTTTTACCCGGCATTTCTTAACATTTCTCCGATTTCTTGATAATATTTCTGTCGTACAGTCAGTGCATCCATTACCGATACAAATCCGTCTATCCTCCCGGTCTGGTAAATCTTAACGGGACGCACTCTTCGCGTTTCGGCATTTTGTTTCAGCGCAACGTTTAGGAGATGCGCCTTGAGCAGCTGATTATCATTGCAAATTTTAAAATTGCCATCAAGCAGTATTCCCTCAAACTCTCTGATCACAGGCGTTAAATTTTCTCCCTGCCAAACATCGTCCATGTGGAATCCCAGGGTTTTCATGTTTTCCACAAGGTACTGCGCACTGTATCTGTCATACCCCACTTTCAGCACGTATATGTCATATTCTCTAACAAGCTTTACAAACCAGTCCATTACATCGTTGTAATCAACATAGTTTTCCCCGGACAGCGTTATGTGTCCCCGTCCGGCTAGTATTGCATACGGTACGCCATCCGTTGCGGTTGCCTGCTCCACTCGATTAGCCGGCATAAAAAATTGTGTAACGGTGTATAGCACTCCTCTTTTTTCCACGATGATGCTTGCAGCCGTGAGATCGGTGGTTTGTGACAGGTCTATGCCTCCAACAGCATAGCAGCCCCTAAAATCGTCAAGCCGCATATCGCACATACATTTATCCACAGCCACATAGTCAAGCCATGCGACCGCCGAATTCTGTTTGATGTTGCAATACTTTGTTAAAAACTCCGTTTTCTTGCTCGGCGAATTTTCAGCAACGGCAATTTCTTCCACGAAAAATTCCGGTGTTACCGATACTCCCATGTTTGGGTTGGCTTTGCGAAGCTCGTCCAAATCATTCCACTTTTCCGGATCGTCTGCCATGTACAGTAGCGGCAAAAGCCTTTTTTCATTGCTGCTGCCCTTGAGTACGGCGGTGGAACGCTTCATCAGCTCATCAAAAATTCCGTTGTCTTCATAACCGGCTGTAGATATGGATAGTATCAGCGGCTGCTTTCTCGCACCGAGTGCGGATTTCATAACCTCATATTGCTTCAGTCCGGCATCGCCGCGCCATGCCGCAAGCTCATCGTTGATAACCAAGTGCGGGTTAAATCCGTCCGATTTCTTTGCGTTAAATGCTATCGGCTTTATGCTGGTATTGGTTTCGGAGATGTAGATATCACTTCTGCGCTTCTTGGACAGTTCATCCAGCTCCGGTTCCTTCTGGATCATCTGATAAAAATTATCATAGACGATAGCCGCCTGTTCAAGCTTCGGAGCCAAGCAGTAAATCTTGGCTCCGTATTCTCCATCCATATATGCCATGTAAGCGATCAATGCGGATGCGAGCAAGGTCTTTCCGTTTTTTCGTCCTACAACTATAAATACTTCCCTATAAACTCGTACTCCGTCAGCATCCACTATACCTAGTATCGCCGATACCGCCGCCTTTTGCCAAAGCTCCAGTTTTATGAGATCGTCCCTGCCCTCGCAGTGATGGCAAAAATTTTCAATGAATTTTATTGCCTTGTTGGCAGCCTTGCTATCAAAAAAAATTTCTCCCCTCGAAAGTCCATCAACGATCATCCCGTAGACTTCCTTTATTCTGCTGCCAGCAATTATTTCTCCGGTTTGGATCAGATCATTGTACGCTATTATGCAGTTGGCATATGGCTTCACTCAGATCTCAATGCCGCAAGGCGGCTCTCCTTTTTCCGTTCCGGCGGCACAAGGGCGCATAGCTGTTTGATTATTGCTGTCAGATTTTTGGTCATAGCGATATGTGTCTTAACTTCCTCGCTCTGTTTCTGTCCAGATTGGTTTTTGCCATTCTGGTATTCTTCGGTGTATCCATTTTCATTGATGATCGTCTGCAGCTCGTCCAGCGATATGGTGAGAAATGCAGCCGTTTCGATCAGCGGCTTTACAACCTTTCGCTGGTTTCCATCCAAGTCCTTAAATATTGCATTAAGTCTGCGTATTTCTTTTTTTATCAGGTCATCTTTAGACAAGTTCACCTCTGCTGCCATTTCTCTACCTCCTTTCTCGCCATACCACACCCCTTATAAAAACCCTTGCAGGATAAAGGCTATCCCTAACCCCGGTTACTTTCGGGTGCGATTATTTCATTTGCCCTGGGGGGAGTACCCTGCCGTTCACATCAAATTTGTATCTTGTACTTTTTGTTTTATTATGCTCTTTGTTATGACAGTCCTGACATAACGCTTCTAGGTTGTCCCAAGCCAACGCAATTTCCGGATTGCCTATGTTTTTGCTCGTAAGATAGATTTTGTGATGCACTATCTTTGCCGGAGCGATCTCTCCATTCGCCAGACATCGCTCGCATAGCCCGCTTCGGCTTTGCAAAAATGCAGCTCTGGTTTTCTCCCATGCGCTGCTAAAATAAAAGTCCTTCGCCCAAGCTTTCATCGTAAATCCTCTTTTCTTCGACCTTGCGTTCTATTCGCGATTGCGCCAAATTAAAATATCCTTCATCCAATTCAATTCCGGTAAAGCTCCGATCCGAATTTACACAAGCCATCCCCGTTGTTCCGCTGCCCATAAAACAATCAAGCACCGTATCTCCGGCATTGGTCACTTGTCTTATCAATGTTTCCAGCAATCCCACAGGCTTTTCATTCGGATGCACCATCCGGCAGGACGGTAATTTTCGTTCCGACACAATATCTACAGGTCGTTTCGCCGGAAAGCGAAACTCCTTACCACTGCAAAAGATGATCGATTCATATCGGCTGCCGTATGCGCTCCTGGTGTTTCCCTGACCGTGCAACTGCTTATCCCATATTATTACATTTCTAACTTTGAAGTCGTTTTCTTTCAGCTTGTCAATAAATTGCTGCTGTACATCCCATCTGGTAAACACCATCAGGCATCCGGTCGACTTAACTTTTTCCCGCAAAAGAGGAATGAATTCGGTAAACGGTCTCTTGTCATTCAGTATTTTGGGGAACTGCTTGCTCTTATAATTAATCCCATATGGAGGATCGGTCAATACCGGATCGATGCTCTCGTTCGGGATATCGTTCAATTTTTTGATGCAGTCATCGTTATATAGTCTTATTTCTCTTGCTCTTATTTCTCTTGCTCTTATTCCTCCCTTGTTGTTCTCATTCCCGCCATCCTCATCCGCCAGCCATTTCCATCCGACACATAAAGCACAAAGTTGCACGCGTGGTAGTTCCGTGCAACTTTGCACGATACTATTATACCACGTCCAATAGTGACATTGAGTGACATTCAGTGACATCCGAGTGACATTGAGTGACATCTTTTTATGATTTTGCCTGTTTTTTAAGCACGTTTCCAAATTTTGCGAGCGCTATGCCGTGTAATCTAAAAATCTGCCTGCGCTCGTATCCCATCGATTCCGCCATCTGATCAAAATCCTTGTAGTCAACATACCGTGCTATCAGCAGCGATCGCGATGTGGGATCGTCCATTTGCATAAGCAGCGCAATGCAGTTTGATTTATAATCCGCGTATGCATCGATCGCATCATTGCACCTTTCCCTTGTCTCCATCAGGCGCACTATCGCATCCGCCTTATCGCCCTTGCCTTTACCGCCCGCATGATGACCGTAGTATGGCGTTACTCGTTTTACATCCGCCTCGATCGATGCCAGCAGCCGCATTGCATCATTTGCCGCCATGTCAAGCTTACGTATTTGCTCAAGATAGCTCTTAGCATTGCAGTCATAATCCATTCTCTCCTCCTAATCCGCGTCATACACGTCCAAGCCGAGGTCTATACCCATAGCTCGCATCTGATCCGCACTGTACGAGTGCTGCCGATATGCCAGCGCACGTTGCATCCCGGCTCTCCGATCATCAGGTTTTGCCGCTGTATTATACTCATCGCGCCAGCCCTCGCCATTAAACCATGTACCGCCCTGCTTGATGTACTGCGTTGGCGTGCGCTCGACCGCTATCTGGCGTTTGTACGCATCAATACCATCGGATATCTGCTGATAGCTCGTCCCATTGCGTCTCGCCCTGATGTATGCCGCCTGCGCTTCCTTCCGTCCCTGCTTCCGCCCCTCCGGGTACTGTGCCCATATCGCTTCAAACTCTTTTCGATATGCGGACGGCGTTTCGCTCGGTCGGTCTCCGGCAGTCGTTTCGGCTGCCGTTTGCAGCACACTGCCGGTATTATCTTTATCTGCTAGATTATTAACTAGATTATTATCTATATTATTGGGTTCAGTTTCTGAACCACCCCGGTGCAGTTTTTGAACCACCCCCGGTGCAGTTTCTGAACCACCCCGGTGCAGTTTTTGAACCACCGGTGCAGTTTTTGAACCGGTTGCGGGCTGCTGATTTTTGGAGTTATCCACAATAAAGCGTGAGTTATCCACATTATCCACATTGCGCACAGCCGTGTATCTGCAAACCCTGACACCGCCAATATAGTCCTCCGACTTTATCAGCATCCCCTGCTCCTGCAAGCTGCGCAGTGATTTTAGCACGGTATTTTTGCTGCTGTTAGTCCAGTGCATCAAGTAGGCAAGCGATCCGGAAAATGAGGATGCGCCGTCCTGAGAAAATCCGTAGATCAATGCATAGATCAGCAGGTCAGTGCCCTTAAGCCCCAATTCCGATATCATCCAGCCCTGGATGCAAATATAGCTATCGTTTTTTATTAAATCGTTCATTTCCTTCTCCATCAGTATGATTTCAGCCGCGCACAGACAATCCATAAGGATAACTCCTTTTTTGTTTTGTGCGCCAACACCCTATCCGCGCACGGCTGCAACCATCAACCTATGCCGTCCAGCATCTTGCCTTAAAAATTGCCACACCACCAAGCCAATAGCCAAGCATGTGCAATCCTCTAGGTGTTAAATAAAAATCTGCGTATGATACGCCAGCGATTGGATTATGCCTGATGCCGCCATGATCTGCATATCCCAAACGGTACAGCTGCGTCCATGTCGTATCCGGCAGCCGCACCCGTATAGTGTTGTATGGCATATAAAAAATCATGGTATTGCGGCTGTAATGCGGTCGCTTTGTGTTTGGTCTGACAAACTTGTCATCAAAGCCGATACATTTTTGCATTGCAGCAAATGCTGCATCATCCGGACAATACATCATCACACCTCCCCGATAACTATCAGGAGCTGAGACGGTATGCGCTGCGTAGTGTCTGCAAGCGCGATCAAATCCTCGCCATCGATGTCGACATCCAGCAGCAAGCTTATTGATTTGCCATCTATGCTGATCGGGCATCCACTGCAAAACCACTTATGCACATACGATGTATGCCGCTGGTCTTTTGGCAAATACAGATAATCACTTAAGGCTCGATGCAAGATTGCTGCGCGTAAAATAAGCTCCGGATGCAGCTCTCTTACTTTTTTTGCTTGTCTAGCCATATATTTTTACCTCCCTACCATGTAACTGCCGCATCCATGGCGGCTTGCTGCTGCGCCTGAGATAAGCGCAGATATATGCTCGTGGTCGTTACGCTGCTATGCCCTAAAATATCCGCAAGCAGCGATAGATTGTTATTGTTTTGTAAAAAATTGATCGCAAAGAGATGGCGGAATGAGTGCGGATGCGCATTTTCCGCCGGAATGCCATATCGCTGCGCATGTACACGCAGCATCTTGCGTATGCCGCCATCGGTCATAGGTTTGCCGTGCGCATTGCGGCAGATCAGATCATCGTGTGCCAAATTGTCAAATACCGATATCACATCCTCCGATAGGCGGCGCGGAAAGATGATCGTGCGCTGTTTGCCCTTGCTATACACATCCATACGCCCTCTATCCAAATCGCTGCGTCTTACCAGCAGCAGCTCGCTCACGCGCATCCCCGTCATTGCCAACATGCGATAATAGATCGCCCACCTGATATTGCCATCCTCGACCAAACCATCGATAAGGCGGCGGTATTGGTCAGCCGTTATAACATTATCGATGGAGTGCGTGTGCTGCCGCTTGACCGACTTGACATCGCAGACAATACCTCTAAAGGAGCAATATTTGCGCATAGCACATAGCCGCTGATTGACCGTTGCAGCACTCCTGCTGCGGGATAGATGATGTTTCCATCTCACGATCGTTGCCTTGCACAGCTCGTCCGCCCCAGCAAATGCATGGTAGCTTGCAACGGCTGCCATATAGCTGCTGACAGTGGCATCAGCCGCCTCGCTATCGATCAAGTACTCCCGGAAGGCATCCATATCATGTTGTATCTCCATCGCTTATAGCCCTCCTCAAAGCCCCTAAAAGCACTACCGATAATAGCTGTTATCGGTACTACAGGCATTATTACCTCCACCATTCATCATCAGTTGACCCCGTTTAACGCCGCCTCGATCAGGCAGGCGATTGGCGCTAATGCAGCGCCAAGCAATACTGCGAAAATAAGTGCTATTAATCCCGGTTCCATGCTTGTCCCTCTCCTTTATGCAATTTGATTTCCGTTGCGGTCATGCAGCATATATCCGCACCACTTAGCGAGTAGCTTGCAAGCGTCCTCCGGCTCCATAAGCTCCATATTGTTATCGGCATCAGCCGGAAATTCTTCCGGCACTATAAAAAGCTGCATATATAAATTCCCGCTCATTCCCTGGTCGAAGAGCTCTTGGAGAGCATCAGCGTAACCAACCTTGCCGTCTTTGCGCTTGGGGAAAAACCTCCAGCTAACAGGGTTCTCAGGACAACTGTCACAGTCAACATATCGTCCGCTATATCTATCCATATCCATACCTCCAATCAAATCTACTAAGCAAACATGTCGTTATCATCCTGATCTTGTATTTCTAATTCCCCTCCGTCAGTGCCCGGACAAGGTATAACCATGCCGCAAACAACATCGCCCTCCGGGAAATTCTCATCGCACACAGATCCCAAATATACAGGCGGCTCATCAATAGGCGTGTGCGAAAAGAATAAAGATGTGTTTTCTGCATCCATATCTGCGATCGCCTGAACCGGAATTGCAAATGTTGAATATGCAGCATCTTCTGGGCTGGCAGCTCTGACCAGCGCTTTTGTATGGCAGCAGTCACATTCGACGAGATATAATCTGCTCTCGCAATAATAAACTTTTAGCTCGCACCCGCACCGATAGCAGCTGATGCCGGACCTAGATGATAAATAATCCCATCCTCCATCCCTAGCATCAAATATCTCGTGGCATATTTGATCGACGTTAGCAGTGCAAGCATCCATCAATATTTGCCAAAACTTTTCTCGCTCCGATAGAGCTGTAAAATTTTGCCTATATTTGTTATTGCTTTGCCCAGGTCGCTGCAGCTTATCGCTTGCATCATCCACCAATTTTTTGCAATGCTTTAAAATCGGCTCAATGTCTACGTATTTAGCCATTTTTTATCACCCCGCAGTAACCTGATCGAAAATGCCAGGGCTGTCAAACCCATCAAACAGATCCTCTGCAACAATGTGCCCATGCTCGTCCAATAGGATACATGCAGCATCATCGCCGTAGATGTCGCTCTCCATAAGGTAAAATTTATATCCGCCGATTACCCGATGGTCGATCGTATGCCATGTGCCGCAGTGACCGGGTATACATAGGCCGGATGTGTCTGCGCTGATTATGCCGTCCTTTTTGCTGGTCGCTATCTCTCCGGCACAGGCTGCATACCCCGCCAGATCTACAAAGCTGTCCGCCTTATCGCCTGCCTTAATGCGCGCAACTTTAAGCAGTGCCAGCATTATTGCAACATCCTTCGCCGTAAATTTCGTTCCGGTGTAAGCCTCCCACAGCTTACCTATGAGCGCAAAACAATCCTCCGGCTTGCCGTAGTCGTGCTCGCGCTGCCCGCACACGCACTTCTCTGCCTCTTTCAAAATCTCTGATCTTCGCATGGTTGTCCAACCTCCAATTCGTATTTTGCCCATCTGGTTTTTTCGCCAAAGCGATTTTTGCCATCAACTATTTCGCGGCGTATCTTATAGCCCATTTGCTTAAGGTCACAAATCCTTGCACCCAAGCGCATGATCCCGTATTCCTGCAGCGCGTCCATCGGCGTTATAGAGCCGTACACCTGCATGTGCCTTAAAACTTGCTCGTTTTGCGTCATAAGTATCACCTCTCTTGCCCTGTGCTTGTCCGTCAGGGACGGAGCTCATCCGTCCGCCCCGCTGCATTCTGCGGCGGAAGCCGACAGTGCGTCCAGTGCGTTGCGAGTGATTCTGCGCAATATTGCATCAATCTCATCTTGAGTCTTATCTCTGCAATAATCGTCACAGATCCTTATCAGCGTGTTACCTATCTTAAATTCCTCGACCACATGTCCGGTATCGATCACTATTAACACCCCCTCTACGCATTAAGTCTATTTATGCGGTTATTTGTCCTATTACTCAGGAACTGATGCAATATCCGTAACTAACAGTTTTCGAATTAGTTTCTGCTTTCATTTTTTGTTAACATCGCAGGTCGCCGTCATCTTCAAATAACTCATACACAGAACAATTTAAAATCTGCGCAATGCGCTTGATCGTAGAAATAGAAGGATTTCTCTTTCCGCTTTCGATGTTGCTTAATGCGGGCTGCGATATATTAGCTTGTTTAGCAAGCTCGCATTGTTTTATGTTGCGAAGTTTTCGTATAGCTTTTATTCGCATGTTAGTCTCCTTATCGACTTTTCCTATTGCTATTATACAGCAGATTTCAGGGCATGTCAATAGCTATATGAAAAGATTTTATTATTGATTTTTATTTCTGTTAGCTATAAAATAATTATAGAACGAAGAAAGGAATATTTATGAATCAAATAAAGAAAATAAGGGAATCCAGAGGAATATCTCAAAAGGAACTGGCAATTGTGATGAAAACAGCGCAGCCAACTGTTTGTAACTGGGAAAACGGAACCCGTGTCCCGTCTCACAACAATGTCCTTAAATTAGCCGAATACTTCCATGTATCTGCGGACTATATAATGGGTTTAGAGAAAGATGAACCAAAGAAAGAAACTAATATTGGCTTTAGAATACCTATCTTAGGTCGCGTCCCTGCCGGTATCCCGCTGGAAGCAATAGAGGATATCATCGGCTATGAAGAGATCCCGCAGAGCTGGCTCGATGGGAACCGCGAATATTTTGCAACCAAGGTACAGGGCGATAGTATGTACCCTAAATACATCGAGGGAGACATCATCATCGTCCGCAAGCAGCCAACCTGCGAAAGTGGACAAGACTGCATCGTGTACGTCAACGGATATGACGCAACATTAAAAAAGGTTATTATGCTGCCCGATGGCGGAATACAGCTCACGCCCATAAACACTATGTACTCGCCAAAAACTTATCGTGATGGAGATGAGCCGATAAGCATTGCTGGTGTTGTCGTTGAAATAAGACGAAAACCATAAATTTGATGGAGAGGAATTTTATAAGAAAGCGCATATATGGAATTGTTTCCGCTTCCGATGAGAAGAGTAAAAGCGGAAGTATTTATAACTTGATAATGATGTTTTTTATCATTATCAGCCTAATTCCACTTGCGTTTAAAGCCGATAGCACATTTTTCTTCATTCTGGATAAGGTTTGCGTCTCGGTCTTTATTTTGGATTATGCGCTCCGGCTCATAACAGCCGATTATAAGTATGGTAAAAAATCCATTTTATCATTTGTTAGATATCCATTTTCATTCATGGCAATAATTGATTTGATCTCAATATTACCATCCTTGACAGTATTAAATAACGGCTTTAAAGTTTTGCGAATAATGCGCATGGTTAGGGCATTAAGAGTTCTTAGGGTTTTTAAAGCGGCAAGGTATTCCAAAAGCATCAGAATTATAGCGGCTGTGTTTAAAAAATCAAAGGAACCGCTTACGGCTGTAGGCACTTTGGCAATTGCATATGTGCTGATCTCTGCGCTTATCATCTTTAATGTTGAGCCTGATTCGTTTAATAGTTTTTTTGATGCGGTTTATTGGGCAACCGTTTCCCTGACAACTATGGGATATGGTGATATTTACCCGGTAACGACAGCCGGACGCATCGTGACCATGATTTCTTCGATATTCGGCATAGCAATCGTTGCGCTGCCATCGGGCATCATAACCGCCGGATATATGAGTGAAATAAATAAAAATTAAAGGAGTAACCAACCATGAAGTCAAAACCAATAACCATCTTTTTGTTGTCCGCACTTGTTATGCTCTCTCTCGCATTCTTCGGATGCTCATACTCCCCCGAACTGCTTTTTACATCCGATCCAACCTCAACACCTGAGCTGACCTCAACGCCTGAGCCGTCCTCAACGCCTGAGCCGTCCTCAACGCCTGAGCCGTCCTCAACGCCTGAGTCGTCCTCAACGTCTGAGCCGTCCTCAACACCTGAGCCGTCCTCAACGCCTGAGTCAACTTCAGCTCCGAAACCGACTTCAACCCCCAAGCCAACTGCAACCCCGGAACCAACTTCAACTTCGAAGCCGACTGCAACCCCCAAGCCAACTGCAACTTCGAAGCCGACTGCAACTCCGAAGCCAACTTCAACCCCCAAGCCAAAGCCAACTCCAAAGCCGACTGCAACTCCGAAGCCAACACACTCTTCCGATACTACCGTTGGCGACTTAGATTATACAGAATGGCAAGGAAAGTATGTTGGCAGCAGCGAGAGTGATAAATACCATACTCATGGGTGCAGGGCAGGCAATAATATTTTATTATCCAATGTCATTTGGTTTAAATCAGCCGATGATGCTAAATCCCACGGTTATAAGCCATGCGGCATATGTCTTGGTCATAAGGCTGAAGCCAGCTTGAGGAATGATTTCGCCGTTGCCATCGTGCCGCTCAGTACGCAGATCTTGGAGGTGCGCCATGCCATATTGCCTGTATGTAAGGAAATCGAGAGCTGACGCGGAAGCCGAAGCCCGTGGCGAGGGAGAAACGCTGACGCGCCATATCAATGCATTGCTGGAGCTAGCAAAGCGGAGACAGCTTAATGTCACCAAAATATATCGTGAAATTGTCTCCGGCGATACCATTGCAGCCCGTCCGATCGCTCAACAGCTGCTGAACGAAGTCGGTCAAGGCATGTGGGATGGTGTGCTCGTTATGGAGGTCGAGCGTCTTGCTCGCGGCGATACCATAGATCAGGGCATTGTCGCTCAGACGTTCAAATTTTCCGGCACTCGGATCATCACTCCAATCAAGGACTACGATCCGAACGATGAATTTGACGAGGAATATTTCGAATTCGGACTTTTTATGTCTCGCAGAGAGTATAAGACCATAAACCGTCGTCTCCAGCGTGGTCGCTTGGCATCGGTAAAGGAGGGTAAGTGGCTGGGCAGCTGCGCGCCTTACGGCTATGAGCGGGTTAAGCTTGCTAACGATAAGGGCTGCACCCTTGCTCCGTATCCGCCGGAGGCGGAGATAGTGACCTTGATTTTTAGTTTATATACTCAAGGCGAGCAACAGAATGACGGCACATTTCGGCGATTGGGAGTATCTCTCATTGTCCGCAAATTAAATGAGCTGCGCATCCGTCCCAGGGTTAGCGAGCACTGGTCTCCTGCAACGATAAGGGACATCCTTATCAACCCCGTATACATAGGTAAAATAAGGTGGAATTGGCGACATGGAGTAAAAAAGATGGTCGATGGGCAGGTGCGAGAATTTAGACCCAGAGCACCGATAGAAGATTGCATCTTGGTCGATGGTTTGCATCCCGCCATCGTTGACAACGAGACGTTTGCTTTAGCACAGGAGTACATGGCAAATAATCCGCGCCAACCCGTACCGGCAAGGCAAAAAGTAATGAATCCCCTTGCAGGGCTTGTCATCTGCGCAAAATGCGGGCGCAGAATGACGCGCCGTCCATACGGTGGACGGCAGCCGGAAACCTTAATGTGCAAGGATACCGCCTGTGATAACATATCATCAGCCTTGCACCTCGTGGAAGCTCGCATCCTCGATGCCCTGCGCAATTGGCTCGCTGAATACAAGCTGCAATTGGGCGAGGATTCCTCCGCCGCAAACAATAAAGTCGTTGCAGCGGCGAATGAAAAGGCGCTCCAGCAGCTAACCGCAGAGCACGCAACGCTTTGCAAGCAGCTCGATAATATTTACGATCTGCTCGAGCAGGGGATCTACACCACCGATCAGTTTCTCGATCGCTCCCGCAAGCTCTCCGAGCGCATATCTCAAAACGAGCATGATGCGGCTGTCTTAAATAAATCCCTTGCCGCCGATAAAATGCGAGAGATCAGCCGCCGTCAGCTTATACCCAAAGTAGAGCACGTGCTGGAGGTGTATTCATCCCTTCCATCCGCTAAAGCAAAAAACGATATGCTGAAAGAGGTGCTGGAAAAGGTCGTCTACATAAAAACATCCGATGTGCGTAAAGGCGGATCGCCGGACAATTTTCAAATTACCATCTATCCCAAGTTGCCCAAAACCGATTGATAACATATTGGGTATAAAGAAATTGCGCATTGGGAGATGCTTGGCACGATGATATTCCAATCGCTTCGCGGCGCATCGCTCGCCGATATCGACCGAGCCGGGCTGACCGGGTATTACACCATCCATAATCATGGCGTATTCCCCTGCGATCCGAACGGAGTGCCCTTCACCACCGCCTATATCGCCTGCACCGGCGATCCGATCACCGATATAACCGAGGATCTGGCAGCGGAGGAAAAGGCCCGCACGACCTATGAACATCTAATGAATCTTACCGATTGTGAGCAGTATCTTGCACCCCTGCGCTTCCTGCGCGAGCGTGAGATCGTCCACTATCAGCGCTTCGGCGAATGCCTGAATATCCTGCACGAAATGTATCCGAACAGGGATCAGAATAAGCTTTGCAGAAAATAGCAGCGCGTTTTCCAAGCGCATGATCGGCATTTCATGAGCGCTGCGCCGATGTGCGCAAAGCGGATGGATGTATGAATTTTCATCCTGTGATCTCCGATCGAGCATGCATGAAGGGCTCGTATTGGCCTGGTATACCACTATGGCATCCGGCAAATGCGATCCCTTTTCCTTATGCAGCCAAGCCATCGAACGCTTGATATTCACGCCGTATTATGTATGGAAGCACTTAACCCAAGAGCTCCCCTGCTCCACTCCATTTTTATATGCTTAATAATGGCTTGATCAAGCCCGGCTTCCAAGTCTGCCGCAGCGGTTCCCAAAATCATGTTATATCAATTTTCTTCATGATATCGGTAAAATGGGCTTGACAGAAGCCCACGCTTGCCATATAATGATTCTATAATATTAATTATGGACGGGTTCCCGAGCGGCCAAAGGGAGCGGACTGTAAATCCGTTGTCACAGACTACGATGGTTCGAATCCATCCCCGTCCACCAAAGCACCGTAATCTTGGTATCAAAATTACGGTGCTTATTTTTGCTTACATACGCAAAAACCAAAGGTTTTTCAAGATTTTTGTGCAAAATTCAAAACCGCAGCGGTTATTCTCGTTTATGGGGCTATTGCCACCCTTCGCAGCTATAAATCGAGTGAAATATTCTGCTGTACAAAACTTCGTTCTTTTAGAACTATTCCTCGTTCCCATGGCTTCTGTATTTCTCGTTGCTACTGCGATATAATTATTTCAGAACGACAACTAGTTCTGGAAGTCAGCGCATATGCTCAAAGATGAAGAAGTTATATTTTTAACCCAATAGCATCTGATAGGTTAAAAATCATTGATATTATAAACCAAATTGCATATAATAAGAGCGTAAGGAGGTGTTATTATGGCATTAACAACTTTCAGCGTAAGGATGGACGAAAGCTTAAAACGGCAGTTTGATGCCCTTTGCTCCGATTTTGGAATGAATGCGACCACTGCGTTTAATGTGTTTGCCCGTGCTGTTGTTCGGGAAAAGAGAATCCCATTTGAAATCCAGGCATCCAGCTATTTCACAAGACAGAGTGGTATGCAGGCATTTATGGCACTTCGGGCACAGGCAAAGGAAAACGGTGTGCAGGATTTGTCCCTTGATGAAATCAATGAGGAAATTCGTAAATCCAGATATGAAGAGGCTGCGGAGTGATTTGTTATGCGGTGATTGATACCAATGTGCTGGTATCTGCACTCTTGTCAAGTCACGATAATGCCGCTACTGTTCAAGATGAAGCCTACCTTGTAACCGGAAACCTGAAACATTTTCCTATAAAACCGTTTATCGTGACTGCACGAGAGTTTTTAGGCATTCTAAATGGAACCAAATAAGATACACTAAATTGTCAAAGGGGACTGTTTTAAGCAGCCCCTTTTCCTTATTATCTTGAAGAAAGGGGGACGGAGAACAAATGCCAAGCAAGTTGGATTTCTATTCTCAAATGGCAGACCACACAGCAAGGCAGTTTACCGGCAGCTTCGTTGAACGGAATTTGGACCCCCCTGCTTTTCGGCTATACAATTCCCGCTGTGCGAACGCGTGCTCTCCCATGACAAACAAAAAAGACACACGATCAGCGCATGTGCCTTAAAAGAGAGAGTTTATTTTATGTGTTGCGAAATAAAAACCTTGCAGCAAAAAAAGCTTTTTATTCCGGTGCTTAGCCTATCCTGCCATCCTTTAAAAACCTTTCATTGCATACTCATGAGAAGAATCATCTCACGCTTCATACATACAACAATCGTGAAGGGGTAAATGGGTAACACTTTTCAAAATATATTTTTATTTTTCCGTTTTGAATGCAGCTGCCGCGGTATTTCCGGCGCGTACAGTTCGCGCGGCATTGCGCCGCCTACTCTTTTCAAGCGCAGCCTTGCAGAACTCCGTTCAATTCTCCGCCCAACGACCGCCCCCAAAGTGAAAACAAATCATATCTCGCATTTTGCATCCCTTTATCCTATCTTTTATTATTGACTCTGTCCGATTTCGAACCTATAATAATTTATGTATCTTCAACAATAAAGTCGAAAAAACGGAGTACATTATGAGAAAAAAAGAATTGCCCGAAGCATCGGCCTTCCTCAATTGGAAGCAGGGCTTGGGATCGGATGATGCAAACCGCATAGAGCAATTTTTCGAAGAGCTTCGATCGCATATCCTCCTGGCGCGGGATGAAACGCGCAAGCTCATGATCGATTTTGAAAATGTGCTGCTCTTCTATGCGCAGGAAGGCGTTTCCATCGATGATATGCTGGATAGGCTCAATCCTCGGCGGCTGAGCGGGTTTTATGCGCGCCCTCCGGCCGTCTGGTATCCCCTTGATGATGCTGCAAAGATCTATCCGCTTTCAATGCGCAATGGGCGTATGGCCGTCTTTCGCCTATCGGTATATCTTAAAAGGCCGGTCGTACCGGAGCTGCTTCAAACCGCACTGACCTTCACGATAACGCGGTTTCCAAGCTTTGCGACCACGGTCAAGAGCGGTTTATTCTGGCATTATTTGGATGCCTCCAAGCGGCGCTACACCGTGGAGGAAGAAAAAGGAATACCCTGCCGCCCACTGCCGGTCTCCCGAAGCGGCTCCCAATCCTTCCGCGTACTCTTCTTCCGAAATCGCATCAGCATCGAATTCTTTCATATTCTGACCGATGGTACCGGCGGGCTCGTCTTTCTCAAGACCCTCACTGCGGAATACCTCAGGCTGCTTGGTTCTGCCGAAATCAGCGGCGATGGCATCCTGCGCATTGGAGAAATTCCAAGGGCGAGTGAAACCGAAAATGCCTTCCTCCATGCTGAAAAGGCGGCCGGAGCCTCGGGCTTTACCGATCGACCCGCCGTTCAGTTCGGCGGCGCACTGGCCAGAACCCTTCCATGCCGAATACTGCATTTCAAGCTGGATTCCGAAAAGCTGCTGGAAGCGGCAAGGCAGCGCGGAACAACCGTCACCGCATATATCCTTGCAAAGCTTTTTCTTGCCGGACGAAGCGCGATAGATTTGCAGAGCGGGGAGATGAGCATACAGGTGCCCGTCAATATGCGCAAATTCTATCCATCGAATACCGTCAGGAATTTTGCGATGTACTGCGGAATCCGCATTCCCATTCAAGCAATAGAACCGGGCAATGAGCTCATCGAGGAGATATCCCAGCAGCTTGCCGAAAAGACCTCTGAGGAAAATATGAGCGCAATGATGGCCTCGACCGAAAGCATGGTGCATTTGCTGCGCTATATTCCTCTGGCGATCAAAGCGCCTGTGGCAAGGCATGTGTATAGCTTCCTCGGCGAAAGCATCTTCACCAATACCCTATCCAATCTGGGGGTGGTCAAGCTGCCCGATGAAATGGCAGATCAGATCGAATGTATGGATTTTGTGCTGGGTACCGCTTCATCGAACCGGGCGAGCTGCGCCATGATCACCTGCGGCGGCACGGCAATGCTTTCCGTTACCAAGCGCACCCTCGATCCCTCGTTTGAGGAGGCGCTCTGCGCCCTGCTGTCCGAGGATGGCATACCTATGGAGCTTGAAGGAAGTGAAAATTATGAAGGTTAATATAACGTATCCCCATGCAGAAAAAAGGCTTGAATGCAGGCGCAGCCTGCTGCTATGGTCGAAATGGATTCTGTTTGCCGCATGTGCGCTCTGTGTATTTCTGAATCTGGTCATCGGCGGTCCGGCATGGAGCGTGATCGTCGTATGGGCGGGCTGGACCTGCTGGTCCTTCCTGATCTGGCCCGATCTCGTTTCATGCAATCGCATGAGCCTTTGGATTCGTATGGTGCTCAGCGCCGCACTGCTGCTCAGCATCATCGCGCTGCTGTTCACTCAAAGCGCCCGAAATGGAATTCCGCTGGTATGGTTCATCGGCGAAAGCGTGGCCGGCGCACTCTTCTTCACCGATCTCTCCCGGCAAAAGCAGAATATGCCGCCCATGCTGCTCCTGCTTGCAATGGGGCTGATGATCTCGGTTTTCGGGATGATATTCGTTGGTATAACATGGGAATTCATTGCGACAGGCATTGCGGCGGTCATAATAATCATAGCCGGAATCTCATTGCTCGGAGATGAGCTGATTCAAGCGATCAAAAAGACCATACATACGCAGTGATGCTGCGAAGCTGAGGCCCTCCTGAAAGCAATCAGAGCATTTCGCCCCAAAGCCCGCTTTCCAACTCCAGTATGGCTTCAATCGGGATCTCCGAGCCATCATGAAGGATGATGCTTCGTGAATATTCATCAATACGCTTTACCCTTCCCACGGCGGTGATATATTCACCGCCCGATTTTGTTTTATCGGGCAAAAAATAGGTTATCGTGATCTCGGGCTCCCCTGCGGCATCGGAGATGAGCTGAAGCTTCATATCGAGGAGCGTACGCATATCCTCGCTCAGCTCTATCCTGCTGTCCGTCAGCCGTGCGGTCTCCTTTATCGCCGCTCCATATCCCGTCAATGCCGCAAATGGCGAAAACTGAGCCGCACGGTCATGTGCCGACATATGGGGTCTCGTGCTCGAAACATGATGCGGCAGCGAAATTATAGCATCGTAGCGATGCTCATCCTCGAATCCGGGCATCGATATCCCTCCTGTGAAATCATCATTGCGGCGATACTGTTTTGGTACCCATGCCGCCCTATATTGAATAAACGACTGCGCCCATCACCGCCGAGATCAATATGAGCATGATCGGGGATAGCTTTTTACCGGTCAGCTTGGGCAGAAGCAGCATCAGCGCACCGAGTATCGCCGAAATCAGCAATGCACGAATATCCGCCGCACCATTGGCTGCACAGTGCTCTATCACCATATAAATGCCGACTGCAAGTATTATACCGATGATACATGGCTTCAAACCATCGAGGAGCGCCTGAACATATTTATTATTCATAGTTTTCTTCAAAACCGCCGTCAGCAGCAGGATGATGAGGAATGCCGGAAGCACCACTGCGAATGTTGCCAGAAGGCTTCCTGGCAGTCCGGCCTTTGCGCTGCCCACATAGGTTGCGATATTTACCATTATCGAGCCCGGAGTCGATTCACTGACGGCTATCATATAGGTCAGCTCCTCATCGGTCAGCCAGCCATAGGCAAGAACGATATCACGAATCAGTGGAATCGCGCCATAGGCTCCGCCGAACGAAAAACAGCCCACCTTGAAAAAACCGATGAGCAGATCCAGATAGATCATTTCCCATCACCACCCTTGATAAAAAATGCAGCAAGGCTCACCGCTGCCGCCATCAGCATCAGCGCAATTGATGAAAATTTTAAGGAAAAGATATCGATCAGCAGCATCGACGCAAATCCAAAGGCCATTATGGAATAGGTCAGTGCATTTCTCTTGATATGCCTCGCCATATTGAGCCCCGCCTGAAGGATCAGAAGCCCTACAGCCAGCTTTATCCCTTTGAATGCATTTGCAATGATGGTCAGCTCCATAAAATTATCAAGGAACATGGAGATGATATAGATGATGATAAATGATGGCAGAACGACTCCGATCGTTGCGGCAATCGCCCCGGCCATACCCGCCGTCCTGAAGCCTACGAAGGTAGCAGCATTGATCGCTATAGGTCCGGGAGTGGATTCCGCAATGGTGACGGCAGCCATCATTTCATCATGCGTTATCCATTTTTTCCTTTCAACGCAGCTATTTTCAACCATTGATATCATTGCGTAGCCGCCGCCGAAGGTAAAAAGACCAATCTTTACAAAGGTCAGGAACAGATCCATTATAAGCTTCATCATGCGCCCCCATTTACTGAATTCGTCTGATTCTAGCACTGCATTCAGCTTTAGTCAACGCCCGATGAAGGAGCTCACGCCCTAAAGGATCGGCACATGGCATAGCGATGCAAAGCCAAAGCAGCGTACTAAGCCTTATGCCCTCCGATCTGCTCATTCCGCTCCTTTGCGGTCGCTCCCTCTTCAAAGCTTATCCCTTTAAGAATAGCATTCCTTCCGAAACGCTTTTTAATCGAAAGCACCGCCTCCTGCATCCTCCGTTCCCTTGCCAATGCTTCGGTCTCCTGCTTCCGCTCAGCCTCCTTCTCCGCAGGGTCTGTAAACAGCTCAAGCTGCTCATACTCCGGGGCATCCGGCACGGCGGTTTCGCCGATCACATTATTGGCGGTAATATTGAGCCGCCTTATGAGCAGCCTTTTATCGGCTATCCTTTCAAAAAGCTCGGAGGCCGCATCCATTATCCGCTTTGCCGACGAGGTGTATCCATTCAGCCCAACCGAGCCATGTGCATGCTTCGGAACCCTTCTTCCATAAAAATCCGTCGTTATATCGCCATGATAATCCGCCCTGATGGACTCATTGGCAAGGTTTTCGATATCATACCCGATGGTGATCGTGATCTGATTCGTCATAAGCTTCCTATCCACCAGATCGAGCACGAGGGCATCCATCATTTCGCAGACAACAAGCCTTGCCCTATCAAAGGGATAGGGGCTTTTGAGCACCTGCCCGGATCCAATACTGCTCGATTCCGGTTTATATGCCTTGATATCTGCGAGCGTGCAAGGCTCCCAGCCCCAGGCATGATCTATGAGCAGCTCCGCATTCACACCAAACAGCTTATAGAGCAGGGCTTCGTTATAGAAATCCCTTGGCCCGCCGATGGAGCAGCCTGCAATATCCCCCATCGTATAGAGCCCGATCGATTCAAGCCGCTTTGCATAGCCCCGGCCGACCCTCCAAAAATCCGTAATGGGTCTATGCGTCCATAGCAGCCTGCGATAGCTCATCTCATCCAATTCCGCAATTCGAACTCCATTTTCATCCGCCGCGATATGCTTCGCCTGAATATCCATAGCCACCTTGCATAGATACAGATTTGTGCCTATTCCGGCGGTTGCCGTTATCCCCGTTCTGCCGAGCACCTCCAATATCAGCTTCATCGCCAGCTCCCTTGCGGATATTCCATATGTGCTCAAATAGCTTGTTGCATCGATGAAGACCTCATCTATTGAGTAGACGTGGATATCCTCCGGGGCGATGTATTCGAGGTAGATCTGATAGATACGGGTGCTGAATTCGATGTAATGCGCCATCCTGGGCGGTGCCACGATGTATTCAACGGCGAGCTCTCCATGCGCCTTGAGCTCATTCACATCGAAGGAGCTTCCCGTAAGCCGATTTCCCGGCGCAGCACGCCTCCGCTGCGCATTTATTCCATCTATCCGCTGCATGACTTCAAAAAGTCTTGGTCTGCCCGGTATTCCGTAGGCCTTCATGGATGGTGTGATGGCAAGGCATATCGTCTTTTCGGTTCGTCCGCTGTCCGCAACCACAAGCTGCGTGCTCATCGGATCCAGCCCCCGTTCGACGCACTCCACCGAAGCATAAAAGCTCTTGAGATCGATAGCGATATATGTTCTTTGCTCCATGCCCCGGCACACCTCCCTTGTATCGGACTATTTCAATATCTATGAAGCCTTACTCCCACTGAATTGTTCAGACGATCTCCCATACGAAGGATGCCGTATCGATGAGCTCTATCTCGTCCGGCTCGATATTCGGCATGAGCTTCATATTTCTCACCATCATGGGCAGAACGGTCTGCTCATCAGCATATCGAGTTCGCGAATTCAAATCCTGCCGCCCCCAGCTATAGTCTATACTTAAGAGCTGCCCAAGCTCAACGCCTGCGGCATGGCAAAGGCACTCGGCTTTCTCTACGGCATCGTGCGCAATGCAGGCAAGCAGCTCTTCTTCCAGCTTTGAAGGCTCTTTAACCGTAAAATCGATGCTCAATTCCGGGGCAGCTATGCTTTCGGCAAGCGCTGAGAGCATTCCAGCCAGCCTCCCACTATCGAAATCAAATGCAAGCCTGAATCGATAGGCTGCCGCATATCCGGCAAATACACTCTGATAGCTTCCGCTGCCATCCGGCTGATTTTCATATGCCGTATCGACATTGAAGCTTATTGTCTTCAGCTCGCCCCTTTGAAAACCCATGGCTGCTGCCGCACCCTCCAAAGCCTCTATGCGCTTTGCGGCACGCTCCATCGCATCCGCATATTCCATAGCCCTCTCTTCAATCAGTATGGATAGAATTATCATATCCGGTCTTGCTGATACCTTGCCCGTGCCTTTGATGGTGATCGTCCTCATCCGATTTTCCTCCCATTATTATCTCCGATGTAATTCTGAATATGAGCCGCTCCGCTCTTCGGCGGCAGTGAAATTCGCGCCTGGGCCTACCGCCTTGCCTTGCCCGTCATATGCTCCTGGATCATTTCAAACATCACAAATGCATCGATATCCTTTTTGCAATGCTCGATCGCCCTTCCCGCCGCTTCCGGGGCAAGCGTCCGCATGAATACCCTCAATGCGGCAAGCTTTTCATCTCGCTGCTCTATAATCCTCACACTGCCAAAGACTATGACGCTGGAATAGCTGACCGAATAATTTTCCGCATCCAGCTCGCGGCGATCGACCACCGTCAGGCAGGCTTTCGGATTTCTGCGTAACGCATCGAGCTTATGGCTTCGCCCGGATGTTCCGTGCATATATAGCTTTCCATCTGCCAAGGCATAGCTGATCGGTACGCCGTATGGATAGCCATCATACCCGATTACGCAGAGCACTCCATCGGTGCATCTGCTAAGCAGCAGCTTGGATTGCTCTGGATCAAGCTCGCGCTCATTCCGCTCCATCGCTCTGAATCTCATTTTATCCGCCCCCCATCCCCAGCTAATCGTTTCTCGAGCATTTTTCCGCATCGATAGCTAGCACCAGCATGAGTGCCGCAAGCGCATCCTCGGGATCAAAAACCTCTATCGAATAGGTATCCGTCCAGTTGAAGAGCTCCTTAGATACCTCGGCAACAGGATTTCCCTGCTCATCTTCAACATCATAATCCCATTCTAAGAAATTGCCCGTAACATGCCAGCCAAAGAAATCTATATCGTATCTGGGCCTGAACAGTGAGAATTCCCTGCTTATGCACCCGACGCAGCTATCGCCAATATACATTTCGAACTTTGGCATAAATGTCAGCACACGCTGCTTCACCATGCCCAGATAATGACCCTGCGCATCGAATATCTTGAAGCAATGCCCCCATGATAGCTGACCACTGACCGTAAAGACGGTATTGCCGGCTTCATCATATATATCATAGCTATCGAACCATGAAAAAAACCGTTGCTTAAAGAGCAGTTTCATACTTTCCCCTCCAATTCTTCCCACCTATTGGGAAATTCCAGCTTGATCTATTATACCATACCGCCCCGCTTTTGGGTACCTCCATCGTTTTTAAAATATATTTATTTTTTCGTTACCCACTGCTACCTTTTGAATTGTTGTATCTATGAAAGGGAAATCCTGTCTGCCGCTCAAAGCATCATAAAATCTCATTTTCAAAATATATTTGCTTTTCCGTTACCCACTACCACCTTCTGAATTGTTGTATTTAATGAAAGGGAAATCCTGTTTGCCGCTCAAAACATCATAAAATCTCATTTTCAAAATATATTTACTTTTTCGTTACCCACTGCCGCCTTCTGAATTGTTGTATTTAATGAAAGGGAGATCATGCTCCTCTTGGCACTGAAGGAAAGCTTGCACCATGATTTCAAACATATATGCCGCATATCGGATGCTGATATAAGGAACCGTGTCCATCAAGGGTTTCTTATCTCAATATCCTGACGCACTCTCTCTTTTAAGGCACATGCACATCTTGTGTGCCTTTTTGTTTTTTGGTTTCATTTAGCATGGAAAGGATTCGCAATGAAATCAACCGCAATGCTGTTCACCCCTTCCCTTATGCTCAGTTCGCCGCTCGACTCCTAAGGATTGGTTATCGATTCAATTCCGATGGTGGAACTACGCGGCACTGCATATTGCATGTGTTGCTGTTTTTATGAACTTGCACGATGTGTTAACCCAGATAAGGACAAAAACCTAATCAAAGTTGTTTAATGACAGTAGAATAGGATTTTTGAAGCAAAAAACTTATTTGGAGGATTACAAAATGGATAACAGAATTTTTGATGAAAATAATGGCTTGTGGTATGAAAAACAAGGCGATTATCTCATCCCCTGCCTTACCTTACCACCCGAAAAGGAACAGCCGATAAGGCTTATTCGGACGGCGGCACTTGCGGTACTTAAAGGAACGCCACAGGATTATATACACAAATCTGCTCACAAGCGGCAGGTTAAACACTTACATCTCCGGTATTGACAGGCATTGACAGGCAGGCACAGGAATGCTTTGAAACGCTCACAGAGCAGATGAAACAGGCACAGGGTATCACGGAGCAGTTAAAGGCGGAAAACGCTTTAGAATGGGTAGGAAAAATGAATAACATACGGGCGTGTGCGATAGAGATTATCAACGAGGAAATCATATTCCATTAAAGCATTGTAACGCATATATCTGTAAAATCGTGGTGGGTAGGGGTAATTCCTTACCCGTCATATTTTATGCCCTGTGAGCCGCTTAAATAAGGAGGTTTGACACCGAAAAGCGTTATAATACAGTTTCTTTTTAGGAAAGTAATTTGTTATTGGAGATAAATTACTTATCCGAATATCATAAAATTACTCAAATTATCAATTTTGCAATTCATCTTTATGATATAATGCATCTTGAAGGTGAGGTGCGCTAAAATGCAGAGATATTTTGAACTTGCCAGAGCTTTGGAATATATAGAAATTCATTTGTTAGAAAATTTTAAGCAAGAAGATGTTGCAAGAGCAGCATATGTTTCTCTTTCTGCTTTGCAAAAGATGTTTCGATATACATTTGGATGTAGTGTTAATGAATATATATCTAAGCGAAAAATGACGGTTGCGGCTGAGGAGCTTATGTCCAGCAATAAACCACTATATGAAATGGCGTTCAAATATGGATATACATCAACAGAAGCATTCAGTCGTGCTTTTTCAAAAGTAAACTGCTGCTTGCCCTCGGACTTCCGAAAGGGTAAAAAAACACAGGCAGTATTTACTTCTCTGACGGCTGAAAATGGAGATATCATAAGAACATCGCCCATAGCGCTGATTGAGGCAATTAAAAACTCAATCAATTGTTATGTGGTTTGTTTTGATATAGCAGGAATAATGGATATCAATGCTATTTCTCGTGAAGCAGGTGATATTGCGTTATTGGAAGCGGTTTCTCGTATTCGTCAATATATATCAAATAACATTCCTTTCTTTCGCATAGGTGGAGATGAATTTGTTTTAATAACACCGTTTAATTATATAGAAGACGCCGAGCACTTGGCATCATCTGTATTATCACATAATGGAGAAACATTTACATATAAAGAATTGCAAATTCCCCTCTATCTTCGCAGTTGGTATGGAAAGAACTCGTTTGCAATCGGTTCTGAAAATCCTGCTGTAATTCTTAGGGAAAAGGTCAAATATCAAGGATTTACAGAGGTGCGAAGTGATGAATGAAAACAAAACCGTTAAAAAGGGTATTCGCAATATTATTTTTTTAGGGTTGGTAAGCTTTTTTATGGATTTATCAAGCGAAATGGTATATCCATTAATCCCAATTTACTTAACAAGTGTATTAGGAGCAACTCCGACCATAATCGGTGTGATTGAGGGTATCGCAGAGAGTATTGCAAGTTTATTAAAGGTTTTCAGCGGATATATCAGTGATAAATATCAAAAAAAGAAACCGATCGCATTTGTTGGATATGCAACCGGGGTAGTTTATAAGCTTGCTATGATTTTTGCGGGCTCGTGGCTTGGAATTTTGTTTGCGAGAATTGTTGACCGTTTTGGAAAAGGAATACGAACAGCACCAAGAGATGTTATGGTAGCAGACAATGCAGAAGCAAAGGCTATAGGAAAAAGCTTCGGCATACACAAAATGCTGGATATGGCAGGCTCGGCGGCGGGCGTTTTGCTTGCCTATATTTTATTCACAAGATTAGGTCAGAGTTCTTATAAAACAGTATTTTGGATTTCAATAATTCCTGCAATCCTTTCGCTATGTATGTTCTTCTTTATCAAAGAACAGAAAGAACTACGACAAATCAAACAGCGCGAAAAATTTTGGACTGGTATAAAAGACTTAAACGGTCAGCTTAAATTATATCTTTGTGTAGCTTTTTTGTTCACACTTGGAAATTCATCAAACAGCTTTCTGCTTTTGCGAGCGGCTGATGTTGGCATTTCAAGTGCAAATATTATTTTTTTATATTTTATTTTTAATATCACTACGTCAATACTTTCTGTTCCGTTTGGGAAATGGTCAGATAAGATTGGGCGAAAAAATGTACTTATTCTTGGGTATGCAATATTTGCTCTCGTTTATTTTGTATTTGCCGTAGCTTCTAATAAAGTGATGATTGTACTCGCCTTTTTCCTTTACGGCGTTTATACGGCAGTTATCAACGGTGCAGAAAAAGCCTTTATTACAGAAATTTCACCAAAGGAACTAAAGGGAACTTTGCTCGGCCTTCATTCTACTTTGGTGGGAATCGCATTACTTCCAGCAAGCGTAATCGCTGGTATTCTTTGGGACAACATAGGAAATTATGCACCATTTCTATTTGGTGCGATACTTTCGATTGCAGCTGCAACTATACTGAATTTTGGATTGAAAGAAAAATCTAATTTATAAAAACAGATAATGTATTAATCGGTAATTAAAACAGAAAAAATCATCTTAAGAACTATTCTTGAAGTAAAACATTACCCCACCGAATAAAAAACGGTGTTTTGGTGGGCTGTCTTGTTACGCCCAAATAGAATGGCGACCACCCTCAAGACCCGCTTTTGAGTTTGGAGGAATTTTTTATGTGTTGGTCGGCTTCGGCTACACCGCTGCTTATCAGAAGCAGCAGCTATCTACATAGTATCACGGATAAGTGAGGATAACCTGTTAAAAAAATCTTTGCTTGTGCGTGGTACACTTGCACCCATAAAGTAGAAGCCAAATTTCTACATAATAGTGATGAATATTCTTATAACCGCATTGGTTTGACAGCCTTTGCGGTTTTTCTTTTGTCGTTTTTGTCGGGTGTCGTTCCCCACCTCTCAATCTGGATTTTCAAGAAATTCAGATTGGAGGAAATAAAGAATGGCATATAACCACGGCAAAGAGGAACGCAAGTGGCGTATCTGGAAAGAAGCCGAAGAAAAGATATTAAGGAACTGCGGCGTACCCGAATGTATCATTGAGCAGCTTCGTACTTATGACCGAGCAGATTTTAATTCCAACCGACGATTTTACCGCTACTTAAATGATGTCGGGGAATACATTGAGGAAACGGAAGCGTCGGAACGGAAGATAGAAGTTAAAACTGTTTCCGATTTGCTCAATGAAATCGAGAACGAAAATCTGTATCGTGCATTGCTCACGGTGGACAAGCGTACCCTGCAAATCGTTCTGCTGAAAATGCAGGAATACTCTACAAAGGAGATTGCCCCGATTGTCGGCTTGACAACAGGTGCTATCTACGCAAGATTAGACCACCTGCGGAAAAAGCTGAAGCAATTTAAGCGTTAAGGATAATATCGCACTTTCCCACGGGCTATTGGGTGAGAGGTCGGATAAACCTCTCACTCAATTTTTTCGGGAGGAAAGCAAAATGGCGATACCTAAAAGGGCTTATATGCTTCAAGCGATAGAAACGGAGAACGGAACGAGTTATCATATCAGCTTCCGTGACGGTACGGGAAAGGTGCATAGACTGAATGTATCCTATGATTTTTATATGGCGTTTCGGAGGTTGGAGCTTGACCAACGCAACTTAGAGAATTGGGATTGGCGGCACAGAGAGTTTTCGGAGATTTGGGATGAAACACTGAACAGACGGGCATTGCGGCTTCCCAAAAGTGTGGACGAGCAGATTATTGACGGGGAACGGAATGAGCTGTTACACCAAGCAATTTCCACCCTGCCAGAAATCCAGAAGCGGCGTTTTCTCCTATACTACGAATACGATTTGAATTACTACGAGATTGGAGCAATGGAGCATTGCACACCGCAGTCGGTAAGAAAATCCGTTGTGATTGCCAGAGAAAAGGTAAAGGCACAGATGAAAGACTATCTCTGTGCCTGACCGTAACCCTTGCCCTTGTATCTTCGGATATGAGGGCATTTAATAAAAAATAGATGTTTTGAGAAGATGTGGGCAATCCCCACCTAACGCCTGCGGTATGCTATGAGAAAATGCCGTGCTTTCCCTACAAGATAAGTTTGGTACAGTTTGATGTGGTAAGGAAGCTCTAAAACTGTATGACTTTGAATACTCAAAGCCGCTACATACAACATTGCTTTGAAGCGAGAGAAACTCTCCCGCCGATTTGTGATGTATATGTAGTGGCTTTTTTGTTTTGCCGATTGCACCTTGACAACTGAATACATGCCGCCTTAAAGGATATGATTTTGCGATGATATGAGCAAGGCAACTTCGGAGTGAAAATCTCGGATAGGAACAATTATAGGCTTGCGGCACGATATACGATAGCAAAATAAATTTGGTTGCATTATAAAAATTAATCGGCATAAGCTCAAATCAAAGAGCTCATGCCGATCCATACATCAATGATTAGTATCAGCAGCATTTATTGGCAGCACCTCATCGCTTCCGACCTTTTGGATGAAAGCCAGCTCGATCTGCTCATCAATAATAAACACGGTCAGCACCCTTTCATCATCGAGCTGCGCAAGCAGCAGATAAAGCTCGCCCTCCCGCTCCGTATTGGATGGGAAGCCCGCGCTCAGAGAAGCTTCGATAGCTTCATCCAGCGATACTCCCTCCATAAGCTCGGCTATGCTCGATTGCCTGCTGTAGCTCTGTTGGTATAATGCGTCCGAAGCGATGCTGCATCCATGCTTTTTCAGCTCCGATGCCACCTCATCCGCAAGGCTTGCGCCGCCGATCAGCATTCGCAGTGCTATGGCAAGCACAAGCAGGACGAGCGCAGCGATGAGCAGCGAATTGCGGGTCGAATGCTCCATTCGCTTTCCTGCATTTTGATTTTTATTGATTGCCATCTTACAAACCTCGTTTACGGCATCCGGAGCTTCGTTCGTCCCCGCTCATTCCAATTAATATCCAATTAATAAGAATATCAGAAAAGGAATCTCTGGGAAAGCAGGATCGCCGCTATGAGCGCACCGGTGATGAGCGCCGCTGCCAGATCGCCCCATTGCAGCTTAAGCACCCGCATACGGGTTCTGCCCTCTCCGCCATGATAGCAGCGGCTCTCCATCGCCATTGCAAGCTCACCGGCATGGCGAAAGGAATTCACTATGAGCGGTATGAGCACGGGCAGCATGGCCTTCGCCCTTTTAATGACATTTCCGCTTTCAAAATCAGCCCCGCGCGCAAGCTGAGCCTTTTGGATCTTATCAGCCTCCTCTATAAGGGTCGGGATAAACCTGAGCGCGATGGTCATCATCATCGCAAGCTCATGCACCGGAAATTTTATCAGCTTCAGCGGCGCCATCAGCTTTTCAAGCCCATCGGTCAGCGCAATCGGCGTGGTGGTCAGAGTTAAAAGGCTGGTTCCCACGACCAATGTTGAAAGGCGCAGAACTATAAAGAACGCATTTTTTATTCCTTCATCATATATCTTGATTATCCACCAATCCACCAGCAGATTGCCCTTTCGGACGAGCAATAGGTTAAAGAGGAACATCAGCGGAAGTATAAATCGCAGCGGCTTGAGTGCCTTCAGCAGATAGTTGAGCGGAATCCTTGCCGTCAGCGTTACGGCAAGGATGAATGCGGCAATGATTATGAATGCCGGCATCTTTTCGACAAGGAATATGGCCACGATGTATGCGATCATCAATAGTATCTTCGTGCGCGGATCGAGCCTGTGTACGGCAGAATTTCCGGGCAGATATTGGCCAAGGGTTATATCATTAAGCATGCTTCACTGCCCTCCCAAGCCATTCGATAAAGCTTTCCTCGGTATAGAGCCCATCGGGAACCGCCGCCCCCCGCTGCTTCAGCATTGCGGCAAGCTGCATCGGCTTTGGTACATCCAGGCCGATCTCTGTAAGCTCGGCCGTATCCGCAAAAACCTGCTCCGGCGTACCGATCATTCGTATCCTGCCATTATTCAATACTATTATCCTTTCGGCAGATCTTGCGATATCATCCATCGAATGGCTGACCATTATGACTGCGCAGCCCAGCTCTGCTCTCAGCCTTGCTATAAGCTCCAGCACATCCCTCCTGCCGCCCGGGTCGAGCCCGGCCATCGGCTCATCCAGCACGAGATATTTCGGACGCATGGCGATAATTCCTGCGAGCGCAGCCCTGCGCTTCTGGCCGCCCGAAAGCTCGAATGGGGATTTTTCCATCATCTCCGCCGGATCGAGCCCGACCAGCTCCAATGCCTCCGCTGCAAGCCGCTTGACCTCAGCCTCATCCAGCTTCATATTCCTCGGACCAAACGAGACATCCGCAAATACCGTGCTGTCAAAGAGCTGGTAATCGGGATACTGAAACGCCATGCCTATCAGCGCACGCCCCTTGGCGCGCTGCTTCTTATCATTCATATCATAACCATCGACCAGAACCCTTCCGCTCGTGGGCTGCATCAGTCCGTTAAGCTGCTGTATCAGGGTCGATTTGCCGCTGCCCGTATGCCCTATCAGCCCGATAAATTCGCTGTCACCCACGGTGAAGCTTATATCATCCAGTGCAGTATGGGCATTTGCGGTATTCTGCATATATGTATAACTCAGTTTTTCAACAACAATGGGCATAATAATTCTGCCAACTCCTCCGCCTTCAGCACATCACAGGGCGCAATGAGCCCCTTTGCGATCAGCTCATCACGAATTCCGACTATCACGGGAACATCGAGCCCTATGCCTCGGAGCCTATCCCCCTGCGCAAAGACCTCCCTGGGCGAGCCCGTAAAATCGATAAGCCCATCATTCATGACGATTATCCTATCGGCATCGACGGCCTCCTCCATATATTGGGTAATCATTATGACCGTGATCCCACGCTTGCTGTGCAGCTCGTTTACTATATCGATGATCTTTTTTCTGCCCAGCGGATCAAGCATTGCGGTCGCTTCATCCAGAACCAGCACCTCCGGCTCTATGGCCAGCATACCGGCAATCGCTATTCGCTGCTTCTGCCCGCCGGAAAGCATATGCGGTGCGGATTTTGCATAGGAAAGCATATCGACCGCTTCAAGCGCATCATGCACCCGCCGGATTATCTGCTCCGTGGGTATGCCGAGATTTTCGGGGCCGAAGCCCACATCTTCCTCCACCACGGTCGTCACTATCTGGTTGTCGGGATTCTGAAATACGACCCCGACTTTTTTTCTTATATCAAGCGTGCGTTCCTCATCGATGGTATCCATCCCATCTATCCTGACCGTCCCCTCCTCGGGGATCAGCAGTGCGTTCAGCAGCTTGGCAACGGTGGATTTGCCGCTGCCGTTTCGCCCTACGATCGCAACGAATTCGCCGCGCTCGATATCGAAACTGACGCCCCTGAGCGCCTGAGTTTCCGCACCATCATATGTGTATTTCACATTCTCAACGCTTATCATAGAATGCCTTTCATCCATGTGAGTATTTGATCCCACATCAAACACTTCATTATATCAAGCTTATCCGCATTTTAGCAAGTATATTTAAGCAATCCATGGTAGTTTGGATTCGGTGCACTATGGCAAGATCCGGCGTGCATTTGTGCCCGCCGGATCTCTCAAAGGGGTAGTGGATATAGTATTTTTACTCGGCCTTGGGGCCTGCATTGATGATGCTCTCGGGCATATTGGTGTACTTTTTGAAGTTATTCACAAACATGCGCGCAAGCTCTCTGGCCTGGGCATCATAAGCATCCTTATCCGCCCAGACTTCACGGGGATTGAGCACCTCATCGGGCACCTCGGGGCAGGTCTTGGGAACGAGGACATTGAATATTGGATGCAGCTCATATTCGACATCATTGAGCTTACCCTCAAGAGCGGCAGTGACCATCGCACGGGTATATTTGATCTTCATGCGGCTGCCGACGCCATAGGGGCCTCCCGTCCAGCCCGTGTTGATGAGGAATACATTCGCGCCGTTTTCATCGATCTTCTTGCCAAGCATCTCTGCATAGATGGATGGATGCATGGGCAGGAATGGTGCGCCGAAGCAGGTGGAGAAGGTCGCCTGGGGCTCCTTGATGCCGCGCTCGGTGCCGGCCAACTTGCTCGTGTAGCCTGAGACAAAATGATATTTTGCCATATCCTCGGTCAGCTTGGAGATGGGTGGCAGCACGCCGAAAGCATCCGCCGTCAGGAATATGACCGTCTTGGGCTGATTGCCCTTGCCCGGGATCACGCAATTGGGAATGTACTCAACGGGATATGCCGCACGGGTATTCTCCGTGATGCTCGAATCCGCAAAATCCAATGTGCGGGTATCTTCATCCATGATGACGTTTTCAACGAGCGTACCGAAGCGGATCGCATCCCAGATCTCCGGCTCATTCTCGCGGGAGAGATTGATGCATTTCGCATAGCAGCCGCCCTCAAAATTGAATACGCCATTATCGGACCAGCCGTGCTCGTCATCACCAATGAGCCAGCGATTCGGGTCCGCCGAAAGAGTGGTTTTGCCCGTTCCGCTCAGTCCAAAGAATAATGCGGTGTCCCCATCATTGCCGATATTGGCGGAGCAATGCATCGGGAAAACTCCACGCTGAGGCATGAGGAAGTTCATGACGGAGAACATGCCCTTCTTGATCTCTCCGGAATACTTTGAGCAGGCGATGGTGACCCTGTTCTTCTCGAAATCCAATATGATCGCAGCCTCACTGTTCACGCCGTCACGCTCCGGGATGCATTTAAAGCCGGGTGTGCAGAGCACGGTGAATTTTGGTTCGAAAGCATCGAGCTGCTCCCTATCCGGGCGAACGAACGCCTGAGTCGCAAAGAGTGCGCTTGCAGCATTTTCGCAGACTACCCTGATCGGCAAAGCGTATTCGCTGTCGGCTCCAACATAGCCATCCACTATAAAGATCTCGCGATTCTGCATATATGCGCACATCTTTTCATAGATGCCATCAGCCTTTTCCCGGCTGATCGGCACATTCACCTTGCCCCAATCCACCAGATCATGCACATTGGGGGTATCGACGATGAAGCGGTCATTGGGCGATCTTCCGGTATATTTTCCGGTATCGATCACGAGCGCACCGGTCTTACTGAGCTTCCCCTCCTCCCTCTCAAGGGCGTGCTCAATGAGCTGAGCGGGCGACAGGTTGCGATAGATCGCTTTCGGGCAAAGGATGCCCATTGCTTCAATGTATTCTTTCATGTTTTGTTTCCTTTCAGGGGATGCTTTCCCCGATTGATGCTCCGTTTATGATATCGATGGAGAGACGCCTGATATCGGATTCATGCTGCCCCAATCCATCGTTTTCATCATTTCCTGATGAAGAGGATGCCCAGAGTATGCGGTCCGCAATGGCTCGCAACGGTACAGCCTGCGGTCGTGCGGCGGATCTCAACGAAATCAGCATACTGCTTGACGAGCTGCTCGATCTCCTCCACGATCTCCTCTTCAGTGGTAGTATATGTGATAAAGATGCGCTTGAATCGAATATCTTCCCTTCCTTCAAGCCTATCCTTCACATATGTGCGCAGGCAGCGTGCCCATGATCCGCGATACTTCTTGACTACCTTCATGTTGCCGTCAATGACCTCAATGCTTGGATGAAGCTGTAAGAGATTGGCTCCGAGTGCGGCAACCGCCGAGCAGCGTCCGCCCCTGACCATGTAATCAAGCCCATCGAGCACAAAGCTGGTTTCAACCCTTGGAACGATCTGCTCATCGAGGATCTGCTTTATATCCTTTGCGCACCTGCCCTCATCCGCCATATCCGCGGCTTCAAGGACGATATGCCCCACGCCCGTCGATAGGTTCCTGGAATCCACGACATAGACTCCTGGCACGGCTGCCGCCGCAAGGCAGGCATTGCTGTAGCCGGATGAAAATTCGGAGCTGATGGTGATAAATACGAGCTCCGAGCCATCCTCCGTCAGTTCTCTGAAAACCTTTTCAAGCCTTGCAACCTCCGGTGCGGCGGTCTTTGGCAGGGTTTTGAGATTGGTGCAGCGGTCGAGCATCTGCATCATGGTGATGTCGACCCCGTCCGCATACTCATCCCCTCCGATACGAACGAACAGAGGGATAACTGTGATGTTGCGTTCAGCATACAGATTCGTGCCGTAAACTTCGTTCAGCAGATCTGCGGTGCTGTCGCAGGCGATTTTAACCATATTGTATGACTCCTGAATAAATAAAATAAAAAAAGGAATAATATGGTTATATTCTAACACAGCATTAAAAAAAAGTAAAGTATTGCACACTTGAATTGTTAGTTTCTCCCGAATATACATTCCAATCCCCATTTTGAGCGAAAATATGCTTGAAAGCATAGCTTTGAAGTTGTATAATTAATGGAATGAATATGTGTGATGAATATAACATTCCTCGCAAAATGGAGGCGATGCTGTGATAAGCGAATATAGCTCCGATCTTCGGCCCATAGCTGCGGCTGCGGATGAATTTGATGATATTGCCAAGCTGCATGAGCTGCAATATCTGCATAGTGCGGCCATGAGCACGCTAAGACTCAAATTTGAGGTTTTGAACGGCGAATTTCAGCTTCAGCATGCGAAAAATCCGATCCACCATATCGAGAGCAGGCTGAAATCCCCTGCCAGTATGGCATCGAAGCTCAAAAAATACGGTCATGCCGTGACGGTCAGCGATGCGAAGGAATATCTCAATGATATTGCCGGCGTGCGCGTGGTCTGCCGCTTTCTTGAAGATGTCTATGATGTTGAAAAGGCATTCATGCGGCAGGAGGATGTGAAGCTCATAGAGCGTGAGGACTATATTGCACATCCGAATTTTAATGGCTATCGCAGCCTGCATTTGGATGTTGAGATACCGGTATACCTTTCTTCGACGATAGAATATGCCCGCGCCGAGATACAGATACGAACCGTTGCCATGGATTTTTGGGCGAGTCTTGAGCATGATCTGAGATATAAGGGCACAAAAAATATCCCCGCCCATATAAGCAGGGAGATGTATGACTGCGCCGCCGAAATCGCAAGGATCGATAAGAAGATGCAGCAGATGTATTATGAGATTCAATCCCTCTGATCCATTATCCTGCGATATCGCATTCCACGCTTTTCTATCATTCGGAAATGGCGATCATTCCCTCATGGTTTCGAGTATATTCGAAACCTTTTTCTTTATCCTCTGGATGGTATTATCGACCGATTTATTCGTTTTGCCCAGAGCCTTCGCGATTTCATTATAGCTATCGCCCTTGATAAAGCGCACTAGCACCCTGCGCTCAAGCTCCGTCAGCTCCTTGCCTATCCGCATCAGCAGCTCCATATACTCCTCTCGCTCCAGGAAGATATCCTCCGGATTGACGTTTCCGGGCTGCATGATTGTATCCGCCAACATACCGCATTCATCATTGCCGTCGTCTGAGCTTTTATCCAGCGAGATATAGTTATTGAGCGGCAGATGCTTCTTGCGCGTCGCACTTTTTATGGCCGTGAAGAGCTGGCGGACGATACAGGTTTCGGCGAATGAGCGAAATGCAACCCCATGCTCCGGGGAATACTCTCGAATCGCTGCAACAAGACCGATCGCGCCCTCCTGCACCAGATCCGCGCTATCCGCACCGATGAGGAAATAGGGCCTGGTCTTTCGCCGGACAAGGCCCATAAATCTCATTACCATAACATGCTCCGCATCCCTATCGCCGCCCTGTGCGAGCAATGCGAGCTGCTCATCGGTATATTCCGTGTAAGTTATGTTTTCGCCAATATTTTCAGCCAAGATCAGCCGTTAAGCTCCTGTCTGTTCTTTTCAAACATTATTATAGCCCCCGCAACAGCGGCATTCAGCGAATCAATATGCCCCTTGAGAGGTATGGAGACGAGGAAATCGCACTGTTCCTTGACGAGCTTTGATAATCCATTGCCCTCACCGCCGATGACGAGCGCAAATCCGCCCTTCATATCGACCTCATATGCCGGCTTTCCTTCCATATCGGCACCGGCGATCCAGATATTCTTCTCCTTCAGCAGGCTGATCGTATTCGAAAGATTCGCAACCCTTGCAATTCTCATATGCTCTGCCGCACCCGCCGAGGTCTTGACCACCGCTGCGGTCACGGAAGCCGACCTGCGCTTCGTTATCACAATGCCATGTGCGCCTGCACACTCCGCGCTCCTGATGATCGAGCCAAGATTATGCGGATCTTCTATGCCATCCAACAGGATCACGAAGGGCTTCTCGCCGCGCAGCTCTGCATATTCGAGGATATCTTCGAGCTCCGCATATTCCACTCCGGGAATCTCAGCAACTATGCCCTGATGATTTCCGCTCTTCCCATTATGGCCAAACGGCATACAAAGCTCATCCAGCTTCGCACGATCGACCTCACGGATGACCAGATTGGCATCCCGTGCAAGGGTGATTATCTCACCAAGCGAGCCATCATGCTCCTTTATCACAAGGATACGATCTATGCTCCTGCCGCTCTTTATCGCTTCCTTAACTGGGTTTCTGCCCATAATTATATTGGGCAGCTCGATGCCGGCACTCTCCTCCGATACGGCTGCAAGCTCCGCCTGCGCTCTGCTCATGCTGTCCTCACGCTCGGAACGGAACTGCGAATCCTTGCGCCTGTCTCCGTAGGGCTTACGCTCGTAGTTGCGGTCCCCGTCGCTGCGCCTGTCTCCGTAGGGCTTGCGCTCATAGCTGCGCTCACCATCCTGGCGCCTGTCTCCATAGGGCTTGCGCTCATAGCTGCGCTCTCCATCCTTGCGCCTGTCTCCATAGGGCTTACGCTCGTAGCTGCGCTCTCCATCGCTGCGCCTATCTCCATAGGGCTTACGCTCGTAGCTGCGCTCTCCATCCTGACGCCTGTCTCCATAGGGCTTGCGCTCGTAGCTGCGCTCTCCGTCCTTGCGCCTGTCTCCATAGGGCTTGCGCTCATAGCTGCGCTCTCCATCGCTGCGCCTGTCTCCATAGGGCTTGCGCTCGTAGCTGCGCTCTCCATCCTGACGCCTGTCTCCATAGGGCTTACGCTCATAGCTGCGCTCCCCGTCACTGCGCCTATCGCCGTAGGATCTCCTTGCACCTCGTTTATCGCTATTCGGTCTGCGTCCGCCGTAGCCGTTCCAATCGCTTGCCATAATCATTCCTCACAATTTTATTACTTATTTTCTGTTGCAGCATCCAAGTTATTCTCAACATTCGATCCAAAAAGCATTACGCGTACAAGCTCGCCGATACGCTCATCCCTTCCAAGGAGATACAGGTATCCTATGAGTGCTTCAACCCCCGTTGCGTGACGATAATCGAGGATCTGGGCATTCTTCGGTACGGTTCCCATGTGCGCATTGCGGCCTCGTTTAAACACCGTCAGCTCCTCTTCGGACAGCATGGGTTCGATCCGCTTGAATGCCGCCGCCTGAGCCTTGGCGCAAACAAGCTTTGCTGCGCGCATATGCAAGCCATGCACCGGCAGAGTTGTCGTACCAACAAGCATGATCCGCACATACATTTCATAGACGGTATCGCCAACATAGGCAAGCACGAGTGGACTCATCTGCTTGGGATTTTGCCCCCTCCTGCCCATCAGCACAACATCGCTCACCATATCGTATATGCTTTGCCCGGAAACCCTATCTGTATTGTTTTCTTTATTTGCATACTCCATCAGTTTCTATTATACACCAAATTCATTATTTTTCAATAGCCCGAATAAAAAAGCATTGGGAGCAGCTTTCGCCCTCAATGCCGATATCCTTATATGCGCCAATGGGTGCCCGGGATCAATTCTGTTCCTTATCGAGCATGGATTCTATCCTATCCGCATCAAGCTTTTCAATGAGCTCTTCAAATGAGCATACGATCCTTTCTACCGCCGGATGGAAATAAAATGTGCAGCTCTGCTTGGGATCGCGGAATGCCTCTCCCGTCTCGCTCCAGATCAGGATTCGCTTATTGCTCCTTGAAGCTATGGCCACTCCGATTTCGGTATGCGTGCCAAAGCCCCCTGGAAGCAGCGCCACGACAAGCTCCGCATCGCGAACCGCGCGCACCTCGCTGAAAGCGACCTCTGCCATTTTATCCTTGCCCATGGAGCGGACATCGCCGTGGGCTGTCCAATCATAGGTCAGCTCATGCCCATTGCGGGAAAGTACGGCAGATAATTCCTTTGCCCGCTCAACATTTTCAAGACCTGTTGCAATATAAAATCTCATATTTGTTACGTTTCCTTCAAAAATTCGAGCCGGCATGCGAATTATGCTGCTCACTCGTTGTCCTTTTTTATCCTCTTATCTTACCCTCTGCCCAGTGCTTGCGGCAAAGTCCGATATATTTATCATCAGAACCCAGCACGACCTGCTCGCCGACCTTGGTGATCCCCCCATGTCCATCCAGCCTGGCGTTCATGATCGCCTTCTTTCCGCACCAACAGATGGTTTTAATCTCCTCAATGGTATCCGCTAAAGCCATCAGCCAATGGCTTCCTTCAAAGAAATTGCCTTGGAAATCTGTTCTCAATCCGTAGCATATCACAGGAACCCCATGATTGTCAACTAAATCCACCAATTTGAGCACCTGTTCGCGGGTCAGAAATTGCGCCTCATCCACGATAACGCAATCATATGAATTCGCATGGAGCTCGTCCCAATCGATATCATCAAACAGCACGCATTCCTCCATCAGCCCGCAGCGGGATCTGACGGTATGAATCCCATCCCTTGTATCTGTGGAGGGCTTAGTCAATAATGCCCTCTGTCCACGCTCACCATAATTATATTTGACCATGATCGCCTGCGCCGTTTTGGATGAGCTCATCGCGCCATATCGAAAATAAAGCTTTGCCATCTTCTCTCCGTCCAATCAAGATTTTATCATGATTCAGGAGGAATATGATCATTCCTCCAAGCATTTCATCATATATTCACCGTGTCCGGCTCATCTGCTCCCCTTATCATAGGGTATCCCCTCCGCCTTGGGTGCTTTGGATTTGGATGATGTAAATGCAAGCACCACCATTGTTGCAATATATGGCAGAATATTATAGAAAACCTTGGGAATGTTCAGATCGTTCAGGAACGGAATGAGCATGACGGAATTTGCGACCTGCCTCAGGAAGGCAAAGAACAATGCCGCGAGGAATATGCGTACCGGCTTCCACTGACCAAAGATCATTACCGCCAGAGCGAGGAAGCCGAAGCCCGCAACGCCGGTATGGCCATTGCAGTTTCCGTTCATAACGCCGACCGCATAGGCAAAGCCGCCCAACCCACCGAGCATGCCGGAAATCATCACCCCCGCATATCTCATTCTATAGACATTTATCCCGACCGAATCCGCCGCCTGCGGATGTTCTCCGCACGCACGAAGCCTGAGCCCAAACCTTGTCCTATACAGCAGGATATGGGCAGCGATAAGCACCAGCACGCCGATATAGACCGTAAGATAAGTCTGCTTGAAGAAGAGATCACCCACAACGGGGATCTGGCCGAGCAGCGGAATGCTCTTTATATAGAAATTTGTCGTGGTCGTGATGCCATCGCTCATGAAAAACATCTTGCTGATCAGCAGCACCAGTGCAGGCACAAGCATATTCATCGCCGTACCGACTATCGTCTGATCCGCCTTCATGTTTATGGCAGCAAACGCCAGTGCCAGCGAATATATTGCGCCTGCTATAGCTGCGGCGGCAAGGGCAATCAGCAGTATGAGCTGCGCATTCATGCCGGTCGGATCGAGATAGTAGGTAACAAGGCATCCAAAGAATGCACCAAAGAGCATGATGCCTTCGAGCGCAAGGTTGATAACGCCGCTGCGCTCCGCAAACATGCCGCCAAGCGCAGCCAGCAGCAGGGGTATTGCAACCGGCAGAGTATTTTGAACGAGAAAATAGACAACCTCCATATGGTTCACTCCTCCTTATCAATATCAAGCTCTATCATCGGCGCATCAATTTCATCGGCGGTGATATTGCCTTCCGGCTTCGCATTCCCGGCACGCTTTCTGCGCCTTTTTCCAAGGACGAGCTCCCGAACAAACATTGCAAATGCGGAGAAATAGATGATGAATGCTATCATAACATCTATGATCTCCGGCTTATACGCAACGGCCGCCGTGCCGCCCCTCTGTATGAACGAAACGAATATCGCCGAGAATACTATGCCTATCGGATGCGAGCATCCCAAGAGAGCCACTGCAATGCCATTGAAGCCCTCCTCCGCAATGACGTTTATGGGCTCATATGTCATGCTTGCCCCCTGGATCGAGGATGGAGAAAGGATATAGAGCGCACCGCCCAATCCGGCAAGCGCACCTGCAATTATCATGGTGAGGATGATGTTGCGCCTGCTGTTCATTCCCGCATATTTTGCAGCGAACTTATTGAAACCCGTTGCGCGCAGCTCATATCCGAAGGTGGTCTTGAAAAGCACTATAAACAGGAGCACAGCGAGCACAATTGCTATGATCGTTCCGATATTCAGGCTGCTGCCTCCTCCGCCTATCGAGGGAAGCTGAACGTTTTCCGGGATATAATTCGTCCTAGCCTTGACAGCAACATACATGACCGCATTGTTCCGAACCAGCTCGTCCACTATGTACATGCCTATATAGTTGAACATTATCGAGGTTATGACCTCGTTTATATTCAGCAGCGCTTTGAATATCCCCGGTATTGCGCCCCACAGCGCACCGCCTGCTATCGCCGCAAGGCAGCAGACAATCCAGTTTATCGGCCTGGGCATGGGAAGCATGAATGCAGCATACATTGCGCAGAACATGCCCATGGTGTATTGTCCCGATGCTCCGATATTGAAAAGCCCCATCCTATAGGCAAAGCCGACCGATAGACCGGTCATTATTATCGGCGTTGCATAAAACAGCACATCGGCCATTCTGGTAAAGCCTCTCGTCAGCACCGTTCCAAAGCCCGAAAGCGCATTTGCCGGAGCTGCGGCAAGCATTACTATGAATCCAAAGATCAATCCTATAGCAATGGCTGCCAGCGAGGGCAAAATGCCAAGCAGCAGTTTTTTTACTCCCCTATCGTTTGAATTCATGCCATTGCCTCCGTTTCCGCAGAATCATCGCGCTTGCTCCCCGCCATATAAAGGCCAACTTCACGCACATTCGTCCTTTCCGGGTCCAGCTCTCCAACGATCTCTCCGCCGTGCATGACCAATATTCGATCCGCGAGATTCATGACCTCGTCAAGCTCGAATGAGATAAGCAGCACCGCAGCTCCCCCATCGCGCTCACGCACTATGCAATTATGGATATATTCTATTGCGCCTACATCAAGCCCCCTTGTCGGCTGAACTGCGACCAGCAGGCTATGCTCCCTATCCATCTCTCTTGCGACTATGGCCTTTTGCTGATTGCCGCCGGACATGCTTCTCACGATGGAATCGGAGCCCTCACCGCTGCGCACATCGTATTTTTTAATCAGCTCATCGGAATATTCCCTGATCTTCGCCCTGCGGATGAAGCCTCCGCGCTCGAATTCCGGCTGCCAGTATCGCTGCAATACCATATTATCTGCAAGGCTGAAATCCAGAACCAGCCCATGCTTGTGCCGATCCTCCGGTATATGGCTCATGCCTAATTTGCTGCGCCTCCTTATGGATGCTCTCGTGATATCATTCCCGCAAAGACCGATGCTCCCCGCGCTCGCTCTTTCAAGCCCCGTCAAAGCGGATATGAGCTCGGTCTGCCCATTGCCGTCAATGCCCGCAATGCAGACGATTTCTCCCGAATGCACCTTAAACGAAACATCCTTTACCGATCGCTTCCCCTTATGGGTTTTTGATGGAACGCTGAGCTTCTGCACATCCAATATGACGCCGCCCGGATGCGCCTTGGATTTTTCTACCTTGAGCTGAACATCCCTGCCAACCATCATACGGCTGAGCTCCTCCGGCGTGACAGCCTTCACATCGACCGTGCCCACGCATTTTCCCTTGCGCAGCACTGTGCATCGATCGGCCACCGCCATGATCTCATTCAGTTTATGGGATATGAAAAGAATCGATTTGCCTTCGGCAGCGAAGCTCCTGATTATCTCCATCAGCTCCGTAATCTCCTGCGGAGTCAATACGGCGGTCGGCTCATCGAATATCAGCACATCATTATCCCTATAGAGCATCTTGAGTATCTCCGTGCGCTGCTGCATACCGACGGAGATATCCTCTATCCTTGCATCCGGATCGATTTGCAGCCCATATTTTTCGCTGAGGCTCATAACCTTCGCCCTTGCCTCCTCGATCCTCAGAAAGCCCGCTTTGGCGGGTTCTACGCCAAGAATGATGTTTTCTAGTACGGTGAAGCATTCCACCAGCTTGAAATGCTGATGAACCATGCCGATGCCGAGTGCCGTCGCATCGTTCGGATTGCTTATATTCACGGCTTGTCCATTCATTCTTATTTCGCCCTGCTCGGGGTTATAAAGCCCGAACAGCACGCTCATAAGGGTGCTCTTTCCCGCACCGTTTTCTCCGAGCAGCGCATGGATCTCGCCCTTCCTTATAGTCAGCGTGATATCATCATTGGCAACGATGCCCGGAAACTCCTTTGTGATATGCAGCATTTCTATTATGTTATTCTCCAAACCGCACCTTTCCTTTCTGCCAATATGGCGGTCGATCAGCGGGCAATTCAGCGTGCCCGGCATGGATTTATAAGACCGCATGGAATAGCTGATGACGCAGCTTCCTGTGTAATCAGCTATTCCGGCGACCGCGCAGCATGATATTCTTTGGGGAAGGGTCTCCCCTTCCCCAATTTGCCGTATACGGCTTCAGTATTTACCGAATGCACTCGATCTTGGTGATGGTGAGCTTCAGGTTGGAGGTCAGCTCGGCCTCTGTTGCATGACCTTCCGCATTCTCGATGGAGAAGGTTCTTATGGGAGCGATCTCACCGCTGACAAGCTGTGCGAAAACGGCATCATATGCGGCCTTATCAAAGGTATTGAATCTATCGAACGCATCGCCCTTTGCATCGCCGATGACGGAGGTGGGCAGTCCAACGCCCTCATTGGCAGCGTTGAAATAGGTCGTCTTGCCGCCATAGGTGCTCTCAAAATCCTTTGTCTCATAAATGCTCTTGAGCACAGCCTGTACGGAAGCTGCGAGACCCTTGGTTGCAGAGGTGACAACCGTATCGCTATCATATCTCTGATCGACGTCAACGCCGATGACCTTGCCGTTTGCTTCCGCTGCCGCAGCCATGACGGATTTGCCAACGGAACCGCCGCACGCGAAGATGATCTCAACGCCGGACTGATACATAGCCGCAGCGGTCGCCTTATTGCCGTCAGTCTCTGCGAAATCGCCGGTATAATGATACTTCACCTGGATATCGCCCTCTGCGAGCTTGAGCTCGGCTGCAGCGGCCTCGATGCCCTGAAGATAGCCGTAACCAAAGGCCTGAACTGCGGGCACGGCCATTCCGCCCATGAAACCAAGCTTGCGGTAGCCATCCATGACTGCGGCATAGCCTGCAAGATAGCCGGACTGCTCCTCTGCATACATGACGGATGCGGTATTTTTCGCAGTATTAAATTCGGTATAGTCTGGGTTATGGGGAGTGCCGTCCAGAATGATGAATTTGACGTTCGGATACTTGGTCTGCGCAGTGAAAACCGCCGGTTCGAAGAGATATCCGGGGCATACGACTATCTTTGCGCCCGAATCAACTGCGAGCTCGATAGCTGCAAGATATGCATCATCGTTCGCATCCTCGGGCTTATAATATTTATTGGAAATTTTATGCGCATCCGCATAAGCCTTGACGCCCTCCCAAGCGCCCTGGTTGAAGCTCTTATCATCGATATTGCCCTTATCGGTGATAAGTGCGATATCAAAGGTGGTTCCGGTACATGCAAATGCAAACGGAACGAGCATCAGTGCCGCAAGCAGTACGGCAAGCAATTTTTTCATTTTAATAATCCTCCTGATTTCCTCGGGATAAATCCCGCCGTCTGCATACATTATACCAAGCTCCACTGGAAAATGGAAGCCCTTTTTGCTTTTTTTGGCAGGAATGAGGCAATTTTTTTGCTTTTCCGTGAAATCAAACCCGTTTGGTACGGAAAAATTAAATTGTACGTTGAAAGACTTCGGATTTTGGATTATAATAAAGCTGTGAAAATGGAGTCTGTTTGCGAATAAAGCTATATGGAGGTCCTTCTTGTTCGGTTATGTTCGTCCCAATATCCCTGAGCTGCGCGTGCGTGAAAAGCTGCGCTATGATTCATGGTATTGCGGGCTATGCTATCGCTTGGGTAAGGACTATGGGGCGGCAGCAAGGCTCTGTCTCAGCTTTGACTGCACCTTCCTTGCTCTCATTCTGGGCTCGATGGAGGTTATGCAGCCCTACGAAATGAGGCACTGCCCCTTCAAGCCCCTGGGCAAAAAAAGAGCTGTCATTACCGCCGATTCGCCATCCATGGATTTTGCTGCGGCTTCCTGCATTCTGCTTGCAAAATACAAGCTGGATGATGATGCATCCGATGGAGCCCGGCTTCGCAGCCTTGGCAAACTTCCGCTGCATTCCGCCATAAAAAAGGCTCAGCGGCGATATCCGCTGCTCGATGAAACGATCCGCTCGAATCTCCGCAAGCTTGCCGCCATCGAGAAGGCTCGCATTCCTTCGCCCGATCCCCCGGCCAATGCCTTCGGATCGCTCCTATCCGAATTGCTCGCGCTCGCTCCCGCCGATGAGGGGATGCTTCCGGTGCTCTCCGAGCTCGGATTCTGGATCGGCAGATTCATCTATCTGATCGATGCCTGGGATGATCGCGATCATGATTCGAAGCATGGGCTCTATAATCCATTCCTGCTGTCAGGAGCCGATAGAGCCACGGCGGAATTCCTGCTCAATCTTTCCATAAATTCCGCGATCGATGCTTTCGATCTGCTCGATATCCGCAGCGATGGCGAGCTCGCTTCAAATATCATAGCAGAGGGTTTATTTGCGGCCATGGATAGGATTATGAATAAAATTGAACCACTGCCAAAGGAGGAAAATGAATGAATCCTTATCAGGTGCTTGGCGTAAACGAAAATGCTTCCGATGAGGAGGTTCGTGCCGCCTACCTTAAATTGGTAAAAAAATACCATCCGGATAGATATACGGATAATCCCCTCAAGGATCTCGCCACCGAAAAGCTGAAGGAGATCAATCAGGCCTACGATAGCATTACAAAGCAGCGTGAAGGCGGGCGCAGCCAATCCTATACATCCAATAATTCCTCTTCCGCACGCTCGGAGCAAAGGAGCAATTATTCCAATTATTCGGGCAGCGGCAATAATTACGACGGCTACGGCTATTCCGGAGCCTATTCTCCCGAACTCCAACGTGTTCGCGCCGCACTCAATGTGAATAATCTGAATGAGGCAGCGGCCATACTGAATGGAATTTCGGTACATAATGCGGAATGGAATTATCTTTATGGGCTCGTCTGCTTCCGCAGCGGCGATTATATGCGGGCAAGGGGCTATCTCGAACAGGCGATCAATATGGAGCCGAATAATGCCGAATACCGCAATGCCTATGATGTGCTTATGCGCCGCGGCGGACGCAAATATTATGCCTCCGATAATTCCGCTTCCGGGGATTCCTGCAATTCCGCCTGCAATATCTGCTCAACGCTCTGGTGCATGGATTCATGCTGCGAATGCATGGGCGGCGATCTGATAAGGTGCTGCTGATGAGAACAGTATCCCCCGCCGTAAAGCTTGCGCTTTCCGCAATGAGCACTGCGCTCGGAGTGCTCGCACTGTATGTCGCTTCGCTGCTCGGAACCTCTCGCCTTGCGCTGATGTTTGCCGCCTCCCTAATGATCTGGATACCGCTCAAGGAAAAGACGGGTCTGCTCTATGGATTTTTGACCTATCTGGCCACCGCAGCGCTGACCTATCTGCTCGTGCCCGATAAACTCTATGTTGGAGCATATATCTTCTTTTTTGGGCTCTATGGCTTCATTCAGCTTGGCTTTGATTCTCTTACGAAGCTCCGGGCAGTATCATTTTTGCTGAAGTTCTTATGCTGCAATCTGATCGCCGGGCTTGCGCTCGGAATAGGCAGCCTGTTTTTTGATCTCGATATCGCTCTAGCATCTATGCCCGGCTCATTTCCCCTATGGGCTATCATAGCGATATGTGAGGCCGCTTTCATCGCTTATGTGCTGCTCTATGCATTCTGCACCCGTGTTTTCGATAAGGAGCTTAGAAAGCTGATAGTCAAGCGAGATTGATTTCATTATAGTATAGAATAAGGCTCGCGGAAGCATTTTAACGCCTCTGCGAGCCTTCCTGATATGCTGTTATTCATCCCTGCCCGGTTCGAATGGGCGCAGAACGATGACCCTATCCACACCGAGACTTTCCTTCGTGATGGTCGCTTCGCACTCGCTCATTTTATATACCGAGCAGTCCTTTGCTCCCTCGATAAAGGGCTCAAGCGGGCATAGTTCGAAATTCAGCTTTGAATTCTTATAATGCATCGGTATGACGACACCCGGTCTCAGAATATTGGCCAATTCTCTCGCCTGGAGGTCATCGATGGTATAGATCGCACCTATCGGCACGAGCAAAATATCTACCCGTCCAAGGCTATCCAGCAGTTCCTTATCCGGTATCTCGCCAAGATCGCCGCAATGCAGGATACGCATTCCATCCATATCAAAGGAGAACATGACATTCTCTCCCCGGGCGCTGCCCTTGGTGCAGTCATGATAGGTCTTATATCCCTTGATCTTTACACCTTTAACATCAAATTCTGCCTCTGTACGAATAAGTATCGTGCTTCCGGTCACCGATCCAAGATAATTGTGATCGTGATGATCGTGGCTTATCGTTACGGCATCCGCTTCTATCGGCGGAAGCTTAAACAAAACGCTGGGCGCAAACGGATCGGTCAGGATGCTTACCCCATTGGAATCCGTAAGCAGGAAACATGAATGCCCATACCATTTGATTTGCATAAAAATTACCTCCAATTTTGTTTAATTTCATTATTTATAACAGCCGCTGCCAATCCTGCAAGGCTGGAATTAAACCCCTTTCCCTCCTTAAAAGCGACCAATGCTGCTTTGCGGACGGCATCGATAAGTCTATGCCGCTTATTAGCATCCGCCTCGTCAAGCGCAGCAAGCGCAAGCACCGCCGCAGCATGCTGCATCCTTCCCGGTGCAGAATTTCTGTTGACCGCAGCATAGCCGCAAAGCCTTGCATGAACATATTCCGGGCTGTCCGGGAGACGAATATGTGCATTTATCCTTCCTATGTTTAGCCCTTCCAGGCTGCGTTCAGCGGCAGCCAGCAGGAATTCATCCTTCAGAATAAAATTAATATAGCCATTCTCAGTGAAAATACGCTCAAATATTGCGCCATACTTCGCTCCGGGCTCAAGCAAAGACCGATCTTTGGCGGTAAAACCCACTGCCATGCCCGGATTCGCTTCGGCGGCTGCGCCCAGCCTTCGTGCCGGTGGGCAGCAAATATCCACCCGCTCCATGTGCGCATTGCATTCACCGATAAGCCGCTTGATCGGGATAATCATCCGACGGGATACGGCCATTCCCAATTCTTCATTTATGAACCCGAGTGCAGCTTCTTCTGCCTGCCTGAAGCAGCCGATTCCAAATATCTCATTCATAAGCCTGCTCCTTGAATCGCAGCGGCACTATCTCAGCAATATACTTCGGCTTGATTATATCCATCTCTGTTTATATTGTACATCAATTCTCGGAATATTTCAATACCCAATTCACATTTTTAGCCCGGATTTTACACATTCATTATAAATATGCGATAAATGGCGCATTTATTTCCGCCCAAGCCATCAAATATCGGGTCGAATTGCGAGAGGGTTAAGTTTACATTCTAAATATATTAATACTTCTCGTTCAGTATTCACAAGCTCTGCCGAAATTTCAAATCCGCCCTTCGAATCCCACAGCCATGATAAAGCGGCTGCCGCTCATCATATTTGCTAAAACCGGCACAAGCGAATTCTTGCACCGGTCTTCATCTCAATATAGGCTCATTTAATTATCAGCCAACATACTCCTTTGCAGCCTCTTCGCCCTCGAGCACACGAATTGCACTTGCAGCAAGAGCTTCAAGCTCACCCTCACCGGGATAGATTACGACCGGTGCGATGAATTCAACCATTTCCCTTATATAATTGCAAAGCGGCTTGCTGTAGCTCTGTCCACCGGTCAGGATTATTGCATCGACCTTGCCCTTGAGCACAGCGGCCATCGCTCCGATGGTCTTGGCAACATTATAGCCCATTCCAAAGAATACAAGCTTCGCCTCCTCATCACCGGCAAGCGCCCTATTCTCGATATCGAGGGAGGAATTCGTTCCAAAATGCGCAACAAAGCCGCCCGCCTTCGAGCAGAAATCATACATCTGCTCCATTGTATATTTGCCGCTTGCGACCAGATCAAGAACGGTTTTAACGTTCAGACCGCCAAGACGTTCAGGGCTGTAAGGTCCTTCGCCATTTATTCCGTCATTGACATCTATAACGGCACCATTGGAATGCGCTCCAACCGTGGTGCCGCCGCCCATATGAGCGACTATGACATTGACATCCTCAAAACGCTTTCCGTTTTCCTTGCAATAACGCCTTACGCAAGCCTTCTGATTCAGGCAATGAAATACGCATGTGCGTTCTACGCCCGGAAGACCCGTAACCTTTGCTATCTCCTCGCGCTCATCAACGACAACGGGATCTGCAACAAAATAGGGCTTTCCATATTCCTCGCCAAACTCTCTTGCAAATACGCCGCCAAGACAGGATGCATGGCTGAGTGCGGAGGGAAGATTTTCGAGATCATAGAGCAGCTTATCATTGACGGTATAGGTTCCGCTCCTCATGGGCTTCACTATTCCGCACCTGCCGATGAAAGCATCCATTGCTGCAATATCGATATTCTGCTCTTTGAGCAATTTCTTTATGAGCTCCATGCGCATCGGAGCCTGGTCGATCACGGAGCTATACTTAGCCAATTCCTCAGTGCTATGCCTGACTGTGCCCTCATAGATGCGATCTTCGCCAACAAATACGCCAACCTTTGTGGAGGTCGAGCCCGGATTAATTACGAGAACCTGATGCTTATCCATATTGTGTACCAATCCTTTCATGATTGCTCTGAATCAGAAAATATTAAAACCTGTAAGGTAATAAGCCTCCTTAACGGTTTTATTTACAATTTCATTATAATGGTTTTTTTACCATAACGCAAGTATATTTGGGCAAAATCTCCACTTCGGGAACAAATTGCGGTGAAAACCCATTATTTATATTAAGCCGCCCTTCATATCGAAGCCTCTGCGCTCAGACCAGCCCGATGTTTCTGAGCTTTTTCTCAAATTCCTCATTCGTCATAAGGTGAACATTCTCAATGAGCTCAACCTCCATCTCCCTGGCACGCTGCCGCAGGGCTTCACGACTCCGAGCAGTCCTGTTGATATAGGTTGTAACGAGCACACGCCTTGCGTAATTGCCTCCAAATCGATTTGCAACGGTACGAAGCTTATAAAGCTCATCGGAGTTGACCATTCCGTTTTTGCAGGATACGAGGATGGGAATCAGCCCCCTCATCAAAAATACATCGATCTCATTTTCAACATCCAGTATCGATTCCTCTCCGCTATGGAATTCCCCATCCCAATCGATACAGACGCCGTTCATCGCATCGGTATAGAGCTTAGAGCCATCCACGCGCCTTGCCCGCATTGCGAGAATCATTGTCGTAAGCTCCAATACATTGCCGGCTTTAATGATGCAGCGCTTCACCTGCATATCCTTATAGGAAAAGCTCAATTCAGTATCGCTGAGATTCAATCCGGAGATGCACCCGGCCTTCTCCATCGCTGCGAGAAGCTCGCTAAGCTGATCCAGCTTATCCCTGCCCTCCCTGCGGGCGAGCACACGCTCAAGCTCAAGGCTGACCCTAAGCGAATCGGAGTCCCGGCTTCCCCTGCCCTCAAGCTCATTCAAAAAGCTTATCCGGCGATTCCATGCCGCCGGAGAACCCTTGCAAATCTCCCAAAGCTTCAGCACATCCTGCTGAAAATCCTCGCTCAGCTTCCATTGCACCGTACCTGCAGCTCTCTCTCCCGCATTGGCAAAGCGTATCGCGCCGCCATGCATGGCGATATTATCTTCAACCGATAGATTATAATGGGGCTCAGGCAGCACTATGCCATCCCCATCGCAATCGGATACCGCACCGCTGCGAATATTATAGCGATGCATCTCGATGCGCTTTTCATTCCTATACCTTTCAAATACTATTCCCATGGCGACGAGCAGCAGATCCTCACCGCCATTGAGATCGAATACGCATTCAGCTTCGTGCTTCACGATCCCTTCCAGCGTATCCACTATGCTCCAAAGCTCATGCTTATTGATATGGACATAGCTGAATTCCATAGCTATCCCCTTTGCCTCCAGGAAGCGATGGAGCTCGGCGCCCTGCCTTTCCATACCCTTCCCCGTACCGATGAATACGACCTTCTCGGCCTTCATCGTCAGGCTGCTGATGATATTCTCTATCGGTGCTCTATCAAAAAATTCAATTATGGTCATAGTTTCTCACAAATTCCATTTCTTCATCCATGCTCTTGGCCGATAAATTTTACGACGACAGACGCAGGTCTGCCGCCGCTTTAACTATCATCCGAATGCAGCTTTTCAGCCCGGCATTCGACCATATTATTGTTTCTTTTTCTGCCCTTTTAATACATCAGCCTATAGCCGCAAGACCGTTGAATTCCTCGGGAGTGACATCATATCTATCCTTGAACCTATCATAGTAATAGGTGACCTTGGTCTTTTCCATCCATTCCTTGAGAGCGGCGGAATACGCTGAATCCACCTCACGGGTGAATGCTGCCTGATAGGCGATATTCCAAATATCATCTCCCTCCTCATACTTTATCTCGCCCTTTGGGAAGATCCTGTTCAGTATGAGATAATGAATTCCATCATCCGATGTGAATTTAACTATACGCTCGCCTTTCGAATTGATAAATATCGTGAGCTCGGGCATCTCTTCGCCACGCGCAGGATCGGTATCCTCGATCAGATTCTTTGCGGCATAGACGAATCCGTTTGAATAGCTAGGTGTAAGCGAATCATGCACAACATAACCCCAATCGATATAGCGATCCTTCTTCATATTTTCGTCCTGACCGAATTCGGAGATGAGTCCATAGAAGCTTTCCACAGTGAAGCCCTCATTCAAATCGGCATCTATGGATGCTTCGGCGGTATGTGCAGCATCCTTACCTCCTTCATCGAATGATAGCAGAAGCTGACCGACGGTGAAGCAATCCTCATTGACCAAATAGGGTTCGGTGCTTCCACCTTTCAGAAAATCGTTATATTTATCCACAAAATCGGTGAATGAAGTGGTATTTTTATATTTAAGCATGATATCCGCAATATGCTTTTTGACATCGGATTCCGTCAGCTCGATATCATCACCAAGGCGATCCCTAATCTTCTCGATGACGGCGGAATTGATCATGCTCGTTCTTATATATTTCTTGTATGATTCGATATCGTAGCCCAGATCCTTCTCTATCAGCCGGTGCGCCTCCTCGGTGATCTCCTTTTCACCGGTAATAGCCTCATCGACCTTGCCGCGATATTCTTCTTCTATCGCTGCAAAGCTGGCCTCAAGCTGCTTTTCAATATCGGCAAGCTCCGTTTCCGAGAGCTCAATCTTATTCTTTTTGGCATAATTCAATGCAACAGCACGCTCCGTCGCCGTATTCAATATACGGTTGAAGTATTCCTCCGGAGTCCATGCACCATAGGTATAGTAATTATAATACTCGTCCGAAGTGAAGGCGAGCATAAAATCAAATTCATGCATCTGGAAATTGCCGGCGGTCATGATGACGGGATTATTCGGATCATCATCAACGCAGCCGGAAAAACCGATCAGCATCAGTATTGCGGCGGTCACAGCAGCCGCGAGTCGTGTCGATAGCTTCTTCATTGTGGGAATTCCTTTCGCAAGGCAATATGGACTGAGAGCTTTGTTCATACCATGCTCCACTCTAATTATATCACAAAGCATTGTGAAATCAACACAATAGTATGCCACCGAAAAAATATTTTATCGAACCATTCGATCCTGAAATCAAGCCCTGTTTATAAGGCTTTTTTATTCGGCAGCATTGATAAGAGGAAACGCAGCTCCGGCGTTTCCTCTTTAAAAATATATGTTATTTTTTTATGCTCATCTAAACAAAGCCTTTATTCAATAATCAAGCAAAAGTTCGTTTACAATGCGCTCTGCGGCCGCCGGTCCGCTGCCGGTCTGCCGACCCGAGCCCGCACCCTGCCCATCCGAAAAGTTCCGGCAAAGTTCATCGATGCGCTCCTGGTCAAATTCGATCGCTCGACCTTCCAGCAAAGCCTTCACCATGCTCTTGAGCATTGATGCATCCTTTGCTTCGGCGGCATCGAGCTTCACAATGAGTCCAAAGAAGCTTTGTATCTCCAAATCCGCTTCGCACCCATCCATGGTTCCCGCAATCAACAGGTTTTCGGGAATCGCAGCCCCCGATGTAAAGCCCGCCGTCTCCTGTTTCATATCATCCAACAGAATCATGAACTTACCCGGCTGACCGGAAAGCAGCTCAAACAGATCCTGCAGACCATTGCAGTCCCCGGTTACGCTTACCAGCCTCAGCTCCGGCAATTCTTCTACCAGATGCAGAAGCATCCTTGTCTTGCCCGAGCCCTTTGAGCCGATAAGGAGCATAGGCACGGCATCCTCATCGCGCATGAAGGCGATGGCATTTTTCAGCAGAATGTTATAGACATATTCGGGCTCATACGCACGTGAATCCGTCCCGCCCGAGAATGAAAAATCGATATACTCCCTTAAATTCAGCTCCGCAATCGGTCTGATCCCGCCATCGAAGCGGAAGTTACGGTATCGAAGAAAATCCCCCGTTCCATAGGTGGCATGAAAGCTCCAAAGGCTCTCCGTCAGCTTTCCCCATTCCTCCGTCATTATGAACCTGCGGTACATCTCAGCCAGTGCTTCATCCGCGAAATAAGTTCCTGTAAGCTCAAATTCACCGTAATCCCAGGAATGCATCGCCCTCATCGGCCTTCCCGCCATCGGATCGCGCCGCTGCGAATATTCCTTTGGCACATGCCTTGCGCTCGTCCCGCTCCATGCGGCATTGGCAACGACGCTTGCAGCATCGCGCTGCGGTGTGCATAAGGAATTGAGAATATTGATAAAATCCTCCTCGGATAATCTATTCAGCCTTTCGAGCGCCGTCAGCTCGCTCTGCATCGCATTGAAGAGCGGCACATCCATTATTCCCTGGGCAGCAAGGCGGGAAAAGGCATTATCGCTGAGTAGAATGGTCTCAAGGATCGCATCCGTCAGAAGGTTTCCGCTGATCCTCCGAGCACGGCTTCCAAAGCCGCCCGATATCAGCTCTGCTTCGAGCTGCGAAAAACAGGCGCGTGCGGCACGAAGCTCTCCCGCACATATGCAATTCACAAATCCCGCTATAGGCCCATCTCCATGCTCCGATCCGGGAGAACGAAATATGCCAATATCTCTGAATATCACCAAATCATTCGCAGCAGAATCCAGAACGGCCAGCGCCTCCAATAAATCTTCCTTTCTCTCAGGCATAGGAATACCCCCTTGATAATCGAAATCTTTTCCATTATATTATAGCATGGTGATCGTGGATAATCAAGCAGAACCGAATACGGCATTGGAAGAGAACGGCAAAACGACCCTTGAGTTTTGATGGAGCAAGGGCGACCGGGTTCAATGCCGCCGTGCGCTTCAAATGCAGCAATTTCGGCTTTGTTTCACAATATCGACAGATTGAGACAAATAATCACCATTCTAAAAAAAATTGTTTGCGGCAGACTATAAACTATGGTATCATATGATGGGTTAGGATGACCGCCCGGTATTTCCCCGGCAGAGGGAATTGCCAATATACAAATTTTCTGCCAAGAGGAGGATTCTTTGAGCAATAATAAAAAGAAAATTAACTATTGGAGCATTCTGTTCTACTTGATAATCATCGCCGCTATAGCGATCTTCGTTGCGACCGGCAATGATAATATCAATAAAAAACCGGAAAAGCTTGAATATGCCGCCTTCTTTGATAAGGTAAGATCCGGCTTGGGGGAAACCATGGGTGATCCCAACAGCATCATTTATGCGGTTCAGATCACAGAAGAGACGCTATACGGTATATATACCGATGGGGTCGATGATGATGAGATCGCAAAATTTGAAAAGGGAAAGACCTATGATTTTTATGTAACGGTAAGCTCCTCCGAAGCATTTATGAGCGAGATGAGCAGCCTGCTGTCTACTTATTATGATGTGCCCAAGGACAGCATAACCGTGCTTGACTATGGCTTTAGCTGCAAGCTGAATCCCACCCCCACAACTCCCCTTATAATAGTGCTGCTGCCGACCCTAATACTCGTTGGCGGTCTCGTTCTGCTCTTCGTCATGATAAATAAGAGCCAGAATAAGCAGGGAGCGAGCTTTACCAAGAGCCGTGCGCGTACGGCGGATGAGCTCGGCAATAAAGTCACCTTTGAGGATGTGGCCGGTGCGGATGAAGAAAAGCAGGAGCTGCGGGAGGTCGTTGATTTCCTGCGCTCACCAAAAGCCTTCACCGAGATGGGCGCAAGGATACCCAAGGGCGTGCTGCTCGTCGGCCCTCCCGGCACGGGCAAAACGCTGCTCGCAAAGGCTGTCGCCGGAGAAGCGCATGTGCCCTTCTTCTCCATAAGCGCATCCGAATTCCTGGAGCTCTATGTCGGCGTTGGCGCGGGCAGGGTTCGCGATCTGTTCCAGACGGCGAAACGCTGCGCTCCGGCGATCATATTCATCGATGAGATCGATGCTGTCGGCAGACAGCGCGGCGCCGGTCTTGGCGGAGGTCATGATGAACGCGAACAGACCCTCAACCAGCTTTTGGTCGAGATGGATGGCTTCACGAATAGTCAGGGAATAATCGTCATCGCGGCAACAAACCGCCCCGATGTGCTCGATTCGGCGCTGCTGCGTCCGGGAAGATTCGATCGCAGAGTGACCGTCAATTATCCCGATGTCAAGGGCAGGGAGGAGATCCTTCAGGTTCATGCCCGCCATAAGACCTTCGATTCATCCGTTGATCTGCATAAGATCGCACAGCTCACCCCCGGCTGCACGGGTGCAGATCTCGAGAACATATTGAATGAGGCTGCCATACTTGCCGTGCGCAATGGGCATGCGGCCATCTGTGCATCGGAGATAGATGAAGCCATCAAGCGCGTGCTCTATGGTCCGGAAAAGAAGAGCCGTGTGGTCACGAAAAATGATCTCAGGATCACCGCCTATCATGAGGTTGGTCATGCGATCATTGCACATTGTCTGCCCCATTGCGATCCTGTGCATGAGCTCTCCATCATCCCAAGGGGCAATGCCGCGGGATATACACGCATGCTGCCCGAGGATACCTATGAGCATACATCCCGCAGCAAGCTCCTCGATACCATTGCCATGGCGCTTGGAGGAAGGGCTGCCGAGGCGCTTCTTCTAGAGGATATCTGCACGGGAGCCACGAGTGATCTCCAGAACGCAACCAAGATTGCGCACAGCATAGTTACCGAATATGGAATGAGCGATGCGATAGGTCCCGTCTACCTTGCCGGCGAGCAGGAGGTATTCATCGGCAAGAGCTGGGGACAGCAGCGGAACTATTCCGAAGATGTTGCGGCAAGGGTGGATACCGAGGTTCGCCGCATCATGGAGGAACAGAGCGAGCGCGCTATGAAGGTCATTGATGAACACCGCGATGCGGTCGAACGCATTGCAGCCGCATTGCTGGAGCGCGAACAGCTCACCGGCGATGAATTCGTAAGGCTGTTCAATGGAGAGACGCTTCCCCCTCTGCATACCGAAAAGCTGATCCATCCCGAGGATGAGACCGAGGCCGATAGGGCGGCCGAAACCGATAAGCCTTCCGAAGCATCTGGATCGGATTCGACCGTGGATTGATAAAGCTTTGGCCTCCACTTCGCATTCATAAAGCGGAGTGGAGGCGATCAACCAAACCCTGCAAAGGAGATAAGTTTAAAAATGAAAAGATTTCTGGCTATTGTGTCGGCAATGCTCATTCTCTGCTTTGGACTCAGCGCCTGCGGCACTCCGGATGAGCAGAATACCCCCACCGATAAACCGACTGAGGAAACCCAAATACCCGAAGAAACCCAAATACAAGGAGATATGGATATGAACGAAAAGCTAATTGCAACGATAGAGATGGAAGACGGCGGCATCATAAAGATTGAACTCTATCCCGATATCGCGCCCCAGAGCGTCTATAACTTTGTCAGCCTGGCTCGCAGCGGCTTCTATGATGGGACAACCTTCCATCGCATCATCCCCGGATTTATGATACAGGGCGGCGATCCCACGGGCACCGGCACCGGTCATCCAGGCTACAGCATAAAGGGTGAATTCTCCGCAAACGGCTTCACCAATGATTTAAAGCATACGCGCGGCGTGATCTCCATGGCAAGATCGACTCCCTATGACAGTGCAGGCTGCCAGTTCTTCATCATGCACGCCGATGCTCCGCATCTCGATGGACTCTATGCGGCCTTCGGAAAGGTCATCGAGGGGATGGATGTCGTCGATCAAATCGCAAATGTCAAATGCGATCCCAAGAATAATCATCCGTACACCGAGGTCGTCATAAAATCCATCACGATTGAAGGTCCCGAGCTTCCCGAGCCCAATAAGCTCGCAAGATGATCGATCAATAAATTGCTAAATCGCTGAAATTCGAAAGCCACCGCTGCCGGAGCAGCGGTAGTTTTCTTAAACAGCAAAATGCCCTATGATGCTCTCAATTTTACTGTTGACAATTCAGGCGAAACAGGTTATAATTCAACCATAGCATGATAAGCGGGTGTAGCTCAATGGTAGAGCTCCGGCTTCCCAAGCCGGTCACGTGGGTTCGATTCCCATCACCCGCTCCATAATCGGACACCAATCCTGATACAATAAGTATCTGAGTGGGTGTCCGGTTTCTTTTTGCAAAGATTCGAATAAGAGAGAAACAGCACTTAATAGTGATGTGGATGTGATCGGGCAAAAAAAAGAAGCCCGAAGGCTTCCTGTTCAGTCGTTATCGTGGCTCATGGCTTTGAGCATTTGCAGTGCGGCCTGCTTCTGGTTCGGCTTTAAGCAAATCCAAGCATCGAACACCTCTTTCATATCCGGGGTCAGTTCCACCATATCATTATCTGCGAAGAACTGCGACATGGTTATGCCGAATCCTCTGCATATCGTCTCAAGGGTTGCAACGGATGGAAGGGTATTTCTTCTGAAAATATTTCCGATAGTGGACTGCGCCAAGCCGCACTCCTTTGATAGTTTGTACTCCGTCCAACCGCGCTCTTGCAATAATTGCTGGAGACGATCATGCGTATCCATAGCATCCCCACCTTTCTCATATCTATTTTACTTCCAAAGTGAGCAATAAAATACATATGAGTTGAAACGAAAATAGGTATGTGTTATGATGTAGTTTTATAGAGATACTTGATCATTGCGACCTGTGTCCCTGGTAACGAAATGGACAATGTTGACTTGGCAGGCAACCGATTTACAGATACAAAGCGGATTGAAGGCACTCTGCCGGATATGCTGGATGGCGCATTAGCCTTTGTCCGTAAAAATATGCGGACTGCCACTAAAATTGATACAAAGACCGGTGCAAGAATTGATCTGCCCCAATATCCCATGGATGCCGTTCGTAAAGCGGTACTGAATGCGCTTGTTCACAGAGACTATAGTTTTCATACAGAGGAAATGCCGATACAGCTGGTGATGTACTCGGATAGGTTGGAGATTACCAATCCAGGCGGACTGTATGGGCGGTTCACTGTTGATCAGTTGGGTCTCGCACAACCGGATACACGCAATCCTGTTTTGGTAACGGCAATGGAAACCTTGTGAAAAACAGAAAACCATTACTCAGGAATTCCCACAATCCGATATGCAAGGTAGCCCGGTTTTCGTTCGATAACAGCAAAGAGAGACTTTCGAATAATCGAAGTGCCTATAACAAAATCAATGAGATGCGTTGCTCAGAACAGTTCCACACGACCAAGCAAAAAGTCAATCAGATTGCAATGGAAAATACCGTTGTCATCGTAGAATTTGTGGGGAATGTCCATTCGGACAATGATCTTCTTGAAAAAATCCTTTGTCAGCAGCAGTGATGCCAGCTCCGAAGACTCCTTTTTTGCACCATCCATTTGGAATGCGGATTGGATATAGATTTTCTTATCCGCATCATTTACAACGAAGTCAATTTCCTTTTGCAGATTTGCGCCGCCGGTGCGGTCGGTAACGACGCCTACATCCACGGAATACCCTCGCCGAAGAAGCTCATTGTAGATGATGTTTTCCATAATGTGACCGGGATCATATTGGCGATAATTAAGTCGAGCATTACGAAGCCCGATATCTGTGTAGTAGTATTTGTTAGGATACTTGAAATAGGTTTTGCCCTTGACATCATAACGCTTCGCCATAGAAATCAGGAACGAGTCGATGATATGTTGAATGTAGTTTGAAACCAGCATGGGATTGACCTTCTCGTTCTTCATGCTTGCAAGCGCATTTGCAACATTGGTTGGATTGGTCAGAGAACTGATTTGTGAAGCCAAGAAATCCAAAATATCGCTAAGAATATCTTCTCTCTCTATTCCGTTGCGCTCCACAATATCTTTTATATACATCTCCGTATACAGACCCGTCAGATAATCTTTTTTGTCCTTTTCATCTTTCAAGGCTGTTACACGGGGCATACCGCCGTAAAGCATGTAAGCATCCAGAGCCTTCCGCTCATCGCCGCCCACATGGGAGTAAAACTCTTCAAAAGACAGCGGATACACATGGATTTGTGTTGCACGACCACGAAATTCCGTAGCAATATCCTTTGACAAGCCCTTGGAGTTGCTGCCCGTTACATAGACATCCAGATTTTTGTAGGCTTTTAGTTCGTTCAGCATATCGTAAATGGATACTTCAATGCCGCCGTTCGCTTCGTCAATTACCTTCGTGGTAAGCTGAACCTCATCGATGAACAGATAGAACTTCTCGTTCTTTTGCTCCGCAACGATAGATTCCACATACTCGCAAAGTGTGATTGGGTTTCTGAATTTATAGAACCGGCGCTGATCCAGCTCAATCTTAATGATGTGATTCTCCGTAACGCCCTGAGAGATGAGATAATCATAGAACAAATCAAAGAGGAGTACGGATTTTCCACACCGACGAATACCGGTAATGACTTTTACTTCGCCATTCCACATATTATGGACAATGCGATTCAGATAAGAATCTCGTTTAATCATAGTTTTCACCTCGAACTTGCGACAGTTTTGTCGCTACTTTCATGTATAGTATGCCACAGAAATCAAAAAATATCAAGATCATTCAGAAAAGTTAACAATAAAGTTTCGACATTTGCGTCGCAAGTTCGAGGTGAGATGGGTTCGATTTCATTCAGCCAAGGAAGAGATCGATATTCAAAACCCTATTGCAAGACTTCTATCATCATCCTGGCACCCAGGCGAAAGCTACTCTGAAATAGCGGGCAATCCGCCATAGCCTGGAACTCCCGTACACAGTCCACATATCGAGAGGACAAGTCTTTCTGTTCCTCTGTAAATGTGGCTTGCAGCTTTTCCTCATTGCGGCAGATCAGTTGAAGCAGCTCTTTGTATTCTTTGGTCGGTGGCGTGTCATACTCCGTCGGCTCGATGTTGCCGTACCAAAATTCTTCTAAAATCTTCATACAGCAACCTCCTCGTAGATCAATTCTCTACGAACGATTTCTTCTGCACAGTTACGGATATTGTTCATAGCACCGACCCATGCCATTTGGTATTTAGCTTTCACGCCCTCCGTCACGTCCTCAGAAGCTGCCATTTGCTTGATAATAAGTTCGAGACGGCTCTGTGCCTGTTCATTCAAATCAGCCAGATATGTCCACAGTTCGCCGCTAAGACACAGAGCATTGAAGCGAAAGGGATGATGTTCTTTGAGATAGTCCCTGTACATACGTCCCCACCGACCAATCGGTCTGCTTTCCTCCGATATGCGAATATCGGGAATATAGCAATCACCGCAACGAAGATAGTTCAGTTCTTGCATCGTATGTACCTCCAGTTATAGTTCCAATAATTCAGACAGAGAAAGAAAAGGGTGATACCTGGTTGTGAAAACCAAGTATCGCCAATTTTTCTTGTCGCACTCCTGTACGGCAGCTACCCTATGCCAATATTTTTTCATACCGTCTTATTTGAAACTACCCAAGGGTGTCCGTTTTTTGCAAATATGCGTATTTATATTGATTTTCCTGCGCAGTTTAACGATACGGACTGATTCAGAAATGGTCTCTTCGGAGGCTGTTGCACCTTCCCTATCAACCCTTTAATCATATGAAAAGGGTTTGAATAAGAGAGAAACAGCACTTAATAGTGGTGTGGATGTGATCGGGCAAAAAATAAGAAGCCCGAAGGCTTCCTGTTCAGTCATTATCGTGGCTCATGGCTTTGAGCATTTGCAGTGCGGCCTGCTTCTGGTTCGGCTTTAAGCAGATCCAAGCATCGAACACCTCTTTCATATCCGGGGTCAGTTCCACCATATCATTATCTGCGAAGAACTGCGACATAGTGATGCCGAATCCTCTACATATCGTCTCAAGGGTTGCAACGGATGGAAGGGTATTTCTTCTGAAAATATTTCCGATAGTGGACTGCGCCAAGCCGCACTCCTTTGATAGTTTGTACTCCGTCCAACCGCGCTCTTGCAATAATTGCTGGAGACGATCATGCGTATCCATAGCATCCCCACCTTTCTCATATCTATTTTACTTCCAAAGTGAGCAATAAAATACATATGAGTTGAAACGAAAATAGGTATGTGCTATGATGTAGTTTTATAGAGATACTTGGACAGGGGACAATGCCATGAAAGAAAACGATAAACAGACGCACTGGGTATGCTTTACGGGTCATCGCCCGGAGAAACTGACCCGCAGTGAAAGAGCAATCAAAAATGACCTGGAAAAAGAAATCCGTCGGGCAATCGCGGATGGACTGAATGTGTTTATTACCGGCATGGCCAGAGGCGTGGACATCTGGGCTGCGCAAATCGTACTGACCCTTCGTGATGAAGGCTGCCCAATAAAGCTGATGTGCGCCTGCCCTTATGATGGTTTTGAAAAGGGATGGAAGCAAGAGTGGCAAGCGCAATATAGAACCATATTGGCAGCAGCCGATTTTGTAAAGTATGTCTGCGATGGATATAGCTGTTCCTGCTTCCAGGTCAGAAATGAATGGATGGTCAATCATGCCGCCAGGGTCATTGCTGTGTTCAACGGCAAAAAGAGCGGAACTAAAAATACGATAGATTATGCGGCAAAGGTCGGAGTGCCTGTTGCCTCTATAGAGGGGTGAATAAATGAGCGCAGAGATTATTTATGAAAAGAAATATCCTCACATCGATCCGGAGGAGGAAAGGAAACAATTAGAGATAGAGTTGGCAAATAAGCCTCGGGAGCCTATTCCATCGGTCGATGGGGTGTATGAAAAGATCATGACAGATACCGCCTATATCCTCATCCCAGAACGCATTAAGGGCAGCGAGGAATTTATAAAGATGGCCATAGAGGTTTCCCGGCTGTATGAGCTGGATACAAGGATTGCGCGCCACGACAGCCATATCTCCGTGACCTACTCCTTTAACTGTTGCGGTGGGATGCGTGATATTCGCTGCGTGTTCGGCATGGCTGATGAGTTTGCTTTCTTCAAGGACATATATGGCTTTGATTTCACCATTTCAATGGACTACTACACCCACGCCGTAATCAGCCGGGGCAGAATTATTGCGCCGGACATAGAATTTCCGGGGCTGGGGCAAACCTTTTAATCTCACGCAGTATGGTGCCCGTGGTATCCCATTCATGCAGCTGCTATCACCAAAACGATATAAAATTCTCATTTTTGCTCGGATAATTATTGACTTACTATCACCTTGGTGATATAATAAAACCAAACCTAAATTGGAGGATCGAGAATGGATAAACTGATCACAGTCTACCATGGATCGGGACAAATCGTCGATGTTCCCACCTTTGGGCTGGGCAGAGCAAATAACGACTTTGGCCTGGGCTTCTACTGCACGGAAAGCGACGAGCTGGCAAAGGAATGGGCTGTCTCCTCTCTGAGAAATGGGTTCTCCAACCGTTACACATTGGACACCGAATTTCTGAATGTCCTGAACCTGAACAGTCCGAACTACACCATACTGAACTGGATTGCCGTTCTGGTGGAACATCGTCTCTTCTCCATCAAAACACCCGTGGCGCGTCGAGCAAAGCGGTATTTAATCGACAACTTTGGTGTCAATGTAAATGCCTTTGACCTCATCACCGGCTATCGGGCTGATGATTCCTATTTCGATTACGCCGAATCCTTTCTGAATAACGGCATCTCTGTGGAGCAGCTTGCACGAGCCATGCGCCTGGGAAAGTTGGGGGAACAAATCGTCATCAAGTCGAAGTTCGCCTTTTCCAAGCTGCATTATGAAGGTTTCGATATAGCCGAAAAGGAAAAATACTATGTCCTCCGCAAAGCCCGAGATGATGAAACCAACCAGCTCTATTTGGAAATGCTGGAAGAAGAAAGCGATGGTCTGTATATTCAGGACATTATGAGGGGAGGCCTAAAGAACGATGATCCACGCATACCAAGAAATCTATTTAAGTAATGCGCAATCCATCCTGGGTGATGCTTTCGATTACGCAGTCAATGCCTGCAATATCCCCGGCAGCGATTTTACTAAGCTGTTTGCTGCCAGTTCCATTTCCAAGCGCATGGAAAATGGAGAGCCGGCATATCTGGCAGGCAAAAGCGGCATCGAAATTATTATGGAAGTCATCGCAGAAACTACCGGCAAAGAGTTACAGATTATCCCCCAAGAACGCTTTGAGCGCTCTAAGGAATATTGGATCGGATGGGCAGTGGCCTATTACCAGTGGTATTCAGGCAGAAAGTATAGTGATATCTTCAAGGTTATCACCTTCGATGACTTACAGAATATGTACTATACCCTCCATGAGGCGGACGTATCCAAATTCGTGGATATTGTGAATCAGCGGATGAAGGACTTCTTCCCGGATACCAACCTCAAGCGCATCCGAACCAATTATGGCTGCACGCAGGCTGAACTTGCCAAGCGTTCAGGGGTCGGCCTTCGTTCGATCCAGATGTACGAGCAACGCAATAAAGACATCAACAGAGCCAGTGTGGAAACCGTGCATAGCATTGCTAAAGTCCTTGGCTGCACAGTGGAAGATTTGATGGAAAATTAAAAATGATAGGGCAAGCGATTGAATGAAAGTGTCACCCTATGGCATCATTATAATAGCCAATAATAGCCATTTCACCATTTCAATGGACTACTACACCCACGCCGTAATCAGCCGGGGCAGAATTATTGCGCCGGACATAGAATTTCCGGAGCTGGGGCAAACCTTTTTAACGAAAAAGCCCACATAAATTTCTCCCATACCGCTCAATTCGTGATATTGACATTTAAAAAGTTAAGCAATAAAATATTAAGGTCTTAACAGTTAAGAGGTTAATTATTATGAAAGGAGTAAAGCTATGTCCGATACACTGCATCTTGGGCTTGCTGCGGGCAGGATCTGGCTGTTGACCCAGCTCGATCTCAAGAAGCATACCGATCTTATCCTGCTGCCACCGAATCAAATGCGGACGCTGGAATACATTTGTATGCATCCGGATTGCAGCCAGAATGATGTTGCAGCGGCCATTCATGTATCCCCTGCCGCTATAGCGCAGAATATGAAGAAGCTCTGCGGAATGGGCTATGTGGAGCGCATAGCATGCCCCGGGAATCTGAGAGCAAACAGCCTCAGAGTTACCGATAATGGCATCCTTGCGGCACAGGCCTGCACCAAGATATTGAAAGCAGAGGAAGCAAAGCTGACCAATGGCTTCACCGAAGCGGAGCGTGAGCAGCTTTGGGATTATTTGAAGAGGATCATTAAAAATCTCGAAGATTCCACAACGGATTCACTGGGGCTTCCGGAGCTTGCGATGCTTATAATGAGCAAGGATTCGGAGGCCAAGAAGGATATGAAGGGACATGATCCATCAAAGGAGGTAAGTGAATAGAAAATATGGGTAAGAATACGAAACGAGGGGATGGTATGCTAAAAAAGATCATCCCGGCTGTCAAGGGCTATATAAAGCCATCCATCGGAGCATCGATAATGATCCTCATAGAGGGTACGCTTGAAATTCTCATACCCTTTATGATGACCAAGCTCATAGCTGAGGGACTTAATACGGAAACTCCGAATATAAATGCCATCATCCGCATAGGCGGTATAATGCTTATCATGGCGTTTGCCGCGCTCGCTGCCGGAATGGCATGCGCACGGTTTGCATCGATCGCAGGTACGGGCTTTGCCTGCAACCTCAGGAATATGCTCTTCAAAAAAATCCAGGGCTTTTCCTTTGCCAATATCGATAAATTTTCGACCGCCAGCCTCATCACGAGGCTCACAACGGATGTCAGCAATATGCAGATGCTCTTCGTCATGTGCATAAGGATGCTCGTGCGCAATTTCGTAATCATGGTTGCCGCATTCATCTTTGCTGCGGCCATCAATCTTCAGCTTTCGCTGGTATTTGCTATTGCAATACCTCTGCTGGTATTCGTCATGTGGATCGTGGTCTCAAATGCCTACCCCCTCTTTGAAAAGATGCTGAATAAATTGGATCTCATGAATGCAAGGGTTCAGGAAAATCTGATCTCCATCCGTGTTGTCAAGGCATTTGTCAGGGGCGACTATGAGACCGTAACCTTTAATGAATCGGCCGATGCCCTAAAAAGGGCGCAGGTCAGAGCCGAAAAGATCGTTGCATGGATGAATCCGCTGACCCAGTTGATCTTCTATGCAGCCATGATCGCCGTATGCTTCTTCGGCGGCAAGCTTATAGTTGGCGGAAGCATGAATGTGGCGGATCTCTCCGGCTTCCTGGCCTATATAGGTCAGATCCTTTCCAGCGTCATGATGCTCTCTGCGATCTTCGCAACATTCATAATGACCCGAGCCTCTCAAAAGCGAATCGTCGAAGTCCTTGATGAAAGGACCGATATCGATGATAGCGATATTACCGAGGATATTCCCGTCATCGACGGCAGCGTTGAATTTCGCAGTGTTAATTTTTCCTATAGCAAAAACCCCGATAACCTCACCCTTTCAGATGTCAGCTTCTCCGTCAAACCCGGTGAAACCATAGGCATCGTCGGAGGAACGGGCTCCGCAAAGACCACGCTCGTGCAGCTCATACCAAGGCTCTATGACGTGCTGGATGGAAGCATCCTCGTGGGCGGCAGGGATGTTCGGCAATATAAGCTGAATACCCTCAGGGACAGCGTGGCAATGGTACTCCAGACCAACCTCCTCTTCAGCGGTACGATAGAGGATAATCTCCGCTGGGGAAACGAGACCGCGACCATGGAGCAGATAGAAGCGGCCTGCCGCGCGGCACAGGCGCATGATTTTATCATGCACTTCCCCAACGGCTATCAGACCGATCTTGGGCAGGGCGGCGTGAACCTCTCCGGCGGTCAAAAGCAAAGGCTTTGCATTGCAAGAGCATTGCTGAAGAGCCCAAAGGTCGTCATACTGGATGATTCGACCAGCGCATGTGATACCGCTACCGATGCAGCCATTCGCCATGCATTGAGGACTGAGCTCAAGGGCACGACCACCTTCATAATCGCCCAGCGCATAGCCTCCGTATTGGATGCAGATAGGGTTATCATCGTCGATGATGGCAGGATAATGGCCATGGATACTCCGCAGAACCTGCTGGAAACCAATGAAATATTCCGTGAGATATATGAATCCCAGACGAAAGGAAGTGTCGCTTAATGAGTAATAAACAGACCGGTGCGCCCACCCCTCCCCACGGCGGCAAGGCAAAATCCATGAAGCCTAAGAATAGCAAAAAGACCTTCCTGCGCCTTGTTGGCTACTTCAAGCCCTACATCGTCACCCTGATAATAGTTGCCGTCTGTATAATCGTTGCTGCCGAAGCAAATGTATACGGCACTGCACAGATAGAGACGCTTGTTGATTCGCACATCACCCCGATGCTCGTCAACGGCAGCAGCCCGGAGGCTTGGGCAGGCTTTGGCAAAGCGATCGGAAAGATGGCGCTCGTATACGGAATAGGCATCATCTGCATGTATCTGAATGCCCGGCTCATGGTCAATGTCTCCACCGGAATTCTAAATGATATCCGCAAGCAGATGTTTGCAAAGATGCAGAAGCTGCCCATTCGGTATTTTGATAAGCATACCCATGGCGAAATCATGAGCCGCTATACCAACGATACGGACAGCATGAGGGAAATGGTCAGCCAGAGCATACCCCAGATACTCAACAGCGGCTTCCGCGTCATAAGCGTTCTGGTCATGATGATTATCCTCAGCCCAATGCTCACCCTGGTTGCGATAATCATGCTTTTCCTGATGGTGCTCGTCGTCAAAGCAATCGGAAAGCGTAGCTCCGCCTATTATAAAACCCGCCAAGCCGCACTGGGCAAGGCCAATGGTTATATCGAGGAAATGACCGAGGGTCAGAAGGTCGTCAAGGTTTTCTGCCGGGAATCCAAGGTGGAAACCGAATTCGGCAAGATAAATGATGATCTGCGCAGGGCAGAGGCCGGAGCGAATACCTGGGCAAGTATGCTCATGCCCCTCATGGGAAATCTCAGCTACATTCATTATACGATAACCGCGATTCTCGGCACCCTTATGATAATTGCTGCGGCATCCGGAAATTATATCTCACTGCTGACCCTCACCGCAGGTCAGCTCATCACCTTCCTGCAATATACCAGGAATTTTGCTCAGCCCATCACCATGCTCAGCCAGCAGTTCAATTCCATACTTTCAGCATTGGCAGGCGCCGAACGCATATTTGAAATGCTTGATGAGGAGCCCGAGGTCGATGAAGGCCGCGTGACATTGGTCAATGCAAGGCTGGATGCCGACGGAACTCTCGCAGAATGTGCCGAACGCACCCATATCTGGGCATGGAAGCGTCCCGCATGGATCGAGACGATACAGAATGCAGATGGCTCGTTCGGCTCGCTTGAGCATCCAATGGAGCTCATCCGGGTTCGCGGCGATGTCCGATTCAAGGATGTCACCTTCAGCTATGATGGTGAAAAGATCGTGCTCGATGATATCAGCCTCTATGCTAAGCCCGGTCAGAAGATAGCTTTTGTAGGCTCCACCGGTGCCGGTAAGACCACCATAACAAATCTCCTGAATCGTTTTTATGATATTCAGGAGGGTGAGATAACCTATGATGGAATTAAGCTTACCGATATCAGAAAGGATGATCTGCGCCGCAGCCTTTCCATGGTGCTTCAGGATACGCATCTATTCACCGGCACCGTGCGCGATAATATCCGCTATGGTAAGGCGGATGCGACCGATGATGATATCATCCAGGCAGCAAAACTCGCAAATGCGGATTCCTTTATACGTCATTTGCCGAATGGCTACGATACCATGATCGAAAATGATGGCGAAAACCTCTCGCAGGGCCAGCGTCAGCTTCTTGCGATAGCGCGCGCCGCCGTTGCCGATCCTCCCGTCATAGTGCTGGATGAAGCAACCAGTTCCATCGATACCAGAACTGAGGCGCTGATCGAAAAGGGCATGGATGAATTGATGGATGGAAGAACCGTATTCGTCATCGCCCACAGGCTCTCCACCGTCCGCAACTCCAATGCCATCATGGTGCTGGAGCATGGAAAGATCATAGAGCGCGGCGATCATGATGATCTCATGCGTGCAAAGGGCAGATATTACCAGCTCTATACCGGCGCATTTGAGCTCAGCTGATGCATTGATATGCGGCTGACGGAGCCCGTTCTCCGTCAGCCATACAATAAAAAATATGAATGAGGTTTTGCATGACAACCTTTGATAGGATCTATTTTATAGTTCGAATGATCCCGTATGGCAGGGTCGCCAGCTACGGGCAGATCGCTGCACTCGCCGGAAATCCTCGCCTTTCGCGCGTCGTTGGCTATGCGCTGCATGTGAATCCCGATCCTGAGAACATCCCCTGCTTCAGGGTTGTAAATCGTGAAGGCCGTCCGAGCAGAGCCTTCGCCTTTGGCGGAGAAAACAGGCAGATATCGCTGCTCGAATTGGAAGGCGTAAAATTTATCGATGGCTGCGTGGATATGAGCAGCTTTCGTTGGCAGCCGGGCACCGATGAGCTTGCTGCTATAAGGGCTTTTATGGCCGATGAAGGATGAACTCCCCATATGAAATCGAGCAGGAGACGGCTCATTAGTTGAGCATTCTCCTGCTCTAGCTTGATACCAGCATAAATATTCGTCGTAAAAAGTGTTGCATAGTAACAAATTATTGTTGTAATTTCTGTTTTCAGTTGTTATAATAACCATAAGCAATGGCTTGGAGGTGTATCTATTGCCGATGACTATTCTGAGGTCCTTTAAGTCCGGCGAAACAAATGGATCAGGTGATCTCGTATAATCGAATAGTCGGCTGCTCATTAATTGAGCAGCCGATCTCATTATCTAAAACCCTGCCGGTGCGGCGGGCATATCCTCATCAAAGCGTAGCACAAATTCCCTATCCGTGATCGTTTCATCGGCGGGTATGGAGGCAAATATTGGCGTTCTTCCATTCTCAAGGGACAGCATGAATGAGCCATCCGGGCCCTGTATGCCCGCACTCGCAATAAGCACTTCGTTTTCATCATAAAATTCGATCCATACGGCACAGTTCAAAGCCTCCGGATAGCTATTCACAACATAGCCATCCAAAAAGGTATCGCCATGCGCTTCGAATACCCGAATATTTTCAAACCGCAGATACTGCTGGAAATGATCGCTCCCGATTATCGGATTTCCGAGTGCATCCCGTCCATCCCCGCTATCCGATGGGTCCATGGTCGCTTCGGGCGTCGGGGTCTGCGGCTCTATAGTCACCGTCGGTATCGGCGTCAGTGCAGGTTCGAGCCTTGGGGTTGTATTGCTGCATCCTGCCAGCACCAGCATTGATACAAGCGCAAGCATTATCAGCCTTTTTCCATACCCCCTATTCATGCTGCGCAATTTCTCTATGCTCACGAATGAGCTTGTTCTTCAAATCATATAGACCATCCGAAAGATCGACCCTATATACATGAGGGTTCAGGAGACGCTTGCTCTCCTCCCAAAGGCTATCCATTTCGCTCTTTGCATAATCGGTGATCTCAGCCATTGTCGGGCATTTATAGACCAGCTCCCCATTTACAAATATGGGAACGAGCAGCTCACGCATGGTGTAATCGGTAAGTGTCATACGCTTGTAGGTATATTCTGGATGATAGATGGTGAGAGGCTTGCTCGTATCGAATTTCTCATCGCGCAGGGCTATCAGATCCGCGATGGCCATGCGGTCACGATCATAGATCCTATATACGGTTTTTATTCCGGGGTTGGTTATCTTGAAGGTATTCTCGGATATCTTTATCTTGGGCATGACAACCCCATTCACTATCTCTGCGGACATCTTATAAACTCCGCCGAGAGCGGGCCGGTCATCCGAGGTTATGAGCTTGGTTCCAACGCCCCATGAATCTATCCTTGCGCCCTGCATATGGAGGCTGTTTATGACGTTTTCATCCAGATCTCCGGATGCGCATATCTTGATATTCGGGAAGCCCGCATCATCCAGCATCTCCCTGGCACGCTTGGAAAGATACGCAAGATCGCCCGAATCGAGCCTTATCCCTGTTCCCTCATAGCCCTTTTCACGCAGCTCGCGGAATACGGTTATCGCATTTGGCACTCCGCTTTTGAGCGTATCATAGGTATCAACGAGCAGCATACAGCTTGTCGGGAAAATTTCCGCATATGCACGGAAGGCGTCCAGCTCGGTGGGAAAACTCATGACCCAGCTATGAGCATGGGTGCCCGATACCGGCACATTATAGAGCTGACCCGTCAAAACATTGCTCGTTCCGAAGCAGCCGCCGATCATAGCCGCACGCGCTCCATATATGCCCGCATCCGGACCCTGAGCGCGGCGAAGACCGAATTCCATGATGTTCTCGCCATGGGCAGCATAGCAGACTCTATTCGCTTTTGTCGCTATGAGTGTCTGATGGTTGACGAGATTCAGCATTGCCGTCTCGATGAGCTGCGCCTCAAGGATGGGCGCGATGACTCGCACAAGCGGCTCATACGGATAGACGAGCGTTCCCTCCTCCATAGCGTACAATTCACCGGTAAAATGGAGTTCCCGGAGCACATCGAGGAAGCCCTCGTCAAAAAGCTTCAGCGAGCGCAGATATTCCAGATCCTCCTCCGAAAAATGCAGATCCTTGATATATTCAACGACCGATTCCGTTCCGGCCATGACCGCATAGGAGGAATTCACATTGGTATTACGGAAAAAAAGATCGAAGACGGCAAGATTCTTGCTCATCCCCTTTTTATAATAGCCATACATCATGGTGAGCTGATAAAGATCGGTCATCATGGTAAGGTTGCGAGAGCTGATAATGCTCATAAAATGGTCCTTTCTTCTCAGAAGCGCAGCTTGCAAAAACTATTTGCTCCTGAATTTCATTTGTTCGGGATATCGGCTATTCGATCTGCTGCCTTCTCTTATACTCATCGAATACCGCATCGAGGGTCTCCACATCGTCTATTCCCATGAGAGCGGTTTCACCATCCACAGTATCTTCGCGAAGTATGACAAATTCAACATCATCCGCATCATAGTCCACGGGAAGGAGGATATAATAATTCATCCCCTTGTAGGGGAATTTATCCATCACATCAAATTCGATCTCGTTATCATCCTCATCGGTGAGGAGAATGGTGCCAAGGAGTTCTTCGCTCATTTAAGTTCCTTTCATTAAACGTCGGGGAGGTCATGTGCGCCCCTCCGCCTTTCAGATTGCGGTTTAAGCTGCAGGGCGCGGAATCACTCCGTGCCCTGTGATATTATATTTTTCAGTTTATGCTTTGCCGTTGCAGCCAAGCACATCGACCAGCTTATGGCGAACCATCTCCTTGATGGCAGCGCGAGCGGGCTTGAGGTACTGGCGTGGATCGAAATCCGCCGGATGCTCAGCAAAATACTTACGGATGGTGCCCGTCATGGCAAGGCGAAGGTCGCTATCAATATTGATCTTGCAGACCGCCATGGAAGCAGCCCTGCGCAGCATATCCTCGGGAACGCCGATGGCATCGGGCATATTTCCGCCGTGGGTATTGATCATCTGGACGAATTCCGGAATGACGGAGCTTGCACCATGGAGCACAATCGGGAAGCCGGGCAGACGCTTTTCAACCTCTTCAAGGATATCAAAGCGAAGCTGGGGCTTTGTGCCGGGCTTGAATTTATATGCGCCATGGCTGGTGCCGATAGCGATCGCAAGGCTGTCAACGCCGGTGCGCTCAACAAATTCCTGTACCTGGGCGGGATTTGTGTAGCTCGCATCCTCTGCGGAAACCTTGACATCATCCTCAACGCCCTCCAGCCTTCCGAGCTCACCTTCAACGACCACGCCATGATCATGTGCGTATTCAACGACCTGACGGGTGAGCGCGATATTCTCCTCAAAGGAATGGTGGCTGCCATCGATCATGACGGAGGTAAAGCCGCCGTCAATGCAGCTCTTGCAGAGTTCAAAGGTATCGCCATGATCCAGATGTACGCAGATCGGCAGATCTGTTTCGATTATGGCAGCTTCAATGAGCTTCATTAGATAGGTGTGATTGGCGTATTTTCTTGCGCCCGAGCTGACCTGAAGGATCAAGGGAGCATTTTCTTCCTTAGCGGCTTCGGTTATGCCCTGAATAATCTCCATGTTATTGACATTGAAAGCACCTATGGCGTAGCCGCCCTCATATGCCTTCTTAAACATTTCGGTACTGGTAACAAGTGGCATTTCGCAACCCTCCTGAATGATTTTTCTTTTATCCGCCAGCAGCGGTCATATCCATTATATACCACAAAGCCCATGATTTCAACCGCTATTTTTCAATAATGCTGGCATATTTCAATTATATTATTGCCCCAAAAATCTGGAATTTTTGCTTCCAAATATATCCAACTACCCATCGTATAACACCAGGTTGAAATCGCTCATGAGGCCGCTCACGATCTGCGTTCCTCAGCTATGCCTGCGGCAAAAGATTGAGTGCATCATCCACGGAATCGATATTTGTATAAGCATCCGGAACCTTTCCGACTATGACTGTCTCAAACAGCAGCGCTGTCTGGCTCATCTCCACCTCCGATACCTTACCGGCAACGACGAACTGTGCGCTGGCCTTTAAGGTCAGATAGACGCAGTATTCCGTCTGATTCACCCCCGCTGATGAAAAGGTCGCTTTCAGGCTCGGCTGAACGCTTCCCGTCGGCGTAAAGCTTACTCTGAGCTTCGCACCGCTGCCGGTCAGCATTGATAAGCCCGTGATGCTTCCGATGGGCAGTTCCACGCCCATCGCGCCGCATTCACGGATAAGCCTCTGCGCTTCGAGCGCGATATTGCCCGCTTCACGATTCAGCCTGACCGCATCGACATATAAAAATGAATTGCCCGTTGGATCGGTTTGCAGCTCAGTCACCCCCGTCCTGTCCGCATCCTTCAGACCATTGAGCACTGCGAGATTGATAAGCTCCACACTGCGCTGCAAGACCGTCTCTCCGGCAAGTTTGCGAATGGGTGAGCTGAACGCAGCATCGATTATAATGATGAGGATCATTATGGTCAAAAGCACGATACCGCTCACCAGCCTAATCCTTCTGAATGCCCCATGCTTCCTGATAGCCCTCGGCTGTTCCTGCTCCATCATACCACCTCCCCTTCATATTCCAAAATATTCATCGGTTTTTATATTGGTGCCGTATAAATATCGGTGCATATTCATTCGAATTTTGGCAGATGCCATCGTTTTTTATCATATCGGGTTGAAATTCTTACTTATTATGCTATAATTTTCCCGAACAAGTTGAGGAGTTGAAGCCGTGAGAGAGAGTTTTTATAGAACCGCCATGCTTTTGGGAGAGGAAGCCGAAGCCCAGCTGTGCAATGCAGATGCAGTCGTATTCGGAGTCGGCGGGGTTGGCGGTCACTGCGTGGATGCGCTCGTCCGCTGTGGACTTGGCCATATCACCATCATTGATGCGGCAAAGGTAAAGCCAAGCAATCTGAACAGGCAGATATGTGCCCGCCGCGATACGCTTGGAATGGACAAGGTGGAGGCCATGAGGCAGCATATAGAGGCGGTATCGGAATGCTGCGTCAATGCCGTAAACGCATTTGCACTTCCCGAAAATATCGCCGAGCTGATCCCTGACGATGCCTCCATCATCATAGATGCGGTGGATACGGTTACGGCGAAGCTTGCCATAATCGAACGGGCATATGCGCTTGGCATCCCCGTGCTATCCAGTATGGGTGCCGGCAACCGTCTCGACCCCACCGCCGTGCGAATTGCAGATATCTATTCTACTAGCATCGATCCGCTATCCCGAATCATGCGCCGCGAGCTGCGCAAACGCAATATTCCGGGATTGACCGTTGTCTATTCCGTTGAAGAGCCCCATAGGCCCCTTATACCGACTCCCGATCCGGATATGAAGCCGAATGCACCCGCAAGCGTCCCCTTCGTTCCCGGTGTCTTTGGGCTTACCTTAGCGGCAGAAGCGATAAGGCTTCTGCTTGAATGATCGGCTCCGCTGCATCCAATCCATAGCGGCAAAACATATTCATTTTCAGATCACGGTATCGATCCATCACAAAAAGGATTCAAAAAAGAGAGAGGTGATAATTTGAATACCATACGAAAGTTTTCTTTAATTCTTGCAATGCTCCTTCTGCTTTCCGTCCTGCAATTCGAGCTTACGGCGGAGGAGCCCATCGGCGATGAAATCCAGGTTCAAACCGGTGATTTTATCGATGAAAATGGCGATATTAAGCTCATAAGCGATACCGCTCGATCGCTCACGGATGATTTCAGCTATACGCGGGTATTGCTGGGTACGAACTCCGCAAGAAATTTGACGATAAGCCTGTATGGTGCCTATTATATTGCGAATACCATGCGCTCCGCTGTCGGAAATACTGCCTCACCCTATGTGCTGAATGTTTCAGTTTCAAACGGCAGCGTAAAGCTGATGAATGGCAGTACGACCTTGATAACCGCCTCCACCGTAACGCTTAATCGGGTCAATCTCAATGAAGCGGGCGGATACCTAAAGCTAACCGGATGCACCGGAGGATTGGCAAATGATAAATGCTACCTTGGAAATCTTCGATTAAGTGTGAACTCGGATGGCAGCCTTCGAATCGTGAATATCGTGCCGACCGCACATTATCTTTATGGAATCGTGCCATACGAAATGACCGAAAGCTGGCTGCCCAATGCTTTGCGCGCTCAGGCTATGGCATGCAAGAGCTATGCCTTTGCCTTTCCATATGGCGATGCAGATTATGATATCACCGATTCCATGAATTATCAGGGCTACCGCGGCTATAACCCCGGGTATGAAAGATGCATGCAGGCCTGCTTGGATGTCTGCGGCGAGCTGCTTACCTTCAATTCACAGATCGTGCTCACATTCTATGGCTCCACCAATGGCGGAGAGACCGAAAACCCGAGCAATGTATTCGGTACGCCCGCGCTTCAGGATGCATATGAGATCAAGCTCGATGATCTCGATTTCAATTTTGCATCGAACAGGCGCGAAACGCTATCCATAACCTATGGACAGGCTCCGGACAATGCGAAATTTCAAAAACTCCTTGAGGATGAAGCAAAAGCGCTGCTGGGAACCTCGGTCAGCGTAGTTTCGATAGATCGCGCGCAGGCAACGACGCCCAAATTCACCGGCAGCTCCAGAAATATGACAAAGCTTGAGGTCAGAGTCACCGTTCGAAGCTCCGGCGGCAGCGAAAGCACCATAGATCTTGCATTCGATATAACGAAGCTGAAAACCTATGGCATATTCACTAAATCTTATAAGATGTATTGGGGAAAGCGAACCACTTCGGGCTATGAAGTCTATTTTTGTCGCTACGGTCATGGGCTGGGGCTCAGTCAGCATGGCGCACAGGCGCGCGCACTTGCCGGAAACGATTATCATGATATTCTGAATTTCTATTTTTCAAAGTTCGATATAGTAAAAATAGCCGAACGCAGCCCCGAGCGCCCCTATGACTATACTCAGGAGGTGCTGGCCTATGGCGAAATAACGGGAACGAGCGTCAACTTCCGTACCGGCCCTTCGACCAACTATGCCTCCATTGAAGCGCTGCCGCGGAATACGCATTTGGATATCATAGGCGAAGAAAACGGCTGGCTACGATGCATTGCCAATGGTAAGCTCGGCTATATCCACGGCGCTTATGCGGATATTTCGTTCTTCCCCTCTCCGGAGGATGGTATCTTTCAATATCACAGTGCAACGCTGGTTTCATCCTGCAATGCATATGATGTTCCAAGCACCTATGGAACCATCAGCGCAAGATTTCTCGGCGGTGAACGGGTCACAGTCCGGCATACGATAGGTGATTACTTCTATGTAACCTCATCCGATGGCAGAAAGGGCTTTATCATTGCATCCAATGTCAACATTCGCTTTTATTCATTGGGCTGCGGATTTGAGGATTCCATGAATATCGGCAAGGTGAGCGGAAAGCTGCTCATGCCCTGAGCGCCATTCCCAGTTACCCCTATCAATCCTATTGACGGCTTATACCTATTGCAGCCCGGACGATCAACTTCGCCCGGGCTGTAATTCGGTATTTAAGGCTTAAATTTTTAATTCGTTCAGCGCTTGCTTTTGTGCTTCACCGACCCTCCGGCTCTCCCTAGCCTTCTGTATAGCCTTATTATGAACCCATGCCGACAGCCTCTTTTCGCGTATATACGGCAGGGTTTCATCATAACGCTTTGCCAGAGCGGTCGCAAAGAACCAGGCGATCATCATATTGACGTAATATTCATCCGAGCGCACGGCGGCAGCACGCTCAAGTATCCCGTCACAATCGCTGTCCAGATACCGCATGAGTATGCCAAGCCCAAAGCGCACCGTGTATGGATGATCGGAAGCAAGCCAACGGTCGATATGCGCCAGCATCTCCTCTGGATGCCTATCAAAAACCCTTGGACGGCATGAATCGCAGGTTGCCCAGTTGTCCATATATGGCAGGAATTCATCCAGCATGGCGATGCAGCGGTCAAGCTCCTTCTCCCGCTCTATCAATGCCGCATGGATATTGTTTTCCTCATAGTATTTATGGGGTAATGCGCCTATGAATCGCTCTATCGCAGCGGGATCGGCTGTTTTAACCATATTTCTTATATATATTCGCAATTGCGGCGTCCGAATGCCTATGATACTCTCCGGTGCGATATTTGGTATGAGCTTTGCTGAGAAACGGGCATAACCCTCATCCCTCATTTTGAATAGTTCCTCTCTAAGCTCCGATATGCCGGGGCTCGCATTCAGCATCCTCACGATCTCCATATCCGCTCCGCAGAAATCCAGCCCCGCCGCTTCATCGGCTGTCACCCATCTAAGCTCGTTGTGCTCAAGCGCTTTTGGTTCCCCGTCAGCGATTTCGGATAGGAAGAAGCTTATTCGAACCTTTACATCCGTATAGGCATGTGTTCGGATGGTAAAAAGCTCAATTATTTTCAATTCCACATCCAGCTCTTCCCGGCATTCCCGAATGAGAGCTTCCTCATCGGTCTCACTGCCCTCCGGCTTTCCTCCGGGGAATTCATATTTCAGGGCTCTCGCCTTGCCCTTCGGCCGCTGACAGACCAGCAGCCTGTTCCCGCGGCGTATAATCGCCGCAGCAACGCGCATCTCCGCTCCATCGCCTCTCTTATTCACAAAAGTACCTCCAAGCTCAATTTAAATCCGCAATTTCAATTCAGATTATAGCCTGAAAGGGCTTCGAAAGCAAGAAATGTTCAATCCACATCTGCCCTTCCAACAATATATGGTAATTCTCTGCGGCTGCCCCGATAAATGGCAATGTTGATTTTTGTTTTTGGGTGAATTATAATGGATCGATCAACTGAAATTCGTATCAGTTCGTTATATAGGCATAAACACCAACGGCTCATTGAAATTTCAGAGTCCTGGAACGGAGGCTAAAATGAAAGATTTAAGACTAATTCTTACGGCATTGCTCGCTTCGACGCTTTCAATCTCGGCGTTGACCGCCTGCTCACCCATCGATGGCAATAATAGCCTTTCGACAGGGGAGCCCGAGGGCACTCAGCTCTATATTCAAAATTTCAGACCGATTTCGACCGATGGTACGCTTTCACGTGTCGATGGCATCAACGATCCGGCAAAGACCGATGACCCCGTCATCATATATGGCGGTTACGATCAGAAGCTTACCAAGCCGACCATGAAGCTCTTCCATACATACGATGAATTCAATGCCGGGATTATCGATGAATTGACACCTTCATCCCACCGCGTCGATGCTTCCGGAGGCGATTATGACACCGCCTATAAGGAGCAGCTTGCGAAATTCGATGCCAAATATTTCGAGCAGCATTTTGCCATCGTTATCAATCTTAAACTTACAAGCGGTTCGGCAAGGGTTTCGCTCGGCAGCATGATGCAGGAGGATGGCGTTACCAAGATTTACCTTACCTCCTTCGTCCCCGGCGATGTCGGCACATGCGATATGGCTTCGGCACATATTCTGCTCGGTATGGATAGAGCCGTTTTTGATCCGAATGCAAAGATTGAGGTCTATCTGAATAAGCTCCCGCTTGAATTTGCAAGCGCAAATGGGGATATTGCCTGATATTGAATAAATAGCTTGCAAAAAGTTCCATCATGCTGCATAATAGATGGTGAATATTTATCGGAGGTCGGCTTATGAAAACATCCAAGCCCAAAACCAAAGCAATGGTGAAGCGCAGGAATTATTTGCTCATCATCGCGGCGCTCATAGTCACCATCTCCGTAGTGCTTGCATTGGTCGTTCCGGAATATCAGAAGCGGCAGGCTCAGGCGAGCGCAATAGCTGCTGAAAAGGAGCAGAAGCTGGAGCAGCTTCGTTCGCTTGAATTGAAGCTCAGCACCATGCAGGGTAAGGTCAACTATACCGACAGTGAGGAATATCTGCTGCGGTATGCCAGGGAATATCTTGGTTACATGCTGCCCGGCGATATACGTATCGATATCAATGATCCCGATGCTCCAATTCCGACCGCACAGCTTCCGCTCGTCACAGCAAGACCCACCGTGGTGCCGAACGAAACGCTGGAGCCCAGCCCGACCGATGGAATTGCCGCTTCCCCCGAGCCCGGTTCGACCGATGAGCCCAATACCTCCCCCGAGCCCAGCTCGACACCCGATCCGGGAGCTGTTCCAAACGGCTGATATGGAGATAACCGAGCTGATCGCCTGCTCCCAGCCTTTTTCAGGTGCGCATTTCGGCATCAATTCCCTATAAAATCACAGGAGGAAAACCACATGCATATCATAATATGCATTGATGATGATCTGGGTATGGCTTTCAACCATAGACGGCAGAGTCAGGATGGCATACTGCGAAAGCGAATACTTGAGATAACGTCCGCATCTAAACTTTGGATGAGCAATTATTCCGGAAAGCAATTTGCTGAAGAGGATCAAACAAATATCATTTTTGATGATGATTACCTTCAAAAGGCGGCGGCGGGCGAATTCTGCTTTGTTGAGCTCGATGATATCGCCCAATATGGCGCATCGATAGAGAAGCTCATAATCTATAGGTGGAATAGGCACTATCCTTCGGATCTGAAATTCACGCTCGATATATCTGATCGCGAGCTCGAAAGCAGCTTTGAATTTGAGGGCTCTTCCCATGAAAAAATTACGGAGGATATCCTTATCAGATGAAAAAATATTCAAAAGTCATCTCATGCTTCGTGCTTGTGCTGACCATGCTCATATTCACCTGCGCATGTATTCCGGTGAATATCGATCTGAATACGCAAGCCCCCCATACCGCCCCGCCTGAATCCGTAACTGCATCTGCACCGGACTCACCTTCTGCCGATGGCTTTAATCCTGCGGACATACCCGAATTCAGCGCCGATCCCTATTTCGTAGTGAATGGAAATATTCCTTATTTCACCCCCGATGAATGCACGACCGTATCCTATGAATATTATGGCGAATTGGATGAGCTTGGAAGATGCAGCAGTGCCATCGCAAGCATTGGCCGCGATCTCATGCCGACGGAACCAAGGGGCAATATAAGCTCCGTCAAGCCCTCGGGCTGGCAATCGGTAAAGTATGATATCGTGGATGGTCAAAGCCTCTATAACCGCTGCCATCTAATCGGTTTTCAGCTATCCGGTGAAAATGCAAATGTTCGAAATCTGATCACCGGAACCCGATATATGAATGTGATCGGGATGCTTCCGTTCGAAAACATGGTTGCCGACTATGTAAAGGAGACCGATAATCACGTCATGTATCGTGTCACCCCCATATTCGATGGAGACGACCTCGTCGCTTCCGGCGTACTCATGGAAGCATATTCGGTGGAGGATGAGGGCGAAGGCATATGTTTCAATGTGTTTTGCTATAACAATCAGCCCGGCATCACCATAGATTATTCCGATGGTTCAAGCCGGTTAAATGGCGAAACCTCCGGCAAAACCTATATTCTCAATAGGGGTTCAAAAAAATTCCATGATCCCAGCTGTCAGTACGCAAGCTCTATTTCGGATAAGAATAGGGATACATTCTCCGGCAGCCGCGATGAATTGATCGCTATGGGCTATACGCCCTGCGGCAATTGCAAGCCATGATAATAATGGAGCGAATGCGGAATGCAAGCCGTACGGCCATACCAAGCCGTGCGGCTTTAATTTTATGCCCGGCGGATAAATTTCCTCCGATAAATGGCAATTAAACCAGGCCTTTTCAGCATATAGGCAGCATTTTTGGATTAGATCATTATAGAATCGGCTTTTACCCGCACTTTACTTTTGTTTTACCGAATTATGGTAGCCCTTTTAACAATCGATTGCTATAATTTCGCTGACAAAAATAAAGAAAGAGGTAAACCCATTATGAAACTTAGAAGAATTGCCGCTATTGCCATGACACTCGGCCTTGCTGTATGCAGCCTGACCGGATGCAAGATCAGCAAAGTGGATGATAAACCGACCAGCAGTCCCAGTACAACCGCAGGTGCAACCGCCAATGCAACGGACGCCCCTGCCAAGCTCGATGAAACCGTGCTTAATATATATACTGCGCTTGAGGATGAGCAGGTTGCAGAATACATCGAAAGCTTCAAGAACGCCCATCCCGATGTCACCGTCAACGTTACAAGGGAATCCACAGGCATCATCACCTCCAAGCTCCTTGCGGAGAAGGATAATCCACAGGCGGATGTTGTATGGGGGCTTTCCGCAACAAGCCTGCTTGTGCTCAATCAGCAGGGAATGCTGGAGGGCTATGCACCCAATGGCGTGGACAGAATCCTTGATACCTTTAAGGATACCAGCTCCGATATCCCGAAGTGGGTCGGCATCGATGCTTGGGAAACAGCCTTTGTCGTAAATAAGGACGTGCTCCGGAGCAATGGCATAAACGATATTCCGGAAACCTATGAGGATTTGCTCGATCCGCAGTACAAGGGCTTGATCGCAATGTCCGATCCCGCTTCATCCGGCACCGGGCTGCTGACCGTCAATGGTCTGCTCACCCTCAAAGGCGAAGAGGGCGGCTGGGATTATATGCAGAAGCTGGATGAAAATGTTGCCGTCTATCTCCATTCCGGAAGTGCTCCCGCAAAGCAGACCGCAACGGGTGAATACGGCATCGGCATCAGCTTTGGCTATCGCTGCATAAAGTCGGCAGCAGATCTCGGCGAAAATGGTGTTGTGGTCTTCCCGAAGGAGGGTTCCGGCTACGATATCGAAGCAAATGCTTTGATAAAGCATAGCGAAGGCGAAAAAGAAATTGCAAAAGCATTCCTGGATTGGGCAATTGCCGATGAGCAGATGACCAAATATGCAGCAAATTATCCCATCGTTGCAACGGGTGTAGGCGATCAGATTCCCGAGGGCTACGCACAGAATCCCATTGACCAGCTCATAAAAAACATTGATTTCGACTGGTGCGCAGAAAATCGCGAAGCTATCCTTACAAAATGGACAGAGCTCTTCGGCGCAAAGAGCCATGAATAATTAAAGGACTTTCCGAGGAAAAGCGTCTGCGAAGGATGCTTTTCCTCATTGTTATTATCAGGAGGATTACAATATGAGCAGTGTTTCGATCAAAACAGAAGGGCTTACAAAGGCTTATGACGGTCATACCGTTCTTGATAACATAAATCTGCAAATAAACCCCGGCGAATTTGTATGCCTTTTAGGGCCTTCCGGCTGCGGCAAATCCACCTTGCTCAGGTTGATAGCGGGTCTGGATAAGCCTACGAAGGGTAAGGTATTCCTGGATGATAGGGATATCACTAATCTGCCATGTTCCAAAAGGAATTTTGGCATTGTATTTCAATCATATGCGCTCTTCCCAAATCTTTCTGCATATGATAATGTCACATATGGTCTGAAGAATCGCCGCATGACGAAGCGACAGATCGAGGAAACCGCAAATAAATATCTGGAGATGGTTGGGCTCTCCGGCGCAAAAAAACGCTTTCCATCGCAGCTTTCCGGCGGCGAGCAGCAGAGGGTTGCTCTTGCAAGAGCCCTGACGATTGAACCCGACTTTCTGCTTCTTGATGAACCGCTTTCGGCATTGGATGCCAAGGTGCGCGTTAAGCTGCGCCACGAAATATGCAGCATTCAGCGCGAGCTTGGAATAACCACCATCATGGTGACCCATGATCAGGAAGAAGCGCTCACCATGGCTGATAAGATAGTCGTCATGGATAAGGCGAAGCTTATGCAATCCGGCACGCCTGAGGAGATCTACGATCATCCGCAGAGCCGCTTTGTCGCCGATTTTATAGGCGCAATAAATTTTTATGAAAATGAAGGCGAAACCAAGGCCATCCGTCCCGAAAAAATAGTTATAAATTCCTTGCCGGGTGCGGATTCCTCCGAAGCCGTCCTAACGGATATTGAATTCAGAGGCAATTTCTGCCGGTTATCCGCTCGATCCGATGCGATCAGCAAGGAGCATGAATTCTATATCGATCTTCCCACGCAGCGAGTGCGTGAGCTTAAGCTATGCGTCGGTGCCCCCGCATTCGTGAATATGCCCGAAGCCGAAGTGCTGCATTTCGGAGGCGCGTCCCGTTCATGAGAAAGGCATTGGAAAAACTCAGGAATCGGGTGATTACCTGGGATACCGTAAAGCTGATAGGGATAGTATGCCTGCTGGCCATATTCTGCATCTTCCTGGTCGGTCCGCTCATCCTTCTGTTCGTCAAAGCATTTCAGGATGGCTCGGGAGCATTCTGCGGGCTTGCTCAGTTCAGGAAGTATCTTTCTTCGGCGAATATGCTTTCTTCGCTCGGCCATACCATCTATATTTCGCTTACTGCAACGCTCATTTCCGTATCCGCCGCATTCGCTATGGCATACTCGCTGAGCAGACGCAGCGTTCCATGCAAAAAATTCTTTCAGTTCATATCGAGGCTGCCGATGTATGCGCCAACGATGCTGCTTGGAATGTCGCTCATATATCTCTTTGGGAATAAGGGAATATTGACCGGGCTTGGTCTAAAAATCCCGCTTTACGGCAAGGTTGGCATAATCATAGCGGAATCCATATTCTGCTTTCCCGTCGCCCTCATGATCCTTATGGTCGCATTTTCCTCCGCAGATAATCGGCTCTATGAGGCTGCCGATGTGTTGCATGCCACGCCGTTTCGCAAGCTCATTACCATCACTCTGCCCAGCATAAAATATGGCCTTATCAATGCAGTATTCGTCTGTTTTACATATAGCTTTACAGACTTCGGCGCTCCCAGCGTCGTAGGCGGGAATTACAACGTCCTGGCCACAGATATCTACAAGCAGGTTATTGGGCAGCAAAATTTCAATATGGGAGCCGTTGTGGGCATAATAATGATGCTGCCTACTGTCTTATCATTTTTTGTAGATCGGTTTACAAGCAAGCGGCAGACGGGAGCCATTTCCTCGCGATCAATACCCTATCGTATAGTTCCGAATAAGAGGGCTGATATCATAGCCACATGTTTTTGCGTACTTGTTACGCTATTCATGATTGGCTTCTTCGGCGTATCGCTCTTTGGCTCGCTTGTGACCTTCTGGCCCTACAACCTCAAACTCACCCTTTCACACTATGATTTTTCCCTGATAAGCGCAAGCGGAGGTGTGGAGACGATTTTCCGATCCATAAAGGTATCTGCTCTGGCAGCCATCATCGGCACAATAATTGCATTTATGGCAGCATACTTTGTGGAAAAGACGCAAAAATTCAAGCTGTTGAGAAGGATAATATATGCCCTTGCCATATCTCCAAACGCCATCCCCGGCACCGTCATAGGATTGGCATACATATTCTTCTTCAATCCCAAGACCTTCCCGCTATTCGGCACCGGCTATCAGATCAATAACTCCTTTTATTTCCTTTATAACACGGTAGCACTTCTGGTATGCGTCAATATAACGCATTATTTTTCAGTTCCATTCATAACTGCGTCAACAGCGCTGAAGCGATTGGATAATGAATTTGAATCGGTATCGGATTCGCTGAAGGTTCCATTTTACAGGACGCTTGCCCGGATAACTCTGCCGCTTTCCATGCAGGCAATATTGGAGATTGCGGTATATTTCTTCATGAATTCGATGGTCACCGTATCAGCCGTCATATTCCTCTGCACATCCATCACCCAGCTTGCCAGCGTCGTCGTGGTAAATGTCCAGGGGGCGGGCAACGATGCTGCCGCAGCAGCAATCTGCATGGTCATTCTCGCTATAAACCTTATAGTCAGAATTCTCTATGAAATAATCAATAAACCGATCTCCAGAAAAACCGATGCCTGGATGAAAAGGTAAAGAAAGGATATATTTATGATAAAAAACAGGATAGAGGCCGTCATCTTTGATTGGGCGGGTACCACTATCGATTATGGCTGCTTCGCTCCGCTATGCGGATTTATAGAAGGCTTCAAATCAAAAAATGTGGAGATAACGCTTGAGGAAGCACGCAAACCCATGGGAATGCTCAAAATCGACCATGTGCGTGCAATTTCCGCCATGCCAAGAATCCAACATGAGTTCATGAAGCAAAACTCTCGTGATATATGCGAGGCCGACATACAGGATATCTACCACCGCTTCGAAAGTACGCTTACCGATAATCTGCTCTGCTATACCGATATCAAGCCCAAAGTCATTGAAACGGTGGCTCTGCTCAGAGAGGCCGGCATAAAGATCGGTTCCACCTCAGGCTATACTCGGGCAATGATGGAGCAGATCGCCGATAAAGTTGCCGAAAATGGATACCAGCCCGATACATGCGTTTGCGCAGATGAAGTCCCAAAGGGCAGACCCCATCCATATATGATGTGGAAAAATATGGCCGAGCTCGGCATTAGCGATCCGCGCCATGTGATAAAGGTCGGCGATACGGTTTCCGATATAAAGGAGGGCTTATCCGCCAATACATGGTCGGTCGGAGTGATTATGGGCTCAAGCGAGCTGGGGCTCACAGAGCAGCAGGTGCAGCAGCTCTCCGATGAACAGCTCGGATCGGAAATACGCCGAGTCAGATCTGCCTTCTATGCGGCCGGAGCCGATTACATCATCATGGATATGGGGGAATTGCCCCGCGTTATTGAAAAAATTGAGGAAAGGCTTGCTCAGCAGGAAGCGCATAAGCTTTTAACCCCCGGACCTCTCACCACAAGACAAAGCGTCAAGCATGCCATGCTGGCCGACCACTGCACATGGGATGAGGATTATAAAGCGATCACCCGCAGCGTACTCAGGGATATAACCGAAATCAGTGCCAATACGGACGATTTTGCCGCAGTGCTGCTTCAGGGCAGCGGATCATATGCCGTTGAAGCCATGATCCAATGCTTCTGCCGGGATGATGAAAAGCTTCTGATCATCGAAAACGGTGCATATGGCAAGCGCATGATCAAGCAGGCAGAACTTGCCGGGAAATGCTTCGTCACAATGTCTTTCGATATGTGCACTGCAATTGATGTGAATGCGGTTGAAGCCCGGCTGATTTCCGAGCCCGATATACGAGCCGTCATGTTTGTCCATAGCGAGACGACGAGCGGACTTATCAATCCGATAAGAGAGCTGTCCACTCTGGCGCATTCCCTTGGAAAACTGGTTCTTGTCGATGCCATGTCCAGCTTTGCGGCATATGAGATAGATATGGAAAAGTGGGGTATAGATGCGCTGGCAGCCAGCGCAAATAAATGCCTTGAAGGGCTGCCCGGGCTTTCATTCGTAGTCGCACGCAAGGAGCTGCTGGAGATGGAGAGCAGTTCAAAATCGCTCTGCCTGGATCTTCACGATCAATATCTTGGCTTATATGAGGGCGGTGGAAAATTCCGCTTCACCTCTCCCACAAATATACTGCTGGCGCTTCGTCAGGCATTGGATGACTACCGTATGGAGGGCGGTCTGACCGCACGTTCCGCACGATATCATTGCAATCATGAGGCATTGATGAAGGGCATGGGCGCACTTGGAATAAGGTCTCTCGTTCCTGAAATCTGGCAATCCGATATCATAACCACATTCGAACTGGGAGCGCTCAATTTTGAGACGATGTATGGGTACTTGAAATCGCACGGATTCGTGATATACCCCGGCAAGCTGACCGACATTCCATCCTTCAGGATCGGCACCATCGGAGATATCTTCCCAAACGATATTGAAAAGCTTTGTGAAACGCTCCGCGACTATATGAAAGGCTGAACTGCGTGAAAATAAAGGGAATATTATTCGATAAGGATGATACACTGATCGATCTTCAAGCCTTCTGCCGACTTCCATGCGAGCAAACGATCAGGCATATGCTGGAGTTAATCGGGCTTTCCGATGATGCCGAACTCTGCACTGAGCTGGTATATGCAGCCGGTTTTACCAAGACCGGCATTGTACGCGGCGGACCCGTGCAGGCCGGCACCAATGCCGATATCGTGAATGCCTGGCTTAAAGTGCTGGCTAACAGAAATTTCAGCATTCCGGAAGGTTTTGATAAGGAGCTGAAATCATTGCTCGGCAGGAATTTCATAGAGTATGGCTGCATTCGATCATTTTGTGAGCTAGAAAGCGTTTTGAATGAACTGCTTGATGCGGGGCTGTATCTCGGCATTGCAACATCGGATGATAGCGAAGCGACCATGCATTGCCTGCGTTCGCTTGGAATCGAGCAATATTTCAAATGCATACTTACTGCGGATATGGTTGAGCATTCCAAACCCGCAGGAGATATGATGGACGCCTTTGTCAGTGCCTGCGGGCTGCTTCCGCAGGAAGTGCTTGTCGTAGGGGATTCCGAAAACGATATGCGCTTTGCCAAAGCAAATGGTGCATATGGGTTTTTATTCGATCCTCGAAGCACATCCATAGAGCATACATGTGCCGATGGCATCATACGCGATCTGAATGAGCTTCATAAGCTCATCTCAGCTATTGATTTTCCAAACGGGTGTGAAAAATCATGCAGAGCTTAGGGCTGATCCTTCTTTCAGCAGTATTTCATTGTGCATGGAATATCCTTGCAAAAAAAGCAGTCGATAAGATCACCTTTCTGTGGCTTCAGCTCGTCTTTGCCGTATTGCTCCTAGCCGTCCCGGTGCTTTGCATCCTTCCGCTGCCGGATGCAAAAGCAATCCCATTCTTTTTGCTTTCGGGCGGGCTTCAAAGTGCATACTATATTTTGCTCGCAAAGAGCTATTCGGCGGGAGATCTATCGATCGTATATCCGATCATGCGCGGCTCCGCTCCGCTTTTCGTCTGCCTGATATCCCTGATATTTTCGCTCGAGCGGATTACTCCTTCGATCATTTTTGCAATCGCCGTTATCGTGACCGGACTTTACATCATAAACCTCGAGAAAATCGATAGTAAGCATCTGCTCGCGCCCATTCGGGCGATAGTTCATGATCCACCCACAAGGCTCTCGCTCATAAACGGTCTCATAATCGCACTCTACACCATATCCGATGGTCAGGCCGTCAGGTATTCCTCCCCATTATGGATATATCTGATCATTTCGGTGATCCCGGCCATCGCTATGCTTCCGATTGTATTAAAGCGAAGTAAGCTCAAAGAGGAGCTGGCACGCAATAAAATTCGAATTTCTGCCGTTTCAGTGCTCACATTCCTTGCATATCTTCTGGTGCTCATCGCAATGCGCCAAAGCAGTGCCAGCTATGTATCGGCATCGCGTGAAATTTCGATTGTGTTTATGGCGATCTATTCAACCATCATATTGCATGAAAAGCACCGGCTTCCAAAGATTCTCGGGGCTGCAATCACGTTTTCCGGCATAATCATGCTATCCATCTTCCGAAGCCTGTAGGCTTCATACATGTATATCTCCGATAAGAGCATCGGCTGCAATCCTTCACTCGGCCGATGCTCTTATCATATATTGCTTGTCCCGGCGCCCATCCCTATTTACTATTCAGTATTCTTCCATCCGCAGATATGGTTACGATCCTGCATGGAATGGATTTTCCGCTTGCATTCAAAGCCCTTTTGACAGCATTTTCAATGCCTCCGCAGCAGGGAACCTCCATGCGCGCGACCATGATGCTCTTAATATCGTTGTTTACAAGGATCGCCGTAAGCTTTTCCGCATAATCACACTCATCCAGCTTTGGGCAGCCGATCAGGGTGATATGTTCCCGAATGAAATCATTATGGAAATTTCCATATGCATATGCGGTGCAATCCGCTGCCACCAAAAGCTTTGCCCCATTGAAATACGGCGCATTTATGGGCACGAGCTTTATCTGAACCGGCCATTGGGATAACCTTCCCACTGCCGCACCTTCCAATGAAGCTCTCTTTATAGATCTGGACTGCGTTCCCGGGCAGCCGCAGGGCAGCTTCTGCTTGGCAGGCCTCGCCTTGGATGCCAGCACGGCAGCTTCATCGTAAGCAGGCGCTTCCCTTTCCTCAAAGGTTATCGCGCCCGTAGGACAAGCGGGAAGGCAATCCCCAAGTCCATCGCAATAGTCCTCCCGGGCGAGTCTGGCTCTTCCATCTGCCATTTCAATCGCACCCTCATGGCATGCAGCGGCACATGCACCGCAGCCATTGCATTTTTCTTGATCGATCCTTATGATTTTTCTTATCATTTTCCATCTTCCTTTCAATTATGAAAATATCACAATACAGGGCTATATTCACGCTGTCTCGCATGATATTGACTTTACGGCTGTATCATACTACAATATAAACAACAGGTATGTTGTTTTTGCAACGAAAGGAGTTTTATGAGAAGATTTATACCGATTCTGAAGCATACGATGCTTTTCAGAGGAATTAAGGAAGAAGAGATAGCATCCATGCTGAATTGTCTGAATGCGAGGCTGCAAACCTATCGAAGGGGCGAATTCATATTCCGGCAGGGCGAGCATATCAGCGATATACCACTGCTGGTGAGCGGAAAGCTGCATATTCAGCGGAACGATCATTGGGGAAACAGCAATATCATAAATGTGATCGATTTCGGTGAGATGTTTGGAGAGGCATATGCTGCCCCCGGCAGCGGAGCTATTTTAAATGATGTCATTGCGGTGGAGGATAGCGCAATCATCCTGCTTGATGCCCGCAGGGTCATAACAAGCTGCTCATCTGCCTGCAAATTTCATTCGTTGGTCATCCAAAATCTTTTTTTCGCCATATCTGAAAAAAATAGAAAACTCGTGCAGAAGCTCGGCCATATGTCCAACCGATCCACACGAGAAAAGCTGATGTCCTATTTATCTGAGGAATCCAATCGACAAAACAGCACAACCTTCTGCATTCCTTTCAATCGGCAGCAGCTTGCAGACTTTCTTTCCGTCGATCGAAGCGCCATGTCCCATGAGCTGTGTAAAATGCGCGATGATGGACTGCTGACATTTGAAAGAAACAGATTCACCCTGATCTGATGCTTTAATTCAAAACCGCAGCGGATATCATCCGCCACGGTTCCTAAATTTATAAAATTCAATGGGTGATGAGCTGAACTCAATACGGTTGTATATCGATATCAGGGACAATCGGACTGTCATGCCCCTCGAGCTCAATATTGACCCCATATTCCAGAGCCATCCGTTCAGCGATATCGCAGGCTCTATCGAAATCCCCTTTATTCTCCTCCAGGACTCCGATCGTCACACCGCCAAAGAAGTGGGATACCGGTCCCCATTTTATAACACTTATTCCCTCTCCCTCAAGCTCTGGAACGAGAACATCGTTGACGAGGTTATAGTTTTCTTCGAATGATCTTTCGACCTTTCTGTATATTATGTAATTTTCATACGCACTCAACCGATCGATCAGGGGCTGAGCCTCCGCTTCCCTGCCCTCGACTATGAGTATAACAAACTTAAACGGTTCCGTGGTTCCGTCGTCCATATGCGGGGCATCGACTCCATATTCACGATCATTCAGTATATATGAACCTCCGTAATATGCCGGTGCAGGTACATCCCGTATGCCCTCACTGCCAACCCAAAAGAAATCATACACCTGATCCCAAATTTCGCTCGCCATGGCTTGCCTGTTGGCGTGCTCTTCGAACTCGGTTTTAAACTCGGTCTCATCCATCGGATAAATATGCTCGGGATAGCTAAGGTTCTCAGCTATTACCTCCCTCTGCTCATCATCCGGCACGAACATGACCTCGTAATTGCTGCATTTGAGCATTATTGATTTCTCATTTTTTCTGGCAGATTCAGCCAAAACATTCGACCTCGCAGCACTATCGACCACGATCACTACCGCTGCCGCCATACAAATCGCCATGGTGCATATCAGCATAATTGTGAATTTCTTTTTCATGTTGCTAACCTCCTGATAAGCTTGCTGTGGTGATGAACCTAACTCAATCCGGTCGTATATCGAGATCAACCTCGACCGGACCGTCCCATCCCTCGAGGTGAATAAGAACCCCATATTCCAGAGCTATCCGCTCAGCGATATCGCAGGCTCTATCGAAATCCTCTTCCAAAACTCCGATCGTCACACCGCCAAAGTGTATGGAGTATGTAGATAATGGGGAAGCAAGTAAAACACTTATTCCCTCTCCCTCAAGCTCGGGAATAAGGATATCATTGATAAGATCCTCTCTTTCTTTGACCGATTTTTCGACCTTCCTATATATTATGTAATCTTCGTACGCACTCAATCGATCGACCAGGGGCTGAGCCTCCGCTTCCCTGCCCTCCACTATGAGTATAACAAATTTTAACTGTTCCATGGTTCCGTCACCTATATACGGGACATCGGCTCCATATTCACGTTCACTCAGTGGATATGAGCCTCCGTAATATGCGGAGCCAACCATAGGATCATCAAAGAAACCACACACCTGATCCCAAATTTCGCTCGCTATAGCACCCCTGTTGGAGCGCTCTTCAATCTCGGTTTTAATCTCGGTTTCAGTCATTGGATAAATGCTCTCGGGATGGCTAAGGTTCTCAGCTATTACCGCCCTCTGCCCATCATCCGGCACGAACATGACCTCGTAATTGCTGCGTTTGAGCATTATTGATTTCTCATTTTTTCTGGCAGATTCAGCCAAAACATTCGACCTCGCAGCACTATCGACCACGATCACTGCCGCTGCCGCCATACAAATCGCAATGGTGCATATCAGCATAATTGTGAACTTCTTTTTCATGTTTTTAACCTCCTTTTTAATAATGCTATTAAGATCCATTATGGATAAAGCATCCTTATCTTGTTTTCCCAATGTCCGCCAAGCGGCAGTGCCCCCGTATGACTATAATTGCCATCAGATCTAGTTAATTATATTGTCCAATCATAGGATACCATATAATTCCTGATTATTCAATGAATTTGTCCTTCTTTTTTAAATATATTTAATGCGTCTGCCGAAAATTCGACAGACGCATCCCTCCTATTTTGTAATTCAGTCCCTAATCCAGAAGGAGCGTGACCACATCATGCTCCACCGAAGCGATACCACCGGAAATATCGGTTGTAAAGATTTCCTTTCCTTTTAAATATGCATGGATGGGTGCGCCGGACAGAGCGATCAATGCGCCAATATGACCGGGATGTATTCCCAACCAGCCTCCGGCTCTGCCCCTTGCATCATCCTTCGCATAAAGCCTTATGGAATCGCAGGGTATTTTCTGCTCATTTCCGCTGCGGTCTATCAAGCGCAGGATGAGCGGCGCGGCTTCGGATTTGCGCTTATTCTCCACTCAAGCCTCCTAAATGCTTAGCCTTTTCATATACATCATCAATGGTACCCGCCATCAAAAATGCCTGCTCCGGCAATTTATCACAGTCTCCGCCCAAAATCGCTTCAAAGCCCTGAATGGTCCTATCTATCGGCACAAACGCGCCCTTAATTCCCGTGAAGGCTTCCGCAACATGGAATGGCTGGCTCATAAACCGCTGGATGAGCCTTGCACGCTTGACGGCTTCCTTATCCTCGCGCGATAATTCATCCATTCCGAGAATAGCGATGATGTCCTGAAGCTCGCGGTAGCGTTGAAGCACCCTCTGCACCTCCTTCGCCACCTTATAATGCCTATCCCCAACGATATCCGGGGATAGCATACGGGATGAGGATTCAAGCGGCGATACCGCAGGATATATGCCCAGCTCCACTATGCTTCTGGATAGAACCGTGGTTGCATCCAAATGTGAAAATGTCGTCGCCGGCGCGGGATCCGTAAGATCATCAGCAGGAACATAAACCGCCTGTATCGAGGTTATCGCCCCATTTTTGGTCGATACTATGCGCTCCTGAAGCTTTCCCATCTCCGAGGCCAAGGTTGGCTGATAGCCGACTGCCGATGGCATACGACCGAGCAATGCCGAGACCTCCGCGCCCGCTTGAGTGAATCGGAATATGTTATCTATGAAGAGCAGCACATCCTTATGAGAGTTTTCGCGAAAATATTCCGCCATGGTCAGCCCTGCAAGCGGAACGCGAAGCCTTGCTCCGGCGGTTTCATTCATCTGCCCGAATACGAGTGCAGTCTTATCCAGCACTCCCGATTGCTTCATCTCATTCCATAGATCATTGCCTTCGCGGGATCGCTCTCCGACTCCGGCAAAGACCGAATAGCCGTTATGTTCAAATGCCACATTTCGAATGAGTTCCATTATCAGGACGGTCTTTCCAACGCCTGCGCCGCCAAATAGCCCGATCTTGCCGCCCCTCGCATATGGCGTCATCAAGTCGATAACCTTTATTCCCGTTTCCAGGATCTCATCGGAATTGACGATATCCGTAAATTCTGGAGCCGCATGATGTATCGGCCAGCTCTCATCCGTCCGTATCTCGCCCAGCCGGTCTATTGGTTCACCCATCACATTGGTCATCCTACCCAGTGTTGCAGCTCCAACCGGAACCGATATGGGTCTGCCCGTATCCACCGCACCCATTCCGCGCGACAGACCATCCGTTGGGTGCATCGAGATGCACCTCACCGCACCGTTGCCCAGATGCTGGAGCACCTCAAGCGCAAAGCTCTGGTCATCCTTCTCTACCGTAACGGCATGAAAGATATCCGGCACCTGATCCGGTTCAAAACGAATATCCACGACCGAGCCGGTTATGCGAATTATGATCCCCTTATTTCCTGCCGCCATCTTCATCCTCCTCCCATTCCGATGCCATTACCGCTGAAGTTTCAAGCACACCCATCGTTACTGCCCCCTGCCGCTTCTTATTGATCTCATTCTCCAATCTTTCAGCGGTTTCATCTGCGTTATCATAGGCCGTCCGCATGGCAGCCAGGGTTGCAGCCTGCGCACCAAGTGATGATTCAAGGATCAGCCTATAGAAAACCGTCTCATAGAGCTTCCTTTGCAGCTCCTGCATGACCGAAACCCTATCGGGAATCCAAAGCATGGGTTCTTCCGCTCCGTTCCGATCCGCTTCATCGGCTGAAGCAAATGGACGAAGCGTTTTTTGGGCAGGAGTCTGTGTTAAAGTGTTGACAAATGATTGATATAGTATCGTAACGGAATCGGTGCTGCCATCGATAAGTCCTCCGATGAAAGTATCAAGGAATGCTCTGCAATCCTCAATGCTCGGAACATCCGGAAGGATGAAGCTTCCTGCCATATTCCGCTTTTTCTCAACAAAATATGCGATAGCGCATTTACCGCATATATAGACCGATCCTGCCTCTGCGGATCTCAGAAATTCCTCTGCATATGTATGCAGATCGGCATTGAAGCTGCCGCATAAGCCCTTATTATGTCCCAATATGACATAGCATCTCCGGCAATCATCATTTCGAACATTTCCGACCTCTTGCTGGGCAAATGCTCCGTTCGCCAGTGCTTCCAGCGCATCGGAACGAACCCTATAGGTGGAATAAAGCCTATTAGCCTTGGCATATTTTGCGGATGCAGCGGTTTTCATCGCACCCGCAAGCTGGCCGGAAAGCCGAACGCTGCGAAGCCTCTTCTTCAATTGCCCGAGCTCTGCCATACGCTCTCCTTAATAAATATGCTCAAAGCCTCATTGATCGACCTCTTCAACCGATCATCAAACTTTTCACCGCTATCGAGTCGTTCGCGAAGCTCCGGATAATGCTCCTCAAAAAACGAATATAGCTTCCATTCAAATTCTTCAAGCGCATCCACCGGCACTGCCTCTGCGAAGCCTTCGGAAACGGAATAAATAAGAAGCGCCTGCTTCCAATCTGGCAGGGGCGAATATCGGCCCTGCTTCAGCACAGTCATCATGCGAATGCCGGAATCCAGAATCCTCTGAGTGCTCTCATCCACATCGGTTCCGAATTGCGAAAAGCCTGAAAGCTCGCGATACTGAGCAAGCTTCATTCTCAGCGAAGCGGAGACCTGCTTCATCAGCTTGGTCTGCGCCGCACTGCCTACACGTGATACCGATAATCCGACATTGATTGCCGGCCGCTGCCCTTCATGGAAGAGCTCGGTATCGAGGAATATCTGTCCATCAGTAATGGAGATCACATTGGTGGGGATGTACGATGAAATATCCCCTGCAAGCGTCTCGATCATTGGCAATGCCGTCATAGATCCGCCGCCCAGCTCCGCTGAAAGCTTTGCAGAGCGTTCAAGCAGCCTTGAGTGGAGATAGAAAACATCCCCCGGATAGGCTTCACGCCCCGATGGACGATGCAGCAGCAGCGAGAGCTCGCGATAGGCTACGGCATGCTTTGATAGATCATCATAGATTATCAGCACATCACGCCCTGCATACATGAAATATTCGCCCATCGCCGTACCTGCAAACGGCGCCATATATTGCAGTGAAGCCGATGCCGACGCCGATGCACAGACTATTGTTGTATATTCCATTGCTCCATACTTTTCGAGCTTTGAGCGAATATCGGCAACTGCGGTATCCTTTTGCCCGATCGCAACATAGATGCAGATCACATCCTTGCCCTTCTGATTTATGATCGTATCGATCGCAAGTGCCGTTTTGCCCGTCTGCCGATCGCCTATTATCAATTCACGCTGACCCTTTCCTATCGGAACGAGCGCATCAATCGCTTTCACGCCCGTATGGAGCGGCTCGCATACGGCAGATCTATCCAATATAGCAGGAGCCCTGCACTCTATCGGGCGTTTTTCGCTTGTACGAATGCGTCCATTGCCGTCAATAGCATGCCCAAGTGAATCGACCACCCTGCCAAGCAATGCATTGCCGACCGGAACCGAAGCAATGCGCCCAATGCGCCGAACACGGCTTCCGCTTTCAATATGCTGGTATTTGCCGAATATAACGCAGCCGATGCGTTCCGGCTGGATATCGAGCACCATTCCGCGCTCGCCGCGGACGAATTCAACAACCTCACCATACATGATATCGGCAAGACCATCCATCCAGCATATGCCATCGGATACCGTCAGCACACGCCCAAGTTGATATATATTGATCCTGTTCTGAGTGCTCTCGATATTTTCCTTCAATTCATTGATAAGATCATCGGCATCCTCATAGCCCGAGATCAGATCCTTTTCCGAGCGGCGCTCAAGCTGGTATAGCTGCTCCGCCACGGAACAATCATAGACCGTATCACCTATGCGTAGGATAAGCCCTCCCAAAAGCTCCGGGTTCTGCCTTACCCAAAAGGAGGTTTTTCCATTCACCTCCGCCAGCATCCGATCCGTATGCGCTTCTACCCTTTTGACCAATTCATCGGGCAGCGCATAGGTGGATGTCAGGGTTACATAGAGCACATCATGCGCTTTAAGATATGAAATATCTCCCGGGGTAAGCTGAACCGACGCCAGAATCCTGTCGATCATTTCCGCTTCCAGGTCTCTGATTCTGGATATCATCGGTTCGGCGGTCAATAGCCCTGCGGCATGCTCGATCATCCGCTTAACGGTCTGATTATGCAGCTCCGAAAGCATCTCGCGGCGCATTTCAAGCCTTGCAGCCTCGCCCTTCTTTGCGATCTGCTGCATCCTTTCTTCCGAGCTCGCTCTCATTGCAAGGAGCTTTGGCTCCGCCAGTTCATCCGCAGAATGATCTGCCCTTGCTTCGCCCGTGGGCAGGATCGGCGTATAGCTCTCGATTGCCTCCGCACGATCCAGCTCCTCATTTATCCTTTTGCGGCGATCCCTAAATAAGGATATTATGGATTTTCTGAACAGCAGCAAGACGATCGCTGCAAGTATCAGAAAATTTATGATTGCATAAAGAAATTCCATACTCATTTCCGGGATACAAATCCAGAAACGAAAAGCTCCCCCAGCCGTCCGGCGGCAGCTTCGGTTTGCTTCTCAAATGACTGCCTTTCGGCATCGAGCGTTTTCTGATACGCAAGGCAGGAATCCTGCTCCTGCGAGCTAAGCCTGGCAAGCATTTGTTCTATTTGGATCCGTTCCTCGGCAACCTTCCTTTCGGCATCCGTTTTTGCCTGAGAATTATGCTCTCTCAAGGCTTCGTCCATGATCGAAGCAGCCTCCTGCTCCCTCTCCCTATCCGATCTTTGCTTATTCTCGGCATCTGCAATCCGCTGTTTTCTCCTGTCCATACAGGCGAGCAATGGTTTAAAAAGCAGGTTTTTCAATATAAGCATCAGAAGGAGGAAGCAGATGACCGTCCATAGGATTACGGAAATCTGAATATTCACCATATTCACCTTCCGGGCTCCTTAAATCTTCGATACAAGCATGAATGCGACGAGAAGACCATAGATGGTGAGTGCCTCCATCAGCGCAAGCGCAATGATGAGCGTGGAACGAATATCCTTTGCCGCATCGGGTTGGCGTGCAATGCTTTCCATTGCCGCCTTTGCCGTCAAGCCCTGCCCAAGCGCAGGAAAGATCGTGCTGATCGCCACTGCGAGAGCGGCTGCGATTGCGATAAGTCCTTGATTCATAATATATATCTCCTTTATTTAATTATTTTAAGCTTTTTAGGTATTTCCTCTGTCTCCGTTGCCTCATCGAGGTACAGAGCAACGAGCATGGTAAATACTACCGCCTGTATAGCGCAGAACAATATGGATAAAGCCATCATGATGACCGGTGCGCCTATCGGTATGATCTTATACAGCTCCTCTATAACCGTTTCCTCTCCAAACACATTGCCGTACAGGCGCAGCGCAAGGGATATGGGCTTGATTATCTCATCCAAAACGAGGAGCGGCAGCATAAAGAATATCGGGCTCACAAATCGCTTGAAATAGTGCTTTGCACCCATTCGAAGTCCGGTGATCTGCAAGAAGAAAAATGCGATAAGCCCCAGCGCAATCCCCACGGAAAGGGAAGAGGTCGGTGCTTTGATATAATCCGTCATGCCCATACCCGGAAGCAGCCCCAAGTAATTGGAAATGATGATAAAGATAAATAGAGAAGCAAGGAATGTGAAATACCTTCTCGCCTTCTCGCTTCCGAGAATTCCCGAGAAGAAATTATCAAGATATTCCACCGCAGTCTCCATGATATTTTGAAATCTGCCGGGACGCTCCCTGATGCGCCTTGTTGCAAGCCATGATACCAATGCTGTCAAGGCCAGAATCGCCCACATTGCAATGACCTCTCCCGTGACATCCAGTATCCCGAAGATACTGAAGATTACTTTAGAATTCTCTCCCATTCCAATTCACTTCCTAATCCTCGATAATGGTATTTTGCTCCCGCTTCTTTGCGCTGTCGGATAGCTTCAAAAGCTTTCCCGTAAAATAGAGCATTGGCAGCGTTGCCCCAAGTGCGCCGCCGATAAGCAGATAGATCAAGCTCCATGGCGTATTATCAGCGATAAAATACAATGCGGCCAGATAGCCGACATTCAACACCTGATGAATGATGGAGATTGTGGAAAACAGCTTCGCTCTATGGAGCAGTACGCCTCTCGAAATAAGAAAATTGATGAAACAAATTATGCATCCGCCAAGGAACGCAAAAAAGAATCCGAATAAATCATTCTGCATCGCCTATACCTCATTTCCGATCATGGGTTCTATTCAAAATATGATCCGTGCGGCAGCGCAGTCACCATATCACACCGCTGCACTTCTTCCTTATTATTAGCCCATGATCCATCGCATAAACTTCGGTGCATATTCTAGCACCTTGAATGGGCGATGTCAAATTTACCGTTTTTTTCTCCTGCTATGCAGTCATTGCAAAAAACGATCCATCATGTATACCATACTATGGCTGCCTGCCCTCTATCGAATACATTTACATGCTGCAAGTCCTGATCTCGATCATAAATGCCACGATGATCCGTTGGTTGTCGCATTATAATATATCTGTTTTCGTCGATTGACATACCTGTCAAAAAAACGTATAATATAGCTATCGAAGGAGGTGAATAACATCGCACATTGCGCTTGAAATATAAATCTGCGCACATATCCAACCAATGCTGAATAAGAGCATCCCAGCTCAATTCAGCCACATAATTTCACACATTTAAATTAGGAGGAATGACAGTCTTGAGAAAAAAACTTTTGTGCATCATCTGTTCGATTCTTATCCTCTCCCAGCTTCCGGTTGCTCTTGTTGCCGATGTCGTTAGAAATGAGGCAATGAAGCTTCCACAGCTAAGCGCTAAAATTGAACCATATGATGAAAAATTTGCACTCGCATGCGATGATGGAGAAATGCTTTATGGCATTCCCACCGCAGAATTCCAGGGAAAAACTTACGGATTTGCCGATAAGAAGCTATATGCAGTATGTGGCGATGAGGCAATTTCCGTGCTTGACGAAGAAGGAGATAATATCAACATCGTTGATGATACCATCTACTTCACGACCTTTGAAAATAACGAGGCTTATATCAAAGCCTTCAACCTGACCGATAACTCTCTGACCACGATCATGAGTGCAGGCAATGATCTCATTTATAATTTTTATGTTGTAAATGGTCGTCAGCTCTACTACCTGTCAAATGGAGCCATTTATCGGACGGAGCTCACAAACCCAGCGCCTCAAAAGCTTGATCTGATTAATGAAGCTATCTGCAATTTTATTCCAACCAACAGCGGAATTTTATATGGTACCGGAAGTGCCTACGATTGCTCCCTGTATCTCGATTCAACGCACTTGTTGGATAATGTGCGCAGTTATTACATCGAATCCGATCATTTGGTGGTGATGATTTCGGGTATTCTATACCAACTGCCCACGGCAAAGCTTCGCAGCTTCTGCAATATGGCAAAAACAAACAGCTCCATGCAAAAGGCAACGCTTCTTCCATATCTTGAAGAATACAACCTCCAGGGCTATGGAGATGCCGTTGAACTGCTCAACCTCGATAACCCGGATGATGCATATTGCGAGTATTGCGAAACTCATAATGGTGATGACGGCGATGTCGATGAATGCTCCAATGCTTCCACCATCGAGTTTACCCGCATGAGGGATGCTTCTCCTGTTAAAGCGGCTTCTGTAAGTCCCTACTCGAAAATGATAACTTCTCAGGCAAATAAGTTGTTAAACTTTTCTTGGAGTCCTTTGAAAAAGATTAAGGCATATAATAACAGTTCGGGTTTTGATTATTTTCTGGTCGGGCAATCCTACACTGGCATTCCCTATAACAAATCCGGACCTTTCAGTAATAATCATACTGGTTATATCGGTAAGTCCATAAGGCATATTGCTCCCGATGACCCAGATTCCGCTGGTGTTTTCGGTCTCAATGCGTTCAACGCAGAAATAAGAGACAGCAGCTCAGATATATATAATGCGGCAATCACTCACCCGTCTTACGGTCCACTTTATGGAATGAATTGCAGTTGCTTCGTCTCATATAGTTGGGGATTGGTGAAAAATTATACAACTACTGATCTCCCCAGTTTGGATATAACGAAGCTTGGCAGCATGGTCTCAACATCTGATTTAACGAAATTGTCCGTTGGCGATTCTCTTATAAAACAGAAAACTTCAGCAAGTTCCGGTCATGCAATATTAATTTACAATTTAACTTATAATTCCGATGGATCGATAAAAACCATCGTTGTTGCAGAGGAACGACCGCCCATAACACGTAAGGTTACGTATACTCCATCTTCTTTCCTGTCAAAATATGGCAAGAGCACGGGATATGAGGCATATAAACCTAAAACTTATACCGTAACTTTTAACTATCAAGGTGGTACCGGGTCAACAATTAAGCGCAGCGCGATTGCTAATGTAAAACTTACCGAAGGCGGTGCTCTGCCAACCGGAACCAGAAACGGCTATACCTTTGCTGGTTGGAGCAAAACTTCCGGCGGTGCTGCAATAAGCTCGCAGTTTTGTATTACAGCTTCTCGTACGCTGTATGCTCGTTGGATAATAGAGACCGTCGCATCGATCCCAATTGATGAAGTTATCAATACTGAAATCAACACTACCGGAAGAATACTCGATCAACTCAACGCACGAAAGGAGCTTAACTATGAATAAAAGATTAATAGCAGCGCTGCTTGCTCTTATCCTTTCCATTTCCATGATCGGAGCTGCCTGCACGAAGCCGGGCAATCAGGAGCTGCATAGCACGCCGGAATCGAGCACGATGGAACCGACAGCTATACCGACCGAAGAACCGACCCAAACGCCGAAGCCGACGCCGGAGCCAACGCCTCCATTTACAGCACTCGTTCCGGAAAATACGGAGCTAGATGAGCATGATTTCAATGCCGTACGCAGCTTTTTGGAGATCAAGGACGAAAACGGGGTTCGAAATGGGGAAAAGCTCAATAAATGGTATGATCCCGATGACCCCGCAACGTGGTTTTACTTAACTAAAAACGAATACGGAGACGATGTATGTTATTCAATTGCGTATTGGAATATTGATGGAGTACTTGAAGAGTTCTATATTCCGCAGCGCAAGGAGGGGCTCGGCGGTGAATATTCATCCCTTGATTTTTGGGGTGAGCTTGATCTCAGCAACTGCACTTCGCTAGACGGGCTATATTTCCACGGCAGCAATCATATAAATTCTCTTAATATCGATGGCTGCAGCATCACTCTCTTGATGATTGAAGATGCGACCGAGCTTAAGTCCATCTCTCCGGCGAAGGTAGAAATTAATCAGTGTCGTGTCGCAAATACCGGGCTTACCGAGTTCTGCTGGATATATGATTTTAGGGATGACTTCCTCTATTCAGACTTTGATGCCACTGTAAAAGTCGATGGTGCCGGATCATTTGTGATCGACGGCATGAGGGACGGATGGATGTATATGTACATTCAGGCTTCCCCCGATGAAGGGCATAAATTCATCGGCTGGTTTGACGAAAATGGCAAACTCGTTTCCAAGGACGAATCCTTAACTATATTCGAGGAAGATAACCCCGAATGGATGTCTCCACAGTTTGAATACACCGCACGATTCGAATGATGCTGCATCACGGCTCAATTTGCCGAAAAGCATAGCGTCCCACGATATATTGGTTTCCAAGGTTGGCCTTTCAACCTTGGAAACGTATAACATGATTCATAAAGGAGCACCCCAGCACGACTCAGCCGTACACTTTAACACATTTTTAAACGCACGAAAGGAGCTTAACTATGAATAAAAGATTATTTCCTGCACTGCTTGCCCTCATTCTGGCTATGGCTATAGTGGGAGCCGCCTGCGCAAAGCCGGGCAATCAGGAGCTGCATGGTACGCCGGAACCGACAGCTATACCCACCGATAAACCAACTCCCACATCAACCTCTACACCAGCTCCTACAAAAAATCCTCCGTATAGTCTTACTCTGCCGGATTGCGAATTGAATACGCATGATCTCAATGCCGTCCGCAGCTTTTTGGAGATCAAGGATGAAAATGGGGTTCGAAATGGGGAAAAGCTCAATGAATGGTATGACCCTGATGATCCCACAACCTGGTGGATACCCCGTGACCCCCCGTCGGAGTATCCGACTTATGACTTAGTTCAATGGAATGATTTCGGTCAACTCTACTCCTTTTCAGTTGAGGGTATAGATTTTTATGGTTTTCTTGATTTAAGCGGGGTGTCCGAGCTTCAATTTCTTTATATACATGACACCCATATCGAATCAGTCAACATCGAGGGCTGCGATGAATTACTTGAGTTATCTATTAGGAATAACCCTAATAATATAGAGCTCAGTCCCAAAGAAATAGCCTGCTACCGTGCCTGGTTCCTGGATTGCGGATTCAAAGAGCTTCACTGGGCTTGCATCATGATTGATTCTGTCTATGTCGATGTCTCACTAAAGGCGGAGGGAGGCGGAAGCGTCGGATTGTTGGGAGACGATGGCGATAGCTTTGATCTATGTATATTTGCAGATCCCGATGAAGGCAAGACCTTCGTGGGCTGGTTCGATGATGAAGGCAATCTCATCTCGAATGAGGAGTCCTATCGCATAGATGTGGCTTCCATTCCCAAGGAGCTTCGCACATTCAAATACACCGCACGATTCGAATGATGCTGCATCACGGCTCAATTTGCCGAAAAGTATAGCGTCCCACGATATATTGGTTTCCAAGGTTGGCCTTTCAACCTTGGAAACGTATAACATGATTGATAAAGGAGCACCCCAGCACGACTCAGCCGTACACTTTAACACATTTTTAAACGCACGAAAGGAGCTTAACTATGAATAAAAGATTATTTTCTGCGCTGCTTGCCCTTATTCTGGCCATGGCTATAGCAGGAGCTGCCTGCGCAAAGCC
>MSGV01000018.1 GCA_001940845.1 Christensenellaceae bacterium Phil7
GCCGTACGTCACCTGGCTCAGCCTGCCATAGGCATCATAGGTCTTCAAATAGATTCACTCAGCCTACAGCTCAGGTGCAATCAATAACCTCACGCTCTTCACCTGTTTCCACATCCACAAAATAAAGCACGTGCATATCGAAATTCAGCGTCTTGCTGCCCACATATTTCATCGGCTTTCCATTGCAGGCAGGCCAATTGGGAGATTGATACCAATACGGTCTTTTTCTCTCAAGATGAAATGCCTCCTTAATCTTCGCCTTCGCCAATGCTATCCGCTTTGTTTTGGATAAGTTGTCGGGGATTGATTCCACTATATCATCAATTATAGCTTCTACCTCCGGTCCGCCAACGCATTCGGGGCAGGCGGCAATAGCAATACGACACATATCACGCACCTTAGTAGATGCTTTGAATTCCAAATCTGGTTTACCCTCCTTGACCAAATGTTCAATTATGGAGAATACATTCAAGTAATAACCAAGAGATGGCTTAAGAGATCCAAACGAAATATTGTTAGCATAGTTATAGATAACCTCTCTGATGTCGTATGGAACGACTTTAATAGAAGTCTTTCCGTTCGAGAAAGTTACTAGCTGGAATGTTTTACCTTCCGGAACAAGACTTTGCAGCCAGTCATATATTCCAGGCTGCTCTACCAGAAGTTCTTCAAACTCCTGAGGAGTTATTCTTCCTTCAAGATAGTCTATAACTGTTTGTTGATAATTCATAAGTCTTTTCTCCTTGCTAATTAAATTTTCAAGGCTTTAATACGGCTTCCCATAGAAACCAGTGCAAAGCCTTAAAGTTGGACGTTATATAACTATAATTACGGTGGCTGAACCGTTTAACGAATTTGAAGGTTATTCCAATATCGGTCAAAAAAGCAATCCTGCTCTTTTGACCGATGTATGTTTTCTAATATTTTCGCCTCAAAGCAAATTAGCGTTTAATGCTATACATTATCTTCCTTTTCATATAGGACTTCTAAGTCTCCATCAACAAATCCGATAGTTACGACTTGGACTCCTTTAAGCACATTCGCAAGACGCCCATCCTCCAGATAGCATTTTATCCATTTCGCACAGGTCCCCTGTGCATTTTCCCAATCTTCATCTGTGAAAGTGAACGTTATTTTACGTTGAAAAAACAAAGTCTAACACTGGCTGAGAATAGTTATCAATACACTCATCAAAGTAGAACTCGCCTTCTCTTGACAGATGAAACCATGCAGTAATGCTTGGATAAACACCACAGTCACAACTCAAATGTATATGAAATTTTTGTCCAAAGAATTTTGACCTAATTGCGGCAAAAAGGCTTTTTCCTATTTCGATCACCGCGCATGACAAAAGTTCAGTCTGGTTGATCGGAAAATATAACTCGTTGCACGCACATTCAAACGATGTCAGGTTGCCGTATTCATTAATGATACTATCAAAATCAAGGTTACGCCTTTTGGGGATATTTTCTTCAGACAGAATCATGCCTTCACTTTCTTCTGTATTGCCAACAAATTTCAAAATATAATCACGGGTAAGACGCAAAGTTTCCCCCGCATACTCATAATTTCTTCTTGAGTAGAATAATGTTCTCATAGCAGTATTAACCCTAAGGCAACAATCAGGTATCATCATTTCAACATCTCCCCTAATATTTTTAGTGCTTTATTTAATCCTCGCTGAAAGTCATAGTTGCTAGTAAGCTTTCTTAAACGTGTTGAAGGATTTGAGAACGTTCCACTGCTAAAATCAAACATATATTTAATGTTTTTCGTGTCGTGATAATGAATTTGACCATCTCTAATACCCGGATTAGGATTCTCAACATCTATGCGCTCACAGCCATTTCCTTTCCAAGTGGTACTACTTGTTGTTCTAGTGCCGTTTTCTCCAATACACTTATTATGCACCAACACGCCGTCATT
>MSGV01000019.1 GCA_001940845.1 Christensenellaceae bacterium Phil7
GTCTGCGCCTGAATTGCGGCTTCTTCATCACTGTAGCCCTTGCCTTTGGCTTCCTGATATGCACGGGCATATTCCTGATTGATTGTCGCCTGGAATTCGGCCAGCTTGTTTTTCAGAACTGCACCGATCGTCAGAGTACGCAGTTCGCTGTTTGCATTGGGTGTGAAATCAAAGCCGGAAATCGTACCTGCCTCGGGGTAATCGAATACCAATTCCGTTTTCGTGGTATTGACACTCCCACCTTCGACTTCACCGATCGATTGCAGTGTGATCTTCAGGAAGCCGAACTGCACATCATTGGGGTTGATCTTTACGGGGTTGCCGTTATAGGTAGCCTCCAGCGGCAACTCGGTCGATTCGCCGTAGACCGCATTCAAGCTGTCTTTGGTGAATTTCAATTCCGTCGGTTCAACAATGTGCAGCGTTTTTGTGCCTAGCACGCTGCCGTCTGCTGCAATTAGCTGGATCTGCACATCACCGAGCGCTTTGGCTGTGAACACATCGCCCGACAGCGTACCAAGGCTTTCATCGGACACCTTCAGCGCAGAGCCATCGGGGAGTGCAATCGCGCCGCCGGTAGAAGTGACGCCGGACGCATTGACAGTTAGCTCGGTTCCGACCGTCAGGTAGTCATAGTCTGCGGAAACGACCGCATGGTCGAATACATTGGAGGGCTTTGCCGTAGATACAACGAGGAGGGAGGAGCTGACTGAGCGCTCATACCCGTCTGACGGGCGGTTGACGACGGAAATCGTTTCAGAGCCCTCGCCTCTAGCAGCAAAGGTGGAGGAACCGCCGCCATCCAGATTTATGGCGGAGACGCAGCCGGCATCCAGCATAATCTGTGCGATCTCAATGGCGCTGCCGCCTGCGGAGAACGGCTCCTGACGGCCATCAAGCACCATCAGCACGACCTGACCGTCATAAGTAATACCAACACAGGTACGGGAAGCACGGTTGTTGTAATAATTGACAGGTGCGGAAGGTACAATTTTACCGTTCCTGACAAGCCAAATATCACCGCCGACAGCTTCCTGAAGCTCACCCTTGTGCGCATTCCACTCGGCACTTCCACCGATAATGGGCGTTCCGTCCTTGAGAATGCCGAAGAAGTTTTCGCTGCCAATGCCGTGATACTCAACGCCTTCCATAACCAGCGCACCGCCGGGGCAGCCGTTGCTCATGTTGTAGAAATCGGCATTTGTTCCGACAACCGCACGATAATTAGGAATATAGTGCTCTGTGTTGTTCGGATCCGTATGTTTTCTTTCTGCGGCTTCCATCTGATCTTTCACGCGAGCCATCTTCCAGACAGAGGCGTCATTGTCGTTATAGTTGGCATAGATATTGACATCGCTGCGTGTAATGTCCGCAGTCGCGAGATAATAAACAATTTGCTTATCATCCTTCGTCAGAGCCATTTTCACTTCCTGCTTAATGCCGGGAGCCAGTATGGAGGAGGTGCTGGAAAAGACCTTGTAATAATCGTTTTCCAGCTGTCCCTTTGCCGTTTCGTAGAGGTAATCGGCAAAAGCATAGCAGCAGGCACGACGCAGATCGGCATTGACACCATTCGGAAGGTAGCTGCCTTCCAGAGTCCGGATGCCCTCGTTTCCGTAATAGGTATCATAGACAGAAGCGCGAATGTCATCCTTCGTTGAAACTCCACCGAAGCGGTTGTCCAGGAAGAACTTTGCGCGTGCGGCATCGGTCAGGCTGGTCGTAAAGTAATTCTTCATGACCGCGCTGATTGTCACACCGGTGCCAATCTTCTTTAGAATGTAAAAGGCGTCAAGATCGCCGTACAGATCGAGAATACCAAAAGAATGAATTTCCGGATCGGGATTGTCGTACAGAAAATACTTATCGTTATTGGTTCGGATCTCCTCGGCCATTTCTTCGACCGTACCGGTCACGCCCGCATTGGTCGTGAGCTGAAGCAGGTCACAGATATCGCCGGCCCAGCTGCCAAGGTCGGCAGTGCTCTGATTGCCGGTGTGGTACGCCATATCCATTGCGCCGAACATGTGCGCAAAATCGACTTCGTTTCCGTTGGGTACCGTGAAAACCTCCAGGCTGCGCACAGCAGCGGCATTTGTTCCGTTGGCTGCGTCCTGCTCGGACACATAACCGGTAAAGGCTGTGTTTTCCGGACCGCAGAAGGTCGTCCATGTACTGGATGTGTATTTTTCCACGCCGCAGCGGATGTAGTTGATGACAAGCGCCGTAGCATCTTCGCCGGAATGTTCCCGGGCGTAAGCGTCGGCATATCCCTCAAGGGTGGTCAATGAGGATAGGAAGTCAGTATACCGTGTATCATCGGTCGAGGTATCTACCGCAAATACAGACAGCGGGAGAATACTGAAAACCATCATGACCGCCAACAGGAGAGATATCCATCGCAGTGAAAATGATTTTTTCATATGAATTCCTTCCTGGATATTTATTTCAAGTTTTCGACAATGACATTCACAGCCTCCTGCATGGCATAAAGCTGATCCTGCTTGTCCTGTGCCAATTTGCTGATGTCACCGAGGTCGTAAACCGTAATATATACATCACGAGAAGTACCGCGTTTGTCAGTCAGTGTTCCGGCAAGCTGTCCAACTTCTTCGCCGATGCTGAGGTCGAAAAGAGTGTAGGTCTTTCCGTCTTGTTCAGTAATGAACTTGACTGTATCGCTGCCTATCTCGGCTTTCAAAAGCTGTTCATATTTTTGAGGAATATATAGCGTTCCGAAGTCGGTATTGATTTCCGAAAGTGTCGTGGTATCCTCAATTTCTTCTTCCGGCGGTGTGCTTTCACTCTGATTTACTGCAGGATCTGCAGTAGATTCCGGAGTCTTTTTCCCACACCCGGCAAACAAGCTGACAATAGAACAAACCACAAGGAGCATTACACTCCATTTACAAATTCGCGATAACTGCATATGCACTCCTTTCGCTGTGAATACAGTGGTATACAGGGAGGGATTTTCCCGCCCTGTATACACACTTGTCTCTTACGGATTTACGACCATCTTACCGTCTTCTCCAAAGGTATAGGTGCCCTTCGGGAGGAGATTATTAGTTTTGGAAACATAGTAGCTTCCGACCGCAAGGTTTGCACCGCTGCGGACATAGATGTAGCTGCCGTCGTCAAGCTGTACGAGACCGGTATTGACCTGACGCACATTGTTTACATAGTAGAACAGGTACTCATTTCCATCGCCGAGCTTCTCGCGGTAGATGCCGTTTTTGATTACCATTTTGCCGTCCGCATCGAAAGTATAGGTTGCGCTCGGCATCAGGCCGTTGGATTTGGTGACATAATAGCTGCGGTCACAAACCACAGAGCAGTCACTCTTAACATAGTAATATTCGCCGGAAATCTCGATCAGGCCGGCATAATTCTTCACTCCATCCTTGTAGTAATACTTCGTGCCGTTTTCTTCGCGGATACCTTCAAGGAACATCGTGCCATCCGCGTTGAACCAGTACCA
>MSGV01000020.1 GCA_001940845.1 Christensenellaceae bacterium Phil7
TGCCTCGGTAGCTCAGCTGGTAGAGCAAGGGACTGAAAATCCCTGTGTCGGTGGTTCGACTCCACTCTGAGGCACCACATTTCGAGCGGGAATAGCTCATTTGGTAGAGCGCCGCCTTGCCAAGGCGGAGGTGGCGGGTTCGAGCCCCGTTTCCCGCTCCAATTTTTTCTAAGGTTATGGCACCATAGCCAAGCGGTAAGGCAGCGGTCTGCAAAATCGCCATCTCCAGTTCGATTCTGGATGGTGCCTCCACTATTGATCCGAACGCAATGCGTTCGGATTTTTCTATCCCTTGGAAATAATTTATAACAAAAGCATTGCAGGCAAAATCCTCTCGCCCACAATGCTTTCATTCATTTTTTAATTAAAATTCGCTTATTTTGTTGCGAGATAAGCATTGATCTCATTCACGAGCGCATCGCAATCGATTCCATGAACGCCGCAAGCCTGCTCAAGATTCTCACCGCTTGCCATAACGCAGCCCAAGCAATGCATACCGCTGCCCATTAGGATCGCAGCAATATTGTTATCCACGTTGATAATCTCTTCAATCGTCATCTTTTTGTTGATTTCCATGATTTTTCTCCTTATGAATTTATTGCATAGGTCATAGGAAAAGACTCCCTATAGCCCCCATGTCAGCATTAGTTTTCCAAATTTCCGCTGCGATATTCCAATGCAGCAGCAGTAAATCCCTTGAATATTGGGTGTGCATCATCCGGACGGGATTTGAATTCAGGATGGAATTGTACGCCCACAAAGAATGGATGATCCGGCAGCTCGATAATCTCCACCAAGCCGCGCCTTGGATTCCAACCGGTGAAGTTCACACCAGCGGTGCGGAAATCTTCGATGAAATCATTATTGAACTCATACCTGTGCCTATGGCGTTCATGTACCTCGCTTGTACCATACAGCTTCTCTGCAAGGCTGCCGGGCTCCAGATGGCAGGTATAGCTTCCAAGACGCAGAGTTCCACCAATCCGCTCAAGGTTATTAACCTGATCCTCCATTAAGTTTATGACCGGGTGCTTAGTATTGAAATCCACCTCCGTGGAATGCGCATCCGCCCATCCGAGAATATGGCGTGCATATTCAATAACGGCAATCTGCATTCCTAGGCATATGCCAAAATACGGAAGTTTATGATCCCTCGCGTAGCGAGCCGCTATCATCATACCCTCAAGCCCTCTTTCGCCAAATCCTCCGGGAACAAGAATACCATCAACACCCTTGAAAATTTCATTGGGATCACCCTTCTCAACATCTTCTGCCGCAATCCAGCGAATATTCACCCGCGCATGATTGGCAATGCCGCTGTGGCGCAAGGCTTCCGCAACGGAAAGATACGCATCATGCAGCTCCACATATTTACCGACGAGTGCGATACAGCATTCCCTATCCGGATCTATATCATCATTTACCATTGAACTCCATGCCGTCAAATCAGGCTCACGCTGCTCAAGATCGAGTGTATTCAATACAACTCGGCAGAGCCCGCGCTCCTCGAGCATCAATGGGACTTCATATAAAGATCTTGCGTTAAGATTTTCAATAACATTCTCCTCCGGCACATTGCAGAAGAGCCCAATCTTGGAACGAATCCCCTTATCAAGCGGATAATCGCTGCGGCAAACTATAACATCGGGCTGGATGCCAATGCTTTGCAGCTCTTTGACCGAATGCTGAGTTGGCTTTGTCTTGAGTTCGCCTGAAGCGGATAAGTACGGAACAAGGGTAACATGAATGAAGCAGCATTGGCGGGAACCAAGCTGAGTCCGTAGCTGCCTGATGGATTCCAAAAATGGCTGGGACTCAATATCGCCTACCGTACCGCCGATCTCAACTATCATTATATCAGGCTCAAGCTTCTGAATGGCTTTGCGTATACGCAGCTTTATCTCATCAGTTATATGTGGAATGACCTGTACTGTTCCGCCCTGATATCCACCGCGCCGCTCTCTATCAAGCACCGCAGAATAGATCTGTCCGGTGGTAGTATTATTGAGTTTTGTCAGATCTTCATTGATAAAACGCTCATAGTGACCTATATCAAGATCGGTCTCCGCACCATCATCGGTTACGAATACCTCACCATGCTGATAGGGGTTCATAGTGCCCGGATCAACATTAAGATAAGGATCGAGTTTCATTATCGAAACACTATACCCTCTCTCCTTGAGAAGTCTGCCCAATGCGGCAGCGGTGATGCCCTTTCCCAGCGATGAAACAACGCCGCCCGTAACAAAAATCAGTTTCGTATCCATTTATCCAATTAATATTCCTTTCATCAACCGTGCCGGTTCTAAATGATCCATGCCGTATCTTTGGGCTGCCATGCCCTGGCACAAATTTCGTCAATCATATTATAAACCATTCTCTACAGGTTTCAAGCCCCAAAAGACACATCATTCAGATATAATTTTTGTTCATTTCTAATCAACGCACCCTAAATAGTTTTACCTTCGACTTGAATCTTAATTGAACCGAAGTTCACTGCAGCAATCCTATCGGCATTTTTTAGCCTTACATAAGCTGCACCTATTTATTTCCATTCAAATTATCCAATAGCTTTATATCAGCATTCTAAAACATTATTTTTGATTTATTCAGAACTGCGTTGTTATGTTATAGTACAAGTAATGCATTAATATTTAAGGCTCTATAATTCTTTATTACATTTACACGTTGCATTTGTGAACAAATTGTTAATTTTTTCTAAAATCCATTGACATGGTAGTTTTTTCTGGTATTATGTTTATGGATAAAAAAGTTATGATTAAGCAAAAAGAGGAAAAAAGGAGAACCGAGGCTGTCCGTTTTGATCGGGCAGCCTGGTACTATATTCAACTCATGTTGAAACCTTGCTTAAATATTGAATTCACGGTATAATACCTTCGTTTTTGAAAACGGAGGTATCTTGCATGAAGAAGATCAAGCTTTACAGTGAAATTGCATACGTCGTCGCCTTAGTCCTAATGGCATTTTCAGTCGCGCTGACGGCCAGTGCCGATTTTGGTGTATCAATGATAGTCGCTCCTGCATATATACTCAGTCTAAAATTCTCGGCATTGACCTTCGGGCAGAGTGAATACATCATTCAGGCTTTACTTTTCATCACATTCTGCATTCTTATGAGGAGGGTTAAACTCATATATTTCATTTCGTTTCTTACCACACTAATCTATGGTGGCATCCTCGATCTTTGGCGCACATTGATTCCTGCGCTAAACCCAAATATAACCCCTCCCGGCAGCATGACATTATGGCTCAGACTTCTTTTCTTTGCCGTCGGTATGGTTATGACCGCATTCACCGTTGCGCTATTCTTCCGCACATACATCTATCCACAGGTTTATGATTTCTTTGTTATGGGTATCTCGAAGAAATTCAATCTAAATATTGATAAATTCAAAATAATTTTTGATTTTTCATGCTTGGCATTGGCATGCATTGCAACGCTGTTGTTCTTTGGTCGATTCCGCGGCGTTGGCATTGGCACGATTGTAATGACATTACTCAACGGGCTGATAATAAGCTTTTTTGGCAAGCTGCTCGACAAATATGTTGAAATCGTTCCGTTCTTTCCTAAACTTGAAGCTATGCTTAAGCTATAGCCTTTTTATTGAAAAATGCGCCTCCCACTGTACTGATGGGGGGGCGCATTTCTATTTGAGATACAGTTACTGATTCTTCATAGGTACACTGCTCTTGAGAATGACATCATGCGAACCACCCTCAATAATGCTGGTTGAAGATACAACCGTAAGTTTGGCTTTCTTTTGCAGCTCCGAAATCGTAAGCACCCCGCAGTTACACATCGTAGAGCGTATTTTGCCAAGTGTTGCCGAAATATTATCCTTCAGGCTTCCTGCATATGGAACATATGCATCAACGCCCTCCTCAAAGCTGAGCTTTGAGGCACCGCCAAGATCATAACGCTGCCAATTCCTCGCGCGATTACTTCCCTCTCCCCAGTATTCCTTATAATAATTGCCATTTATTCTTATTTTTTCGGTAGGGCTCTCGTCAAACCTTGAAAAATACCTTCCAAGCATTACGAAATCCGCACCCATTGCAAGTGCGAGGGTTATATGATAATCATGAACTATACCGCCATCAGAGCAGATCGGGACATATACTCCGGTTTCTTTAAAGTACTCATCCCTAGCTTTAGCCACCTCAAGCATTGCGGTTGCCTGCCCTCTTCCTATACCCTTCTGTTCACGAGTAATACAGATGGAACCTCCGCCTATTCCAACCTTAATAAAATCTGCGCCGCACTCCGCTAGGAATCGAAATCCCTCAGCATCAACGACATTGCCCGCACCAACTTTGACGGAATCGCCATATGTTTTGCGGATGTACTCGATTGTCATCTTCTGCCATTCGGAAAATCCTTCCGATGAATCAATGCAAAGCACGTCCACGCCTGCGTCAACCAATTTGGGGACTCGTTCAGCATAATCGCGAGTATTGATACCCGCACCCACCAAATAGCGCTTATGGCTATCGATGGATTCCAGCGGATTAGCCTTATGGTTCGAATAATCCTTTCGGAATACAAAATATTTGAGCTTGCCCTCCCGATCTACTATCGGCAGCGCATTGAGCTTATGTGCCCAAATGATATCGTTGGCCTCTTTCAGCGTGGTTTCCTCGTTTCCGGAGATCAGTTCTGATGCAGGAGTCATGAACTCCGTCACTTTAACTGAAAGCTCCATTCGGCTGATTCTGTAATCCTTATCCGTAACTATTCCCAGCAGCTTGCCCGTACCGGTACCATCATCGGTAATGGCGACCGTCGAATGCTTTGTCCTTTCATATAGATCAAGCACATCCTGAAGGGTCGAATCCGGTCCCAAATTTGAATCGCTGACTACAAAGCCGGCCTTATAGGATTTCACATTCCGCACCATCTGTGCCTGAGCATCTGGAGTTTGGGATCCATATATAAATGATATTCCGCCTTCGCGAGCAAGCGCAATTGCCATAGTATCATTTGAAACCGCCTGCATGATAGCAGATACCATCGGGGTATTGATGCTGATGGCCGGCTCCTCTTCTCCACGCCTGTATTTTACGAGAGGAGTACGCAGATTGACATTTGTCGGTATGCAATCCTTACCTGAATAACCCGGCACAAGCAGATATTCGCCAAAGGTTCTTGAGGGTTCATCATAAATGTAAGCCATATTGATCTCCTTTTATTTAAGTAAATTTAGTGATCCGATTTAAGCTATTTGCTATCTGCTGAGGGCTTCTGTGCAATCCACCAGATTGGCCATCAGCATTGCCACAGTCATTGGTCCAACACCGCCAACAGTCTTAGTGATGTAGCTTGCCTTTTGGCTAACTGCATCAAAATCCACATCTCCTTTAAGGTGCCCATCAACACTGGTCTGCCCGACATCTATGATAACGGCATCATCCTTGACCATATCCGCTTTGATAAGCCCAGGGCTTCCCGCAGCAACGACTAAGATATCCGCATTTTTAGTAATCTCGGAAAGATTTGTGGTTTTTGTATGGCAAACAGAAACCGTTGCATTTCTATTCAAGAAGCAAACCGCAATGGGACGACCAACGAGAACGGATTTTCCGACCACAACGGTGTGCTTTGCCTGAATATCCACACCTATACTATCTATAATGCGAATAATCGCCCTAGGTGTGCAAGCCACTATAGCGGGCTCTCCATTGAGGAGCTTGCCGGCATTACAGAAATGAAGGCCATCAATATCCTTTTTGGGATCTATAGCATCCAACACCGTTTTATCATCCAATTGACTGGGCATTGGAGTCTGAACGATTATTCCATGTACCAATGGATCCTGATTAAGCCTGTTTATGAGTTCAATCACCCTATCCTGCGCAACATCCTGCCGCAGGCAATATGTCACGCTCTCCATACCATGCTTCATCGCAGCGTTTTCCTTCAGGGTAACGCGGCGTTTGTCCAATTCATCCATTCCAATGCTGATTATTGCGATCCTAGGGATGATTCCCCTTGCGCTGAGCTGCTCTATTCTGCCGCTAAGCTCAGCATAGACTTCATTTGCCAATGCCCTGCCGTCAATAATATTTGCTGGCATAACTGCTCCTTTCCTCCTTTTGCTCCGTAGCTGTAAATTGATTGATTATACACCGGCTTTTTAAATAAATCAACCCCTGAAATAGTCCACCGCCGCACGGAATATGCTGCTTTCGTCATTGCCCGGAATATTCTTATAAAGATTGTGTCCGGCACGCTCGCTGTGTGACATTTTACCGAAAACCCTTCCATCCGGGCTGGTTATCCCCTCTATAGCCAGTACAGAGCCATTGGGATTGACTTCCGTTTTCATGGAGGGTACACCATTTTCATCGCAATACTGAGCCGCAATCTGACCGCCAGCAATCAACTTATCCAAAAGTTCTCCGCTGCATACGAATCTCCCCTCGCCATGTGAAACCGGTACGGTCGAAACCTCACCCACTTGCCTATACATCATCCAAGGGCTGAGATTTGACACTGCGCGTGTATGTACAAGCCTGGAGCGATGCAATCCTATCGTATTATAGGTCAGGGTCGGGCAAGCTTCGTCAGTTGTAATTATCTTTCCAAACGGAACCAGTCCGAGCTTTACAAGTGCTTGGAAGCCATTACAAATACCAAGGATCAATCCATCGCGCTTTTCAAGCAGATTCATGATCTCCTCCGCAGCCTTTACATTCCGCATAAATGAAGCGATAAGCTTAGCAGAGCCCTCCGGCTCATCTCCGCCAGAGAATCCACCCGGTATAAACAGTATTTGAGAGCCTGCCAGCTTTCTTGCAAAAGCATCCACAGATTCCTCGATCCCTTTTGCCGTAAGGTTGTTTATGACCAGTATCTCTGCCTCAGCACCCGCTATATTCATTGCACGAGCGGAATCAAATTCGCAGTTAGTACCGGGGAACACGGGTATTAGCACTCTCGGCTTCGTGCATCCGGCATTCGGCTTCACAATAATATTCTTTCGTTCAAATTTCAGTGCCGGCACTTCAGAATCATCAAAGGTCTTATGATGATAAACGGGCTCAAGCTTTTCATCATAGAGCTTGAATAATTCCGCAAGAGCAATGCTTTCATCGCCAAACGCAAGCTTTTCTTCTTCAATAGTGCGTCCAAGCCTCCTCGAACCATCGAACATTTCATCATTCGAAAGCTCCAGAATAAAGCTGCCGTAATTTCTGGTAAACAGTTCATCAAGGCTCAGCTTTTCATCGAATTCAAAGCCAATTCCATTTCCTATCGCCATCTTGAACACGCCCTCTGCAGCTCCGCCCACACCAATGGTCCAAGCAGAAATGACCTTGCCGCTTTTTATTAGCGAATTCACCAGCTGCATATTTTTGCGAACTGAAGCTGCATCGGGAAGTCCAAATTCATTCTTCTCCGGTTCAAGTATCACAACCTCATGCTGTGCAGCCTTAAATTCAGGAGATATTATATTTCCCGCTTGATCCTTTGCTATGGCAAAGGAAACCAGCGTCGGCGGAACATGAATATCCTCAAAGCTGCCGCTCATAGAGTCCTTTCCTCCGATTGCTGCAAGCTTCAACCCCATCTGAGCTTCCAGCGCGCCAAGCAAAGCGGCAAGTGGTTTTCCCCAACGACTCTTATCACTGCCGAGTTTCTCAAAATACTCCTGAAAGGTCAAATAACAATGCTCAAGCCCTGCACCGCTTGCAGCCAACTTTGCAGCCGACGCGATGACAGCACAGTATGCACCCGCAAACGGATCTGCTTCCGATAGATATGGATCAAAGCCATAGCTCATAACGGAACAGGAATCCGTTTCGCCGCCACGAACCGGGAATTTCGCCGCCATAGCCTGTGGAGGAGTGAGCATACGCTTTCCTCCAAATGGCATAAGCACTGTTGCTGCACCGATCGTTGAATCAAAGCGTTCACTCAAACCCTGGCGAGAACAAATATTGATATTTGAAACGATACTTTTCAGCTGTTCGGAAAACCCGGAGCCACTTACCGCTGCCGGAGCCTCTTTGCCTGAAACAACAAACGCATCGGCATACTTTTTTGCACCATTCGTATTCAAAAATTCTCTTGAAAGATCAACTATCCGTCTGCCATCATGCATCATTACCATGCGGCCTGAGTCCGTAACCCTTGCCACAATTGTAGCCTCCAGATTTTCTGCTTTAGCAAGCTCAAGGAATTTATCCACATCACATGCTTCAACAACCACTGCCATACGCTCCTGAGATTCACTAATGGCAAGCTCAGTACCATCAAGCCCCTCATATTTTTTAGGCACAGCATTCAGATCGATCTCAAGACCATCTGCCAACTCTCCAATAGCAACCGAAACACCGCCCGCTCCAAAATCATTGCAGCATTTAATCAGTCTGGTAGCATCTCCATTGGAGAACAGCCTTTGCAGCTTCCTTTCCTCCGGAGCATTGCCCTTTTGCACCTCTGCACCACAACTTGAAAGCGAACCAACATCATGCGATTTTGAAGAACCCGTTGCTCCGCCGCAGCCATCCCGACCCGTTCTTCCTCCCAGCAAGATCACTATATCGCCTGCGCTTAGTTTATCGCGACGCACATTCCTAGCGGGAGCCGCTCCGACTACAGCGCCAATCTCCATATGCTTTGCTATATAGCCCTCATGATATATCTCATCCACAAGACCGGTCGCAAGGCCTATCTGGTTTCCGTACGAGCTATAACCCGCCGCAGCCGTGGTAACAAGTTTACGCTGCGGAAGCTTGCCTTCTATGGTATTCTGTGCGCTGGCGAGCGGATCTCCGCAGCCGGTCACGCGCATCGCATTATATACATAGCTCCTGCCCGAAAGTGGATCTCGTATTGCTCCTCCGACACAGGTGGCCGCACCGCCAAAGGGCTCGATCTCGGTGGGATGATTATGCGTCTCATTTTTAAAGAGCAGCAGCCATGGCTCCTGCTTGCCATCCACATCAACATCCACTTTAACGGTGCAGGCATTGATTTCATCGGATTCATCCAGGCCTTTCAAATCACCGCTGCGCTTCAAAGCCTTTGCCGCAATACATGCAAGATCCATAAGGCAAATGCTCTTTTTATCACCAAGTTTATTGCGCAAAGCCAAGTATTTTTCAAATGCACGCTGAGTTTTCTCATCCTCAAACTCTGCATGCACTATCTCCGTATTAAATGTGGTATGTCTGCAATGATCCGACCAATAAGTATCAATGACCCTCAACTCAGTAATTGTAGGCTCACGCCCCTCGCTTTTAAAATAATCACGCAGCATAAGCACATCGGCCTCATCCATCGCAAGACCATACTGCTTTATCAGAATCCTTGGCTCGGTCGAAGATAGAGGTACGCTTTCGACCGGCTTAACCTCAGGAACCTCCATTCTCAATGTTTCAGGCAAATCAATGGAGGCTTCCCGCGAATCTACAGGATTTATTATGTACTTCTTTATTTTTTCAAACTGAACTTCTGTAAGATCGCCATAGAGCAAATAAACAACCGCAGAACGAACGATAGGCCGCTCACATGCGGCCACTAAGCCTATACACTGTGCCGCAGAATCCGCCCTTTGATCGAACTGACCCGGAAGATATTCGCTCGCAAAGACTATCGCATCGCTATGCTCAGGCAGTTCATAATATACATCATCTACCTGAGGCTCCGAGAATACCGTATTTGAACAAAGCTCGAAAAGCTCCCGATCTATTCCTTCGACATCATAGCGATTGATTATGCGCAGCGCACTAAGCTCCTTTATTCCTAAAAACGTCCTTATATCTTCAGTCAGAGCAGATGCCGCCTCTGAATATGCTTTTTTCTTTTCACTATAGATCCTATAAACCATTATTAACTCCCTACTCAAGCATTTATCGATAATGCTCTGCTGCCAATATCCTTCCGATAGTATTTTCCATCAAATTCAACATGCTCAGCCGCTTCATAGCATGCCGAAACAGCTTCCGCAAGCGTTTTGCGAACGGCCGTTATTCCGAGAACACGTCCGCCATTTGTGACCAGCTCGGTTCCTTTCTTCTTTGTTCCTGCATGGAACACAAAAATATTTTCCGGGAAATCATTTAAAGAAATTTGCTTGCCCTTCTCATATTTTTCTGGATAACCGCCCGATGCAAGCACAAGACAGCAGCAGGCATCCTTTGAAAACTCGATATCCATATCGGATAACCTCTCCTGCTCGACCGCAAGCATTATCTCCAGCAGATCACTTTTTAAAAGCGGCAATACAGCCTGCGTTTCCGGATCGCCGAATCGACAGTTGTATTCTATGACCTTCGGTCCCTCCTCCGTCAGCATCAATCCAAAATACAAACAGCCCTTGAATTTTCTATTCTCTTCATTCATAGCTGCTATAGTCGGTAAAATAATTTCCTCCATAGCTCGCAGCTGCTTAGACTCATCATAATATGGATTGGGAGCAACAGCACCCATTCCGCCGGTATTCAGCCCTACATCACCATCGCCCGCACGCTTATGATCCATTGATGCCGGCATTGGAACGATCGTCTTTCCATCTGTAAATGCAAGGACCGACACTTCGGGACCCGTCAGAAATTCCTCTATTACTACGCATTCACCGCTCTTGCCAAATTTGGCTTCCAGCATCATATCTCGAACGGTCTGTTCAGCCTGCGCCAAGGTCTCCGCTATGATAACGCCCTTACCAAGTGCCAGACCATCTGCTTTAATAACAATTGGAAGCGTTTGAGTTTTTAAATATGCAAGTGCTGTATCACAATCGGTAAAGCTCTCGTACTTTGCCGTTGGAATGCCGTATTTTTTCATCAAGTCCTTTGAAAAAGCTTTGCTGCTTTCTATTACAGCAGCTTTCTTAGACGGACCAAAGCTGGGTATTCCTATATCACGAAGCCTATCGGCAAGCCCCAGCGCAAGAGGATCATCCGGAATTACCGCTGCAAAATCGATCGGATGTGTCTTTGCAAATTCGACTATCCCATCCAGATCAGTGGCGGCGATATTCACACATTCTGCATCATCAGCAATGCCGCCATTGCCGGGCAATGCATAGATTTTTTCACATTTTGGACTTTTCTTCAGTGCGCGAATGATCGCATGTTCGCGACCGCCCGAGCCTATTACAAGTATATTCATTTTTGCAGTCATCCTCCTGTTTTATTTACTGAGCATTATAGACCGGCAGGCGAATGGTCAAAACATCCACTCGCCTCCAATCCTTATCTACTCAATCGATAAATTAATGATGGAATAATCTCATTCCTGTAAACACCATGACCATATCATGCTCATTACAGGCTTTGATAACATCCTCATCGCGCACAGAACCTCCGGGCTGGGCCACATAACGCACTCCGCTCCTATACGCACGCTCTATATTATCGCTAAATGGGAAGAATGCATCGCTGGCAAGGCTCGTTTCAGTATAATTTGCCAACCATGCACGCTTCTCCTCGCGAGTAAAGATTTCCGGACGCACGGTAAAGAAATTCTGCCATTTACCCTCATCCAGCACATCTCCGCACTCCTCATCACTCAAATAAAGATCTATTGCATTATCCCTGTTTGCCCTCGGAATATCGGGTCTGAACGGCAGCTCAAGTACCTTTGGGCATTGCCTCAAATGCCAGAAATCCGCTTTGCCGCCGGCCAGTCTTGTGCAATGAATTCTCGATTGCTGCCCCGCACCAACGCCTATAGTCTGTCCGCCCTCCGCATAACATACAGAGTTGGATTGTGTATATTTGAGGGTTATCAAGGCAATCAGCAGATCAAGCTTTGCACTCTCCGGTATTGTCTTATTTTCCGTTACGATGGTTTTGAGCATATCCTCATCGATATGAAGATCATTTCTTCCCTGTTCAAAGGTTATGCCGTAAACCATGCGTCTCTCGATAGGGGCGGGCACATAGTTTTCATCCATACGTATAATTGTATAGTTGCCCCTTTTCTTGGTTTTGAGCAATTCCAGCGCATCCTCATCATAATCCGGCGCAATTATGCCATCGGAGACCTCATGATGCAGTATTCCGGCAAGGCTCATATCCACCTTTGAGCTTACGGAAACAAAATCACCGAAGGAAGACATGCGATCGGCTCCTCTTGCGCGTACATATGCGCAGGCGAGAGGCGAAAGCTCGATACCATCTTCCACAAAATACATCTTCTTAAGTGTTTCATTGAGCGGCAACCCTATGGCGGCTCCTGCCGGACTGACATGCTTGAAGCTTGCTGCAGCCGGCAGCCCGGTTGCTTGCATCAGCTCGCGAACAAGCTGATACCCATTCAATGCATCAAGCAAATTTATATATCCTGCCTTGCCATTCAGAATTTCTATTGGGAGCTCCCCATCGATGGATATCTTTGCTGGTTTTTGATTCGGATTACATCCATATTTAAGTTCGTAATTCATATTTTTCCTTTCAAAAAGACCTCATAAGTATAAGCGCCATGCCTATCAGAGCAGGCGATTCGCCCATACCTCCGGCATCTCAGTCCGTATTCTAAATAAAGATTTACTTATTTTTATTTATTATCCTTGTTTCCTCAATTTCCATCTCACAATCTATGAATCTAACAAACAAGGATACCTTATTCGGCTCATTAAGCGAATTCCAAAGTCCATTTGCAAGCTCATCAATGTTCATATCGGGAATCATAAATCTGCGCGGTTCCCCTCTGAACGATGGGATAGGGCTGCCATCCTGCTCGTATGTATGTATCAGATGAACAATATTGCTTTCCTTAGCATAGCGAAATACACTTCGCATACAGGCACCGCCCAATCCATCCTCAGATTTTAGGATGCTGAGACGATAATCATTTTTATCGATCATCCCACTTATGCGCGGAGTGAAATTTGGAGCATCGGGCTCATATCTGCGTTTTTGAAGTGCAGATTCAAAACTTCCCCCAATGCATAGTTCGTCATATATGGTATCCGTCTGATCTCCGTTGGTCACAATCGTTTGACTATGAAATTTTCTCACTGGGGCATAGATTATAAGGCTTGGATCGCTGCATTTCTTTTCATCAAACGCCTTTGTTCTTATGCCGTCACCGTTCGGTTCAAATATGCGATTTCGGCTATTCTCGCTTCGACCCATGATAAAATACGCAATGACCGCATATTTACTGTTATAACCAAGCATTATCCCTCTTCCGGGATACTCATTTGAAGCCAGGTAATCAAAAATCTGCATTAAAACTCCTTTCAGTCTGCTCTATCGCATTCAAGCTTCTGAAATCTCTCGAAAAACCTTCTCAAGCGCCATTGGAAGCAGTTCCCATTCGGCCTGCTCCATAACGCGCCTTTGCAAGGTCTCCGGAGTATCTTCATCCTCAATATTCACTGCCTTTTGATAAATTATCTGACCGCCATCGGCAATAGCATTAACAAAATGTACGGTTGCGCCCGTAACCTTAACGCCGTATTCAAGAGCAGCTTCATGCACTTTAAGCCCATAATACCCCTTTCCGCAGAAGGATGGTATCAAAGATGGATGTACATTAATTATCCTGCGAGGAAATTTAGACACAAAACTTTCGCTCAATATTGCAGTAAAGCCGGCAAGCACTATGACCTCTATCCCTCTTTCACAAATGAGCTCATATGCCCGATTTTCAAAAAGCTCAGGATTTTTCTTATTAAACGGCAGATAAACAGCTTCTATCCCCGCATTTTTTGCCCTTTCAAGCGCATAAGCACCCTCCTTATTGGAGATAACGAGCGCAATTTGACCGGACTTTATTATGCTGCCCCTCTTATCAAGCAGCGCCTGCAAATTCGTGCCTCCGCCTGAAACAAAAACCGCTGCGCGTGGGATCAGCATATCGTCACTCCATCACCGCTGATGGTATCACCCATGATATATGCGTCCTCACCATTCGCTCTCAAGATCTCGATTGCTCTATCCGCATCCTCCTTTGCAACCACCAGGCACATACCAACGCCCATATTAAATGTATTGTACATATCCCTTTCGGGAATATTTCCCGTCTTCTGAATGAGTTCAAAAAGAGGTATCTTTCTCAGGCTTGCCTTCGATATTCTCGCGCCGATACCCTTTTTGAGGCAGCGCGGAATATTTTCGTAAAAGCCTCCGCCAGTTATATGCGCACAACCTTTGATTTTTATTTCATCCGCAAGTGCCAGGACGGGTTTCACATATATCCTTGTCGGAGCAATAAGGGCTTCGCCCAGAGTGGTATTTATCGATTCCACATGCGTTCTGATCACGTCAGGGTTTGTATCGATTCCAAATATATGCCTAACCAGTGAAAATCCGTTTGAATGCACTCCGCTGGACGGAAGAGCGATGATAACATCACCAGGAATCATAGTTTCATTATCAAATACTTTGCTCCTATCAACGATACCTACAGCAAAGCCAGCCAGGTCAAATTCATCGACGGGATAAAATCCAGGCATCTCCGCCGTTTCTCCGCCGACAAGAGCACAACCGGCCTGTACACAGCCTTCCGCAACACCTTCAACTATTGAAGCTACCTTTTCCGGTACGTTCTTGCCCAGAGCGATATAGTCAAGGAAGAACAACGGCTTTGCACCACAGCATATAATATCATTGACGCACATAGCGGTGCAATCGATTCCGACCGTATTATAGCGGTTCATAAGAAAGGCCAGCTTCAATTTTGTACCGACGCCATCGGTACCGCTCACGAGGATTGGCTCCTTCATCCCTGTTAGATCCAGTTTGAAAAGTCCGCCGAAGCTGCCAATATCCGATACACAGCCTGCGGTCATAGTTCTTGCAACGTGCTGCTTCATCAACTCCACCGCACGATAGCCGGCAGTGATATCCACTCCCGCTTTTTCATAGCTTTCGCTTCTGCTAACGCTTGACATTTAATCCTCCTTGGTCTCGCCAATCTTCTTAGAATATTTATTTTCCCATTTACGTTTGGGAGGTTCGCAGGGGTATTCACCAGTAAAACAGCCCACGCAGTAATCCTTGCAGCCATTTCCCGCGATATGCTTTGCATCATAAACGCTCAAGAAACCGATTGAATCAACGTTCAGCTTATCCCGCATCTCTTCTTCGGTATACTTATTTGCAAAAAGCTCCTCTTTGGACGGTATGTCGGTTCCGAAATAACATGGAAATAGAAATTTAGGAGCCGCCAGGCGTAAATGCACCTCGCTTGCACCTGCACCCCTCAATATTTTTACAGTTCTTGCTATCGTTGTCCCCCGGACTATAGAATCATCTACCAGAACAACACGCTTTCCTTTAACGGTATCCTCAACTGGATTGAGCTTTATGCGAACACCCTTCTCCCTCGCAGCCTGGTTGGGAGCAATAAAAGTCCTGCCAATATATTTATTTTTTATAAATCCCACTCCATATGGAATCCCGGATTGCTGAGCAAAACCAAGCGCAGCATCTATACCGGAATCCGGCACTCCGATGACCACATCAGCCTGCACGGGGTGCTCCAGCGCGAGAAATGCGCCCGCACGTTTCCTTGCCGCATGAACGGAGCATCCCTCTATATAGCTATCCGGACGGGCAAAATAGATGTACTCAAATACACACAGCGCATGCTTTGCCTTGCCGCAATGCTCCCTGCGCGTGGTGAGCTCGCCATTCTTTACTATGACGATCTCGCCCGGTTCAACATCGCGGATAAACTTTGCGCCCATCGCATCGAGTGCGCAGGTCTCAGAAGCGAAAGCATATCCCCCATGTGAAAATTCACCGATGCAAAGCGGCCTGAAGCCCTGAGGATCCCTTACTGCAATAAGCTTTGTCGGAGACATTATTACCAACGAATAAGCTCCGGTAAGCCTATCCATAGCCCTTGACACCGCTTCTTCGATCGAGGCAGAAGTTATTCGTTCCTTGGTAATCGTATAGGCAATGACCTCTGAATCGGTGGTTGTATGAAATATTGAGCCCGCAAGCTCAAGCTCCTCACGAAGCTCCGCATCATTAGTAAGATTTCCATTATGCGCCAGCGCCATGCTGCCCTTGATATGATTTACTACCAAGGGCTGGCAGTTCATGCGTTTATCCCCCCCGGTTGTTGAGTAACGTACATGACCGACAGCCATCTGCCCCATACCCAGTGCAGAAAGAACGCTTTCATTGAAAACATCATTAACGAGCCCCTCATCACAATGAGCGGTTATCACACCATCATCATTTACAGCAATACCTGCGCTCTGCTGACCGCGATGCTGAAGAGCATACAGCGCATGAAATGCATACGCCGCAACATCATCCGCCGTATTTACTGCGATACCTACGACACCGCATTCCTCATGCAGCGAGTTAAAGATCAAATCCTGTGAATCCATAATCTTCCTTTATCAATATAATTTGCCAAATAGATCGCTATCCCAGAAAGTATTAAGCGATTATTCGCCCATTAGCCTTCTCAGTATTTCCTGATATGCATCCTCGACATGACCAAGATCTCTGCGGAAACGATCCTTATCGAGCTTCTCATGGGTTTTGCTATCCCAGAAACGGCAGGTATCAGGCGATATCTCATCCGCAAGCACGATCGTGCCATCTGCAAGCTTTCCGAATTCAAGCTTGAAATCAACCAGATCAATATTCATACCCTTGAAGAACGGGATAAGAATCTCATTTATACGAAATGCATACTGCTTGATCGTTTCAAGCTCTTCCGCAGTGCAGAGCTGCATCGCAAATGCGTGATAATCATTTATCATTGGATCTCCCAGCTCATCATCCTTATATGAGAATTCGAGCACGGTGCTTGCAAGCTGTGTTCCCTCCGGAATGCCAAGACGCTTGGAAAGCGAACCAGCAGCAATATTGCGTACAATCACCTCAAGCGGTACGATTTTGACTGCCTTTACCGCAGTCTCACGTTCAGAAAGCTGCTCCACGAAATGCGTTGGAATGCCCTTCTCCTCCAGCATCATCATAATCCTGTTGGTAACGGTATTGTTAATGACGCCCTTACCTGCAATGGTGCCCTTCTTTTCTCCATTAAATGCAGTCGCATCATCCTTATAATCAACGATATAGATGCCGGGAACATCGGTCTCGAATACCTTCTTAGCTTTGCCCTCATAGAGCTGAACCGTTTTTTTCATAATAGCCTCCTAAGTAATTTTTAGAATCAGATTAATTATGTTTTTTAGTTTATATCGAATATCGTCTTCCGACTCTGTACATTCATCCCAATCGGATCGGCGATCCCCAATTATTATTTGTCCGAAAAAAGCTTAATAGCCGCAATCATGCGACTATTTTTAAAATTACAGCGTGGATTTTCCGACCTCTTCATCCTTTTTTCGAACGGAATCCGCCATCTCCCTGCGCATGGCATTGAGTTTTTCCGTAAGCTCAGCATCCGAAAGTGCGAGCATCTCTGCGGCCAGCAGCGCAGCATTGGCTGCGCCATCGATCGCAACCGTTGCAACCGGAACGCCGGAAGGCATCTGCACCGTTGCAAGCAAAGCATCCATTCCATCTAGTGCATCCGACTTTAGGGGAACACCAATGACCGGCAACGTTGTATTTGCAGCAATAAATCCTGCTAAATGTGCCGCCTTGCCGGCAGCGGCTATGATAACACCAAAGCCCCTGTCCCTTGCACCTGCGGCAAATTCCGTCACTTCGGCAGGCGTACGATGCGCACTCATAACTCGCATCTCAAAGGGAATATCAAGAGCCTCAAGCTTTTCAGCAGCCTTGCGCACGACCGGCAGATCGCTTGCGCTGCCCATGATAATTGCAACATTTTTCATATCTTTTGCGCCTTTCGCGTGCCATCAAAAATATCGGCACTTTACATACATATGCTAACAAAAAGGGGGCTTAATTTCAAGTATTCGACGGGTTTTATATTATACATCTTTGAGATTATACCCCTTTTCCGCTTTGTTTCGGTTAATGCTTATGATTTATCAAAGTTTTTATGAGCCGATATATTCTTTCTTTTTTGTCTGCGCAAATTCTGCAAATATATCTTGGATTTGCATCAATGTTCACTTGTTTTGCTTGTCAATTATATGTTATAATGTATGTGTATTGTTTGTAATGTTTTTCATCAGCAAGCATTATCGACTTACCTGATCTCGCGATACCCAATCACGACATTTATCACACCTGTGACCACTGAACGACCCGATGATTCTATTGCTTTGATTCGAAGCAGTCGGTTCATCAGAACCTGAAAGGAGAATCCTTCCACATGAAAAAGAAATTGATTGTCATTGCAGCATGTCTGCTATCTCTCTCTTTTGCGGTCAGCTCATCACTTGTTGTAGGGGCATCATCCACCAATAGCGAGGGACTGCGGGCATCCAGACCGCGCGAAGGAGTGGCCATCTTTGCACCATCACAGGAAGAGCTTGACAAAATAGAGCTTGACCTTTCAAACGCATACGCATACTATTTTCAGGATGAACCAGATGTAGGGCCTGACGATAGCTGTGAAAAGGTTCAGATACTCAATGAGATTCAAGATGTTTTATATGATTATATCTTCAGTATCTCAAACGCTCCGTCTCCGGACTGCTATCCGGACTGGTACGGTGACGTATACATCGTTGGGGCAAACTGCAATTCTAAGTCTAAGCTTGAGGTACACATAATGCTCGTAAAGGGCAGGGAAGATGAAGCTCAGAAGAAGCTGCGCAGCGCTCTCGAGCCCTATGCGGACTATATCTTCTATTCCTATGAGGAGCATTCATTCAAAGAATATTCCCACTTTTCCTCCGATGTCGTGGTTCCTACGCTCCTGGATGCAGGAATCGCATTGTATACCGCCGGTCCAAGCGTGTATGCAGGAACCTCATTCTGCATAGATCCCAAGGATTTCGATGCGGCCTGTGTCATTATAGGCGACCTCGTTGAAGAATACGGAATGAGCGCGCTTGTCGTTACCGGAGGACCCGTGGAGTTTGAAGCGGAAATGCTCGAATAAGCTCACCTGGTATAATTAGGTATTGGTAAGCATGAATAATGCAGCTGAGGGGAATGCCTTCCGGCATTCCCTCCATTTGTTTCAGGAGCGTTACCAGCATTTTTCTGCTCGAATCGATCCAATTTTTCAATAATTGTCGGACTTTCGCACCGATTATATTCCACCATCCACTTGCAAATCGGCTTGGATTATGTTAAATTATAGTTATGGGGGTACTGGCAAAATGGTAGTCTTTGCTTTCTTTTTAACAGAAGCGGCACAATGTACCGCAGGCTTTGTTTGTGCAAGGGCGAAGCATACCTCACACCAAAACAAGCAAGGGTTGAGCTGTACCATCATTGGTATGGCTTATAATTTTTAATAGGATGAAAGGGTTATAATTATGGAAACTTGTGCAATAGTAGGCATAAACTGGGGCGATGAGGGCAAGGGTCGCATGGTCGATCTGATCGCCGAGGATTATGATATCATCGTTCGCTATCAGGGCGGCAACAATGCCGGGCATACCATCGTAAATGAATATGGCAAATTCGCGCTGAATTTGCTTCCCTCCGGCATCTTTCGCCGCGAAAAAATGAATATCCTCGGAAACGGCACCGTCATAGATATTCGCCATCTCTGCGGAGAAATTGAGAAGCTTCGGAATGCCGGCATCCATATTTCCCCCGAAAATCTGATGATAAGCAGCCGTGCTACCATAGTAATGCCCTATCACGTTGCGCTGGATGGACTTGAGGAAGCACGCCTCTCCGATAGACCCTATGGCTCCACCAAGAGGGGAATTGCGCCTGTTTACGGCGATAAATATAAGAAAAAGGGGCTGATGATGGGCGAGCTTTTCGACCGCGATTATCTTATAGAGCATCTCAGGGACGTTCTTGAATTCAAAAATCTCGAAATAACAAAAATCTATAATGGTGAACCTTTCAGCCTTGAGAGCATGATAGAATATCTGGACACATATGGAGAAATATTGAAACCCTATATCGGCGAGACGGGTTATTACCTCAATCGTGCTGCTTGTGATGGGAAGAAGATTCTATATGAAGCTCAGCTTGGTGTATTGAGGGATATCGACTTCGGCATTTACCCCTATACCTCATCCTCATCACCTCTGGCTGCATATGCACCCATTGGATCAGGCACTCCCGGCATTCCAGTTACCAGGGTTATTGGCATCGTTAAAGCGTATTCGACCTGTGTTGGCGAAGGCCCCTTTACCTGTGAGTGGTTTGGTGATGAGGCCGAGGCACTACGTAAAGCCGGGGGCGAATATGGTGCCGCAACGGGAAGACCTCGCAGGGTCGGGCCGATAGATCTCGTTGCCACTCGGTACGGTACGCTTATGCAGGGTGCAACGGAGGTCGCAATCACTAAGATGGACGTCCTCTCATATATGGAGGAGATCCCAATCTGCGTTGGCTATGAGCTGGATGGAAAAGTGGTTCGTGATTTTCCCTTCCCCTCTAAACTCGATAGAGCAAAGCCGGTCTATATCACCATGCCCGGTTGGTGCTGTGATATAAGCGGCATACGAAGCTATGCCGAGCTCCCTATTGAGGCTCGCAATTATGTTGAATTTGTCGAAAAGGAGATCGAATGCCGAATCAGCTTCGTTTCCGTCGGCGCTGCACGCGATGAAATTATTTATCGCTGAATCGCATTGAAGAGGTATTATCATGAAACCAACCTATGAATCCCCCCTATCCTCTCGTTATGCGTCACCCTATATGCTTGGGCTGTTTTCTCCGGATACTCGCTATCGCACATGGCGCAAGCTTTGGGTCGCCCTGGCAAGAGCCGAGCATAAACTTGGGCTTCCTGTAACCGAAGCACAGGTCAATGAACTCGAAGCTCATGTAGATGACGAAATAGACTATGAAGCAGTTGCCGCCAAGGAAAAGCTTTTGCGGCATGATGTTATGGCTCATATCCATGTATACGGTGAAAGCTGTCCGAATGCCTCCGGTATCATTCATTTGGGCGCAACGAGCTGCTATGTTACCGATAATGCGGATTTGATGATCTATCGGGATGCACTCCGCTATATTCGCGGCGAGCTTGCGGCCGTCATTAAATCGCTCAGCGAGTTTGCCATGGAATATCGCTCCATGCCGACACTGGGATACACTCATTTCCAGCCTGCACAGCTTGTGACCATAGGAAAGCGCGCATGCCTTTGGATTCAAGATCTCATGCTCGATCTTGAAGAGCTTGATTTCGTGATCGCAAACCTCAAATTCCATGGCTGCAGAGGTACTACCGGTACGGATGCAAGCTTCCTATCGCTATTTGATGGTGATGAAGAGAAGGTAAAGGAGCTCAGCCGACTTATAGCCGAGGAATGTGGTTTCCATTCAATGTTTGCTGTTGCGGGGCAAACCTACCCTCGTAAGTACGACAGCCGTATTTTGAACGTACTCTCCTCCATTGCGCAGAGTGCATATCGCTTTGCCAACGATATGCGGCTTCTCCAGCATCTTCGTCAGGTTGAGGAACCCTTTGAAAAGAATCAGATTGGATCATCCGCCATGGCATATAAGCGAAATCCCATGCGCTGTGAACGCATATGTTCTCTCTCCCGTTATATAATTGCCGATGCACTCAATGCCCCCATGACCGCATCAACACAATGGTTTGAGCGCACGCTGGATGATTCCGCAAACCGCAGAATCTCCATGCCCGAAGGTTTCCTTGCCTGCGATGCTGTGCTCAGACTTATGCGCAATGTCACAAGTGGGCTGCATGTAAATGAAAAAATTATTGAAAAAACGGTTCTTGAATATCTTCCGTTTATCGCTACTGAAAATCTTTTAATGAGCGCCGTCAAAAAGGGCGGTGATCGGCAGGAGCTTCATGAAGTCATCCGCAGGAACTCCATGGAGGCAACAGCCCGCATGAAGGAAGGTTTGAACTGTGATCTGCTCGATCGGCTCGCAGATGACCCTGAATTCCCGCTTGATCGAGATGAGATAACCGCTGTAATGAATCCATCGGACTTCATCGGCAGGGCTCCTCATCAGGTTGAGGAATTTATTGGCAGCATAGATATAAGCGGCGCAAACGAAGAAGAGATCAGCATCAACGTCTAGCCTGTCCATCATGCTCAAAATTACGTCTCAGACTTCCTTCTAAGCATTTTAGACTTTATGAATCAATAAGCAGCCATTGGTTTATCTGCCAGTAGCTGCTTATTTCATATTATTAGCAAAGATTCTGCTCTGCTTTTGCAGTTCAGCGATGTTTTTGTTACTATATCGTCGGTAAATTTCAAGAAATCAAAAAACATCGTGAGGATGTATGCAAATTACATACGACCTGCCCGATAAAGTATCGAGCAGGTCGTTTTCAGTCAATATGGATCAATTATAATGCAAATCTATCCTGACTAAACGCATATAATGTTTTTCAAGTTATTTGTTATACTTTAAAGCTGCCTGCGCTGCTGCGAGCCTTGCAATTGGTACGCGGAAAGGCGAGCAGGAAACATAGTTGAGACCGATCCTATGACAGAATTCAACGCTGGAAGGATCTCCGCCATGTTCGCCGCAAATACCAAGCTTGATATTCGGACGGGTCTTCTTTCCGAGATCTACAGCGATCTGCATGAGCTTACCAACGCCGGTCTGATCAACGCGAGCGAAGGGATCGCTTTCAAAGATCTTCTTTTCATAGTAATCATTGAGGAATTTTCCTGCATCATCACGGCTAAAACCGAAGGTCATCTGAGTAAGGTCGTTAGTGCCAAAGCTGAAGAATTCTGCCTGCTCAGCGACTTCATCCGCAGTGAGTGCTGCACGGGGAATCTCAATCATGGTACCAACCATGTAAGGGATCTTCATTCCCTTCTCGGTCATAACTAGCTTGGCTGTTTCATCAACAACTGCCTTAACATATGCAAGTTCCTTAGCTTCACCGACCAATGGAATCATTATCTCGGGAATGATCTCGAGATCGGTTTCCTGACGAACCTCTATAGCGGCTTCGATGACAGCACGGGTCTGCATTTCCGCAATCTCCGGATATGTGATGGAAAGACGGCATCCACGATGACCCATCATAGGATTGCTCTCATGAAGGCTGACAACGGTCTTCTTGAGCTCATCGAAGGTGATTCCCATATTATCAGCCAGCTCCTTGATCTCCTCATCCCTTGTGGGCAGGAACTCATGCAGGGGTGGGTCTAGGAAGCGAATCGTAACGGGACGACCGGCCATTGCTTTATAAATGCCCTTGAAATCATCGCGCTGCATGGGAAGGAGCTTTGCAAGCGCAGCCTTACGCTCATCAGCATTCTTGGATACTATCATCTCGCGCATTGCGGGGATTCTCGCCTCATCAAAGAACATATGCTCGGTACGGCAGAGACCAATGCCCTCTGCACCGAAGCGAACAGCCGTTTCCGCCTGAACGGGTGAATCCGCATTGGTACGAACCTTAAGGGTACGGAATGAATCCGCCCATTCCATGATGGTCGCAAAATTGCCGGAAAGCTCTGCGGGAGCTGTCTTTATGGCTTCCGGATATACCTTGCCGGTGCTGCCATCAAGGCTCATCCAATCGCCTTCCCTCAGAATTGAACCATCGGTGAAAGTGATGGTCTTGCTCTTCTCATCAATAACAACTTCCTTGCAGCCGGATACACAGCAAGTGCCAAGCTGACGTGCAACAACTGCTGCATGGCTGGTCATGCCGCCGAATGCGGTCAATATGCCTTCAGAAGCTGTCATTCCCTCTATATCCTCTGGGCTGGTTTCCTTACGGGCCAGGATGACCTTGGCACCTGCTTCATGAGCTGCCTTCGCTTCATCAGCAGAGAAATAGACCATACCACATGCTGCACCGGGGCTTGCAGCAAGACCCGTAGCCTTTGCCTTTGCCGCTTTGAGGGCTGTGGCTTCAAATGTGGGATGGAGCAGTGCATCGAGCGTCTTGGGCTCGATCATTGCAACGGCCTCCTCCTTGGTTCTTGCACCCTCTGCTACCAGATCGACTGCGATCTGAAGGGCGGCTGCCGCTGTACGCTTACCATTACGGGTCTGGAGCATATAAAGATGTCCGCGTTCGATCGTGAATTCCATATCCTGCATATCGCGATAGTGCTTTTCAAGAATATCAGCTATACGCACGAACTCATTATAGACTGCCTCATTGGTTTCACGAAGATGATCGATGGTTTCCGGGGTACGGATACCTGCAACAACATCTTCGCCCTGAGCATTCATAAGGTATTCACCATAAAGCTTCTTCTCGCCAGTTGAAGGATTACGGGTGAATGCAACACCTGTGCCGCTATCCTCACCCATATTACCGAATACCATGCTCTGTACATTGACCGCTGTTCCCCAGCTTGCGGGGATATCATTCATGCGGCGATATACGATTGCGCGGGGGTTATCCCAGCTGCGGAAAACAGCCTTGACCGCTTCAAGAAGCTGAGCCATGGGCTCCTGGGGGAAATCAAAGCCCTTCTTCTCTTTGAACATGACCTTATATGCTTCAACAACCTCCTTGAGGTTTTCAGCGGTCAGTTCTGTATCGAATGTACAATTATATTTCTTTTTGATTCCATCAAAGATCTCATCGAAATTGGATTTTTCAACCTCCATTACGACGTCTGAAAACATTTGAATAAATCTGCGATAGCTGTCATAAGCAAAACGCTCATTATTAGTGAGCCTTGCAAGTGCAACGACCGTTTCATCATTCAGACCGAGGTTGAGAACGGTATCCATCATACCGGGCATACTTGCCCTTGCGCCGGAGCGAACGGATACTAGATAAGGATTTTCAATACTGCCGAATTTTTTGCCTACCTTTTCCTCTACGATGGCGAGTGCAGACTTGATCTGCTCAACAATTTCATCAGCGATCATTCCGCCATCTTCATAATAACGGGTGCAGGCTTCGGTACTTACAGTGAAGCCATAGGGAACGGGAAGGCCGAGACCGGTCATCTCAGCAAGGTTTGCACCCTTGCCGCCAAGCAGCTCCCTCATATTCGCGTTGCCCTCATTGAAGAGGTACACATACTTATGAGACATAATTTCCTCCATTTACTTGATTTGTATTCCTTTGGTAGAACACCTCATTATACATATACGGAATTTAAATTTCAAGTATTTACCTCGCATTTTTAACTATTTTTCCGCAAAAATAAATATATATTCATGAAAGGAGTCGATTTTATGAAAAAATCTAAACCTAAGATAAAAAACTTCGATGCCGATGCTCCCACCAGCACCGGAGAAATGAGCCATACTGCTTCTGCAACGGAGGCAACCGGTATGATGTTCACCCCACCGCTGACCGATGGCGAACTTGAATCGCTTCGATCATTACACGAGCTTCAATCAACGGAATTTGCTGCGACTGAGTTTGGCGAGATAGAGACCGACCTCGGCTTTCAGGTTCCATCCGATGCGGTAGCCGGCGTTGAAGAAGAGTATCTGCCCGGAAAGCCCTACAACTCTGAGCTTGACCAGGTAGAGCCCGATATCAATTTTGTGAACAGCCATGACGATCACCACGCCTCACTAAAACCGCTTACCTTTGTGGATTATTCAAACGGAGAAGGAGAAAAGGGCTGATTCGGGCTAATTCATTTACAGGATTTCACATTCCATTGTGTATAACGTAGTTTGATTCATTTTTGCACTTGCAAACTCCGTTCCACTATGTTAAAATGGATTGTAACCAAATAATATCCGCTGGGTGCGTATGCGGCAATGCCGACATACTGAGAAAGAGCCTTTGAACCTGTTGGGGTAATACCTGCGTAGGGAAGCGGTACGGAAATCAAGCTTATGCCTCCGCACCGTTTGCGGAGGCTTTGGTTTCAGAAAGGACAATATGTTATTGTTTGACGAAGGAAAATTTTCCTTCACCCTCATCGACGAATTAAAAGACGTCACCACCTTGGGCTGGATTCTTATCGCAGCCGCCGCAGTTATAGCCGCTGTTCTCATCATCTTTCTCGTTCAGCGCCGCCGCACCTCTAACAGCGCATCCATTGATGCAGCACCAAGCAAAAAGGAAAATGCAACTTTGGTCCTCGTTCATGGCGCACTATGCATCGCGCTTTCCTTTGTGCTGAGCTATTTTAAGCTCTTCTCCATGCCGCTTGGCGGTTCTATCACGCTGGCAAGCATGCTTCCGCTTATGGTTTATTCCAACCGCTATGGAATTAAATATGGTATGATGGCCGGTCTTGTATATGGATTTCTCCAATACGTCCAGGGCGGATACTTTGCGCATTGGGCACAGTTCTTGCTTGATTATCCCATTGCGTTTGCATTCATTGGATTGGGCGGTCTTGCGAAAGGCGAGCGCAATCTGGTATTCTCCGTATTGATCGGTGGTACCGCAAGGTTCATCTGCCATCTTGTTTCCGGCATTCTGGTCTTCGGCGAATACGTTATGATTGGTGCTGATGCTGTTACCAATGTACCTTTTGGCACAATGCTCGGCGCTAACTTCACCGCTTCATTCGTCTATAATGCGCCCTATATGTTTGCCGATATCGCGCTCTGCGCAATAATTGCTCTCCTGCCGCCTTTCAGAAAAGCAATCAAGCAGGCATTGAACTATTAAGAGCGATCCAATAAATTATCTATTGACCAATAAAATCGTCTGAAATTGCTCAGGCGATTTTATTTTAAATCGATGCATTTGACGAATACTCTGTTCATGATATATTAAGTTGGATTCTCATTTTTAGGCAGCAGTATCTGGAAATTTGCACAAAACCATATTTACTTGCAGCACTGACCAGCTCCACTTCCGATGGCTCCAGCATCATACTTATTGCACTGCATTCCGCTCGCCTATTTCTTAAATCATAAAGCATAGCCGCAATCAATGCATCCGCATCGGTTCTGCACCCAATATTTGCGCTGAACACCTCACAAATCGTACGATCGAAGCATCTAATACAGATGCTGCTTGATATATGGCCGTTTCTTCGTATAATGTAAATATCCCAGTTTTTAAAATCCCGGCGTAGTCTTTCTGCCGTCCAATATTCACCCTCCGTATTATTTTTTTCCCGATGAAATTCCAAATACTCATCCAGCGTGCCTAACTCAATATGCTCCACATTCTCACAAGCCGATGCTCCAAAACCGCAAGCACTCCCAAACTCAAACCTGTAATCCAAAAGGTCATCTACCATATTATACCCATTTTCAACCAAACACTTCATTACCATTTCGTTTGAAGCTGCTATTCCTATAAAAGCATCGTATCCGTTATAATGCTTCACTAAATATTCAAGAAATAATATTAATGGCTCCTTGCTATCAAGAATGCAGCATATGGTTGTCTGTAAATAATGATCCTCTTGAATCGAAAAAAATCCAAATAATCCTTTAATGTTTTCACCATCGCTTATGCATAATAACTCGCAATCTTCATTATTGATACACTTTATCAGCTCTTCTTGTATTTCTTTGTCGGAACTTAATAGGGGGTAACTCTTATTGTTGGCCTGACAGCAGTCCAAGACAAAGCCTGCCATAAGAGATATGTTAAGAGCCTCTTTGATTTGTACTATTTCCATTCCTTCAAGCCTCCAAGGTTTAATCTCCATTATATTTAAAATCAAAGGAGCCCTATCATTCTCAGGCCCCTCATTATGCTCATCGCAATTCCATACCTCAATGCGGCAGTATTAGGCTTAAAGCCTTCTCAAGCTCTGCCGCACCCATCATGCCTATCTTTTCGAGGACTATATGACCATTAGAATCAATAAAGAAACTTGCAGGAATACTGCTTACAGAATAAACATCCCCCGCACTATAATCCGTATCAAAATAAACAGGAAAATCATACCCTTCATCCAACATAAAACTCTTAACCCCCTCTATGGTCTCATTGAAGCCATCCGGCATCGTTATAAAGAGAAAGTTGATATCATCTCCATATTTATGATAAGCTTCCTGAAATTCAGGTAATTCATTCCGGCACGGTCCGCACCATGTCGCCCAGAAATTGATTACAATTGGCTTTCCAAACAAAGAAGCAAGTTCAACAGGATTTCCATCCTTATCCTTGACCGTAAAGTTCTCCGCAGTCTTTGAATCGGCGCTATAATCCGGAGTTGCCGTTGGCTCATATGTTGGCACGTCAGTAAGTGTCACATCAGTTTCGGGACTTTGTACAGCTGCGGCAGATTGAGTAGGCTCGGGCTTTAATGTTGGATCAGGGCTCGTTGAACAGCCAATAAACTGGCAAAGAACCACCGCCGATAAGAGAATAAGAATGAGCCCAATGCATAAAGTTTTTTTCATGTTCACCTCCGAAAATAGTTCTATAATGCTGTCTCCGACATTAAAATCGGGTTATAATTTTATTTCAATTGCAGACAGGAATTGCATCGGTGATAATTACTAAAAGGGCTATCGCTCGCACGATAACCCCTTTCATAATTTAATTTAGATTATTCAATAACCTTGGTAACAACGCCGGAAGCAACGGTGCGGCCGCCTTCACGAATAGCGAAGCGGAGACCCTCGTCCATAGCGATGGGAGTGATGAGTTCGATTTCCATGCGAATGTTATCGCCAGGCATAACCATCTCAACGCCCTCGGGAAGCTTGATAACGCCGGTAACGTCGGTTGTCCTGAAATAGAACTGGGGACGGTAGCCGGAGAAGAAGGGAGTATGACGTCCACCCTCTTCCTTGGTCAGAACGTAAACCTCAGAATTGAAATGGGTGTGGGGGTGAATGGAGTTGGGCTTAGCCAGAACCTGACCGCGCTCAACCTCCGACCTCTGAACACCGCGGAGAAGAGCACCGATATTATCGCCTGCGATAGCCTGATCGAGGAGCTTACGGAACATTTCAACGCCGGTAACAACGGTCTGCTTGGTTTCACGGAGACCAACGATCTGAACGGGATCATTTACCTTAACGATACCGCGCTCAACACGACCGGTAGCAACGGTACCACGACCGGTGATGGTGAATACGTCTTCAACAGGCATTAGGAAGGGCTTGTCGGAAGCGCGCTCGGGCTCGGGAATGTAAGCATCAACTGCATCCATCAGTTCAAAGATGCACTTGCACTCGGGGCAATCCTTTGCATTCTTGCCTGCGGTAAGAGCTTCAAGAGCCCTGAGAGCGGAACCCCTGATGATGGGGATATCATCGCCCGGGAAATCATAGCTGGAGAGCAGCTCACGGATTTCCATTTCAACGAGCTCGAGGAGCTCTTCGTCATCAACCTGATCAACCTTGTTCATGAAAACAACGATGTAAGGAACGCCAACCTGACGAGCGAGCAGGATGTGCTCACGGGTCTGAGGCATGGGGCCGTCTGCTGCGGAAACGACGAGGATTGCGCCATCCATCTGTGCAGCACCAGTGATCATGTTCTTAACATAGTCAGCATGGCCGGGGCAGTCAACATGAGCATAGTGACGATGCTCGGTCTCATATTCAACATGAGCGGTATTGATGGTTATACCACGAGCCTTCTCTTCGGGAGCCTTGTCGATTTCATCGTAGCGCATTGCAGCGGCATGGCCTTCCTGGGAAAGAGCCATGGTGATAGCTGCGGTGAGGGTGGTCTTGCCGTGGTCAACATGGCCAATGGTGCCGATGTTAACATGGGGTTTGGTTCTTTCGAACTTCTGCTTTGCCATTTTTGTATTCCTCCTGATGGAATGTGATTTTAGCTTTACTTTGGTATTATAGCCTATGCCGCTGAATTTTGCAAGCACAGAACCGGGGTTATCGAGCGAAATTTTCCTTATTTTAAGGTAAACAGCTCGCGTGCTAATATATTATGCCAAGTATCTTTGGAACGAGGTTCTTGGCTACCTCTTCATAGTGATCAAAATGCATGGAGAATGTTCCCCTGCCCTGCGTCCTTGACCGCAGATCAGTTGCATAACCGAACATCTCCTTCAGAGGCACCAGCGCATGAACGCACTGCTGCGATCCTGGGCGAATATCAGTATCAAGAATCTGCCCTCTTCTTGCATTCAGATTTCCCATAACGTCGCCCAGATATTCATCCGGGACAACGATCTCGCAGTTCATAAAGGGCTCCAGCAATGCCGATTCGCCCTTGTCGCAGGCTTCTCGGAAAGCAAGGCTTCCCGCAACCTTATATGCCAGCTCGCATGAGTCGGTTTCATTCACGCTGCCGCCAACAAGTGCAGCAGAAAAATCTATGACCTCATAACCGCCCAGAACTCCGCTGGCGCTGGCCTCACGAATGCCCTGTTCAACTGCCCCTACATACTCTGCAGGAAGTACATCCGGCGCAGTACGATTTTCAAATACTACACCGCTTCCTGGTTTACCCGGAGCAAATTCCACGATACAGTGACCATAGACACCCTTGATACCTGCACCCTGCCGAATATAGCTTCCGACCGTGCGCACGAGCTTTGTAATCGTCTCGCGATAAGCAACCTGCGGCTTACCAATCCTGCATTCAACCTTAAACTCGCGGATAAGTCTATCCACTATGATATCGAGATGCAGCTCGCCCATACCAGCAATGATGGTCTGCCCGGTCTCCTTATCAGAATAGGTGCGGAACGTGGGATCCTCCTCTGCAAGCTTCGCAAGTGCAACGGTAAGCTTTTCCTGTCCAGCCTTGGTCTTCGGCTCTATAGCAATCTTTATGACCGGCTCCGGAAATTCCATAGATTCCATGAGCAGCGGTCTGCCTTCGCTCGTAAGAGTTTCACCGGTAACGGTCTCCCTCAGCCCCACGAAAGCAACTATATCACCTGCATATGCTTCCTCAACCTCCGTACGGCTATTAGCATGCATAAGCAAGATTTTCGTTATTCGCTCACGCTTTCCCTTATTACAGTTAAGCACAACCGAACCGACCTTAATCGCCCCTGAATACACCCGGCAAAATGCAAGCTTGCCTACAAACGAATCGGAAACTATTTTGAATGCCAGCGCAGCAAACGGCTCGGAGTCGTCGCTATGAACCGCTATCGTATTCTTGCCATCCCGACTCAACGCATCGACCGCAGGAATATCCAACGGTGAAGGCAAATAGTCAACGATAGCATCCAACAGGGGCTGAACGCCCTTATTGCGGTAACTCGAGCCGCAGCAGACCGGAACTGCGTGATTATTTATTGTTGCAGAGCGAATAGCATTTTTAAGCATCTCAGAGGGAATTTCCTCACCCTCAAGATAGAGCATGGTCAGCTCCTCATCCTCATCCGCAACAGCTTCAATAAGGGCTGCGCGTGCCTCCTGCGCCTCTTCAAGCATATCTTCGGGAATTGCTTCCGTCCTAATATCCTCGCCTTCCTCATCGTAATAGATCTCGGCATTCATATTGACAAGATCGATAACTCCGCGAAAACTTGATTCAACGCCGATTGGCAGCTGAATCGCGGCAGGATTTGCATTGAGCCGCTCGCGCATCATGTTCATTACATTTCGAAAGTCTGCGCCGATGATATCCATCTTATTGACATATGCAATGCGAGGAACATGATATTTTTCCGCCTGATGCCAGACGGTTTCGCTCTGGGACTCAACGCCGCCCTTTGCGCAGAACACCGCAACCGCACCATCGAGCACCCTGAGAGAACGCTCAACTTCGACTGTGAAATCCACATGGCCGGGCGTATCGATTATGTTTATGCGGTAATTCCGCCAATAGGTGGTGGTAGCGGCAGAGGTTATGGTTATGCCTCTTTCGCGCTCCTGTTCCATGTAATCCATGGTCGCAGCGCCTTCATGCACCTCTCCAATGCGATGGATCTTTCCAGTATAGAAGAGAATGCGCTCGGTGGTAGTCGTCTTACCCGCATCAATATGAGCCATGATCCCTATATTACGGGTCAGCTCCAGAGCAGTATTTCTTGGCATAGCGTTACCTCCTTTCCGCAATACTTATTATTTTTGTTTTGATACAGCTTTTATATTGCTTTGAACAAAAGCCAATTTGCTTTTGCAAATTAATTCAGGAAACCGCGATGCAATCCCCAAATTCAGCAATACAGCATTAGCGATCAATACCTGAAATGAGCAAATGCCTTGTTGGCCTCTGCCATCTTATGGACATCCTCTTTCTTCTTAAAAGCGGAGCCCTGCTGATTAGCAGCATCCATTATTTCGGCTGCAAGCCTCTCCTGCATGGTACGCTCGCTCCTGTTGCGGGAGTAGCTGACGAGCCAACGCAGACCGAGGGTCTGACGACGCTCGGGACGAATCTCGATAGGAACCTGATAGGTGGAACCACCGATGCGGCGAGCCTTTACTTCGAGAACAGGCATAACATTATTCATGGCCTCCTGGAATACTTCAAGGGGCTCACGACCGGTCTTAGTTTTGATGATGTCAAATGCACCATAGCAAGCCTTCTGGGCAGTGCCGCGCTTACCATCGAGCATAACCTGATTGATGAGCTTGGTTACGAGCTTACCGCCGTAAATAGGATCATCAAGCACTTCCCTCTTGGGAACTGAACCTCTCCTGGACATAGTATACCTCCTTATTTCTTGGGACGCTTTGCGCCATAACGGCTGCGAGCCTGCATGCGCTTTGCAACACCTGCGGCATCAAGCGCACCGCGAATGATGTGATAGCGCACACCGGGAAGATCCCTTACCCTGCCGCCCCTGATAAGGACGACTGAGTGCTCCTGAAGGTTATGACCGATGCCGGGAATGTAGCCGGTACCTTCGAGACCATCGGTGAGACGGATACGAGCAATCTTACGAAGCGCAGAATTCGGCTTCTTGGGGGTCAGCGTACGAACAGCTGTGCAAACGCCGCGACGCTGGGGGCACTGCTTCAAAATTGGGGAATTGGACTTATACTGAACCTTTTCCCTGCTCTTTCTGACCAACTGGTTTATTGTGGGCATGAAAGTTCTCCTTAACTTGTTTTTTATTTTAGTTTTTATATATAAAGAAAATCCCTGCAACCACTTCAAAGGGATGTTTTCCACACAAAACCATAGTGCGTCATTCTATCACGCACTAAAATAGGATAGCATTAAAAACCAGTATTGTCAAGCTATATTTTGCACGGAAAACGAAATTTTTTGCAAAATTTTTGTATGGCTTTCTCTTTTTGATTCCTTAATGAATGGATTAATATTGGAATACGGCACATTGCAAGCCCATTTATTGACCATCATGTGACGAATTCTGCGTGGTTTATCTCAAAATCTATTGACGAATCCGGTTCTTTGAGGTATGATTCGAATGTAATAATCCGATGTTTTATCGAAAGGATATACTATCATGGAAGAAAATTTTGAGAGCAGTGCTGAAAGATCTGCCAATAACGCTGAAGACCGCAGTATTTCTAACGAATTTATAGATTGCAGGCTTTCCGATACGCCACATTGCAGACTGCTCAATATGGGCTCATGCAATGAATGCTTTGTGCGCAAACTCAGTGAAAAAGATCAAAGACTTGTGATGGAAGATATAAAGACCATAGCTGCTGCTATGCCCTATGGCGGACCGGAGAAACTTATGCATGGCGATGAATGCGTACTTTGTGCGGCAAAGCCGAATGCTGCGGACGCCGGTTTTGCTCGATTTGATATTGGGCATTTACATCCAACCGCATCCGACGAGCGCAAGAAGGGATCTCGCACATATAAACGCGATACAGGCATTGTAGTGCCCATTCAACTCCCCGTCTGCAAAAAATGCAAACGACGTATCCAGCTAATAAACTTTCTGCCGCTCTCGATAGGGATCATCATATCGTTTGCAAGCTTCATAATCGTTTCATTAAATCCTGTATTTACGGCTCTGACCAAGCTTGGGAGGCCTATACCTCTGCTTGTTTCACTCATAGGCATACTTTTGGGAGTTATCGCAGCCAACATCATCAGGATAAGACTAACCAACTCCGCTTCAAATAAAACCTGCTTGAACCCGGAGCGCATTAAATCAATATCGGAGTTTATAAATGAAGGCTGGTTTGTTATTCCGAATTCCGAGCTCGATATGCCCTATACGTTCAGCAAAAAAGGCTTGAAACAGGGGATTCTTACAGGCGCAGATCAGGAGAAAACCATTGAGGAGATCATAAATTGGAAGGATTGAGGCAATGCCGGCCATTCTAATGTCCCAAAATTGACCGTCTTTTGCCGTCAAAAGGATTATTTGCAATATTGAAAAACCGATATAGCCATGGTATAATGTATGAAGATCGGATGTTTATCATGAAAATGATCCGCAGTCATAAAAACACATTTAAGGAGAGTAATTATGAAAAAGTTTGTTACGATTTTACTAACCGCTCTGCTCGTATTTGCGCTCATTCCCTCCGCCGTGCTTGGCGAAGATGAAGCGACCATAACCCTGAGCAGCGTTGAAAATGCCAAACCAGGCGATGAGATCACTATTACCGCAAGTATTGCAGGCAGCTATAAGGTTCATGTTATGAATTTCACCTTCGAATATGATCCCGATGCACTTGAGATAATCAGTGCAGAACAAGGGGAATTTTTGAAGTCCCTCGCTAACGGCAACATTGTGCTCCTCGATCATCAGTCGCTTGCTGCGGTCGGACGCATCGCTCTCGGCATTGCATGCCCGATCGACCCCATGCAGGGAGAAGGGGAGCTAGTCAGATTCAAATTCCGCATCAAGGATGGTGTAACCGTAAACCCGCAGGTCACTGTCTATGTTTCCGAATTCGGTTACATGCCCGTTGGTGAAAATAATTCCACTCCCGTCAAGTATACATCCGTCAACTCCATAATCACCTTGGTAAACGGTCAGGAGCCCGAGGGCGGGTACGATAAGGGACAGTCAGGATATGAACAGGGCGTTCTGACCCCGGTTCCCGGTTTTACACCGGCACCTTATGTTCCCGGCAGCGATGACCCCTCCTATACCGATACAGCAGGGGCATCATCAGAACCCGGAGAAACCGGAAGCATTGATCCGAACGGCAATAAAAATCCGAACGATACCTCTGCTCCTGGTTCGGAAAACAATTCTCCCGGCTCCACTGATTTTACTTCCGCAAGCCCTGCTCCAAATGGAGCATCTAATAATAAAACATCAACAACATGGATCTACATCCTCATCGGAGTTCTTGTTGCAGCAGCCGCAGTAACAGGAATCATGATCGTGGTCAAGAAGAATAAGAAATAATTCAATGAAGCATAGAGGGGGCATTTGAGTCTGCCGCAACGCAGTATTGCCCTCTCCATTTTATAATCGTGCTGTAAGCTTTGCACAGCGACTGAATTTAGATGAAAAGGCTGCTTTCCTTTATTTTAATAATTGCTTTGCTTCTGCCTTATTCCATAGGGGCGCAGGCGTATGCTTCATATGCTCAAAAATCCAACCTTGCAGGGATTTCTACCGAAACGCTGACCGGAACTCATATCGATGGCAGTTACTTCTCCGGGCATAAGCTTACCATCCTGCATTATTTTGCAACCTGGAGTGCGGATTGTCTGAATGAGCTAAACTTTATGCAGGAGGCATATACAGCCTTTGAGGATCAGGCAGCGGTGCTTGGTCTATTGCATGAGGATGCAACAAGCACTGCGGAAGCAGCGCTTTCGATATGCGAAGAGCTTGGGATAGAATACCCGACAGTACATCTTGACGCTATTTTATCCGAGCTTGTCAGCGGTGCTGATTACATCCCGCAAACCTTCTTTGTAGACTCATCAGGCAACGTCATTCATAGCTTCATCGGAACCTTCTCCGACTATGAAGTATTGGAGGCTATGATCGAACAGCTGCTGACTTCGAACGATACCTATTATACTGTTTCATTTTATGACGGTTTAACCGGAGGTCTTCTTAAACGCCAAAGAGTTGTTCATGGAGGAACTGCTGCACCACCCCGCGCCCCCATACATGATGGATATGAGTTCGATCGCTGGGACGGAAATTATCACAACGTAACGCAAAATGAGAATGTTTATGCGCGTTATATAAAACTTGATGTTCATCCAATACTGGGCGATGTTGACGGCGACGGATCCATAACCTTCGCCGATGCAATTTTGATCGCACGATATTCCTTAGGGGTTGAGCTCTTGGATTTTAACTTCAGTGTTGCTGATGTTAATGAGGATGGGAATATAAATTTTAACGATTCTCTTCTGACACTCCGAATTGCCTTACAGCTCGTACAGGCGCCTGTAAATCAAATATTTTAATAATTATGTACATAATCATTGGTCTTGGAAATCCCGGCAGGGAATATTCAAAAACTAGACATAATGTTGGTTTTATGGTTCTCGACCTTCTGGCAGAACGCGAAGGCATCGCTTTCAACCGCAGTGGGTTTAAATCGGTCTATGGTGAAGGCAGATTTAATTCCGAAAAGGTCATATTAGCGAAGCCCGAAACTTTTATGAATAACTCTGGCTTTGCAGCAGTGCAGCTTATGAATTGGTTCAAGCTCCCCTCTGCCCACCTTATCGTGATCTATGATGATATTGACCTTCCATGCGGCGCAATACGAATACGTGAAAACGGTTCAGCAGGCACGCATAATGGAATGCGCAGCATAGTTGAGCAGCTTGGTCACGAGAATTTTCTTCGCATTAGGATAGGTATAGGCAAGCCTAAAAACGATCTCATCAGCTATGTGCTGGGCATTCCCGGCAATGATGAACAGCAGCTGCTGCAAAAGGCAGCAGCTGCTGCCTCAGATGCGATTAAGCTTATTGTAGGCGGCCACCTCGCCGAAGCTCAGTCAAAATTCAACTATAAGCCTCCAAAGAAGCCTAAGTCGACCGCACGAAAGCCGACCGGTGAGAAAACATATTCGCCAGCTTTTTGTCTCAGCAATGCCGCCGCTTTGCAGGAGCTCAAGTTGGCACATGAAGTTTTCTATTTGAATACGAATATAGAAGAACTTCCCTTCACTAATGGAATTCATTCCAAAAATTTTCCCTATGGTATCGATGCGATCAAGGAAGCGGATGCAAGACTCCGTCGGTTTGCTCCATTCATTCGCAAGCTATTCCCCGAAACCATTGATGGGATTATAGAATCCTCTTTGCATGAATGCAAAGCTCTACGGCTTGCACTCCCCTGCGATAACCCCTCAGATAGACCCGGGAAATTGTTTATCAAGCTTGATTCAGAGCTCCCCATAGCAGGATCGGTCAAAGCGCGCGGCGGCATATACGAGGTGCTCAAGCACACGGAAGAGCTTGCCGCCAATGCAGGCATCCTCACACGCAATCCCAACGGAGAGCTTATCGGGTATGAAAAGCTCGACAAGTACCGTGAATACTTCGGCAGATATTCAATACAGGTTGGTTCCACCGGAAATCTGGGACTGAGCATAGGAATAATTGGTGCAGCCATAGGCTATCATGTGATCGTACATATGAGTGCCGATGCAAAGCAATGGAAAAAGGAGCTTCTGCGCAGCAAGGGCGTCACCGTTATCGAATATGAGAATGATTATCAGTATGCGGTCAAGCGTGGTCGTGCTGCCGCTGAGACCGACCCAATGAGTTATTTTGTGGATGATGAGCGTTCCATAGATCTGTTCTTTGGATATGCCGTCGCTGCACTCAGGCTCAAAGAACAGCTGACTGCGGCTAATGTCACCGTAGATAGCGAGCACCCTTTGTTCGTACACTTACCCTGCGGCGTTGGTGGCGCTCCTGGTGGGATAACCTTTGGTCTAAAAGCGGTATTCGGTGAAAATGTTCACTGCTTTTTTATTGAACCGGTGAATGCGCCCTGTATGCTGGCGGCGTTTTCAAAAGAGCATTGCATAGCCATCACCGAGCTCGGTCTTTCCGGACAAACGGCAGCTGATGGCCTGGCGGTCGGCTGCGCATCTCAACTTGTCTATGAGGCCATGCAGCCCCTTATGGACGGCGAATTCACACTTGATGACCGCAGACTGCTCCCATATCAGAAGCTCATACACGGCACCGAGGGCATCTTCATTGAACCATCCGCTGCTGTATGCCTTGCCGGAGCAATTGGGCTTTCATCCACTGCCGGAAGAGACTATTTCTCGGAATATTTCCCGGGAAATACCTTCGATAATATAACAGAGATTCTGTGGGCCACCGGCGGACGTCTTGTTCCGGAGGATGAGAGGCGGCTTTAGGCAATCCCAACCTCGCTGTGCGGACAATGGTCACTTTATTAAATAACGATAATTCTTAATATGGAGGGAATTATGTCCAAATATTTCGGAACTGATGGCTTCCGCGGAGAAGCCAATGTCAAGCTAACTGTCGAACACGCCTTCAAAGTCGGGCGTTTTCTCGGGAATTACTATGGTAACGATCATAAGTGCCAGGTCGTCATTGGCAAGGATACGCGGAGAAGCTCATACATGTTTGAGTGTGCACTGACTGCAGGGCTGACTGCAAGCGGAGCAGATGTATTTTTGATGCACGTAACCACGACTCCGAGCGTAGCTTATATAGCGCGCACAGAAGATTTCGATTGCGGAATCATGATAAGCGCAAGCCATAATCCTTACTACGACAATGGCATTAAACTGCTGAACGGTGATGGTGAAAAGATGCCTCAATACGTCATTGATGAAATAGAGAAATACCTCGATGGCGATATTGCCGATCTTCCCTTTGCAACGGGCAGTGATATAGGCAGAGCATACGATCATTCAGCAGGGAGGAATCGCTATATTGGTTATCTCATAAGCCTTGCAACCCACTCCTATAAGGGTATGCGCATTGGACTCGACTGCGCCAATGGCAGCACATGGCAAATAGCCAAGAGCGTTTTTGATACCTTGGGAGCAGAGACATATGTCATTGGCAATAGCCCGAATGGTTTGAATATTAATGATAACTGCGGCTCTACGCATATTGAAGCACTCCGAAAGCTCGTGATTGCAAACAATCTTGACGTTGGTTTTGCGTTTGACGGCGATGCTGACCGCTGCCTGGCAGTGGATGAAAACGGCCGCATCATCGATGGTGATCTCATACTCTATATCTACGGTAAATATATGAAAGATCGTGACAAGCTTGCCAATAATACCGTTGTTACTACGGTAATGTCCAATTTTGGGCTTTATAAAGCCCTTGACCGCGCAGGAATCTGCTATGAAAAAACTGCTGTTGGGGATAAATACGTCTATGAGTGTATGCGAAATAAGGGGCATCTTATTGGCGGAGAGCAGAGCGGGCATATAATCTTCAGTAAATATGCAACGACCGGCGACGGAATCCTGACGGCAATAAAGCTAATGCAGGTCATGCTATCATCAAAGCAGCCTTTATCGGAACTAGCCGCTCCAGTGAGCATTTATCCGCAGACTCTGAAAAATGAGCATGTTTCCGATAAGCAGAGAGCGCTTGAAAACCCCACAGTCCAAGCGGCGATAGCTTCCGCCGAAAAGCTCCTTGGTGACGACGGCAGAGTCCTCGTTCGAGCAAGCGGAACGGAACAGGTAATTCGAGTCATGGCAGAAGCCTCCACCCATGAAAAATGCGATGAAGCCGTTGCGCTCGTGCTTGACGCACTTAAAAGCAGCGGACTTTCGGAGGGCTGATACAGCAGCCATGGGAGTGCCGGTTTTCGGAACTCCCATTCCAAATTTAATGCAGCAAGCAATAATTTAGGGAGGAAAACCGGATGTATACCACAATAGATTTGTTTGATTTAACTAAGACCCGTGCAGCTTCACTGCTGGCAGCCACTAAATATCCCTGGGAGGCATTAAAATCGATCCGAGAGTTTATTCTGGACATCGGGAAAGAACTCCCTGAGGAGGAATTCGATCATCCTTCGGAGGATGTTTGGATTGCAAAAGATGCGAAAATATTTCCGAGCGCATATATTGGTGGCCCATGCATCATTGATCACGGCACTGAAGTTCGCCACTGCGCATTCATCCGGGGCAGTGCTCTCATAGGACAAAACTGCGTTATCGGAAATTCAGTCGAATTAAAGAACGTTATACTCTTTGATAACGTCCAGACTCCGCACTATAATTACGTAGGGGATTCCATTTTGGGATATAAAGCCCATATGGGTGCAGGCTCTATAACATCCAATGTTAAGAGCGATAAGACGCTTGTCACAGTGCATTCGAATGAGGAGCAGCTCGCAACCGGGCTAAAAAAGTTCGGGGCAATTCTTGGTGATTTTGTCGAAGTTGGATGCAATTCGGTACTCAATCCCGGAACCATTATCGGACGGCATACAAATATTTATCCTGTATCCTCGGTCCGTGGAACCATACCGGAGAGTTCCATTTATAAGGATGCCAAACGCATTATTATTAAAGAGCATTAATACCCCCTCTTAATAATGCACTCAAGACCAATATTTTGATGATACCAAATGAAAACAGTGCATGAGATCATAAATATATTTTTATGGTGTCAAAATAGTGCTCAATTTTCAAAAGTCACTTTATACGTAGATATATTAAAAAGCAAACCCGCCTCACTTATACCCGGGCGGGTTTGCCAATAGACTACTGCATATCAGCAATAGTTATTATTCATCATCATCTTCAAATTCATCCTCGGATTCCGACATCCCTGCAAATATAGCATTGAGAAGTGCATCGCTGCCCGAATTTGGATGATTATCAAGCGAAGCATCAAGCTGATCGATCGAATCGATATCATCAGCACTGAACTCGTCCAGTTCGCTTTCGCCCTCCTCGAAATCATCCTCAAAATTCAGCGTTTCATTGCGCTCCACTCGTCCGGGACGGCGTACTAATCTATCCTCACGAATTGCCGACTCCATAGCCTGAGCAACTACCTTTGGAGCACTTGGATTATCGACCTCGACACTGCGATAACGCTTCATTCCTACACCGGCAGGAATCAGCTTACCGATAATAACGTTCTCCTTCAGACCAATCAGCGGATCAACTTTACCCTTGATGGCCGCCTCTGTCAGTACACGGGTAGTCTCCTGGAAGCTTGCTGCCGAAAGGAACGAATCCGTTGCAAGGGCAGCCTTTGTGATGCCCATAAGCTTGCGCTTGACCGTTGCCGTCTGCAATCCTTCCTCTGCGATAGCATCATTTTCCCGCTCAAACTTGAATATATCAACAAGTTCGCCCGGAAGCATGTTTGTATCGCCCGGATCTTCTATCTGCACCTTTCGGAGCATCTGGCGAATGATTATCTCGATATGCTTATCGGAGATATGAACGCCCTGGCTGCGATAAACCGCCTGCACTTCTCCGAGCATATACGCCTGTACAGCCTTAACGCCTTTTATCCTCAGGATATCATGGGGATTTACAGAACCCTCCGTCAGAGTATCGCCCGCTTCCACATGATCGCCATCGCCTACCTTGCGCTTTGAGCCAAACGGTATGAGGTATTTCTCGATCTCTCCGTCATCTCCATTGACAACAGCCTCAGTCTTTTTGCCATCCGTCTTGAGCTCGACCGTACCGGCAATTTCGCTTATAACAGCAAGACCCTTTGGTTTGCGAGCCTCAAAGATTTCCTCAACGCGGGGAAGACCCTGAGTAATATCCTCGGCAGTTGCGACACCACCCGTATGGAAGGTACGCATTGTGAGCTGTGTACCCGGTTCGCCGATAGCCTGTGCTGCGATTATGCCAACTGCTTCGCCAATTGTGACCTCCGATCCAGTCGCACAGTTCATGCCGTAACACTTTGTACATACGCCATGCTCACTCTGGCAAGTGAAAACTGTACGGCATTTGACCGCCGGTATCCTTTCCTTTACGATACGATCACAGACATCATATGTAAGCATCTTGTTGCATTCGATGATGAGCTCACCCGTCCTTGGCGAATAAACCTCCTCGGCCGTAAACCTTCCCAGAAGCCGCTCAGAGAAATCATCAAATGCCTGCTTGATCTTCCTCGCCAGCTGATCATCATGCTCCGCCGGCGTATTGAGGCATTCCTTCTCCTCATCTGTGAGCCCAACCTCGAAGAGCATACCATCTATCGCCCTTCCACGTTCAGCAAAGCAATCCTCTTCGCGTACGATCACATTATGCGATACATCAACAAGCCTTCTGGTCAAATAACCGGAGTCAGCGGTACGAAGCGCCGTATCGGCAAGGCCCTTTCTCGCACCATGGGAGCTTATGAAGAACTCCAGCACATTCAAACCCTCGCGGAAATTGGAACGGATCGGAACCTCGATGATCTGGCCTCTTGGATCCGCCATAAGACCGCGCATACCAGCAAGCTGACGAATCTGCTCCTTGCTTCCGCGAGCACCGGAATCCGCCATCATGTTTATAGGATTGATTGGGCTCTTTTTCTTTTCAAGAAGCTTCAAAACCTCGCTGACCGTGCTATTCCATATAGCGATGACCTTATTTCTCCTATCCTCATTTGAAAGCAGACCTATGCGGTAGAGCGAATCAATCTTTGCACAGTCCTCATCAGCCTTATCCAACAACGCCTGTTTTTCCTCAGGAACATTGATATCCTGGAAGCCAATGGTAATACCAGCTACCGTGGAATACTTATAACCGAGATTCTTGATCTGGTCTGCAACCTCACTGGTAATAGTAGGACCATGCTTACGATAGCATCGATTGATAATATCTCCCAGATCTTTCTTTATAACCAGCTTATCTACCTCAAGAGTGAACAGATCGTCCAATCCATTCCTCCTTACATAGCCCAGATCCTGAGGAATGACATGATTGAAGATCAATCTGCCAAGCGATGTATTGATAACCCTGCGATAGAGCTTGCCCTCATACTCACGCTCAACGCGTATCTTACAATAGGCTTGCAGCGATAGTTCTCCGGTCTGGTAGGCCATAAGAGCTTCCTCCTCACTCGAGAACGCCTTATGTTCACCATTCATCATCCTAAGCAGACGAGGATCGGTCAAATAACGGAGCAGGCGAGCCTCATCCAGCTCGGGATTTGCAAGCTTTGCTCCGCTGATGAATTCATTGCGGAAGCTTTCGCTATGCTTTGCATATATTCTGAAGATGACCTCATCGGTCAACTTTTCCTCTACATAGTCATCATTCTTAACGATATCCTTGATGGTCTTTCTGATCTCCCCATCGTAGAGGGCATCGGTGCGCATCGTGATATAGAAGCAGCCCATTACCATATCCTGTGCCGGACTTATGACGGGCTTACCATCCTGGGGTTTCAGGATGTTGTTTGCTGCCAGCATGAGGAACCTGGCCTCCGCCTGAGCTTCCACTGAAAGGGGCACATGGACGGGCATCTGATCGCCATCGAAGTCCGCATTAAATGCGGTGCATACGAGCGGATGGAGCTTGATAGCCCTGCCCTCTACGAGTACGGGCTCAAAAGCCTGAATGCCCAGCCTGTGCAGAGTAGGCGCGCGGTTAAGGAGAACGGGATGATCCTTAATGACCTCTTCCAACACATCCCAAACCTCTGTCTCAACGCGCTCTACCTTACGCTTTGCCGATTTGATATTCTGCGCAGAACCACTCTCTACAAGTTTCTTCATAATGAATGGCTTGAAGAGCTCCAATGCCATTTCCTTAGGCAAACCGCATTGATACATTTTAAGCTCCGGACCAACAACGATAACCGAACGTCCGGAATAGTCAACGCGCTTACCGAGCAAGTTCTGACGGAAACGCCCCTGCTTACCTCGAAGCATTTCGGATAGTGACTTCAGTGCGCGGTTGCCAGGACCTGTAACAGGACGGCCTCGCCTTCCATTATCGATAAGTGCATCGACGGCTTCCTGAAGCATACGCTTTTCATTCCTGATAATTATATCGGGAGCATTCAGCTCCAGCAACCTTTTAAGCCTATTATTTCTATTGATAACTCGCCTGTAAAGGTCATTCAAGTCGCTCGTTGCAAACCTGCCGCCATCCAACTGTACCATCGGGCGAATATCTGGAGGGATAACCGGAACGACATCTAGTATGATCCATTCAGGCTTATTCCCGCTCTTGATGAATGCATCGATAACTTCAAGACGCTTGATCGCATTATTGCGCTTCTGTCCTGAGCTATTCGCAATCTCCTCTCGAAGCTCTGCAGCAGTCGCTTCCAGATCAATATTCTTAAGAAGCTCCTTTATAGCCTCAGCACCCATGCCCACGCGGAAACTGCCCGGTGCATGATCCTCAACGGCTTTACGATATTCGGCCTGACTCAGTACCTTCTTATATGTCAATTCAGTGCTGCCCGGATCCAATACTACATATGATACGAAATAAAGCACTGCTTCAAGATCCTTTGGCGACATATCCAGAAGCATCTTCATTCGGCAGGGAATGCCTTTAAAATACCAGATATGTGATACGGGAGCAGCCAGCTCAATATGACCCATACGCTCGCGGCGAACCTTTGAGCGTGTCACTTCAACGCCGCATTTATCGCAAATAATACCCTTTCCTCTGTTGCGAACGCGCTTATATTTGCCGCAATTACATTCCCAATCCTTTGTCGGACCAAAAATGCGCTCACAGTAAAGACCGTCCCTCTCCGGCTTGAGGGTTCTATAATTGATAGTCTCAGGCTTTTTAACCTCGCCATACGACCATTCGCGAATCTTTTCGGGGGATGCAAGCCCTATCTGTATTGCATCAAAATTTACCAATTCGAACAATTTGTTGTCTCCCTTCGCGCTTTATTGATCAAAACCAATATCTTCATCGACGCTGAAGCCTTCAAACTCGTCCTCATCGTCCTCTTCGTAGCCTTCATAATCCTCATTTATATCAGAATCTCCACCTCGGCTGCTGTGGCTTCCGATCGGAGCATCCTCATATCCTGAGATATTGACCTCGGGCTCGCCCGTATAATCATCATCATTAGTAAGCTCGCTCAATGCGATCTCGCTTCCATCCTCGGCAAGGATTTTTATATCCAAGCAGAGTGCCTGCAATTCCTTGACCAGAACTTTGAAGCTCTCCGGAATGCCGGGAGTAGGAACATTCTGTCCATTGACAATTGCCTCATAGGTTTTCACCCTGCCGACCACATCATCACTCTTAACGGTGAGAATCTCCTGAAGGGTATGTGCCGCGCCATATGCTTCAAGTGCCCAGACCTCCATCTCACCAAAGCGCTGTCCACCAAACTGCGCTTTACCTCCGAGTGGCTGCTGAGTAACAAGCGAATACGGTCCCGTGCTCCTTGCATGAATCTTATCATCAACGAGGTGATGAAGCTTAAGATAATACATGTAGCCAACCGAAATACGATTTTCAAACTGCTCGCCGCTGCGTCCATCATAGAGGATGGTCTTTCCGTCCTCGTATCTCGCTGCATGGCGCGCCCTTTCTCCAATCTCATGGTCTTCATCAGCAAGCTGCATGAATTTCACAGCATCGCCCGCAGTCATCTTCATCAGATCCTGCATCTCCACATTATCCTTATTGGCCATTGCGAGCATGAACTTGATATCATCCTCGGAGGCACCATCCAAAACGGGGGTTGCCACATCAAATCCAAGAGCCTTTGCAGCCTTTCCCAAGTGCAGCTCAAGTATCTGCCCTATGTTCATTCGTGAAGGAACACCCAAAGGATTGAGCACGATCTGCAGCGGAGTACCATCGGGAAGGAATGGCATATCTTCAACAGGAAGAATTCTTGAAACAACACCCTTGTTGCCGTGACGACCTGCCATCTTATCACCGACAGAGATCTTACGCTTTTGAGCGATATATACCCTTACCAGTTTGTTTACGCCCGGAGACAGTTCATCCTTATTTTCACGGGTAAATATTTTTACATCGACTACGACGCCGCCCTCTCCATGGGGTACGCGCAGAGAAGTATCACGAACCTCTCTGGCCTTCTCACCAAAGATAGCGCGCAGGAGGCGCTCTTCGCTGCTAAGATCGGTTTCCCCCTTGGGAGTGACCTTACCAACTAGTATATCGCCCGAACGTACCTCGGCACCTATCCTTATTATTCCTCTATCATCGAGATCCTTTATCGCATCGCTGCCAACGTTGGGAATTTCTGCAGTGATCTCTTCTTCACCAAGCTTGGTATCGCGAGCCTCAATCTCATGCTCCTCAATATGCAAGGAGGTATATACATCATCACGGACGAGCTGCTGACTTATAAGAACCGCATCCTCATAGTTATAGCCCTCCCAATTCATGAAGCCTATGAGAATATTCTTGCCCAATGCTATCTCGCCATTGGCAGTTGACGCACCATCAGCTATCATTTCGCCCTTTTCCAGATGATCTCCGACGCAGACCACAGGACGTTGATTTATGCACGTTCCCTGATTGGAGCGTTTGAATTTAATAAGCTTATACTCTCTGCGATTATGATCCACATCCGATTCGACTATGACCTTATCCGCAGATACGAACACAACGGTTCCTGCTTCTTCGTTCAGCACAAGCACTCCGCTATCATAAGCAGCCTTATACTCCATACCGGTTCCTACCACCGGAGCCTGTGTTGTTATGAGAGGAACTGCCTGGCGCTGCATGTTAGAGCCCATCAGAGCGCGGTTTGCGTCATCATTTTCGAGGAATGGGATCATTGCCGTCGCAACCGAGACAAGCTGCTTCGCTGATACGTCCATATAATCGATATCGGTGGAATGCACTTCGATTATCTGATCGAGCTGGCGGGCAACTACACGCTCCTTGGCAAACCAGGTATTGCCCTCACCATCGGTAACTGTTGGTTCACTCGCCTGAGCAACGATCTTCCCGTTCTCCTCCGTTGCGGTGAGGTAAACTATATCATCGAGTATGCGATGGTTGACCTTATCGATCCTGCGATAAGGCGCCTCGATAAATCCATATTCATTTATCCTTGCATAGGTTGCAAGTGAATTGATGAGTCCGATATTAGGTCCTTCCGGAGTCTCTATTGGGCACATTCTGCCATAATGAGAATAGTGAACGTCTCTAACTTCGAATGTTGCACGATCCCTGTTCAGACCTCCGGGGCCCAAGGCGGAAAGCCTGCGCTTATGCGTAAGTTCCGCAAGCGGGTTTGTTTGATCCATGAACTGCGAAAGCTGTGAAGAACCGAAGAATTCCTTGATCGCAGCAGTCACGGGTCTAATATTAATCAGATTGCTGGGAACCACTACATCAGTATCCTGAGTGCTCATGCGTTCGCGGACTACGCGCTCAAGTCTAGTCAACCCAACTCTGATCTGATTCTGAAGCAGTTCGCCAACAGAACGAATGCGGCGGTTTCCAAGATGATCGATATCATCGCAGCTTCCAATGCCATATGGAAGACCGATCAAATAGCTTACGGATGCTACCATATCGGCCGGCAGGATATGCCTGGGACTGAGCTCCAGCGCATTTGCGCTTAATAATGCCTTGAATTCATCATCGGTCATCCCATCCCTCTTTGCAAGCAATTCCGCGAGCACAGGATAATAGACATGCTCATTTATTCCGACCTCCATGGGATCGAAATCCAGATAGCAGCGCGCATCGACAAACTGGTTGCCGACTACACGTATACGTTTCTCAGAAGTCATGACATAAACTCCAAGCACGCCGGCATTCTCGATCGCCCTTGCAGTTTCCTCGGAGATAACCTCTCCCTCTGAAACGAGCAGCTCGCCCGTCATCGGGTTTATGACCGTTTCATCCGCAATCATACCCTTGAGGCGGGAACCAATGCCCAGCTTATAGTTAAACTTATATCTGCCTACACGGGCAAGATCATATCTTCTATCAAAGAAGAGAGCGGTGAGCAAGCTCCTTGCATTCTCCTCATTTTCAAGCTCGCCGGGGCGCTGCCGCTTATATATCTCCTGCAATGCTTCGGAGGTTGACTTTGTGGGATCCTTTTCAAGGGTTTTTTGAAGCCTCTCCTCATCGCCAAGCAGATCGAGTATCTGTGCATTTGTATCGTAACCCAAAGCGCGCAGCAATATAGTGACCGGCATCTTGCGCTGACGGTCTATTTTTGTATAAAGGATTTCATTGCTGTCGGTCTCATATTCCAGCCATGCACCGCGATTTGGTATGACCTGTGCGCTAAACAGCCTGCGGCCTACCTTGTCTATGGTTTCCGTATAATATGCGCCCGGTGAACGCACCAGCTGGCTTACTATGACCCTCTCCGCACCATTGATAATGAAGGTTCCCTGTTCGGTCATGAGCGGAAAATCGCCCATGAAAACCTCCTGCTCCTTGATCTCGTGAGTCTCATTATTGATAAGCCTCACCTTGACCCTCAGAGGAGCAGAATAATTAACATCGCGCTCTTTGCATTCTGCCACGCTGTACTTGGGATGTTCGCTGTCGATCTTATATCCAACAAACTCGATATCAAGCCTGCCCGAGAAATCCCTGATGGGGGATATATCCGCTAAAGCTTCACCAAAACCATGTTCAACGAACTGACGATATGAAGCCTTCTGAACCTCTATGAGATCGGGCATATCGAGGATTTCGTTGTTGTGGGCAAAGCTCATGCGAGTCTGTCTACCCATCCTTACTTCATGCAACATTATTTCACCCCTATCCTCCGCGGCCTTCCGCAGAAAACGTAATTGTGTTGAATTAATCGACAGTTTTAGAATTCCCAACGCATATGAGAGCAAGCTCGCTGACAAAAACCACCGATTACCTTCTGCGTTCATTCCGATTAATTTCGAAACTACCGCATTTTAATCATACTTGTACAATATAGCATTGTAGTCAAATGCGAGCGGTTTGTCAATAGGCAAAAGCCCCGACTTTGCAAATATATTTGCAAAGTCGGGGCTTAAAGGGAACAATTTAAATTCTTCTGCCAATTAAACGTCAAGTTTATGCTTATTGCAAGAAGCTTCTCATGGATTCAATCAAAAGCTATTGCTGTCACCAGCAGCACATAACATAAAATTTGAAGTCATTTATCCTTTAAGAACTTCTTTCTTATATACCTGAATGTTGCAGCCTCGCCCTCATCCTTTAACATGGTTAACAATGCTTCAAGCTGCTCCGAAGTCTCGGGATGAATCCTACGCCTTTTCTTTGCACGCATAAAATATTCATACGGTGCAGCATCCGTATATGCCTTGCCCTTATAAATCTTGCTTGCTCCCACTCTATCGCAAAACATTTCAACGAGATATTTTCTTGGCATTTTGACCGGACTCATCTCATGTGTGATCGGATCATAATCCGTCCAGTATTCGAAATGATGCCTGTTCCTCCCCTTATGATGCATCCATGCAACGGAATAGCCATAATCAGCACGTTCAAGCTCATTCGGGCTCTTGATCCCACCTGCATAGTGCTTAACGCTGGGAATAAATTCCGTCGGCGAAAACTTTGAGATATCGTGCCATAGCCCCTGCCAGGCAATGCCGGCACGGCAACAATTCTTAAACACCTCAAATCGATGCCTAGTTACGGTTGAAATATGACCAAGCAATTTAGACTTCACATTTTACCTCCTGGATACTTCGAAGAACTTGTCCCACTTTTTTCAATTGCAGAATACGCCGGTACGATGAGCCGCAATATTAAACTTATCAATCTGTATTCTTTTTTCCTTTTTTCTTGAGCTTTGAAATAAGCTTAAAAAGCTTTCCCTTTCGCTCATATTGAACATTCGGCACGCTTTCAACGATCGGAATTCCCTTCTGCGCCGCTCTGGTATTCGTCCAATCTCCAATTATTCGATATATAACGGCTGTTACAGGCACTGCAAATAGCAATCCTACAAAGCCAAACAGACCTCCGAATACTATTATCGCTATCATTACCCATGCGCTCGATAGCCCGACCGCATCGCCCACGACCAGAGGATAGGTTATGCTGTTGTCTATCTGCTGAACAACGAGTATCAGCACGATAAACCAGACTGCAAGCATTGGGTTATCCGGAGATGCCATCAATATGATAAGTGCGCTCGGAATAGTGCTCAGCCAAGGCCCAAGTATGGGCAGCATTGCCAGCACGCCTATCAGCATACTTATCATCTCCGGAAATGGCATATGCAGTATTCGCATTCCTATATAACAACCTATGCCGATCAAAGAACTGCTGATCAATTGTCCGCCAAAATATCCGCGGAATGTTTTATTGGTAAATGAACAGATATCGAGCATACGCTCTGCATGCTCCTCACTGAATGCAGCACGAATGAATCTGCGGCAATGCGCAAGCAGCCTCTGCTTATCTATGAGCAGATATACGCTCAATGCAAATGCGAGCACTATATCGGCAACTATTCCTACGGCATCAAAAGTATAGTTGAGCAGCATAGGGGCAACCTTGACTATCCATTTTTCTATGTTCCCCAATATCTCCTGCGAAAGCTCCACCGCTCTCTTTGTAACATCCTCATTAAGATTCAGCTCTTCCCAGAAATTTGTTGCCCATTCTACAATGCCCGCATAATATTCTTCAAAATTAGCAACAAGAAGTTTTATACTGTCTACGACTTTAGGTATGACCAGCCAAAACAGAAGTGTAATCACCCCTATTATCAGCACATAGCCCAATATGATGGAAAGTGTATGCGCAAGTTTTTCCCTGCGCTTACCTCCCTTTTTTCCTGCTATCTGTCGGTAAAATATGGAAGCGGGCAAATTGACTATATATGCAAATGCTATGCCAAGCAATACAGGGGTTAGAACGCTCACGATGCTCTTGATAACCCCCCATACCGAGCTAAAGTGCTCGAGCAGCTCATATAGCAGCACGCCGGTCACCACGACCAGCATCCAGCCTGCCATTTTCTTTAAATAATTTTTTATTCTTCCCATATAAACAATATCTCCAGTAATCTAATACAGTATTTGCAAATCGAGGCATTGTATTCGTGGCAATAATTCGAGGCCCTTTATGCTATGCAGTCATTCTCGCTCTTCTTCGAACTTTCGTTGAGTCGTTTTTCGACAAATGCCGTTATCATTGCAGCCGCAGTCTCGTTCCTCCCACCACCAACAACACAAATATCACAAAGTGTTCTATACTTCGAAATAATATTATCGAGTGCGGGCTTGACCGATTCATTATATTGTCTGCATACATCCTGAAGGTCTCTTCCGCGTTCACTCACATCCCGCTTTATCCTTCGCAGCAGACATACATCCGCATCGGCATCAACATAGCATTTAAGATCCATGATTGCGAGTAATCTCGGATCAGCAAAGGCATGAATGCCCTCTATTATCAATACCTGCGGCGGTTGAATCAAATCCTGCCTGTCCGCACGGAGATGAACTGAAAAATCATAATCCTTTGTCGTTATCGGATACCCTGCTCTCAGCAGCTGTATATCCTCATAAAGTTCATCCAGATCAAATGAGGATGGAAGATCATAATTCTGCCGAGCACGCTGTTCCATCGTTTTATTAATCTGATTAAAATAATAGCCGTCCATAGGAAGCACTAACGCCCTTCCCTCAAGCTGCGATGAAATATTTTCCGCAAGGGTTGATTTTCCGCTGCCGCTTGCGCCACAGATACCTATTATCAGCATATTGACCTCCTTGATCGCTGTACATTAACAAAATATTCCTGGCAGTGAAGCCTCCTCCTCACCCGCCGGATGCATAAACTTGGGACGTCTGAAATATATAAATTGTCCGCCGCAATTGGAAACTACGACATTATTATAGGTGGGAGTGCAGTGGGCAATCACCGGTTCGCCATCCTCCATAAATCCGACCACTATTCCAACATGATTGCTTGCTGCCCCAGGATAGCGATTTATAAACGCAAGGTCTCCGAGCTGCACATCATGCTTCTTAATCTCGAAGGATTTATCCCACTGATTCCAAGTCCCCTCCCCGATGCTTCTGCTCATCTCCTGCGGGGAAGCACCTGTCTGAATAAAGCACCAGCTTACATACCCCGAACAATCCAGCCCAAAGGGCTGTTCCGTTCCCGTAGCAGAGCTGCCGGAACTCGAAACAATCCTTGGCTTGCCCCAATCATCATCCCATCCAATCGAGGCACTTTTACCGCCCCAGAAATAATTTACCTTGCCAACCAGGGAGAGTGCAGCCTCGACAAAACGCTGCTGTTCATCTGAAGCATAATCATTTTTGGCTATATAAGTTTCAATCTCAGGGGTTTCAAGCAGCCTGTATTCCTCTCGCGTACAGCTTTTTATAATTATAAATACCAATACAATGCTTGCGATGACAGACGCAACGACCAACCATGCTATGATTCTTTTATTTTTAGCATCCTTTGTTCCCATAAATTCCCTCTTTTGTATTAATCAGTATGCAATCTCATTATACCGCTGATTACAAAAATGAACAAGCCACCAAATTGATTTTAAGTCCAAACCGAGCATATCTTTCCTGCATTCATTCCATATTTTTTCAGATAATTATTACTAAATAAAAATGCGCCATTCAAAGGAACGGCGCACTCATTATTATACAAAATTGATTAAAGCTTCAGGCTTTATACTCCCAATGCGATTCGCATTATTATAACGCCATCGGCGAAGGTGATCGCTCCATCGCCATCCATATCTGCATACTGGACATAATTCGCATTGATATGCAATAGGCTCATAGCATGGCGCATTACCGAAGTTGCATCAACTATATTGACAACTCCGTCACCATTGACATCTCCCATAATGCCGCTGCCTTGACGAGGAACATATATCGCCGTGACGACACCATCGGAAGTGATATTATCAATCTGGCCTTCCCAATGATCGAACTCATAGCCAAGGTGAATGGGAGGCTCAGGACATACAACATAATGACCATCAGGAACATTCAGTATGCGCAGCACTGAATTATCGAAACCATCCATAATGGTGACGGTATGATAGGTCAATGTTACCACCGGAGTTACCTTGATATTATCCACCCATACCCTATCGCTATAGGCTGAAATCTCATGATTTTTGGAATAGCTCCAGCCGATAACATAATAGTCGGAACTGAGCACTGTTATTGAATCGTTTGTCCATGCAGTCTGCCCTGAAGCGACTTTATAGTCATACCCATTCAGTGTGACGCTTACGCGATCATGTCCTGCCTCGCAATCAGTCTTCCAATCGAAGCTTATGGTCGTACCCGCCTCTAAATAGCCCATATCGAGCGTAAAAGCGGTTTCCTGGTTATCGAGGTTGGCAATATCGCTCACTGCACACATTCTGCTGCCATCATTCGCTATCTGCCATGGGTAATAGAGATCATTCTGGAAGGAACGATTTTCGCCCGGCGCATTGAGCGCTGCATTAAAGCTATTCGGATCAGGGAAATTGGGATTCGGTTCATATCCCTCACCATATTCACGGATGAATTCTACATTATCCAGCCATACATTGCCATCTTCAAACTGCTTCGTGCCAATATCATATTCGCTGCTATTATCATCATCCTTGGTAAAATCCCAAGCGAAGAAATAATCGCCATCCGCAGGTATGATATAGGTGTATGTTGACCAATCTGTATCGCCCGTTATCCAGCTTATAATCATCTTGTTCCGCCTGAAAACGAACCTATCCTGCCCATCCTCACAATTCGTTCTCCAATCGAATCTAACTGCATCGCCCGCATGGGCATCGCGTATTCTGAAATAGACCAACTGGTGCTCGCTATCGCCGATTACATTAGACATTATGCTTAATCTGCCCGATTCGCTTGAATCAATTACCCACGGATTTACCGGATCATCGCAGAATTCGATCGAACCTCCCGAAACATTCAGTGCTTCATCGAGCTGCTCGCCAAATACGATCGGTTCCGGCTGATTTCCGGATATCGACACATTATCGAGGCATGCGGTATCGCTGCCGCTCGATGTGTATTCATCCTTTGCATAGGTCCATTTGAAGGTATACGTGCCGTTTGCCGGTACCGTATATCTATAGGTTTCAAAGCCATGCGAACCGCTTATGCGCTGAACTATGCTGCTGTTTGCAGTGAATGTTAACCAATCATATCCATTTTCGCTGGAAACGCTCCAATCAAAGCTTAAAACCTGCCCGGCTTTAAGATCATGGAACACGGCTGATACGCTCGTCTTACCATAATTGACGCCCTGAATAGTTGATCTTGCATATGTTCTGCCGGAATCGGTAACGACCTGCCATGCATTCTGACTATCATTCAGAATGCTCAGAGAGCTTCCGGCAGCATTGACAGCAGCATTGAATTCTTCTTGAGTAGCATGTGGGTCGGGATTTACAGTATGATTCGGGAGCGCAAACAGCCCAGTTATACCATAGCCTCCGCCATAGCCCATGGTTCCAAGCTCAACAGCCGCACCTGTCGCAGGATCGATGCTGATCAGCACTCCAAAATTACCTGCCGCGAGCTCCTGCATCATCGAGCCATAGATCACATTTCCGGGTGCATAGTAATAAAGCGCATTCAACGATTCAACTTGAGTATTGACGGTCGCAATATTCATCCTGCGGACGATCTGTCCGGATGTATTAAATATGAGCCCTTTGCCGGTCTCATGATGAACGGCAAAAAACTGTCCATTACCTATATAGGTCATGGATGGGATTATTGCGATATCATGATCCGCAAGATCAAAAAGCTCGGTCAGCGTTCCTGAATTGCGATCCACCGTCATCAGATGGTGGCTCGTATCATCATCGTTAAGGACGAGTGCGTAAAGGGTATCGGTATCCTGCGCATAGGTCAAAGCCGCAACATTCATATCTCGCGAACCCGTTCCAACCGCAGTTGAGCTCCAGGAGCTTCCGGAAGTATTTATCCGATACAGGGTTTCGCTCGTATTATAATCGGAATCATCAGTATGATCGTGCGCAAATACATAAAGGGTATCCCCTATGATCGCCGCAGCATTGGAATCCTTGCCGGACATGGAATACATTGTTTCAACAGCATTCGGATTCCCATTGCCAAAGGCAAGAAAGCTGCGCGGAAACGTTATCGGGCTGTACCCATTGGTATATTTCCATCCGGCAAAGCCGCAAAGCGTAACGTCCGCTGCGCTGTCCGATGTCTCGGCGGCCGCCATGCCTAATCCAGCAGGGACCAATGCAGCCACCATGAGCACAGAAAGCAGTACCGATAGTAATTTTTTCATATCTCTTCTCCATAGCTTTATTTGTTCCACAGGAAAATTCTGATCCTGCGTACGATATTTATTATATCACTATCGTAATGGATTTGCAATGATTATATCGTAAAAAAGTCCCGTTCGATTGAACGGGAAACAATTTATGCAGAAAGAAATTATAATCCAAGACCAAGCCTTGCAACTATGACGGCATCGGATACATCAATATGTCCGTTGGCGTTAGCATCATATATTGCCAGCTCGTCAGCGGAAACATCACGGGTGCCTATGGCAGCGCGGGAGATATTGACAGCATCGTTCATATTCAGGTCTCCATCATTATTGACATCACCTGCGAAGCACGCATAGATATCCCCATCGCCATCATAACAGAATTCGCGCAGACCGCTCACGCGCTGACCATTGACGTACCATCCAAGAAAAATCGATGGGACATCTTCATCCACACCAAGGGTCATCTCGCTCCTATAGAACGTCGCTCCCACGGAGCCATCTCCGATCACTGATATGGCCAGCGGCTGCTCATATCCCATCGGCTGGAGGGTTATGTTTTTCAGATCGCATTTGCGCACATCCACCCTCTCTATGGAAGGGCAGTTTACAGCGGTGATGAAGGTACACTCGGGCTGTCCGATGAAGCTGAGGCTACGCATATACAAGCAATCATTGATATTGACCGAGCTTATATGGGTCTGACCCTCCTGTGGGCTCTCCACTACCTCTGTTCTGGTTCCGGGTATGTTCAGCGGACCATAGAGATCGGGGTAAACAGGATCGTTGCAGTCAAAGCATAGAATCTCGCCCGTTCTGGGATCCACCATTGTACCAGAATAAGGCACGCTGGAATAGAACCGGCAGATATCAACATAGTTCTGATCATAGCCTATCGCGCTGAGGGACCACATGCTGCAAAGCGCATCGCCATCATGATAAACGCCAGCACCAAACAGGACGTTATAACCTCCTGCTGCTATCAGTTCATCTATCAAAGCTGCCCTTGCCAACACTACCTGTTCGCCATTGCGGATACCACTGGGAGAAGTCTGCATGAGGAATGCAGCATAGAGATCATTATCCGGCTGAATAAAGTATTCATATGGTTCCGACTCTTCAGCAAACGATGGAACGATCATCATAAAAGCCAAGATCAGGCTTAGCATAATGCTCAATCCGTTTTTCACATTCTTGTTCATAATAATATCTCCTTACTAAGTTTATTGAATTTCATTCTTAAGCCGAGATAATAGCTTGCACAATCCATGAAGCTTTGATCGTAAACAATCAAAAGCTCTATATTGCGTATCGGTTGAGTGGTCAATGCGAGAGTGGGGGCAGATGATACCGCCGCAATAACCAATACCAACATTAACGCTAGAATTTGTTTTATTTTTTCATATCATCTTTTCTGTCTTCACGACACTCGTAGTTATTCCATGATTGGAATACTATGTTGCTTCCTACGCACTGTCATGGAGTATTGCCCCATATACCATGCTTCATATACCGCCTAATTGTCAATAGCGCCCACTCACCTCCGCAGCTAGGAATTCACTTGCACTGCTTTAGAAAATATTAAATCTATGGCTAAAGTACAGTTTCCTTTTTATTTGAATTATACCATAATAATATGCAACTATCAATGCTATTGTTTAATATATTTGCCAGCAAATTCCAGCTATACAAGCATTTGACTTCTTTCCTTAAATGTGCTAATATTTAAACAATAATTTATGGAGTATAACATGAAGACGCTGTATAGATATATCAAGCCCGTGCTATGGCCGATGCTGCTGGGGCTGCTGCTGAAATTTATTGCCGCCATGCTGGATCTGACCATTCCCTATTTTCTTGAAACCATTATAGATAAAGCTGCGCCGACGGGTGAGATCCGTCAGATATTATTCTGGGGGCTTGTCATGCTTTTCTGCTCCATTCTCGCCGTCGTTACCAATATCCGCGCAAACCGCATGGCCATTATAAATTCCAGCAAGGCGACAAAGGCATTGAGGCATGATCTTTTTGCAAAAATATCTCTGCTTTCCGCCCGAAAGACCGATGAATTCACCGTTTCCTCGCTCGTATCCAGGCTGACGGCCGATAGCTACAATGTCAATAATATGCTTGTTCGTGTGCAGCGCATAGGCGTGCGTGCCCCCTTTCTTTTGATTGGAGGCATAGTCATCACGCTCACCATGGATCCGATACTCACCTTAGTGCTAGTTGCAATGCTGCCCATCATTGCCATCGTGGTCTATTTTGTCACCAAATACAGCGTTCCCATCTATACCCGCTGCCAGCTTATCCTCGATCGGCTTGTTCGAACGGTACAGGAAAATGCAACGGGCGTCCGAATAATAAAGGCTCTCGGTAAAGATGCCTCCGAACGCAAACGCTTCGATAAGATAAATTCGGCACTAGCGGATGAGGATAAAAAAGCCGGCATCATCATGGCCATCACCAATCCGGTGGCAACAATAGTTTTGAACCTGGGGCTTACCCTGGTCGTTATCGTTGGTGCACGAAGGGTCAATTCAGGGCTCACAGAGCCCGGTACCATCATTGCTTTTTTAAGCTATTTCACAATCATCCTCAATGCTATGTTAAGCATCACCAGGATATTTGTCATCTGCTCCAAGGGTGCAGCCAGTGCAGCTCGTATTGAAGGTGTACTATTGGCCGAAGATGATATGCCAATATTAAAGGAAGGTACTGATTCGGAATCCAATAATAGTAATTCGTATTTTTACAATTTCAAAAAAAGTAATTCAGTTGAATTAGAGTACGATCCCATACCCGCTAGGATTGAATTTCAAAATGTTACCTTCAAGTATAACCGAAGGAATTTTTCGACTGATCCACAATCGATTGATATTGATTATATAGAGAATAATCTCACCAATATCAGCTTTAAACTGGAGAGAGGGCAAACTCTCGGTATAATCGGCGCGACCGGAAGCGGCAAATCAACGATTATCAATTTGCTCATTCGCTTCTATGATCCGGATGAAGGCATCGTGCGCATAGACGGCAGGGATATTCGCAGCATTCCACGCGAAGAGCTTTGTAAAAAATTTGGAATAGCTTTCCAGAATGATTTCATTATGGCGAATTCGATCTTCGAAAATATCAATTTTGGAAGAAATCTTACCGAAGAACAGATCAATCGCGCAATTATACTTGCGCAGGCCAAGGAGATGATTGATGATCTGCCTGGCGGCACAAGCTACCGGCTTACCGCACGCGGCACGAATATCAGCGGAGGGCAGAAGCAGAGGATGCTCATTGCCCGCGCCGCAGCATCCGAACCTGAGATCTTGATATTGGATGATTCCTCAAGCGCGCTGGACTATAGAACGGATGCGAATCTTCGAAAGGCTCTTCATCAAAGCCTCCCAAATACCACGACCATCATAATTGCTCAGCGCATAAGCTCCATAATGAATGCCGATCTCATACTCGTACTGGATGAAGGCAGGATTATAGGCCGCGGAAAGCATTCCGAGCTCCTGCGCTCTTGCCATGAATACAAAATGATTTCCGATACACAGATGGGAGGTGCTGAATAATGCCTAAGATCACGCAAATGGGTGCGATATCCCCCGATGAGGCCAAACGCACCGAAGTTCGCAAAAAAGCTGATATCGGCTATATTTTTAAAAGACTCTGGCGATATCTATCCGCACATAAGCTGCTCATTTTTCTGTGCCTGCTGCTCGTTCTGGTCGGTAATCTTCTTGCGCTGCTTGGTCCAAGCCTTTCGGGTAAGGCCATAGATGCCATCGGCAAGAAACCCGGCATGACGGATTTTGCCTCCGTAGGGCATTATACGCTGCTTATGATAATATTTTACATAATCAGCGGAATCATGAATTTTATTCTGACCGTCCTGCTCGTCAAACTCTCCCGTGAGGTCACATATGCAATGCGGCGCGATGTTTTCAATCGCCTTACCACCCTGCCCGTAGGTTTCTTCGATACAAGGCAGACCGGCGATATCATTTCCGTTATTTCCTATGATATTGATACGGTCAACGCCTCCCTTTCTAGCGACCTGCTTCAGATCGCGAAGAGCCTCATCACCGTCATAGGCTCTCTCGTAATGATGCTGATAATTAAGCCTGCTCTCGTATTGATCTTTCTCTTTACTGTACCCCTTTCCATTCTATTTTCACGCTACATCACCAAAAAGGTTCGCCCACTTTTCCGTATGCGAAGTCGCAAACTCGGTGAAATGAATGGTTATGCAGAAGAAATGCTGGAAGGACAAAAGATCACAAGAGCATATAATCGCGAAAAGGAAGTCATTGCAGGCTTTGATATAAAGAACGATGAAGCCGTGAATGCATATAACAATGCCGAAGTTGCAGCTACGGTCATGGGGCCTTCCGTCAACTTTATCAATAATCTATCCCTGACGCTTGTCAGCGTATTCGGAGCGATCCTATATATCAACGGCGGTATTCAGCTCGGTGATATTTCATCCTTCGTGCTCTATTCACGTAAATTCTCCGGGCCAATTAACGAGATAGCAAATATCTTCGGAGAGCTCCAATCCGCCTTTGCCGCTGCAGAACGGGTTTTCAGACTTATCGATGAACCGAGCGAGCCCGCTGATGCACCAGATGCAAGCATGCTTTCGAACGTCATTGGAGATGTGAATATCGAGCATGTTGATTTTGGGTATGTGCCGGAGCGCACCATTATCCGAGATTTTAACCTCAGCGCGCCTCACGGCAGCCTCATCGCAATAGTTGGCCCAACCGGAGCCGGCAAGACCACCATTATCAATCTGCTCATGCGGTTTTATGATGTGGATTCCGGTAAAATCACCATAGACGAACATTCGATATATGATGTTACCCGTCAAAGCCTCCGTGCGGCTTATACCATGGTATTGCAGGATACCTGGCTCTTCCATGGAAGCATATTCGATAATATTGCCTATTCTAAAGAGGATGCCACCAAGGAGGAAGTCATTGCTGCGGCCAAAGCGGCACATATTCACAACTACATAATGCGACTTCCCGATGGATATGATACGATCCTAAGCGATAATGGTACGAGCATTTCAAAAGGACAGAAGCAGCTCATGACCATCGCCCGCGCAATGCTGCTCGATTCCCATATGCTCATATTGGATGAAGCCACCAGCAATGTCGATACCCGTACAGAGATGATAATACAATCCGCGATGCGCGATCTTATGCGCGACAGAACCTGCTTTGTCATAGCTCACAGGCTCTCCACCATACGCAATGCTGATAATATTCTCGTCGTGCGCGATGGTTCCATCGTTGAAAGCGGCAAACATGATGAACTGCTGAAAAAGAACGGCTTTTATGCAGAGCTGTACTATTCGCAATTCGAAGTATATTGATCCGAACCGATCTTGGATTCTATATCAAATACTGATCAATGATGCTTGATTGGCATTTTTCTTCCGATAAAAACCAAACTTCACACCTGTGCACGCACAATAATTCCACCCATGATTAATGTGCGGGGAGCGATACCCTTATTGCCCTCCGCCTTTTTCTGCAATATTCCCGGCCCGCTCTCCGTTTCCTATATTCGCGCCGCAAGCTCCGTTTGTTCTTTTCGTAAGTTTAGCTTGTTCTCCATATTATTTTCGGCGTACTACTCTTGACTTCCGGCAGTCATATGGTATAATTTTCTTATGGAAAAACGATATTCGACCTTTAGCCTGAGCAGGCGGAGCTTCTTCGTCTGGCTTGCAGTGCTGCTTGCGGTACTTTCGATGGCAATGCGGATCGTCTATTACAGCCTTCCCCTTGAGGGAGCGGAAGGCGTAAACTCGACATGGCATGTCTTCTTTCTTATCATCGTACCCTGTATCGCCTGCGTATGGTTCTGCTGCGCACTGATCAGATATTCGCAGCTTCGGCTTTACAAGACTGCCTCACCCTTGCTGCTATTGATGGTATTCTCCATCGCAAGAAGCTGTGCGCTCTATAATGAAGGCAGCAAGCTGATTCCGAATGGCTGGCTTCTCGCTCTTGCGATCGTACTCGCTGCTGCATTTAATTTCATCTATAGATTCACCGTCAATCCCGGTGGTATAAAGAGCAGAACTCCTGCCTGTATTCTTGGCTTTTTAATCATCGCCGGGCGCTTTGCCTATATCTTTATCTCAATGATCCCCAGCGGGCTCGGTTTTTCCGCACTCATGCCTGAACTGAGTTCCCTTGCAATTCTGATCGCATATGAGATTATACTTCTCTGCATGGATCGTATCGATGGAGATCGTCCCTTCCCCATGGCTGGAGATCGTCCTGACGGCAGACGGCTTCGCTCCCTAGATCCCATATCCGGAGTTGCCGTTTATATCATGCCGGACAGGAACGGCGCAAGCAATTTATTTAAGGACAGCTTTGAATGCAGCAATGCGGAACAATACATTCGTGCGAAACGCGAACAAGGGCTTGAGAATTTCGGTTACACCCATTTAATTCTGGCTTCATATGTCCGCGTTGTCAGCCAGCGTCCGGCTATCAATCGCTTTATCGCGGGGCAGAAGGTCTATTCTCGCGGTCACGACATTGAAGTCTCCATGGCTATAAAAAAGTCCATGTCCACTGATGGAAGCGAAACCATTATAAACGTGCATTTCGATGTCGGCGATTCCGTGGAGGATGTCTATAGGAAGTTTAATGAGCAAGTGGAGGCCGTCAAAGCTACGGATGAGCTCGACAGCAGCTTTGATAAGGTTGCCGGGCTTCTGAACCTTATCCCTGGCATACTGATGAAATTCACAATCTGGCTGCTCAAGGCTGCTGATTATTTTGGATTATTGCCCAAATTCCTGCTCGAAGTCAGCCCATTCCATGCCTCCGGCTTTATAACCAGCATGGGCTCGCTCGGCATTCCTCCGATCTATCATCACCTATACGATTTTGGTAATATTCCGATTTTTGTTGCCTTCGGTATGAAGCGCAGGCAATGCGATATGCTCCCCGATGGCAGTGTTCAGCAAAAGAAATACATCGATTTTTCAATCGTAACCGATGAGCGTATCTGCGATGGCTTCTATTTTGCCTCCGCATTCAAGCTCATGAAGCGCTATCTCAACCACCCCGAACGACTGGATGAGAAGCCTGAAACCATAGTTGAGGATGTTTATTGATGAAAAATAACAGTAACCCTAAAAAGAATAATATTGCGGCAGCAATCTCATCTATAGGCGTCATCGTATTCTTTGCCGCAGTGCTTGTCATTCCCTCAAGCCGTGAGCTATTCAAGGAACTGTCCGCAAAGCGCCCCTATATAATGGGCTTTTTCAAATTCGGTCTGCTCGCAACCTGCGGCGAGATATTTGCCCTGCGCATAAAGAGTAAGACTTGGACATTTCCGATATATACCCATTGGCGTGCACTCATATGGGGGTTGATCGGCATTGCGATCACCTTCATGATGAAGATTTACAGCATTGGAGTGGCAGGAATGATGGAAAATGGTATGCTGCCTTCCCTGAGTGCTGCGGATTCCTTCCTGAATCGCCTGCTGCGGGCATTTTTCACCGCCGCAGTCATGAATCTGACCTTCGGGCCAACCTTCATGGCCTTTCACAAATGCACGGATACGTATCTTGAGCTTTGTGCGGCTAAAGAGGATGAGCCCGATCTTGCGAGCACGGTTTCCGCTGTAAACTGGAATGGCTTTGTCAGCTTCACTCTTTTCAAAACCATTCCCCTATTCTGGATTCCCGCACACACCATAACATTCCTGCTACCGGCAGAATACCAGGTCATTATGGCTGCCGCATTATCCATAGCATTGGGCATCATGCTTTCTCTAAAAAAGAACTAGCATAGTTATGAACTGCTATTTTTAATTACTTCATATCAGCAAGCGTTTGATCCATAGCGAAGGATTGAGCGCTTTTTTTATTCACAAAGGTCTTTTAGCAGAATTATGTTGACCAGTCGCATTTATTGATGTATAATGTTATCAGAAAGCATGATATAGTCTATATTTATGTTTTCGTCGATCATTATAAATCGTTTTTATTGACTTTTGAACTGGATTCCGGTTGAGATTATGAATCATTATAATAGTCTTGCAGCCTTAGAGTCCCTTCCCCCCGCCAAACTATTTTCCCAATTAAAATTCGCCAGGAGGTTCTCCCATGAAAGCCCGCAACATCCTCAGCCTTTGCCTATCGGTACTGATACTTGCTGTATTCTGCATTTGCGCTTCTCTCACCTACTTCGATTCAGGGATTAAGCACATCGATGGATTTACCCAATTGCATGTTATGTGTGATAGTTTCACATATTACAAGCCTGGAGATCGGCGGGGTTACGCATAATCACTCGAGGCAGGACCAGGCATATATCTTGACTCTCCTGTATACGGCAAATTGGATATCGATGATATGCTTGAAGTCTATGATACCAGCTACCATACGGACCGGCTTGAGCGATCAAACCAAACTCTGTTGGAGCTGAATACATGGGCTGAGGCCAATGGGGCTACCGTATTTTGCAGCGGCTCGGCCATCGGAGTTGGAATATGCGATTATTCGGGTTGGCTCAGCTCCAAAACGGACGCCAAGATCATAGAAAAGCTTAATTCCGGTGATAATGGGGTCTATGTTTCCGATGACCGGGAGCTGCACGAACTATACATCAAGAATGGTGTCTTCATGCCCCAGACCGCTGCACTCCCGGTTTTGGGAACTTATTCCCCGGAAAGCATCCCATCATCAATATTTGATTCCAACCTGCTCATGTATTCTATCACCAGATTGCCGTGCATTTATAATGATGTATTCTATGTTGACAGAGCACATGCGAAGCAGCTTGCAGACTTCTTCAACAAGCAACCCGGGTTGAGCGTTGTGAATGTCACCGATCGAAGCCAGGCTCTTGCCGTTATAAACAGCCTTCTTCATTCCTTATCTGGTCCAGGGGTTCTGCTTACACTCATCTCCCTGCTCTTCGCCTTCATCTACAGCGTGATGATGTACTATCGCAGTTTATTGAACGAAGTAAAGATTCGGCATCATTTCGGGCTTTCAAAGCCGCGTCTATTCTTCCGCTCCATGCTCATAGCCATCGGAACGTTGCTCTTCACCCTGCTGCTCGTGCGGCTTTACATGCTTACGAGCATCAACAGCTTTGAGGCCGACTATATTACGCCGTTTTTCTTCGATATGATAACGCTGCTCCCGCCATTCGTCTTGGCTTTGCATGCAATAGGATATGCTATCCTGGCTCGCATTCTGAGGGAAAGCTAAAGCATTTAGCAATATAGCTGCCTGCAATTCAATTGCTATGCTGCGTTTTAAATATATAATTTAAAATGTGAAAAAGGCATATTTACTTTGCTATTTTTTGGTGGTATAATATCATCATTCAATAGGATATTCAGTGTATCCGGTTTTCTCGTTGCCAAATTAATGCAATGTGGAGGTGGTTAAAATGGTATTTAATTTCTGGGGAATAACTTCCTAGATTGTTTTTGATCTCCTGAGTAGATTATCAAGCCCAACAAAGTTAAATTAAACATGAAAGGATTAATAACTATGAAGAAAATTATAAACATTCTCGCCTTTGGTATTTGCATCGTTCTCCTTGCCAGCTTTGGCATAAGCTCCCTTGCCGCTTCTGTGAACGCGGTTTCTCCGAACCGCGGATATTTCGAAGATCGCGGAAACAGGCAGGTGTATGGTCATGTTCAGGCGCAGCCATCATACAACGATGGTGGACGCCATGCCCAGGTCGGATGGCTT
>MSGV01000021.1 GCA_001940845.1 Christensenellaceae bacterium Phil7
AGGCCATTTTTGATCCAAAACAAAGTGATCAACTAAACAGCCATATGTCTCCTGTGTAACGCAGTCTATGAAAATATCGTACTCTTTGCCGAACACATCGGAACCCGTTTCGTTCTTTGCGTATCTCCCGACTTTCAGCCAAGTATTCGGAACATCATTATGACGCCTTAGGTCTTCAATGCGCAAATCAAATGGCTCCTCCATATCTTTCGCCCTGCCGAAAGGCGGTGTTCGCGGAAGTCCGTTGATGTCCAACCCCAAGCAGGCTATGTAGATTTGCTCAACTCGTTTTCTACGCTTCGCATTAATCCCTAACCTATTCATATACAGTTGTGCTCCATTAGAGTATTTTAGAAATTCTATATACTGCTCAGGGAACTCATTTTTATACTCCGCAATCAGATATTCATCGATCAACTCCTGCGTCAGGGGCTTGTACAGAATATGCTTAGCCTTTGGTATAGTACCCGGAGCTAGGAGGATTGTGCCATTTTTCCTAACTAAACTATCATTGGCATAAATTGCCTTGAGTGAATCGATCTTTTCAAAAACTTTCATGCTTTCTCCTATTCTAATTTATTACAAGCATCAAATTGTGTAACTACGTTTAACTCTCTTTTCCTTTTCGAAGAATCGCTAACACATCCGGACGATCCCAGCATAGTTCCATGACTGAATATCCGCCATAATAGTTTCTCGCATTTGGATCTGCTCCATATTCCATCAGTATCTTAAATATTTCGTTCGATGTATTCTTATTTTCTCTTGCTAACGGTTCATTGCCCCAAGCATCTTTTGCGTGAATATCTGCCCCGTTTTCAAGCAAGATCTTTATGATTTCAAGGCAATTCTCTTGAACGGCTGCATGTAATGCTGTAAATCCATCCCTGTCCTTCGCATTTACATCCGCCCCCCGATTGAGCAAATAAATAACGCATCTCTCTCTTCCGCAAAACGCTGCATTTATAAGGAGAGTACGTCCGTCACGGTCGGTCTGTTCTAACTCCTCAATATTTGATAGCTTAGCAATAATAATCTCGTCTGGTACAAAATCATTCAGATTTGATGACGCATCACATGAATTGCGCATATCAATCGCAATACTATCTACGATATTTTTGTGCTTATTCACACTAATTTCCTCCTTAGTTCTAATCTTTTAATTCAAATTGATGGCTTCGATTTGAAATTGGACTCTCTATTTGATAGAACCTAGGATTGTTCATATAATCATTAAACTTACTTTGACTCCATCCCTTGTTCATTGCGGCCTTTCTCTCTCCAAAACTCGTGGCCCTTTACATGTCCCAGATCATATTTGCCATTTATATGTAATTTCGTATTTGGGTCTATAAACCTGCCGTCTGGCAATCTTTCAGCAGCCTCTTCCACAGCTTGTCGGGTCGATTTCCTGATATACGGACGATGTAGCGGTTTAGCTAGTGCATCCGCAAGATCGTCCGCACGATTTACAGCTTTAACAATATCTGCACCATCATCGATTTTATCGACAATCTTCGTGCCGGTATGCAACAGCTTTGTCGTTTCGCCCACACATGTGACGAACGGTACTAAATCAACAATATCTCCAGCAAGCCCTATCCATGCCCATGGATCATTAGGATTCTCTATAACATCAATTATGCTGAATCCCAGCGATATAAGGTCAAATACGGTATCCCAGAAACGCCCCTCGGCATCCGCCCTGGCTACCGGATTATTTCCGCAATACGAAAATGAATTATATCCGAGTATCCCCTGACCTGTTGAAAGAAGCACGTCCGCCGAGACAAAGCGGCAGGTATTGGG
>MSGV01000022.1 GCA_001940845.1 Christensenellaceae bacterium Phil7
AATCTGCGGGAAGCGGTTGTCCAGCCGAAGGGATATGATTCCTATGTGGAGTTTGAGGTTATCGGCGAGGGCTCAATGCGGTTGATGTGTTACTATGAGGATGATCCCGCTGATAGGCATTTCGTTATCGGACCGGATTCGTGGTGCGAGGATAATCTGCTCGGGTTCTATTCGGGCGGCGATTGCCTGAGCACCGAGATAAGATTCGAATATTATGGCATGGATAAGGTCTATATCTGCTTCGCCGGGGATGTAAATGGCGATGATGCGATCAATATGGCGGATGCCGTGCTCATATCCAGAGCTGCAATGAGCATAATTGATGTAGAAAGCGTACAGCCATATGATACGAATGCCAATGGAACCATAGATGTTGCCGATGCCGTTATCGCGGCAAGGATTGGTCTAGGGGCATAATGCTGCCGAACAACCGAATAGGATAAGACCCGGGTGTGCGTAATGCCGCCCGGGTTTTGATTTTGTGCTCTCAGCTATCAAAGAGCCGCCTTCTTGCGGCATCGGTGCTTCCGAGCTTTCCTATATAGGTATCGATATCCTTTGGGTTGGGGATGCGCTCAATGCGGTGTTCGCCGGGAAAGACACGCTTCGTCATCGCTCCCGCGCCATGGGCAATGATGCTGAGGGCATCCTCCATCATGTCAATATTATAAATGCATATGCTGCCGGGCAGGGAATAGCCGACATTTTCCATATTACCCGCCATGTACTTCTGGCGATACATATAGTAGGGTATCATTCCAAGCGACTCGGCTCCATTTGCCCCTATGGCTGTCATCGCTTCCACCTCGCCAGTATCGGGAAGGACTATTTCGTCAAGATGCTCATGCAGCCTTGACGATCGCTTGATGGCAAGCGTATGCACTGTCAGGCAGTCGGGAGCAAGCTTGAGCAGCTCTTCAATGGAATGCTGCATCGCGGATGAATCCTCTCCGGGCAGACCGGCTATAAGATCCATATTTATGCAGTTGAATCCAAGCTCCCTTGCCATATGATAGCAGCGAACTATATCTTCTGCGCAATGATCGCGGCCGACGCTGCGCAGAGTTTCATCGCACATGGTTTGGGGGTTGATAGAAATGCGTGTTGCGCCGCAGCTTCGGATTATTTGAAGCTTTTCCGCTGTTATCGTATCGGGGCGCCCAGCCTCAACGGTGAATTCCGTTCCGGGGGCTATGGCATATTCAGCGAGGGTATGTTTTATAAGATGTTCCAGTTCATTCGCGGTCAGTACGGTGGGAGTGCCGCCGCCCAGATACAGTGCACGAACGTGCAGCCCATGCTCCCAGGCCATCGCTGCGCCAAGCGAAATATCCATTTCCAAGGCGGCAAGATAGCTTGCCATATCGGTTTTTTTTGTGCGTAATTGTGATGCAAAGGAGCAGTAGAGGCAGCGAGTGCGGCAGAAAGGAATACCGATATATACATCCACATCATTTGACCGAATCGATGCCAGAATGGGCTCCTGAACGGCAACAATCCTGGAGGCGAGCTCCAGCTTTTCATTGCTCACATCGAATTCATTCAGCATGAGCTTCCGCGCCGCTGCTTCTCCATCGGTGGATATCAGCTCGCGAAGCAGGCGGGTCGGGCGTATTCCGGTCAGTGATCCCCAGGGTATGCGTGCATTGGGCATTGCAAGCGCAAGACAGCGAAATACAGCTACCTTCAGACATCGCTTTGCATACCGTTTTTCTATTAGAGAAGTTTCATTTCTATATTGTGTGGTGTGGGAATAGCAATATTCTTCAGAGGCGCAGCAATATCGCGATTCTGCATAAAAATTTTCCGAATCGTTTGTCAGCTTTGCACAAATGGAATCGGGAGCAAGCTCCGGTTTATGTTCCGAATCGATCTCATATAATTCCAACTCTGCGCTCGGCAGATATAGCCTTATTTCTTCCGAAATATCATTGAAAAAATCGATTCTATTGGTATAAAGCCGCATCAATATGCCCTGCCTCCGCGTCTGATAAATGGATTATGCTCGCGTTCAAAATTGAGCGTGGTCTCACGCTCGTGTCCGGGAAGAACCCTATAATCTCCATCAAGCGACAGTAGCTTATGCGTGATGGAGGAATAAAGTTCATCCATATTACCTCCGGGCAGATCTGTCCGGCCGACGCTGAGCCGGAAAAGCGTATCGCCGGAAAATATCACTCTCTCATCTTCGAAAACAAAACAGCAGCTTCCTCGGGAATGACCGGGAGTATGAAGTGCGCGGAAATTAAAGCCTGCCGCTGAAATTTGCTGCTCATCTTCCAGCAGAATATCAACATCGCACCGTTTTACCATGACTCCGCCCATATATGCGAGAGTATCCTCACCACCATTCAATGATGGTGCATCGATACGATGGATGAGTACCTTGGCATTTTCATGAGCTTTAAGCTCAGCAACGCCCATAACATGATCGAAATGACCATGCGTAATTAAAATATGGCTGCAATGCAATCCATTTTCATTCAATGCATCCAATGCCTTGCGTGAATTGGCAGGGTCGATAACGATTGCGTCCGATGCTCCATCATTATAGAGGATATAGGTATTGGTCGCAAGCGGACCGCAGGGAATGCAGATAATATTCATGAGTTACCTCGCCTTTGAAATTAAAATCAATATAATTTTTTGCTGTCCAGGAGTATCGTAACGGGGCCATCGTTGGTGAGCTCAACCTGCATATCCGCTCCGAATACCCCGGTTTCTGTGTGAATGATTTTTTTGAACTCCAAAATGGTCCTTTCATAGAGCGGAATGGCAATATCAGGTATGGCAGCTCCGATAAAGCTTGGTCTGTTGCCCTTCCTTGCATCACCGAGGAGTGTAAATTGCGAAACCAGCAGTATGCTGCCTCCAATATCAAGGATGGAAAGGTTCATCTTGCCGTTTTCATCTTCAAATATACGAAGATTGCTGCATTTTTTGACGATATAGCTGCAATCGGAGGAATCATCATCCGGCTCGATTCCGAGAAGAATAAGAAGCCCTTGATCGATGCTGCCCATACATACGCCGTCTATTTTTACATTTGCACGGCTGACGCGCTGAACGACCGCTTTCATATCAATTCTCCCTCATTGCACTTTCAACTCCGGGAATCTTTCTAATGCCATCGATAACGGTATCAAGCTGTTTGAGATCATTGACCTCGAAGCCAAGTGTGAAGATCACCTTGGCTCGTTCATCGGCTGCCTGAGTATTTAAATGACGTAGGCTTATTTTAAGCTCAATGAGCTTGCGGCTGATATCGAGCAGCAATTCATCCCTATCCTGAGCAAAGATTTTTAAAGTAACGGGGAATTTGTTATTGGCATCGCTGACCCATGCGACCTCCACGATGCGATCAATATCCCTCAGCAGCGCACGTGCATTCGTGCAGCTTCGTTTATGGATGGAAACGCCGCGCCCGCGGGTCACATATCCGATGATGGGATCCCCTGGAACCGGCATACAGCAGCGGCAGAAGTGAAATTGAGGTTCGGCATCGAGCCCGATTATGCGAATCGGTCTTCCGGCAGGATCGGTCGATGCAAGTTCGCCGCCCTCCGCATGGGCAGATATATCATTCTGCTGCTCTGTAAGGGCTTGCTGCTTCTTGGCCTTGCTGTATTCCTGCAATATGGGGTGAAGCATTGCGCTTGTTCCGAGCCCCCCATAGCCTATAGCGGCATAAGCATCATCCAGTGAAGTGAAATTTAGCTTTTTAATGGCAGCTGCACTGAATTCAGGCTTTGTTATATCAGAAAGCTTATAGCCCTGCCTCCGAGCAGCTTCCGCAAGCATTTCCTTGCCGCGCTCTATATTTTCTTCAACATTGGCCTTCTTAAACCATTGCTTGATCTTGGATTTTGCCTGTGAAGTCTTTACAAAGCTCAGCCAGTTTCGGTTTGGTTCGCTTGCAGGGCTTGTGACGATCGTGACCACATCATTTGTCTTGAGCTTGTAATCGAGCCTGACCATGATGTTGCCGACGAGCGCATGGTGGATATGATTACCTACATTTGTATGTATACGATAAGCGAAATCTACAGGGGTAGAGCCGACGGGCAGATCTATGATATCGCCATTTGGGGTTAGAGTAAAGACATAATCCGAGAAGAAATCGCGCTGCACATTTTTAACATATTCCTTCGAGGAGCTTGCTTCGTCATCATAAGCGACGAGCTCACGGAGCCAAGCAAGATTCTCTGTGAGATCACTGGTTTTTGTTCGCCCCTCCTTATACATCCAGTGAGCGGCTATACCGTATTCGGCGGTGCGATGCATTTCGAATGTGCGAATCTGTATCTCAAATGGCATTCCCTGTTCGCTGAATAGGGTTGTATGCAGTGAACGGTACATATTTGTCTTTGGCATCGCAATATAGTCCTTGAATCTTCCGGGCATAGGCCTCCATAGCTGGTGGATCATGCCAAGAACGGTATAGCAATCCTGAACCGTACCGACGATTATGCGCAATGCCACCAGATCATAGATCTCATTAAGGGTACAATGCTTGTTTGCAAGTTTTCTGTAAATGCTGTATATATGCTTGCGCCTGCCGCTTATTTCGAATTTGATATCGGAGCGATTAAGCTCATCTTCGATTCGTTGCTGGGCAGTCTTGAGCAGGGTCAGCCGCTCCTCTTGTTTGGGCGCAATAAGCGCTTGCAGCCGCTTGTATTCTTCCGGCATGATGTAACTAAAGGATGTATCCTCCAGTTCACATTTAATTGCACCCATACCAAATCTATCTGCAAGAGGTGCATAGACCTCAAGCGTTTCCTTTGCCTTGCGAACACGCTTTTCACGGCTGCAATATTCGAGTGTGCGTATATTATGAAGCCTATCCGCAAGTTTGATGATGACCACGCGCACATCTCGAGCTATTGAGAGGAACATGCGGCGAAGGTTCTCTGCCTGACGATCCTCCTTATTTATCATGTGCGAAAGATTGGATTTGGTGAGCTTTGTGACTGCATTGACCATGCCGGCTATATCCTCACCAAATAGCGAAGATATCATCTCAACGGTGATATCCTTGCCATCCTCCACTGTATCATGAAGCAGTCCGGCGATTACCGTATCCGCATCCATTTCCAGATCTATGAGTATAATGGCAACGGCTTCCGGATGGATGTAGTAAGGCTCTCCGGATTCACGTTTTTGGTCGGCATGAACCTCCTTGGCAAAGTCAATTGCTTTTGAGATCAGCTCAACCTTTTCGGAATCATATTTTGTTTTACAGATTTCAAGCAGATTATCCATTTTTGTTTTGCTAGGGTTCTCAAAGGATAGAGGTATTCAAGCTTTTGGGGCAGTGTATTAATTGAAAATCAGTACTTCATAACCGATAGAACCTCGGCAGTACCAAGCATCGATTTGCCATTAAGCTCTTCCAGCTCAATAGCAAATGCTGCGGCAACAACCTCGGCCCCCATATCTTGAACGAGTTTAACAACGGCAGCAGCAGTGCCGCCTGTGGCAAGCAGATCATCAACGATTGCAACGCGCATACCGGGTCGTATCGCATCCTTATGTATTTCAAGGCAATCTGAGCCATATTCGAGACCGTAATCGACTGATATGACATCGCATGGCAGCTTACCTGGCTTCCTTGCGAGGACAAACCCGGCACCTATTGCATAAGCAACCGCAGATCCAATTACAAATCCGCGTGCTTCCGGCCCTATCACGATATCGATATTCAGCGGGCGGAGCTTATCGGCGATAGCATCTATCAGTGCGCAGTATGCATCCTTATCCTTTAAAAGAGTTGTAATATCACGGAACAAAATGCCCTTTTGCGGATAATCGGGAATGCTGCGGATCGTGGCCTTGAGTGCATCCTCATTCATAATATTTGCATTTTTCATAGATCCAAATCCTTTCTATAGATAGAGCTTATAAATTTTGCAGCAGCAGGAAACCTATTCGTTTCAAAGACTATTTTCCCTGAAGTTTCAAAATTTCGGAATACAGAGGACTGTCGCAAAGGCAGCGGCTGCATGCATTGGGAACCATGTTGACTGCACAGTGCTCGTCCATTCGGATGAAATGAAGCTCAAAAAAGACTTCAATGGCAAATTCGACCCAGAAGTTTGGCGCTGAAAGCTCCTGAGCGCATTTTGTGACGAGTTCGCCATATGAATGCGGACGTTGAGTGAGCTTGCTTTGAACAAGTTTAAAGCATATCCCGAGAGAATCACGGCTGCATTCAAACTTTGCAGCAACGGGAGTGAAATCGCTGCGAAGATGTTTGTTCGTATAAAGCTTGGCATTTGGAAGCATGTCGGAAACAGCAGCGTAAACGCCCGCTTGTGGAGGAGCATCGTAAAAGATAATTCTATCGTATCCACCTTTGGGCAGCATGTAAATCATTGGAGCGAGCAATATCGTGTTTGCACAGGTCGGTAAAGCCGGGATTCGAGTATAGCATACATCGATATTCAGCGTACAATTATCAGAAACTTCGGCGAGTATCCGTTCTGCATGAGCTGGAGAAAAGACGAGAATCAGCAGACCGGAAAGACTCTGAGTACTCAATTTTTCAAGATCGATATCAATATCTCCTATCAATGCTGGCTGTCTATCGCGATCGTAGCAATGATTTTCGACAAACGATGAACAGAAGCGAGGCATTCCAGAGGCGATATATGCGTGTTTATCGGCAGGGAGTTCCGTATTCACGGCGAGAAGTCTAAGCTGCAGGCATGGCATGGAACCGCGATGATTGATATCTATTGTAAACAGAATATCCACTGTTGCTGCACTGAGCAGCTTATCGAAATGCTTGCCGGAGCCGAACCATACCGCCTCCAAGGGTCGTGATGCGGAGGTCTTCGCATTCATGCGGATGTGCTGCCCGTCAGAGCCAAATCGGCGGATATGTGAGAGCACTACGCCACGGCAGCGGAATATCGGGGATGGATTGCCCTCTCCAAATGGTGCAAGCATTTCGATCTCTCTGACAAGTTCGGAGGAAATATTTGCAAGATCAATATCAAATTCATACTTTCGTTTTGGAATAAAAACAGAATTAGGATATTCTTCCTTTAAAAGCCGCTGTAAAGAATTTGTGAATTCATCAAAGCGGTCGCTCTTCATAGTTATGCCGGCCGCCTTTGCATGGCCGCCAAAGCGCTCAAAGCAGCCGGATACTGATGAGAGCACAGAGTGAATATTGATTCCGTCTATTGAACGGGCTGAGCCCTTTAAAATTCCATTGGATTCAGAAAAAAGTATGGTCGGACGATGGAACATTTCCGAAATTCGTGAAGCAGCAATGCCTATTACGCCTGGATTCCAGTTAGAGGATTTGAGGATAATTGCACGAGTGTCGGAAAGGTTCCGAGATGTAAGCTGTTCAGCAGCGGCGGATAATATGCTTGCCTCCTCTTGCTGCCTGAGCTCATTGAGTCTGTTGAGTTCTGATATAATCCTGTCAATGCGCGGCAGATCATTTGATAAAAACAATTCGACGGCAAGTGATGCATCGCTCATTCTTCCAGATGCATTGAGCCTAGGGGCAATGGCAAAGCCTAGATTGGATGCAGTATATGGCTTCCGAAGGCTTGAAACACTTTCGAGCATCCTTGTGAAACCAAGAGTACAGTTTCCGGAATTTAGAGCATCAAGACTGAGCTTTACAATAATTCGATTTTCGTCAGTGAGCGGCACAACGTCTGCTACAGTTGCAAGCCCCGCCAATGAAATGTATTGCATTGCCACGTCAAGCCCTGCCAGTGCATGAAGGAGCTTAAACGCTATGCCCGCTCCGCACAGAGTGCGGTTGGGGTATGTGCTAGATGAAAGGGTATGACAAACGACTGCCTCGCAAGTGGGCAGCGTATCGCCTGGAATATGATGATCGGTAACGATGACGTCCATTCCAAGTGTATAACAGCGTTCTATCTCGGCAGCAGCAGAAATGCCGTTATCCACCGTAATGATGAGCTGCACTCCCTGAGCACTCAGCTTAGAGATGGCCAGCGCATTCATGCCATACCCTTCTTCCTTACGGGACGGAATATGATATACGCAATCCGAGCCTATAGAATGTAAATAATTGAAAAGCATGGCTGTGGCACAGATTCCATCAACATCATAATCGCCAAATATACATATCTTTTCATGTTTTTTGATGGCAAGCCGTATTCTTTCTACGGCCTGCTCCATATCCGGGAGCAAATATGGGTTATGAAGATTTATAGCGGAGGGATTGAGAAAGCGCAGAATTTCACTCTGCGTCGTGATCCCCCTTGCATGCAGCGCGCGAAGTATAAGCGGCGGCAGCCCAAGGGAGTCTTCCGCAGGGGTTTCCTCCAAATAGTATCTGCTTTTCTCAAAAATAATCAAATAAACCTCCAAGTTTATATCTGCATGGGCATTCGATAAAAATGCCCAGTGCAGAGTCAAATTTTATTGGAAAGAGACCGATTTCAGGCGCCCCTTTTCCTGTCAAGCGCCATTCCGATGGCTATCTCCGTCCTCTTTTTGAGCAGCTTGCAGCTGATTTCGGGGGGCTCCATTATGCTGCCGTTCAGATTGTTGGCGTTTGCAGCACAGCCGCCGCTGCAATAGTATTTCGCCCAGCAGTGTGCACATTTTTCTTTGGTGAATATGTTACAGCCGGCAAAGCTGCTGCGCAGTGTATCATCAAGCTCATCTTCAAAAACGTTACCGAGAAGGAAAGCCTTATTGCCAACGAATTGGTGGCAAGGAAAGATATCTCCATTTGGAGCGACTGCGACATACTCAACTCCGGCACCGCAGCCTAGACTGCGCTTGGCAAGACAGGGCGAGGCATCGAGATCAACATAAAAATGGAAGAAATTTATAGGATTTCCGGCATTTTTACGCTCGATGACGTAGTTCGCCAGCCTGTCATATTCGGCAATGGCTTTATCAACATTGGTATCGTTTATTGAGAGCGGATCGCTTGCGGGAAGCACAACGGGCTCAACGGATATCTGTTCGAATCCAAGCTCGGTTAAAGCTTTGACATCTTCGGTAAAGTCCAGATTATTAGCTGTAAAAGTACCTCGTATATAGTGCTCTCCATCTCCACGGTCGTCGATAAGCTTCTGCATCTTAGGGACTATTGTATCATAGGAGCCTTTGCCGTTGGCGGTGATGCGCAGTGCATCGTGAATATTACGTCTGCCGTCGAGACTGAGCACAAGATTGAACATTTCCCGATTAATAAAATCGCTGATCTCATCGTTCAAAGCCATGCCGTTGGTGGTCATGGTAAAATGTATCTCTTTATCATGAATGCGCTCAAGTTCTCTGCCGTAAGCAACGATCTGCTTAACAACTTCAAAATTCATCAGCGGTTCGCCGCCAAAAAGATCGACTTCGAGGTGATGGCGCGCTCCGCAGTGAGAAATCAGAAAATCGAGCGCCGCCATTGCCGTTTCGATGGGCATGAGCATACGACCGCCGTGAAATTCTCCGGTTTCTGCGAAGCAGTAGCGGCAGCGCAGATTGCAGTCATGAGCGATGTTTAAACACATGCTCTTGATCGGAGAATCAGCTGCATTGCGGATTATCGGAGCAGGTGCGGGGGAATCGAATTGTCCAATATTGCGCAGCTCAGCTATTTCTACGAGAACTTCATCGATTTCAGTGTCAGAATAGGGCAACGCATAAACATCGTTGCCCAGTTCGATCGCGCGGATTATATCAAAGGAGAGCTCGTCCAGAGAGTGAACAGCTCCGCTTTCCACGTCCAGCACGAGAAATTCATCTCGATAGATGAAGGCGTGTATCATTACTTTGCAGATTTAATACACTTTTGATTGGCAACGGTGCAGGAAGTCTTGCATGCGGATTGGCAGCTTGCCTGGCATTCACCACAGCCGGTATTTTCTCCATTTTTAATGCAGGGCGTCTGTACATTCTTAATGTGTTTCATGGGTTGATCCTCCATAAGTAAATAATCGATCCAATTATACATCATTTTACAGAAAATTTCAATACCCATATTGGATTTATTTCGACAATACCGTGCTGAATTTTACGATCACTTTGTAATTCCCTGAAGTATGCCGCCGACCATACCTGCAAAGGTGCAAAGCCCCGCATCGGTGAGCATGGCAAGACCGGGAGAGAATTCACCGGCAAGTATGGAAAATAATGCAGTAGTTAATACCATATAGCACAGTCCGCAAAGTCCGCCAACAAGAAATTTCCTCTGATTCAGTCCGTGAACTCCGATAAGTGATGCAATGAGCGCACTTGTCGTTTTGATTACAGGATTGAGTATGTTCACACTGTCGATGGAAAATACCTGTTTTTGCAGCATAAAAGCCGATATAACTACAAGAATAAGACTGACCAGCATCGCAATCAGAGAAGCTTTGATTAGATTTTTAGGAAGAGTTGCCTGTTTTGCCGGGCGTTTGGTTCGTGAAGTTGACATTAGAGATACCCCTTTTTATTTTTTGCTAAATGATATGTTGGAGGAATGGTGATTATTAAAAATGGGGATGTGTGCTGAATAATAAATGCTGAAAATATAGCATAAAAAGCAGCCGATTTTCCACGCTTTCCTAAAGAAAAAATGGAAATGCTGCTTTTTTATTATATCGAATTGATACACGAAAAGGATAATAGTTACCTGATGTCTGGGATTCCATCGCCATCGAGATCCACGCCGTATTCATGATCTGCACCCATGACCTCGCTTACGCGGACGCGATAGGCCAGCTTGGCTTCTTCGACAAGACGATGAATAAGCTCCTTGACCATTTCGGGTTTTTTTATGTTTTTCAGAATCAATGTAGGCATCGTACGATCGCTTGAGATGACCGTTACAGTGCCAACTCCGAACAGCCTTTGCCCAAAACCGCGCTTTAGTGAAAGATCGGTGACCCTATAAAGCAGAATTTCTTCATGCTGGACGTTGAAAAATCCTGTTTTGATAAATATGCGATCCGTGCTGAGACTGTATTTTGTGAATGTCAAAGGCATCCCGAGGAAGCGCTTGCGATCCCTCCATACGACCTCCGGCATGGCAAGAGTATAAATTGCGCTGGCATCGTTTTTTCTCATTTTTATAACCCTCCATTTACTGGCCTGTAAACATATTATAACGTATTCACACCAGAATTCAAGTGAAACATTTGATCTGTACATGATGCATGGGGGAGCAGCATGTTTGGAGGAATTTAGCATTGGGTTTTAAAAGCAATAAAATTATGGTATAATATTACTGGGAGGCAGAGAAAGGAATTTCTATGGAAAAGGAAGAAACCGGTGCAAAGCGAAGGCAAAGTCTTGGGACCAAAAGTATGCGAAATACAGCGGTACGGTCTTTGAATGAAATGATGACAGATCCAAACCTGAAACCGGCGGATAGATTGAATGCGATAAAGACTGTGCTGGACTATACGGGCAGATTGCTTGATGAGAAGAAAAATTCTGCCGATAGATTGGACGACGGAATGCTGCACATTGTATTCGATAATGCACCGAAGGAATATTCGGAGTAGGGCAGTATTCAAAGCAAAGCATTGAATACTGCCGAAAAGCAAGGCGTGCAAGGAATACATGCATATAATCTGCGAAATACTGAAATGGTGTGCCCAATATAAAGCGGCACACCATTATTGGATTCTATAAATTACTTGATCCTATCAAGACCTTCCTTTAGATCTGCAATGATATCTTCTGCATCCTCAAGACCGATACTGAGCCTTAGCATACTCTCGCCGATGCCTGCCTGAGCGAGTGCTTCGGGGGTGTAGGTGCTGTGAGTCATGGTTGCGGGATGCTCGATCAATGTTTCGGCATCGCCGAGACTGACGGCGATAGTGCATAGTTTCAGATCATTCACGAATGCTGCGCTCTCTTCACGGCTGCACTTGAGCTCAAAGGTTATTATGCCGCCAAACCCGTTGTGCATCTGTTTCTTTGCGAGCTCATGGCGGGGGTGGCTTTCGAGACCGGGATACAGCACTTTTTCGACAGCCGGGTGGCCTTCGAGAAAACGTGCAACCTTCATTGCATTATCACAATGCTTCTGAACGCGAATATCGAGTGTTTTCATGCCGCGATCGATAAGGTAGGCTTCGAAGGGACCGAGAACCGCTCCTGTCATATCTTTAAGACCGAACATATTGCATTCGGTGATGAATTCCTGACTGCCGGCAGCCATGCCCGCGATAACATCGCCATGGCCATTCAAATATTTGGTCGCACTATGGATGACAACATCCGCACCAAGATCGATCGGAGTTTGGATATAGGGTGTGGAGAATGTGTTATCGACTATAACTTTAGCATCCGGGCAGCTTTCGTGTGCAAGCTTGGAGATAGCTTCGATATCGATGAGCTTGAGGCTGGGATTTGTCGGAGTTTCAAAATAAAATGCCTTGGTGTTGGGACGGATCGCAGCTTTGACGGCTTCGAGATCCTCAAAATTCACAAGCGTTACATCTATGCCGCAGCGGGTAAGCCCATGAGTGAAATATGAAAAAGTGCACCCATAGAGCGTATCATCGGCTAGCAGATGATCGCCGGCCTTGAGCGCTGTCCACATGACGGTAGTTACGGCGCCCATTCCGCTGGCCATAGCCATTCCTGCTTCGGCATGTTCAAGCGCAGCCAGCTTTGCACCTATCTTAGCGATATTGGGATTGCCGAGGCGGGTGTAGATATAGCCCTGTTCTTCGCCGGCAAAGCGCGCTGCTCCTTCGGCAGTGGTCGCAAATTCAAATGTTGAAGTTTGGAAAATAGGGGTTGCAAGCGGTGAAATACCGGGAATCTCTATCTTGCCCACATGTATCTGCTTCGTTGCGAAGCCGCTGTTCTTATCCATGAAAGCCTCCTGAAACTGGATTAATAATTAAAGCGGAGATGTAAAGTTGATTTATAATCACATATGGAATAAATCACATCCATCCACTATAAATTCTATTATACAGTAAAATGGGAGTGCTGAACGATACGGCTGCAAATATATTGCAGTTTTAATAAAAAATCATAATTTGGAGCATAAATTAACCCTTTAGCCACAATATGGTCATCTTTGGGGGTGGATAAAATTGAAAAAATGTGTTATAGTGTAGTCATAGAGGTTTGCCGTGTGAAGGAAAGGGCTCTTAATCCTCTATCATCCCGAAGGGGAATCTGCTCCAATGCGGATGCCGGATACATCGCTCTTTGCCGACAATTTCGATGAAACCAGGCATCCATGATCGATCGCCTTTCTTTGACTGAAAGGCTACTCAAAATCCATTAAGGAGGAATGAAAAATGAAGAAATTGATTTCTATTTTGTTGACCATTATTCTTGCGCTCGGAGCACTTTCGGCTCCTGCACTGGCCGAAGCGGATGCAACCGAGCAGCCCACCGAGCTCATAACCGAGCAGCCTACGGAGGAGCCGGTTACTGAAGAACCAACCGATGCTATTACTGAGGCGCCCACGGAGCAGGCAACGGAAGAGCCTGCCGAGCAGGTTAGCGAGCAGCCAACTGCTGAGGCTACGGAGATCCCTTCCAACGAGCCATCGAACACCTTTGATGTTACCGGAGGTGATTATACCACTATCGAGGAAGGCGATTGGCGCGTGGTCATGGGCGCGGATCTGTCCGAGGAGCAGAGGGCACAGGTCTATGCAATATTTGGTATAGAAAATGCGGACGGGGATGATCATCTGCTGAATGTTACAAATGCGGAGGAGCGTTTTTATTTCGAGGGAAAGATACCATCCGAGCAGATAGGAACCCGTTCGATATCATGCATCTATATTAAGGCACTCAAGAAGGGCAAAGGGCTTGAGGTTCGCACGCATAATATCGATTACTGCACCGTTGCTATGTATACGAATGTGCTTCAGACCGTTGGTATCAATGATGCTATGGTGATAGTTGCATCCCCTGTTTCCGTAAGTGGTACGGCTGCACTAACCGGAATATATAAGGCGTACGAAAGTTTGACCGGTCAAATACTGAGCGAATACCTAAAGGCTGCCGGTATTGAGGAACTGATAACCACGGGTCAGCTTGCAGAGCTCATAGGCTCAGATGATGCAACTGCGATAATTACAGAGCTCAAGAAGATACTCGATGAAACGCAGAATATGAGCGATGCCGAGGTGGAGCAGAAGATCCGTGAGATCGCCGCCGAATATGATGTTGTGCTGACTGATAATCAGGTCGTTCAGATCAGAATACTTGCTCGCACACTTGAGGGGCTGGATATTGAACAGCTTCGCGAACGCGTTATGGGGCTTGCAAATGCTACGACCGGTTGGGAAAGATTCACCGATGCAGTTTCGACTGTTATAGAGGATATTGGCAATTTCTTTAAGGATATTGCGAAATTTCTTGGGGATCTGTTCAATAAATGGTTTGGAAAAGAATAAGTAACGCTGAATCGGCAAAGCGAAGAAATTTCGCTTTGCCGATGAGTTATATTGTCAATACGGAGTGATAGTATTATGGTTGAAACCAAGGAATATTATCCGGCTAAGAATATTGATGCCACAGCTGTGGCATCCACTCATATTAAAACCGTTGAATATGCTCCGGGCTCGTTATCGGATGCGGGTGCAGCAGTTATCGAACGGCATGCCGTTGCACCAAAGCCAAATTTTGGCTATGCGCAGCGGATGGAGAGGCTCCGAAAGCTTGCGGATGAGGTTGTTGAGAGTATCCCGCAGGAACTCATGCAGAATCTCCATGGAGGTATTGCAATAAGTGATAGGGCAAAGCTGCATCCAGATTCCGATCCGAGAAAGCCGCTGTACATTTTAGGGGAATATTGTAATTCCAATAGCACCGGCAGACATATAATGCTCTATGGCGGGTCGATTCAGCGCGCATATGGTAATCTATCAGATACTGAGCTTCGAAGCGAGCTTGATCGTATAATTCGGCATGAACTCACCCATCATTGGGAATCGTTGAGCGGCACCCGAGATCTGGAAATCTATGATGCGAATAGGATAAGCAGGTATAAGCATGACCTTGATAAATTTACTAAAACCGAATAGCGAGTGTGCTTCTGACTATGTGCCGGTTATTCTGGCACCTATGGCAGGAGTTACAGATATAGCTTTCCGCAGTCTTTGTGTAAGCATGGGCTGCGATTTCACGTTTACTGAGATGGTGAGCGCAAAGGGCATTCATTATAACAATGCTAAAACCCGGGAATTGCTTCAAATCTCAGATCAGGAAAGTCCCTGCGGAGTACAGCTATTCGGTCATGAATGCGATATATTAGCAGAGACTGCCAAGCGGCTTTATGACGCTGCCCAGGGGGAGATCAGCGTTTTTGATATAAATATGGGCTGTCCCGCGCCAAAGATCACCGGAAATGGGGATGGCTCTTCATTGATGCGGAATCCAAAACTGGCTTCAGAAATCATATCGGCGGTTGTAAATGCGGTTCCTATTCCTGTAAGTGTCAAATTTCGGATGGGATGGGATGATAATTCGATTAATGCGGTTCAGTTCGCTCAAATGGCAGAGAGCAGCGGAGCAAGTTTCATTACCGTCCATGGGCGAACTCGTATGCAGATGTACGCGGGAAATGCCAATAGAGAGATCATAGCCGAGGTCGTCCGCAGTGTGAGCATACCGGTGATAGGAAATGGAGATATTTTTTCAGCCAAGGATGCGTTGGACATGCTGAAGACTGGCTGCTCCGGACTGATGGTAGCCAGAGGAGCACAGGGCAATCCATTTATTTTTTCTGAGCTTCGTGCTGCATTGGATGGAAGCGATTATACGCCCCCTACTAATTCAGAAAGGCTTGATGCTGCAATAAAGCATATAGATAGTTTTATGGAAAATGTCATGCGGCAAAGCCGCAATCCCGCAGTATTCGTTGAACTGAGAAAGCATGCTGCGTGGTACACCAAGGGGATGCAAGGCGCTACGGAGCTGAGACGTAAGGTCAATACATGCGCAAGCAGCGATGAGTTAAAACACCTGCTTGAAGAGTTCAAAAGCAGGATTTAACTGCATAATGTTTATTTATTGTTTTGAGTGATGATTCACATGGCCTTATGGGATCATCATTTTTGTTTGGCCCATAATCGGATAGGCTTCTCATTATAAGCATCTTTACAATGCTGAAACATATTATGATAGTGTAGTCGATCGGAGGTGGACAGGATGGTAAGGTTTTTAACGTTGACGGGGGATATAACGGGTTCTGCAAGGCTGAATATAATGCGCGGGAGGCTTGAACTATGTTTGAATCTGCGCGGTAGGGTCAGGGGCAGTTTGCGTGCATTTATAACGGATGGCAAAGGAGTTAAAGAGGTCGAATTGTCTGGAGGCTGCGGAACGACCGATAGCATGGATGTGCGCGCAATAATGCTTACTGGGGAAATGGGAGAGGTGCTGGCAACGGGCAGCAGCGGTATGAGTGCAAAAGAGCTTGAAGGATTTAGAACCAGGATAAGATTCATAATCAATTCTGAGAGGGAAAATAAGAGATTTAAGAATGAGGCTGGATCGATCAAAAATAATGGTATCGGTAGGTCTGGATTTGGTTCGAAACAAAATAATGCGTGTGCATCCGCTGAATGCAGGGGAAGGCAAAGCATGGCCGAAGCAGAAATAAAATCTGTATCAAGCGAGCGTAATGTGTTAAATGCGCAAAAACGTATAAATCAGAGCTCAGAAAAGGGAGCAGACGTGCCAAGGAATTATAATATCGTTAAACCGCAATCAGCAGCCGCCGCAAATATACTGGATAAGGCGGTATACCTGTTTCACGGAGAGATTCCAAAGCGCATGGACATGATGAATAATGAAAGGCCCGTTGAGCCTGATAATGATATCGCTGAAAGTGGTATGGTCGGAGCGCGGAAAGCAAACCCGGTCGATGGGTTTAATGCTGGAAATTATAATGCTCATGAAAAAAATTCGGATGATTTTGCTCCAAGAGAGGCAGTTGAAAATCCATTTCCCAGTTTTTTTAATAATTCATACTGGTGGAAGGATGAGGGCGATGAACGGCGCATTCATGGCGTTGCAAATGTAAGAGGCATAAAATATCGCGTTATTGCTGTTAGATCAAATGCAAAATATCCGCCGAACGGCATGGGCAGAAATGCCAGAAGGCTGCTTTCGATGGATGGAAAGCGATTCTGGGTTGGAATGAGCAAACTATAACTAATAAAGAAATCCAAAATTAATTTTACATGAGTATATTGTTTGAATTATAAAATTTTTATATTGCGAGCATCGGCTGCTGAAGCTGATATTAGAATTGCGGAAGATTAAAAATAGAGGCGGTTTACTTGACCTGATTCCCATTCTGCGTTATAATCATTCTACAATGAATAGAAAGGGAAAAATATGCAGATTGGTTTTCGTTATTTTGCTATAGATGTTGGAGATAAGCGCATAGGGCTTGCAGTCAGCGATGCACTGGGTATAACCGCTCAGGGTATAGAGACCTATAACCGTACGGGTGATTTAGCTCGTGATGCGGCATATATTCGTGATGTAGCCGGAAAGTATTTGCCATGCCGACTTGTTTTTGGGCTGCCTCGTAATATGGATGGAAGCTATGGCCCCGCTTGCGATAAGGTCAAAGCATTTGCCGAAGCTGTGCTTGATGGATGGGATGGAGAACACGATTTTTATGATGAAAGGCTTTCAACCGTAGTTGCTGAAAGAGCGATGTATGAGGCCGAATTGAATTGGAAAAAAAGACGCAAGGTAGTGGATAAGATGGCGGCGCAGGTAATATTACAGGGATATTTGGAACTGCATCCTATATCACGAACTTGAGCTGAAATGAAAGGAAAAAATATGGATAAAGAGAATCAGGGCATTATGAATGAATACGAGGAGGTCACATTTATTAATGATGATGGCGGAGAGGAAAAATTCCTGCATATAATGACCTTCAATTATGAAAACGAGAAATATGCTGCACTCGTCCCGGCTGCACAGATAGATGAAGAGGAGCAGGAGGTGCTTTTTGTAAGTATAATCCATGATGGAGAGGGCGATGCGTACATCCCGGTGGATAATGAGGTGCTGCTGGAGGAACTGTTCACGGAATTTGAGGAGTTGCTCGACGAAGCGGAAGAGGAAGAATGATCCTGCAAGGATATTAAAATAAATTATGGGAACTTTTGAACTGCTGCTGACTGCCGTTGCGCTCTCTATGGATGCTATGGCTGTATCAGTCTCGTCTGGAATATCGGCGCATAAAACAAGGGTAAGGGATGCGTTGGTAATGGCATTATTTTTTGGAATATTCCAGAGCGTAATGCCTCTGCTGGGATATTATATAGTGCCGCTGCTTTCAAGGGTATTTGGAAACGGAGTGGAGATTTTCGTAACCCGTTTCGATCATTGGATTGCATTCGTGCTGCTGGCATTCATTGGAGAAAAGATGGTGGTAGAAGCGATAAAAAATGAGTCTGATGATGAGCATTCCAATCCATTTGCATTTGGCACGTTGATTATAATGGCAATTGCGACGAGTATTGATGCCCTTGCAACTGGAATAGTATTCCGCGGGCTTGATCTGACGAATGGGGGATTTATATTTGCCATCTCCGCAATAGGAGTTATAACTTTTCTATTATCATTCGCAGGAGTTTTGCTTGGTAAAAAGGTTGGAAAATCGGTCGGAGCGAAATTTGAACGCTGGACGGTATTTGCAGGCGGAATAGTGCTCATTGGTATAGGATTAAAAACACTTCTTGAACATCTTTTAGGATAAAATTTCGGAGCTGTGTTGAATGGACCAGTTCGTTCGATGCAGCTCTAATACTTCGTGGCTATTTATTTATAAAAATTCACACATTATTATCATTTTTTTCACATTCTTAAGATATTATGTCTTTAGTTGATTTATTAGTCTGAAAAAGAGCACTTTTAATAATCTGCTGCAAAAATAAACAGAATTTTAGGCAAAATTTTCACAAAAAAATATTGACTTTTTCTGAAAAATTTAATATAATGATAACAGTTTATCGGCAGGTTGACAGCAACAACATTCCTCCTACGGAAAGTAGCAAGCCTTCATTATAAACCAATTGCATTAAATCTAGAGGTGGATCTTTATGACCAGAGAGCAGCTTTTCGAAAAGAGTCTGGAAAGTTTACGAGAAATCGCGAAGGCTCAAGGTGTTAAATCAATAACCAAATATCGCAAAGCGGAATTGATTGACATCATTATGAACGGTGGAACCACAACCAATGGGCGTCCCCGTGCGGTTTTAGACGCTCAAAGCGTATCTGCACCGGCGGAGAACAGCAATACGATTACTCCATCGGTCGGCAGCATTGATACTTCTCAGCAGCCAATACCAAACACAGCAGTGATCATTCCCGAGGATGTGCAGGATACTGCATCAAGCATTACTATTCAATCGCCGCAGATGCCCCCGCAGGCAGAGCTCAGGGGTGGATATGCACCCGCATATATGCCGCCACAGAGCCCAAGCGGCCAGCAGCAGAATGTTTATCAGCAAAAACCGCAGAGGCGTAATGATTATGCCCGTAATACCGGAAGAAACACTGCTCAGCGCAATAATTATCAGCGCAGGAATGATGGAAATTATGGACAGCAGGGCGATTATCGCCAACAAAATGGCTATCAGCAGAATGATTTCCGCCAGAATGATTATCGTCAGCAGGGTGATTACCGCCAGCAGAATGATTATCGTCAGCAAAATGCATATCAGCAGAATGACTATCGTCAGCAGCAAAACTTTCAGCAGCAAAATGGCTATTATAATCCGGGATATCCTGCTTCACAGGATCGCGGCTACAATCAAAACTTCCAAGCACCGGGAAATTATCAAGCTGCACAGTATCGTCCGCAAAAGCAGGAGGGATATTATAATGCTGAATACGGCACCAGCAATCCGGCAGTTCCGGAGATGATTGAAGCAGGTGAATGCTTTGATGTTGAAGGTACGCTGGATCTTATCGTCGATGATGATAATGGATATGGCTTCCTCCGTTCACTCAATTATTATAACAGTACCAGTGATATCTACATATCCAATTCTCAGGTAAAACGTTTTCGTTTGCGCACCGGTGATTATATCACCGGAAAAGCGAGGCCATCTACCGATCCTGGCAAGTTTGCTGCAATGATGTACATTACCTCTATAAACGATCGTGCTCCTGAGGAGTTTTCTGAATTCAAACGCTATGAGGAGCTTGTTCCTGTATTCCCAAATGAGAGATTGACACTGGAGACAAAAGGTGAGGGTGAGAATAATCTTGCTATACGTCTTATAGATTTGTTGGCTCCGATCGGTAAAGGCCAGCGTGGAATGATAGTTTCGCAGCCTAAAGCGGGTAAGACCACTCTGCTTAAAGCGATTGCGCACGGAATAGAAGCGAATTATCCAGAGGTATATCTCATAGTGCTGCTCATCGATGAAAGGCCGGAGGAAGTCACGGATATGCAGCGTTCTATAAAAAGCGAAGTTGTATATTCAACCTTTGACGAGCTGCCGGATCACCATACACGCGTTGCCGAGCTTGTGCAGGGCAGGGCGACAAGGCTGGTTGAAGAGGGCAAAGATGTTGTTATATTAATGGATTCAATAACAAGGCTTGCAAGGGCATATAATTTGACCATGAATTCGACGGGTAAGACCCTTTCGGGAGGTATGGATCCGGGTGCATTGCATAAGCCCAAACGCTTCTTTGGTGCGGCAAGGAACATCGAGAATGGCGGCAGTTTGACCGTCATTGCAACTGCACTCATTGAAACGGGTTCGCGCATGGATGATATGGTTTATGAAGAATTCAAGGGTACGGGCAATATGGAGATACATCTTGACCGTAAGCTGTCTGAAAAGCGAATTTTCCCAGCTATTGATATTTATAAATCAGGTACGCGGAGGGATGATCTGCTGCTGACTCCGGAGGAACAGGAATGTGCGATTTCTATTCGCAGAATGCTTTCCGGAAGCAATACTGCCGAGGTAACCGAGCAGGTCATAGGTATGCTTGAGCGTACGGAAAATAATGATGAGTTTGCGGCTAAATTTAAAAGCTATATTGGTGCTTATGAAAAGGCCGGATATGTTTCCGGAGGAAAGAATCTGACCGGAAGATAAATAAAGAAACTTAATTATAAAGGCTCCTGTGGTTTATAAAGATCACAGAAGCCTTTTTGATTGAACAAGATTTTTTATTAAAATTAATCTTCCGCTGGAAAGATTAATTTTTATTCGAGTAACTATTGATAAATTTAACAAAATCAGTGGGGTTGGTTGCTTCTCCATCAGCCTTGCCATCAGTAAAATGCTTTAGGGAATAGAGATTATTTGTGGGGTTATCTGCATATATGCAGGAAAGGGTAAAGCAATCACTGATTATATAGCCTTCTTGATTGAGCCTTTCGGTTACATAGCAAGCCTTATCGCGAGGCAGATCCCCCTGTTTAAGAGCGGTCTTTCCATCCATTATTGCGGTGAATTCATCAATAGTGAGACTCTTTTCTGTACTGATGGCAGAAATAGCATCATTTTCCCAGTTATTAACTATTATTTCTGTTTTGGGGGTATCGGACGTGTTTGGCTTGGGGTTTTTACTGCAGCCGGCCATAGTGGCAAACGCAAGTACAACTGTGAGCAGTATCACAAATAATTTCTTCATGGGTATTCCTCCTGAACAACGATATATAATGGTTAGAACGTAAAATACGCTCGATACCCCATTATACAATAAATCCGAGCAAATAGCAAATACAAATTTTTGAATGTGTTTGTTGGGATCTCATTCCAATGTCAACCATTGCAGCACCTGCATATAAAGTTCTGAGCTTGCTGCTTCCCACCGCTTTTGTGCGACCCGAGTGGACTCTGCACTTGGTAGTGCAATATCTAATTCAAATATCGGCTTGCCGCTTTCGACAAGGGCAAACTTGGCCTGGCAGCTTCCATCGCTGAGCATATCATAATCACAGCGCATGGTACAGTTGCGGTGAAATTCATCAATATGCTCATCAATATATGCATCGAGCTGCTCTCTGAGAGAGCGTGGCAAGGTATTATCAAATAATGAAATCACGTCGTTGCCTCGCTTGGTTAAAAAGTACATCTGAACTCCAACAACGGTTAGGGAAGCAATAAAATCCCCTTCCTCCAGCAATGAGAGCCTATCCGGAACGGTAAAAAGATCTTCAGCTTCTCCGTCTATCGGGTTTTCGCGCAGCGCTGTTTCCAATGCTGCCCGTGAAAGCGGTAAATGGCAACCGCGTAAAATATATAGTATCATAAGTTTGCCGCGATCATCGCCGTTAGCAAAAAACATAAAGAATTTCCTCCGAATTAAACATGAAAAATCTAAAGGATGCCTGCATTTTTCATGCATATCGTCCACGCTTGTTATTATAACATGAATGGGATACTATTGGAAGAAAAATTTTTAGGAAGTTTGGAAAAAGGGCTTGCAAAATCATTTCACATAGTGTATAATACTGTTCGTTCGATGGGGTTATAGCTCAGCTGGTCAGAGCGCTACGTTGACATCGTAGAGGTCATTGGTTCGATCCCAATTAATCCCACCAAAGTCATCCTGTGGTGTACGTTACGTTTCGATTATAAACCCTCGCATCAAATTCAGGGGCTATAGTCTCAGATGCGGCAGGCACCCCCGCCTCTTGCTTAGTGCAATGCCTTGGGGTACCGAAAACATCAGCGTAGTACCCGTACCTGCTAACTCTAGCGGGTATTATAAACGGAGCGGACGGCACTCTGGGATTTGACGTTGCCGAATGGTGTAACGGTAACACTAACGACTCTGACTCGTTCATTCCTGGTTCGAATCCAGGTTCGGCAGCCAAGCATTGAGGAAGCATGATAATGCTTCCTTTTTTGGTTTGTGCGCCATGGGCGTGCTCTAACGGGCGAAAGTCTCGAACACGATCAGGAATGAAAAATTAGACGAGGATATAGCAAGGAAGAAGTCTGCGTAATGAATGAGGGGTGAAGAGACGAATAATAGATATGAGAAAAACGATCGCTTTATTTCCTAACAAAAACCTAACATTGTTTTTGTTATGATGAGAAAAATGCAGGAGGAAATTCGATGAGATTATTGCTTGTTGAAGATGAGGAGATGCTCTCCGAAATCGTAGCAAAAGGATTGCGTAAAGCAGGTTATGCCGTTGATAAGGCTTTTGATGGTCAAGAAGCCTTATACTTATATGAAATTAATGAGTATGATTTGATTGTTTTAGACTTAAATTTACCAGTAATGGATGGGATTGATGTATTGAAAAAAATACGGGAGGCTGATAATAGCACAAAAATTTTGATACTGTCTGCAAGAGCAAAAGTCGACGACCGTATTTTAGGCTTGGATAAAGGCGCAAATGATTATTTAATTAAGCCATTTGACTTTGGAGAATTAGAGGCTCGAATACGAAATCTGCTCCGCAGAGAGTTTACCCAAATACCCACCATACTGAAAACAAAAGGAATTGTGGTTGATACAAAGCTAAAAAAAGCTGAATGTAATGGTAACTCCTTAGATCTTCCCCGAAAGGAATATGCAATTCTTGAATATCTAATTATGCACAAAAATGAAGTTGTAAGTTCAGAACAGCTGATTGAGCATATTTGGGATAATGAGTTCGATCCATTTTCTAATGCCCTGAGATACCATATATGTTCCCTTAAAAAGAAGCTGAGTGAAGTGTCCGAAACAGATATCATTCAAAACGTTCGAGGACAAGGCTATTTGATTGAGGAGGATTGACGTGAGACTATTATCCAAGTTAAGTCTTAGGTGGCGTGTAACGCTTTTGATAGCAATTATTTTAATTGTATGTTCCTGTGCTTTTACAGCTTTTTCTATTTATAATGCAAAACAAATGCTCTATCCGATATTAGAAAACCCATCGGTGTCCTATCCCATTGAAGATGGTGAATTAGGGATAGGCGTGCCTGCTATTCCCGCTCAAGAACAAAAAGAGTTATTTGACCATAAAAGCATTTATTTCTGCATAGTTATTACGATTCTAGGAACAGTTGCCGTATGGTTTGTTTCCGGTAAAGCGCTTAAACCGATCAATCAGCTTAATAAGACGATTCAATTGATTGATGAACATAATTTATCGGAACGGTTAGAAAAGGCAAAGACAAACGACGAAATCGGGCAGTTGACAGATAGCTTTAATCATATGCTATCACGCTTGGAGGGAGCCTTTGAACGTCAAAAACGATTTACCGCGAGTGCTGCACACGAATTGAAAACACCGCTTGCTACTATTAAAGCAGGTATTCAGGTGCTCGATCGTGATGAAAATTCTGATTTGCAGGATTATAAGGAAAATGCAAAAGTCATTATGAACAGCGTAGACAGACTGACGAGTGTGGTAAGTGACCTTCTTATACTTGCTTCTGCTGAAGATGGCAACCCAAATATGTTGGAAGAAATTAAATTAGACATCATGTTTGATATGATTCTATCCGAAATTTCACCCCTTTATGAAAAAAACAGCATATCCTATGATCTTGATTTACAGGAGACGGGTATTACGGGAAATGCAGACATGCTCTATCGGGTTTTCTATAATTTGATTGAAAATGCCTATAAGTATAACCATAAAAAAGGTAGAGTATTTATAAAAAGTTATTCAAATGATAATACTGTATTCATTGAAATTTCAGATACCGGTGTGGGAATTCCCGAAGACCATCAATCTCTAATATTCGAGGCATTTTATCGAGTTGACGCTTCCCGGTCCAGAAAAACTGCGGGAGCGGGCTTGGGTTTATCCATAGTAAAATCAATTGTAGAGCGGCACGGAGGAACGATAAGCCTAGAAAGCAAACCGGAAGTGGGATCAAAATTCATAATGAAATTTCCTGAATAGGATTATTTACGGACAATAAAAATTGATATGCTCTCCATGGTGCAGTCTCGAAATTTTTGTTATTTCGAGTGTCTGTTTTATGGGGAATATATCAAAAAAATCTTATTGTTCTTTTTTCTCTAACGAAAACCTAACATTCCATTTGCTATACTGAGTACATCAAAAGGCGGAAGGCGCAGCCGCATTTGAAAAATAAAACACAAAAGAGGCAATCTATGTACATCATACAAAATGCTATCAAAAATCTTGGTAGAAACAAAGGCAGAAATATTCTTACGGCAATGATAATTTTTGCGATTATCCTTGCAACAGCAGTTTCTATTATTATCAACACGACCACCAGTGCCATCATTGAGGATTACAAATCCCGCTTTGGCTCAAAGGTAAATATTGAATTTGATGTGTCCCATCCGGTTCAGATGGATGATTTGGAAACTGTAACAGTAGAACAGCGCAGAGAGTTTGCAAAATCCAAGCTGCTTAAAAGTGCTTCGTTCAGGCTTCGTGCATATGTAATTCCGAAGGATTTGCATTCCTTGGATGAAGCGGAAAACGGAGGCAATAATACAGTTGTCGGCGGACAGGGACAACCACAGTTTAGAGAACCGACGGCGCTATTGATAGGGTCATCGCGCAAAGATATAAGCGATGATTTTGCAGAGGGAAAGCGTAAAATCATACAGGGAGAAATGTACGAAAACAAAAATGAGTGTCTGATCAGCGAACAGTATGCAAAACTGAACAATCTCTCTATAGGGGATAATATCATACTGGAAAGTGAATACGCTGATGAGCCTATGCCGGAGGAGCTTACTATTGTCGGTATTTACGAGGATAAAACAGCGATAGGAAATGAGCTTCCGTACAAATCTCCACTTTTCAACCGGGGAAATGAAATTCTTGCAGACTTTGATGATGTCTGCGGTATGGATTTAGCTAAAAATATGATAAAAATGGGCTTTATCGACTCGGAATATATCTTAAAAGAGCCATCAATGATAGAGGCATTTGAAAAAGAAGTCAGAAGCAAGGGCCTGAGCAAGCAGTATCTTGTTTCGACCGATGAAAGCAGCTACAACAAGATCGTTGGGCCTGTGATTGGGCTTTCCAAAATCACAAATACTTTTCTGGTTGTTGTATTAGCTCTTGGCTCTATGATACTGATTTTGTTATCTGTTCTTTCCATTCGGGAGAGGAAATATGAAATTGGAGTGCTTCGTGCGATGGGAATGAAAAAGCGAAAAGTCGCCTTTGGCTTATTAACTGAATCTATTGTTATTACAATGGCTTGTTTGGTGTTGGGTCTTGGTATCGGTTCGGCAGTTTCGCAGCCGATGGCAGACAGCATGCTGCAGAATCAGATTGAGATTGCAGAGCAAAACCAAAATGCAAATGGGGGCTCCAATGGAGGCGCTACAACACTTGATGATATTATAAATCCTGCTAAACCTTTGTCAGAAGTAAGCATACAGATAGATAGTACGGCTGTATTAAAAATTTCTGTAATTGCACTAATTTTGGCAGGTGTATCAAGCTTGGTTGGAATTATGTATATCACCAAATATGAGCCAATTAAAATTCTTTCGGAAAGGAACTAATATCATGAGCGTTTTAACAATGAACAATGTCAGTTATAAATATGACGGAACAACAAAAACCGTCCTTAAAAATATCAACATGGATTTTGAAAAGGGGAGGCTATATGTCATTGTAGGTAAATCGGGAGCAGGCAAAAGTACTATTTTGTCTCTGATTTCCGGGCTTGATACAGCAACCGGCGGAAGCATTTGCTACAACGGAACGGATATGAGCACGATTGACCGTGACGAATACCGTGCGAAAAGTATTGGCGTGATTTTTCAAGGCTACAATTTATTAACAAATGCGACGGCACTTGAAAATATTATTCTTTCAATGAATATTAGCGGAAGTAAAGAAAAAAACAAACGACGATTTGCACTCGATCTTTTAGCAAGGGTGGGAATAGATGAAGAAACTGCAAAACGAAAGGTCTTGAAGCTATCCGGCGGTGAACAGCAGCGAGTAGGCATTGCGCGTGCATTATCCCATAATCCTGATATTATTATTGCTGATGAACCGACGGGTAACCTCGATAGTGATACAGAAGAAAATATTATGAACATCTTACGGGAGTTAGCGACAATCTATGAGAAGTGTGTAATTATTGTAACCCATTCCAAGTCGGTTGCCGCCTATGCAGACGAGCTGATCGTGCTTAATCAAGGCAAATTAGCAAGCCTGTCATAATGATTGATATGTTGAATGCAATAATTTTGTGGGATATATGAGTGGAAAGTAAACAATGGATATATTGCTATGTATGCGAAAATGGAACGAAAAGCAAAATTGGGGCGTACATTATGATATGATGCTTAAATAGGATAAAGGATTTTAAGATGATTATCATCGAAGAGCCGAATGCATAGACTGGGAGCAGATAAATTTGTAAAAACAAATTATCTGCTTTATTTTTATATAACAGACAAGGCGAATCATTAGAGCTGAAAACGGTACTTTATCATGCTATAACCCGAATATAATGATGACTACCATCTTGACTTGTTTTGAGTTTTGTAACATTTTTGCTTGCACGACAGAGAAGTGCTCTAATAAATGAAAGTTATTAAAACGCTCAGACAGCGGTAAGGATATAGCCGAATGGCAAGGGTTGCCATTGTAAGATGAAATCTTATAGAAATTTTAAGCAAATCTATGATTTGACAAGCAGAAATCACATAAAAGGAATGGGCTGCGAGAGATAATTTGGAGTAAAGCAATTAATTTTGAAGCATGTTTTGTGCTGCATATGTGTAATTTCCTTCTATTCGATTGTGTTGTGATCGATCCTATGTTATAATATTACTGGAAACTGGGGAATTTTATGGAAATATGTATATGGTTTTCAGGATATTTTCACTTTCGCGGCAACCGAAGGCGCTGGCTATGCGTTATATAAAAGGAGAATACGTTGGCGAAGCTGAATTTCGACAAGATTTATAATGATTATTCAAGGCTTGTATATTGGGCGGCATACCGCGTTGTCGCTCAATGTGAGACGGCAGAGGACGTGACGCAGACGGTATTTGAGCGTGTGCTTTTAAATGAGTCTAAGCTTGCAAGGCTTAATGAACCGCAGCTTAAGAGCTGGTTATACCGAGTTGCTACGAATCTTGCTCTTGATATTACTAGAAAGGGTATGCGTGAGCGGCTTGATGCTGAACCGCTGAGCGAAGAAATTCCGGATGAATCCCCAACTCCAGAGGCAGAAGCGATGGAGCGGAATCGTACAGAACGCATAAGAGCGGCCATTGATTCTCTGGATGAGGCATATAGGCAGGTAATACTGCTGCACTATTATTCTGAACTCACAGTGCGTGAAATATCAGAATGCACGGGCATTAGCGAGGGGACTATAAAATCAAGATTGGTTCGCGCACGCATGCTGCTCGCGGATAAGCTGAAGGACGAGGTTGATTTGAGATGAAAACTGAATCTAAATTTGAATCCGATGATATCATAGAACTTTCTGAAAATGGAAAGCTTGAAAGGATCGACAATCTTTTACATTCTGCTTCGGACGAAGCCACGGCAGGGATAGGGTTTGATGCGATCAAGAGAAGAGCTGTAGAGAATGCCGCATTGGAAAAGCAGAGAAAACATAGGCGGTTATTATCCTATATTGCAGCAGCTGCCTGTATGCTGCTCTGTTTTGGTGTGGCAGGAACATCCTTTATACGCTCACATAAGCCATGGGGAGAAGGAGATATGAGCTTGAATAGACATACGAGTGAACCGGAGACAGATAGCAATACTCACTCCCCGAGTGCTATACCGGAGATAGGCTCGATAGATAGCAACGAAATTCCAAAACAATACACAAAACTGCTGAGCATTGGTGTGCCTACGAAGGGAGGCAGCTCTCAGAATGAGTTTAAGCCGGATGAGCTGTTTCCAGATGAGCTGCCCAGCTACATGGAGCGGCGTATAGATATAAACGGAACTGATGGAAATGTCTGCAGCATTGCCGAGGGGAAGGATGATACGGGCAGCAGTAAGTATTTTGATTGCAGTCTTGTGGAATCGGCTCCGTATGATCTAAATAAAGGCGAAGTTGGCTCTTTTGAAACCGATGATGGCTGTGTATTCTACTGGAAACTGGACGATAAACGCTGTATGCGGGTGCGCTTCTTCGGTTTTGATAATGAAGAAGCATCAAAGTTGTTTGCTGAACTCACAAATGATATTATGAATAAACGCAGCATCCAATAGGTTATAAAGCCGGAGCAGCTTTAGGCGGGCTTTTGTTCCGGCTTCCTGTTTAATGTAAGCTTGGGGCTTAAAAGGTATATGGCTCTATTCAGCATATCTGTGAAATAATGATGTAAAATGAATCTGGACATAGCAACGATCAACGGGCATAAAACTGCCACTGATGGATGGTGGAGAGCGCCATTTGTATATAGATCATTAGTTATTTAATTACAGCACGCCAGCTGCCATCATCAATAACATACAGAAACTCATTCAGTTTATCATCAAGAATGACTCTTATCAAATCATCAAAATCATCAACGGTATTCAAGTCAGCAATCTCGTTTTTGTAAAACCAGCGCATTTCGCCTTCATCGGATGCGGTCAGTTCTCCATCAAATTCATCGGCTCGAAAAAGAAACACAATGTAACGACCGTTTTCTATGGGAAATTGTTTTACTCCACAAAGCCTAGGGTTATATATGTTAAGCCCGGTTTCTTCCTTAACTTCTCGTATAACGGCATCGACGATGGATTCATCCCTTTCAACATGTCCCCCCGGAAGAGTATATCCCATCCAATCCCGCTTGATTCTGTTTTGCAGCAGGGAGAGGTCTCCATTTTGAATAAGACATAGTACGGTTAGCTCAATTCTTTCTGTTCTATCCATTTTTCATTCCTATTTGGTTTTAATCCCGTATTGCTTGATAAGCTCGGTACGCTGTATGCCTATGCTCAATGCACCGCCGGCGGAATTCCCAGCAGCAGAATCCGAGCCAAATATGTATCGAATACCTCGATGCAGCCATGCTATTGGCAGCAAGATTGGAATGCATTTGACATAAGGAAATTTTAATGCCATATAATCGGCAGAAGGAAACATACTTTTGATAATTCCGGAAAATTTGCTTTTGCCGCTTGCAGCAGTTTTGGTAAGGGTTGCACTGTGCGCGCGGTTTTCTTCAGCAGTACCATAGACTCCGCCTGAAAGCATATCTAAAAGCATGGCATCGCCGCAGCAGCGTTTGCCGTTTATCAGTTTAAATATACGCTTATCAATACCCAATCGGGCGGTGCAGATATCGAAGATTGCAGCGGTGAAATCGAGAGCAGAATCTTCCGAGAGCAGTTTTGAGAGCTTTGCGCAATCAATGTGTTCAAAATATCTATCTGCGTAGAGCGCGATGTCCAGTGCGGTGCGTAGGCCAAAACCTCCGCAGATGAAATGCTTCAATGCATGAAGGATCATGTAATAAATATTTTCGGTATGTGCAAAGGCTCTTATGTTTACCTCGCCGCCGATATCTCCGAGCAGAAGGTGCTGGGTAGCTGCCGTCTCAAAAAAACGATTATGACGACGGTCAAATTCCGAAGAGTCGTCAAATAAACGTCTGTGCAGCTCGATATGAAGCCCCGAGGGCATCATATAGCTAATGACGGAAGCATTTTTCAGATCTATATTTCCGTTCATTATGATGCCACCAAGCGATAGAAGCTTTTCATGGCAGCGAAGGAAGGCATCATCTATTGCAAGTATATCTTCATCTCCGCTTGGCCGGATGGCCTCTTCTCGATATAGGCTACGTGAGATTATTCCTTTCACAACGATTGGCTCGAGGCCATCCGTTTGAAATGCACGGTACAGTTCAGCAAAATTCAGCGTTGCAATTGCCTGAGCAAGGCTATGACTTCTTGCAGTTCTGGGGATCTCCTGACGCAATTCTGCCCGCATGAATGTGCAATATCCGGATGCATAGAGCATTGGAACGAGTTTTTGTTCGGAGGCAAGCCGATATAGCTGCAAATGAGCCGAGTCGGTATCATGATTCTTGGGAATAAGATCAGATACCGGCGTAGATTTGCAGTATGCATGTACGCAGGCAAGAAGCTGATTTTGAATTGGAGAGAGAGTAATGGGCATGATGGCCTCTTTTATTCTTGAATATTTATAATGCTGCCAAGCACACCTGCGGCATTTGCAGCATCGAGAGCTGAGCCGAATGAGCCAACATCCTCGGCTCGGTGCGCATCGCTGCCAATTATGAGCTTTGCACCATGTTCATGGATAGTGCGTATTTGCTCGGCAGTCAGGCTGACATGCTTGGCATTTATCTCAAGCGCAATATCTAGTTCACGCGCACAATTCGCCATATAAGGGATATCAACCCGGAGATATTCGTTTGGATGCGAAATGATTGCTGCACCGGCCTTTTCCGCTGCTTCCATGATGGCATCGGTATTGCGCTTAGGGGAGGATTTCCCCCCAAAGCTCTCGAATAGGATATGCCTGGCAAATGCATTGGTCGGAGGTATTCCCTTATGGTAACCGAGAATTATTAGATCATAATCGCTTCGATTTTCAGGCACATCGCTGAGACCATAGTCCAGAACATTGCATTCAAGCCCTATTTTAACATCAATGATATCATCAAATTCCTTTTTCAATGCTTTGAGTTCGGAATTTAGCTTTTCAAGTTTTTTGCCCCTAACGCCATAATACATATTGCCCGATGCGTGTTCGCTGATAGCAACGGCATCAAGCCCGAGCTCCACCGCACGGAGAATATTTGCTCTTGGAGAATCCTTGCCATGACTATAATATGTATGGGTATGCAGATCATAGAGAATATGCATTTGAGTTCACCTACGATTTTGTATAGTGAGGAAGCATTTGCGCTTCATATATGCTTGAGGGCATCATTCGTATCATAATGGAGAAAAGCGATAAATAATGATGAAACTATAACGATGCAAATATCTGGCAATAGATATAGAAGCCTTCATACAAATGCTGTCTTTGTATGAGAGCATTTTTCTCCTATCAACAGATCTATATGTTCTCCATTATGTATTTTGCCAAGCTTTCTGGCAATCAACAAAGTAAGCACCTCCATAAGAGCTTTTCCGGAGCCATTGGTTTCCAGTCCGCAATAACGATAGATCTCCTCAAGCCTTGAAGTACAAAAGAAATAATCAGCAATTTTTGATGCCGTTGAATTTATCAGATTGGACATAAATGCGGTGGCTGCACCGCATTCCTTTGCTGCTCTGAGACATTCAAGCGTTCGCTGCGTTAACCCTGTGCGGGAAAACCCAAAAAACACATCCCCTTCGCGCAGGAAGGATGCGTAATTTATCATGCATGCAGGATCGTTCATTATGGCAGAATCAAGCCCCATGTGAAGCAGAGTCTGATTGATGCCGTACAATACATCCAAATTGTCAACAGAAGAGAAAAATACAATTCGCCTTGCTTTTGATATTGCTTCCGCAAGCGAACATAGCTTTGATTTATCCAAAGTCAGCAGAGTGGATTCGATTGCACGCAGTTGACCAAGCATAAGCTTATGTATGAATACTTCATCGCTATCATCATTACGGAGAAGCTGGGCTCCACCCTTTGCAACATTTGCACTGCCGCTTGCCAGTGCGACCTTAAAATCGGAAAAACCAGAATATCCAAGCTTACGGGCGAGCCTGGTTACGCTGGGTAGGCTTACCGAAGCCGATGACGCAAGCTCGGATATGGTCATATGCATCGCCCTATCCGGATCGGATAGTATAAAGTCTGCCACCTTGCGCTCAGCGGGCGGCAGGGTAGCGTGGATTGAATTGAGTTTGGCTTTGACGGGCATTTTGCTTGACCGCTCCTTCGCTTTATGTGAATAGTTTACATTATTATCGCAATATTATCAATACTCATTTTTTTTGATTTTGAGTGAAGACTTAAATATTGTGAAGCAAGTAAAGTAGAGATCATTCTATCCAATCAGATGGTTCATTAAGCATATACTCAAGGTACGCCGAATAATCAAGATTCTTGAAGAGCACGTTCTGCTCTATTCCGCCGATATAGATGCTTTCGGGATAGAAACATGTGCCGGATTCAAATTGGCCTTTCAGATTGGTCTCATGCAAATCTATACTGGGGTGAGCGGTTATTTCAACATCAACCATGTAAGCGACTCCGTATTCATCACGAAACATGATCTTGCCAGTACGCTGATGTTTTGCATAATCTTCTGCTGTGGGATAAGCAGCATCCGCAGGAATTTCTAAAGGTCGTATCGGACGCGCATAACCTATACCGCCCCCATCAAGGCTCAATGAAATGGTCGCACGAACAGGGGTAAGCACTGAGCCGGCAGGGAGTTTGACCCTTTTTTCTTCAAAACCTGATTCGTCCAGCTTATAGCATTCAAGCTCTACTGCAAGCACAGCTTTGCTCTCGGTGTAGCTCGGCATGCCGGTATGAGTAATTGTATCTATGGTATGTTTATATAAAAGCTTGCCATCAGAATAGTAATCAAGGGTTAAATCCTCTGTAAGCTTTGCGTTTATCTGCATGTAGCGGAAGCCCATGACATTGACAAGCGTTTCTATGGCCAGATGGTTACCCTTGCAGGATATCCCAAGATATGGCTGTGTTGGTCCATACTCCAGCAATTTTCTGCCGATAAGCCCAACCTCAGGATCATAGCTGAATGCATAGTATTCGCCGCAATAATCACCGGCTTCATTATTTCTCGTGCATATTATAAGCTCAACCTTATGGTCATCAATATTTGAATCGATTATCATAATATGAATTGGAGTGAGATCGCCAAAGCCTGAAATATCGTCGAAAGTATTGCCCCATTGTGTTCGCCATGCATTGGGCATACTGATTGCATAGGGAAGTCCATTTTTGAATATTATAAGGCCGTATTCTGCGCTTATACATATGATCTCATCGCTGCCGTCATAATCCAAATCTATACTGAAAACATTTGTAAAAGTTCTTCCATTGCATTCGGTTATTGACATGCTGTGTTCAGCTATGAATATGCTGTCATTACCGGCAGATGCAGCCGGAAGATAGGTAATTTCGGATGGAATATCATTAATGCTTGTTATCCCATCGAGCTGGAGCGGTATGTCTGCGCGCTGCTTGGAGATATATTCAATGTTCATTAGCTCAGAATATGGAGACGAGAAATTTTCTCTGATGAAATGCTCCATTCCGCAATCCGGGGAAAAATTGTAGCTATTGGTATAATCATCTTTTAATATTTTTAATTCCAATGTGGTCGCTTTCGTCTCGTTAGTGAAGGGAAGCCGTGTACAAAGCTCATCTATTGCGATTGACTTCAATGCTTCGGCATCGTAGAGCTGCTGCTTACGTAGGGTATCAGTAATGACTTCTGTCATTAACTGCTCCATGCATGGGAAGCTGATCTCAACAGATGCTGTCAGATCATCCTCGTGTACAGCTTGAATGGAATACAGCGTGCACTTTAGGAAAAGCGACATAAGGATCTGTTCCTGCTCGTTTAAATCAAGCAGCTCCTCACTGTCTATATTGAAAAGATTGAGATTATAATAGAGTATCCCGGTGTTATTGCCCTCAACAAGCATTTGAAAGGATGGCCAAGGGTCGGTAGAGGATTCCATAAACCAATTGTCGTTGGACGGGAAGAGAGATGTACTATCCGTGGGAGCCGGTTCATCTGTTGATAAATCCGAACCAACGCAAGCAAACACGCTTCCAAGAATGATGGAAAACAAAAACACAAATAAAAATTTAATATTTCTTTTATTACGCATAGCGGCCTTTCCGATACAGGAACACATCTATTATTGATGCGCCGGGTATTATCATAATTATATTTGCTTCACCATATAGCTGTCAATGCTGCAAATATGAATAATTTGTTAACATTTTATTAAAACGGCATCGTTTTGGGAATTATGTGGTCATAACTGATAAATATACGTTAAATATACTTGGATTTATCCTTGTTTCGGCTTGTAATTATTCGATTTCGGGTCTATAATAGGCGATGGACCGGCTTTCTACCGTGAGGCTCCGCCTTATGGAATGGAACAGGTAATTTCTACAGGAGGTTATATCTCTATGGCAAAGACCGTCACTATTGATGGCAATACCGCTGCGGCACATGTTGCCTATGCATTTTCGGATGTTGCAGCGATTTATCCCATCACGCCCTCATCTCCCATGGCAGAGGTTGCAGACGAGTGGGGCGCACAGGGCAGAATAAATCTATTCGGTCAGAAGGTTCGCATCGCTGAGATGCAGTCTGAGGGCGGCGCAGCAGGCGCAGTTCACGGATCACTTTCGGCAGGTGCACTGACCACCACCTTTACAGCTTCTCAGGGTCTTCTTTTGATGATCCCTAATATGTACAAGATCTCCGGTGAGCTTCTTCCCGGAGTATTCCATGTAACCGCTCGCGCATTGGCCGCTCACTCACTATCCATATTTGGCGATCACAGTGACGTTATGGCATGCCGCCAGACAGGTTTTGCGATGCTCAGCTCCGCTTCCGTTCAGGAGGTTATGGATCTTGCGCTCGTGACCCACCTTTCTGCTATCAAATCCAGCATTCCGTTTGTTCATTTCTTCGATGGTTTCCGTACATCTCATGAGATTCAGAAGATCGAGCAGATCGAATATGAGGATATGGCAAAGCTGCTCGATTATGATGCAGTCAAGGCATTCCGTGAGCGTGCGCTCAATCCTGAGCATCCTCATCAGGCAGGCACGGCTCAGAACCCCGATATATATTTCCAGGGTCGTGAGGCTGCCAATATCCATTATGCAAAGGTTCCCGAAGTCGTTCAGTACTATATGGACAAGGTCGGCGATCTGACCGGACGCAGATATCATCTCTTTGATTATGTCGGTGCGCCTGATGCAGAGCGTGTGCTCGTTATCATGGGCAGCGGTGCGGATGTTGCTGAAGAAGCTATCAATTATCTTAATGCTAAGGGAGAGAAACTCGGTCTCATCAAGGTTCGTCTTTACAGGCCCTTCGCTGCGGACAAGTTCATCGAAGCTATCCCCGCAACCTGCAAGAAGATCGCAGTTCTTGACAGAACAAAGGAACCCGGTGCACTCGGCGAACCCCTTTATCTTGATATAGTTGATGCTCTCGCTGAGGCTGGACGCGGTGATATCAAGTGCTACGGCGGTCGTTATGGCCTTGGCAGCAAGGAATTCACTCCCACTATGGTCAAGGCAGTCTATGATAATCTCGCAGATGCTGAGCCCAAGAATCATTTCACCGTCGGCATCATTGATGATGTTATGAATACATCCCTCGATTGCAGGGAATTCGTCAATGCGGCTCCCGAAGGAACCATATGCTGCAAGTTCTTTGGTCTTGGCAGCGATGGTACTGTTGGTGCGAATAAGAACAGCATCAAGATCATCGGCGACCATACCGATATGTTCGCTCAGGGCTATTTTGCTTATGATTCCAAGAAGTCCGGCGGTTTGACCATAAGCCATCTCCGCTTTGGTAAGACCCCCATTCAGAGCCCCTATCTCATCGATAGTGCGGATTTCGTCGCCTGCCACAATGCAAGCTATGTAACGAAATATGATGTGCTCGAAGGCCTCAAGGAGGGCGGCGTATTTCTGCTCAACTCTGCTTGGACGGTCGAGGATATGGAGAGGGAACTTCCCGCTTCAATGAAGCAGACCATTGCAAGAAAGCATATTCGTTTCTATAATATCGATGGTGTTAAGCTTGCTCGCGAAGTCGGTATGGGCAACCGCATCAACACCATAATGCAGAGTGCATTCTTCAAGCTCGCTGAGGTCATTCCTGTAGAGGATGCGATCACCTATATGAAGGCAGCGGCGAAGAAGAGCTATACCAAGAAGGGTGAGGATGTCGTTCAGAAGAACTATGCGGCTATCGATATCGGTATCGACGGTATCGTAGAGGTCAAGTATCCAGAAGCATGGGCTGATGCGGCAGAAGGTGCTGAAGCAATGCATGTCAGCGATGATCCCTATTTCGTTGATTTCATTAAGCCCATTCTTGCTCAGCAGGGTGATAAGCTGCCCGTCAGCAAACTTGCTGCGGATGGTTTCGTTCCAACCGGCACCACCAAGTATGAAAAGCGCGGCATTGCCGTTGAAGTTCCCGCTTGGATTCCTGAAAATTGTATTCAGTGCAACCAGTGCTCGCTCGTATGTCCTCATGCCTGCATCCGTCCCTTCGTTATGGAGGATGGCACCGAGGCTCCCGCAGAGTACATCACCAAGAAGGCTATCGGCGTTGGCGATGGCAAGATTTTCCGCATTCAGGTAAGTCCTTATGACTGCACCGGTTGCGGTAACTGTGTGGATGTATGCCCTGCAAAGGTCAAGGCACTCAAGATGGTTCCGCTTCATGAGGTTGAAGCTGTAGAAAATAGGAATTGGGACTTTGCTCTTGAACTTCCCGAGCTCGATCTTCCGGTTAATAAGGCGACAGTTAAGGGCAGTCAGTATCTCCAGCCCCTGTTTGAGTTCTCCGGAGCCTGCGCAGGCTGTGGTGAGACTCCTTACGTTAAGCTCGTTACCCAGCTCTTTGGTGATAGGATGATCGTTGCTAACGCAACCGGATGTTCCTCCATCTATGGTGGTTCCGCTCCTACCTGTCCATACACTGTGAATAAGAAGGGTCAAGGTCCGGCATGGGCAAACTCCCTCTTTGAGGATAATGCCGAGTTCGGTTTCGGTATGAATCTTGCCACAGGTCATCGCCGTGAAAGAGTTGCAGATTTGGTTCGCAAGCTCATCGCCATTGATTATTGTGATGCGGACCTCAAGGCTGCCGGTCAGGCATGGCTCGAGAATATGGACGACGCTGAAGGCTCCAGAAAGACCGCTGCAAAGCTTGTTGAAGAGCTCAAAGCAAGCGTTGATCCCGATCTTACGGGTACGCAGTGGGAAGCTGCATGGCTGGAAAATGGCAAAAAGTGCCCCTGTGAGGCATGCACTATAGGTCGTGAAGTGCTTGAAAATGCAGATCTTCTCGTCAAAAAGAGCCAGTGGATCTTCGGCGGCGATGGTTGGGCATACGATATCGGCTACGGCGGACTCGATCATGTGCTTGCAATGGATGAGGATGTGAACGTGCTCGTTATGGATACCGAGGTTTATTCCAACACAGGCGGACAGTCTTCGAAGGCAACTCCCACCGGTTCCGTTGCAAAGTTTGCAGCGGCAGGCAAGCGCACTAAGAAGAAGGATCTGGGCATGATGGCAATGAGCTATGGCTACGTCTATGTTGCTAAGGTTTGCATGGGTGCAAATCCTGCGCAGCTTATAAAGGCCATCACTGAAGCAGAAGCCTACAAGGGGCCTTCCCTCATCATCGCTTATGCTCCCTGCATCAACCACAACATCAAGGCTGGTATGGGCAAGGCTCAGGCTGAGGCTAAGAAGGCTGTTGAAGCGGGCTACTGGCCTCTTTACAGGTATAATCCTGATCTGGCAGAGCAGGGCAAGAATCCCTTCATCCTTGACAGCAAGCCCGCGACCGGTGATTACCGCGAGTTCATAATGGGTGAGGGCCGTTATGCAGCCCTCAAGCAGCAGTTCCCGGATCTCGCAGCTGACCTCTTCACCCGTGCGGAGCAGGAAGCTAAGGATAAGTATGATTACTACAAGAAGCTCAATGATATGGAATAAGCGAAAGCTCGCTTGATTCGATCATAGCAGAATAAGCATGTGCAGTTTTATACTGCGAATGGGGCCGCCGATTATGGTGGCCCCATAAAGTTTTCCGATGCATATATTTCGTTTTGAAAGCAGCAATACCGGCAATTTAAAAGCAGGGAAAAGATATGCAAAACTGGATTAGGCATTTCTTTGAATGATTCAGATTGAAAAGTATTTATAAGCGGCCCTTAATGCCAAATTTTTATTATACCGTTTAAAGATATTGACTTTTTAAGTCATTGAGCTTATAATGTGAAATGAAAGATAATGTGGGCTTTTTTTGCAACCTTTCGAGCATTTTGTCAAGAAATTTATGGGAAAATGGTCTGAAAATGATAGAAACATCCATATATATCTTTTGAGATTTTGCCGCATAAAGGCAGTTTGGCGCACTCAAGCCCCGAAGAAAAGGGGAGTGGGTGTGTATTGGCGTGTTGATTGAAGCGGCAGTGTTTTCGGTCTGAGCGATCTACGCTCGAATCACAGGTCTGTTTACTATTTTGATCGTTCCAGGTATCTGGGGTGCGGTCTAAGCGATTTTTTGAAAGGAATTGCAAAAATGTACAAAATCGTAGCAAAGAAAGAACTCAATCCAACCGTAACGATGATGGATATCGAAGCTCCACTCGTTGCGGCTAAGGCGGAACCCGGTCAGTTCATCATCCTTCGCGTTGATGCCGACGGTGAGCGCATTCCACTCACCATTGCGCATTATGATCGCAAGGCCGGAACTGTCAGAATCATATTCCAGATCGTTGGTGCTACTACCGAAAAGCTTAATCATAAGCAGGTCGGCGAATATATTGAAGATTTTGTAGGTCCTCTTGGTGTGGCCACACATCTTGAAGGGCTCAAAAATGTCTGCATCGTCGGTGGCGGTGTAGGATGTGCAATAGCTCTGCCAATAGCGCAGAAGCTGCACGAGATGGGCTGCAAGGTCACCAGCATAATCGGTTTCCGCACAAAGGATTTGCTCATCCTTGAGGACGAGTTCCGTGCAGTTTCGGATGATTTCTATGTCATGACCGATGATGGTTCCTATGGCAGAGAGGGAAATGTTTGCGTACCGCTTAATGAAATGTTTGCAGCGGGCAAGACCTTTGATGAGGTTATCACCATTGGCCCGTTGATAATGATGAAATTTGTTGTTGCCGCAACCAAGCCCACGGGTATTCCCTGCACCGTATCCATGAACCCGATCATGATCGATGGTACAGGTATGTGCGGCGGATGCCGCCTCACTCTTAATCGTGACGGCGAGAAGATCACCAAGTTTGCTTGCGTTGATGGCCCCGATTTCAATGGCTACGAAGTTGACTTTGATGAAGCAATGTCCAGAGGAAGCATGTATTTCGCTTTCGAGCGCCATGCTCATGAGGAAGCATGCAACCTGTTCAAAAAGGAGGTAAAGTAATATGCCTAATATGAGTCTTACAAAGAACCCTATGCCCAGCCAGGATCCCAAGGTAAGGGCTCACAATTTCAACGAAGTTGCAACCGGCTATACAGAGGAGATGGCGCTTGATGAGGCGTTGCGCTGTCTCAACTGCAAGAATATGCCATGTTCCAATGGATGCCCTGTTAATATCCATATTCCCGAATTTATAACAAAGATCAAGGAAGGCGATTTCGAGGGTGCATATCAGGTCATCAATAAGACTTCGTCCCTTCCCGCAGTATGCGGCAGGGTTTGTCCACAGGAATCGCAGTGCGAATCCAAGTGTGTTCGTGGTATCAAGGGAGAGCCTGTTGGTATAGGCAGGCTTGAGCGTTTCGTTGCCGACTGGCATAATGCACATAGCGAAGAGGCTCCGGAGGTCGCTCCTTCCAACGGACATCGCGTTGCCATCGTAGGCTCCGGTCCATCCGGTTTGACCTGCGCAGGCGATCTTGCCAAGAAGGGCTATAAGGTCACCGTTTTTGAAGCACTTCATACTGCAGGCGGTGTGCTCGTTTATGGTATACCAGAATTTCGTCTTCCCAAGAAGATCGTTCAGAAGGAAGTGGATAATCTCATCGCAATGGGTGTCGATGTAGAGACCAATATAGTTATAGGTAAGACGCTGACGATTGATGAGTTATTCGATCAGGGCTTTGAGGCTGTTTTTGTTGGCTCAGGTGCCGGTCTTCCAAATTTCATGGGTATTCCCGGCGAAGCTTACAAGGGTGTTTATTCCGCAAATGAATTCCTGACCAGATCAAACCTGATGAAGGCATATCTCGATGATCCGGTTACCCCCATCATGAAGGGCGGCAATGTTGCGGTCGTAGGTGGCGGCAATGTTGCAATGGATGCTGCAAGAACCGCGCTGCGTCTTGGTGCTGAGCATGTCTATATCGTCTATAGGCGTTCGCTGGAAGAGCTTCCAGCAAGAAGGGAAGAGGTCGAGCACGCAATGGAGGAAGGTGTGGATTTCCGCCTTCTCAACAATCCGGTTGAGATCATTGGTTATCATAATCCCGATGACAGGCGTGATCCGAAGAATGGCTGCGTAACGGGAATGAAGTGTATTCGCATGGAGCTAGGCGAACCCGATGAGAAGGGTCGCCGCCGCCCCATCCCCGTAGAGGGCAGCGAATTCATCCTCGATGTTGATACGGTTGTTATTGCAATCGGAACAAGCCCCAATCCGCTCATCAAGTCCACAACCAAGGGTTTGGAGGTCAATAAGAAGGGCGGTATCGTGGTTGAAGAGGGTACGGGCAAGACAAGTCGTGATGGCGTCTATGCAGGCGGCGATGCTGTTACCGGTGCCGCAACCGTTATATCCGCTATGGGTGCGGGCAAGGCTGCTGCAAAGGCTATCGACGAATATCTTTCCGAAAAATAAAATAGCGTAGTTGCAGATCGGATGATTATGATCTGCAGCTTCTGAGGTTGGGAGGAGATGCCTCTCCTTCCTGACCAGCTCTTATGGATTAAGCTGATATTTTTATTGTTTTGCAGACGAACTCTCTGCCGTGCAGTCGAAAGACTAAATATAATTGCTCGGTAGAGGTCTATCTACCGGGCTTTTCCTTATGCTGCATCGCAATGAAATAATAATGTCCCTGCCGGCAGGGAGATAAAGAATAAAGGAGTATAAGTATGAACCAAGATTTCGATTACGGCGTGATTGATGTAATTCTTGAGAAATGCGGTTGTGATGAACAGATGGCCGTAACCATTCTCCAGGAAGTACAGGCGCACTTTGGCTATCTTCCCAAAGAAGTATTCCCATATCTAGCAAAAAAGCTCAGAAGCAGCGAGGCCAAGCTTTATGGCGTTGCGACCTTCTATGAGAATTTCTCACTCGAACCAAAGGGTCAGTATGTTATTCGCGTTTGCGATGGCACTGCCTGCCATGTTCGCCATTCGACCGATGTTCTAAATCGCATTCGTAAAGAGCTCGAGCTTAAGGATGATAAGATCACGACGGAAGATTCAAAATTTACAGTTGAGATCGTTTCCTGTTTGGGCGCTTGCGGTCTTTCGCCTGTTATGACGGTCAATGGTAAGGTTTATCCTTCCATGACGCCGGACAAGGCATCCGAAATCATCAATAGCATCAAGGAGGGTACCTATAATGCAGAAGCTTAACAATCGTCAGGAATTGCAGCTTGCTCGCGTTGCATTCACAAATGCTATTGCCCGCGAAAAGCGCCGCATTCTCGTTTGCTGCGAAACCGGCTGCGTATCCATCGGCTCGCTCGATGTTTATGATAAGCTGAAGCAGATAATGGACGAGAAGAATATACCGGTTTCCGTTGAACTCTCGGCTGATCCGGAAAATATTGGCAATGACACCGTTGGCCTCAAAAAATGCGCGTGCCATGGAATCTGTGAAAAGGGTCCCTTGATCAGGATCGAACCGGAAGGCTGGCTTTATACTAAGGTTAAGGTTTCGGATTGTGAAGAGATCGTTGAAAAGACGATAATAGGCGGCGAGATAATCGATCGTCTGCTCTATACCATGGATGGCAGAACCTACGAGCGCCGTGATGATATCCCATTCTTCAAAAAGCAGAAGATGGTTGTTCGTGAGTTGGCGGGCAAGATGGATTCAACCTCTCTAAAGGAGTATCTTGCAAATGGAGGCTATCTTGCATTTGAGAAGGCTCTTTTTGATATGACTGGTGATGATATCGTCAATGAGATCACGGAATCAAACCTTCGCGGAAGAGGCGGCGGCGGATTCCCGACTGGACGCAAATGGAGCCAAGTGCGCCGCCAGAAGGAACTGCCCAAATATGTCGTATGCAATGGCGATGAAGGCGACCCCGGCGCATTCATGGATAGATCGGTCATGGAAGGCGATCCGCATCGCATGCTCGAGGGCATGATGATCGCAGGTCTTGCAACGGGTGCTGAATATGGCTATATCTATGTTCGTGCTGAATACCCTCTTGCAGTTGCAAGATTGCGCAATGCTATTGCACAGGCTGAGGAAGCCGGACTTCTCGGCGAACATATTCTCGGTACTGATTTTAATTTCACGATTCGCATTAATTGCGGCGCAGGCGCATTTGTATGCGGCGAAGGCTCCGCACTTACCGCATCTATAGAGGGAAAGCGCGGTATGCCGCGCACCAAGCCCCCGCGTACAGTTGAACATGGCTTGTTTGATAAGCCCACTGTTCTCAACAACGTTGAGACCTACGCAAATGTATCCGCGATTATCAATCGTGGTGCAGCGTGGTATAAGAATGTCGGCAGGGATGAAGGAAGCCCCGGGACCAAGGTATTTGCGCTTACCGGAAATATTGCGAACACGGGTCTCATAGAGGTACCTATGGGCACGACTCTCAGGGAGATCATCTATGATATTGGCGGCGGTATTCGCGGCGGCGGAAAATTCAAGGCCGTTCAGATCGGCGGACCATCGGGCGGCTGTCTGACGGAAGATGATCTCGATCTACCCTTGGATTTCGATTCGGTAAAGAAAGTCGGTGCTATGATCGGCTCCGGCGGTCTCGTTGTTATGGATGATAAAACCTGCATGGTTGAGGTTGCAAGATTCTTCATGAACTTCACTCAGAATGAGTCCTGCGGAAAATGTACCCCTTGCCGTGAAGGCACAAAGCGCATGTTGGAGATACTTGAGCGCATAGTTCTTGGCAAGGGTCAGGAAGGCGATGTTGAGCTGCTTCTGGAGCTTGCAGACACCATCTCATCAACGGCTCTCTGCGGACTCGGAAAGTCTGCACCTAACCCCGTTGTAAGCACTATCAAGAAGTTCCGCAACGAGTATGATGAGCATATAAGGGATAAGCACTGTGCAACCGGAACCTGCTCAAGGCTCAAGAGGATGGTCATAGATCCGAGCCTCTGCCGCGGCTGCTCAAAGTGCGCAAGGCAGTGCCCCGTTTCCGCTATAAGCGGCGAGCTGAGGAATCCTTTCAGCATCGATTTGAATAAGTGCATCCGCTGCGGTGCATGTCTGGAAACTTGCCCGTTCCACGCAATCAGGGAGGAATAATCAATGGAAAAGCAATTCATGATAATTGACGGCAATCGCGTTGAGCTCAATGGCGAAAAGACCGTTCTTGAAGTAATTCGCAAGGCGGGTATCGATATGCCCACCCTGTGCTATCACCCCGATCTTTCCATCTATGGCGCATGTCGCCTCTGCATGTTTGAGAATGAGCGCGGCGGCCTTGATGCTGCCTGTTCCGCTCAGCCTCGCGATGGTATGGTTATCCGTACCAATACAGCGAGGCTTCGCAAGTATCGCAAGAATATCATTGAGCTTTTGCTTGCAAATCATTGCGTTGAATGCCCAACTTGCCCCAAGAGCGGCAGCTGTAAGCTTCAGGAGCTCGCAGAGCGTTACGATGTTAAGACCGTAAGGTTCCCGAATACTGCAAAGCTTGATAAGGTCGATCATTCCTCTTTGAGCATTGATCGCGATGCAAGCAAATGCGTGCTCTGCGGAAAATGTGTCCGTATGTGTAATGAAGTTCAGAATGTTGGTGCGATCAACTATGCAAATCGTGGTTCAAAGATGTATATCAGCACTATGTTTGATGTTCCAATCTCAGAAACCGATTGTGTTGGCTGTGGACAGTGTGCAGCAGTTTGTCCCGTTGGTGCGATCACGATAAAGCAGGATACCGCCAAGGTATGGGATGCCATAGCAGATAAGGGCACGAACGTTACCGTTCAGGTCGCTCCTGCTGTTCGTGTAGCCATTGGTGAGCAGCTTCACATGGAAGAGGGCACCGATGTTATGGGTAAGATAGTTGCAGCGCTGCACCAGATGGGTGTGGATAAGGTCTACGATACATCAGTAAGTGCTGATATGACTATATTGGAAGAGACTGCGGAGTTCGTTGAGCATCTTGGCAAGGGTACAGGAATGCCGCTATTCACATCTTGCTGCCCCGGCTGGATTCGTTTCGCTGAAACCAAATACCCGGAGATCATGCCCTATATTTCAAGCTGTCGCTCTCCTATGCATATGCTGGCAGAGGTTATCCTTGAGCATGAAAAGGATAATGGTATGAAAAATTATAATATTGCAGTAATGCCCTGCACGGCAAAGAAGTTTGAGGCAGCTCGCGATGAGTTTAAGCATGGCGATCAGCCCAATGTTGATTGCGTACTCTCCACTCAGGAACTGATACATATGATCAGAACCTCGGGAATTGATTTTGAACATATAGCCCCAGAAGCCGTGGATGCTCCTTTCGGTCAGTTCTCGGGCGCGGGCGTGATCTTTGGCGTAACCGGCGGCGTTACCGAAGCGGTTCTTCGCAGGGTATCTACTGATAAGTCAAACAATGCGATCAAGGATATCAGCTATTGCGGTGTTCGCGGTCTCGAAGGGGTCAAGGAATTCCAGGTTCCCTTTGGCGATGGAGAGCTTCGCATTGCAGTCGTCAGCGGACTGGGCAATGCTGGAAAGCTGATCGATAAGCTTCTTGCTAAGGAAGTAAGCTATGATTTCGTAGAGGTAATGGCTTGTCCCGGCGGCTGCGTGAATGGTGGAGGACAGCCGGTTTCATGCGATAACGCAAGGACGATCAGAATTGATGGCCTCTATGCTTCCGATAGCACTAACAGCCTAAAGACTTCCGATACAAACCCGCTTATGGATTATATCTATTCAGAGTTTGTAAAGGGCAGAAATCATGAGATGCTGCATGTGCATTATGGAAAGCATAATGATTGATTCATTCGATAGATCATGATAAAATGATTGAAAAATAGGCAGCTAGGATATTACCCAAGCTGCCTTTAATTATATCCTGTTTAGCTTGGAGCGTGAGCATTGCGTATGGCTGGAATGAGAATAATTGGATTCATTGCTTATTATTTTACCGAATATTGTTGCTTTTTTTCAAAACAATAGTATGGTATAATAATAAAGTATGGGTATTCAGCCGGTGATAGCTTGGATTACATAAGGAGTACAAAGCTTTGAAAGCTTATAGGTGCTGCGGTGAAAGGGAAAATAAATGAGCAAAATATTTGATGATAATACAGAATATGGGCATGGAGCAGACTCGCATACGAATTTTTGTAGAAATAAATGGACCTGGAGACATCAGCTGCGAAGATTGTTTTGGCTTATCCTGATACCGCTTGGACTGCTGTTGCCAAAGCTTTGCGAACGATATCCAAATGAAATAGAGGATATCTATAGCAGAACTATCTATCCGGTGGTATCGGGCATACTTGGCAGTATAAGCTCATATGTTAAATCGTCAGCAGCTGAGCTACTGATTTTATGTACGGTCGCAGTGCTAATCCTTATTTTTATTGTGCGGCTGTTTATACTCATATTCGGAAAGCTCCATAGGAGGCACTATAACCGCATACGCTTTTTCAGCTACCTGATATCATTAGGAATATTTGCGGGCATAATGTTGAATCTATTCTATGCTGTATGGGGATTAAACCATTTTCGAGAACCTGTTGCATATAGCCTGGGTCTTACGGTGCAGCGATTTTATTCAGTCGATGAGCTTGCCGCTGTTTATGAATCGCTTGCTATGGAAACGGCGCAGCTCCGAACGCAGGTGGAAGAGAATGAAAATGGCATTTTCTCTATGGGAAATATAGAGGATGCGTACGCTTCTGTCGTAAATGCCTATGAAAAACTTGGAGAGGTGAATGCTGCCTTTTCGAATGTTGTTTATCATGCAAAATCGGTGCATTTTTCGAAGGAAATGTCAAAGCTTGGAATTTCCGGCATATACATACCGTATACGGCGGAGATGAATATCAATATCGATCAGCCCGACCTCTATATCCCAGCTACGGCAGCGCATGAAACGGCGCATTATATGGGTTTTGCACGTGAGGATGAGGCGAATTTTATCGCATTTTATGTTTCGACCTTCAGTTCCGAGCCTGCACTTAGGTATTCTGCTGCGATGAATGCGCTGGTGAATTGCGGCAATGCGCTATGCGAGCAGGATTCCGAACGCTATTTAGAAATCAGGAACAGAATCTATACCGATGAAATGAATAGGGATCTGACTGACTACCGTAACCACATAGCCAAATATGCTGATGAGAAGGTACAGCAGCTAAGTGATAATATGAATGATGCTTATCTGAAGCATAATGGGCAAACCGAAGGGATAGAGAGCTATGGGCGCATGGTAGATCTTTTGCTTGCATATTATGATTCAAAGGGAGTGCTTGGCTGATAGACAAATAATATAATAAAGCAGCGGGAAGAGACTTCACCGCTGCCTGTTTGCTATTTGTTTAAATTTGTATCAGTCAGGCATTGTGCTTTGCCTTATGCATAGCTATGATGCGCTGCATTTCATTGTAGACGATCATGTATCCCTCATCTACGCCCATTCCTGGCTTTGCGAGGATCTGAACGGGGCGGGTAGCCATTGCACACTGTACGCATACCTGAGCGGAGCGGTCGGTTTCATTGCATGTACCGCCTTGATATGCACCAATACCTTTCGCCTTGCAATAAAGCACTGCTTCAACAGTATTGTTGATGCCGCCGAGGTCGGGAGTCTTTATCTGCACCATATGACCTGCTCTGTTATCGGCAAAATACTTAATATCCTCAAGGGTATTGCACCATTCATCAGCAACGATCTCAACATCGATTCCGCGATCATCGAGGAGCTTTGTGATATTCTTTAGCGCAAGCATTTGCTTTTCGCGATCCTCAACATCCATGGGTCCCTCTATGCGAAGATGGAAGGGCTTTGCGGCTTTTTCCAGCCTAGCCATATAATCAGCCATGGCTTCATAGTTATCATTGCCGAAAGCTGCACCGATGGTGCCGTATACATCTATATGGAAAACAGGGCAGTAGCTTTCATCTTTGCGCAATGCAAGTACACGATCACGAAGCCATGCAACGTACTGCTCAAGCAGCTCACCATGCTCACCCAGCTTGGTCTTGACGTTGTTTATGAGTGCATGAGGAAGTACCTGAGCACCCTTGATTATCATCTTATCAGCATTGGTATAACGATCGTCGCCGGATTGTGTGAATATGGGAAGGGGTTCATCGGTAATCGTGCAGCCATATTCATCGGCAACAACTTCACACATCATGCGGTGGCTTGCCTTGGCAACTGCATCGAGAATGGCCTGGGTGACACCATAGCGGATGGCGGTATGCAAACGCTTTCCATCGATGGTGATGGATTCGACCATTTCGGAGAGCCCTTTGAAGCTATCGGCTTCACGGCCCACGAGCTCAGGCTTGATGTATTTTTCTATAACGGGGATGAAATCCTTCGCAAGGAACAGGGGATCACGTCCACCGGCACCGCTGTACTGCACTGCGGCGCAGTCGCCATAGGCAACCTGACCATCTTCGAGAACGAGCATGACGGAAATGGATTCGCCTGCCTGACGGACGGAATGGAAACCATCGGTCACAGGGGTTCCAACATAGGTGAAGCCATCGGACTTTGCGCCGCCTTTAATGGCGCGCTGATCATCGAAATAGAAGCCCGTACGACCGGGGGAACAGATCAAATCAACAATTTTCATACTATTGCCTTTCAATATATCAGAAATTTAGTGTTAACTATAAATTAAAGTTTTTAATAGGAAAGTCCATGCAAACCTTGCGGACGTCCGACAAGCCTGCCCTTGCTTATGGCATAGACATCATCGATGACCATTTGGAATGAGGCACTGCGCTTTTCGGCAGCGGCTCTCTCATTGATCCTATCCATATTGAAATCCTTGATCTCTTGAGTAAAGGGAAGATTTCCGGCATTCAGAATGCGGATAGCGCCATTATTATCGCGTGCAGGAAGCATCTTGCCCGCATTGAAGCGAGAGGGAGCAAAGGGAATATCCAGCACACCGGCCATGACCGCACGCACGGTACCGACAGCGATATCTCCATCACCAAGCTCAAAGCATTTATCGACGATACAGCGGGTCTCGCGGCGAATGACGTCCTTTTCAAGCTCAAGATCGGCTGCGGTGCAGACTTGATCGGAGAGCATATTTATGACCTGTTTGGTGCAACGAAGCCCCTGAGCATTTGCTTCCATGGTTGGAACGCCGGCAGCTTCATGCGGGGTTTTGACAATGACCTTTGTTGCCTTGGAGAGCGCAGCGGTAGCACTGCCCCAACTTATTACACCGAATGCTTTCGCTTCATCCTGGGGGAAGCCGCCCATCCACTGATGGAATACAGTGGTTATCACGACGTCATCATAACCGAACTTATGCATATATTCGTTGGTAAGTTCTTCAAGAGTGCGGATGGCCGCAACATCCTGAACCAGATTACCGCATTGTCCATAGCCGACTGTGATATTGCGTACACCCTGCTCTGCAGCGAGAAGCGCTTCGATGATAGCGACGGAATGGGAGATACAGGGGGGAACGAGCGTACCGGTAAGCGGACCATAGGGTTCGCGGTTTATAGAAACTCCGGCTTCTTCATAGATTCCGGTCAGCCTATCGACATACTGCCAATCACGAATGGTCTTTTCCATCGGGACGTTCTTTGCATAGGGAAGATTATAGGAAATACCGCCGCCTTCATAGCTTGTAAAGCCGCCGGCATAGCATATCTCGGTGAGAAGTCTTGCATCGGGGGTGCCGTGGCGAACCTGAACAGGTGTGTCGAGTGCATTGATTATCTGACGGCAGCCTGCAACACCATGGTTAACTGCTGGAAAGCCATTGAGCATGGATCGGCGCTGTTTCATGGATTCGCGGATACCATTCTCTGCCTCCTCATAGCGATTCTGGCGAGTATAGCTATCTATGGTGGTTGGCAGCAAATCCGCTTCGCCATTATTTTGAAGATAGGTCAAAAGCTCAATATGCTCATGGATAAGTGCGACACCTGCACGGGGCTGTATGAGCGTAATACCATTATTCTTGGCGTTTATGAGCTTCTTGGAAAAAATCTTGCGTTCGGGGAGGGATTTATGGAATTCGATCGCTTCATCAAGATCGACGCCCTTGCCCGTGGGCCACTGCCGGAGAACTTCCTCGCGGATCTTGGAGAATTCGTCGTCGGCAATACGCTTATTTTGCAATGACATTGTTTACTAACTCCTCTTTCATAATTGTAAAGGCCGCTTCGGGATAGTGCTCGCTCAAGAGCCCCATGGCGGCAATGATGTATTTTCTATCAACAAGCACGCTTGCTTTTTTGGGTTTCAGCGATGTGGGATCTTTTTCATCATAAAGAGCAAAGGATGCGATATGCTCTGTATGCTCGGTATGGATGAGTGATCCGCCGGTGATCACTATGCGATCGATATTCATAAGGTTTTTGCCAGTCTGAACATATGCCGTGCCGCACATATTATAGGTTTCCTCTATTCGCCCGGCGTGGCGCGTGACTGCAATCCGCACTGCCATACAGGCAAGTGCTTCATCAAGCGCTTTTGTTTCATCGCTGTCGGGCAGCAGGTCAGTATGCTCGGCAAATCTTTCAATGAGTTCCTCAGTCCTTTCGACCGTCAGTCCGGCAAGCTCTGCTATGGTCTTGATGCCTGCGCTGTCCACTATGCCTCGAATGCTGTATCTCATTCCTATATCGCCCTCGACCGTGCGCTTGATATAGGGTTCGGGAAGACCCTTCATCATGGTTCGTGGATCATCGGGCATACCATCGGAAACGGAATATATATCAGTAGTGGCGCCTCCGACATCAACAGCAATGAGTTCTCCTATGCCACTCTGTTTCTCTGTGCCTTCAGCAAGCAGTTTCATTGCAGCCATGACGGCCGAAGGCGTGGGCATCATTATGCCAGAGATCAATTCTGAAGCCTCCGTCAGCCCTTTGGCGCGCACGATTTTTTTTAAAAACACTTCACGAATGACCTGTTGGGCGGGTGCTATATTGAGAACTCCGAATTTGGGCATAACGTTTTCGCATATATGCACTTCACGGCCCGCCAATATGCGCTCGCATTCGCGAACTGCGTTGCGATTACCGGCAATAACGATGGGAAAATCTCCACCGATCTCTGCAAGTACTTTAGCATTATGTAAAATGCATTTTGAATTTCCCCCGTCAGTGCCGCCTACAAGCAGGAAGATATCGGGATCAATCTTCCTTATCTCATTGGCATCATCTTCATTGAGCTCAAAGGCGTATGTTTTGAGCACCTTCGCTCCTGCACCGAGGCTTGCACATTTTGCAGCTTCGGCTGTCAGCTCCGGAACGAGTCCGCTTGCGAGCATACGAAGACCGCCCGCAGCACTGCTGGCCGCGTAGCGTTCACGATACTCAATATGACCCGTCATCATTTCAAGCTTGGCGATCGCACTATTGAGTCCGTTGTTGATATCGGTCTGAACGGTGGTGTAGGAGGAAGCAGTACCCAGAAGCTTTGCTTCATCTGTATCGACGGCAGTGACCTTGGTATAGGTGCTTCCGAAATCTATCAACAATACGGGGTTCATAATCAATTCCTAAATTATTATTCTGCCAGATTATAACCGAATGCCCTGGGAACTCATAATCCATGCCCTGGAAGGAGCTTTAAAAGCAAACGGTTGTAGTAAATTGGTTTGTTTATTGGATATGCAAATCCTCTTTCAGGCATTCTATATCGACTTCGGGAGGAGTTCCGGGAGGGAAGGAACGATCAAATCCCATTGCTTTGAAACGCTGTTCGACCTCTTCAAAAGGCTGCTTACCGATAACTATATTGCCTCCGACATACAGGAGTATATTATCAAGTCCGGCTTCATCACATTTTTCACGCATTCCGCGGCAATCCAATTCACCTTGACCATACAGTGAGGAGACAAGGATAGCATCGGCGTTGGTTTCAATTGCTGCGCTGATGAATTCTTCCTGCGAAACCATAACACCGAGATTGATAACATTGAAACCTGCATCGGTGAAGGCATGATAAAGTATCTGATTTCCAACGGCGTGAACATCCGCTCCGATGACGCCGATGACCAAAGTCTTCTTTTCCATCATTTACCTCTATATTGAAATTCGGGATCGAACGCGGCTTGAATGTAAATTTGCATACGAAAGAACGCGTGTCGATTCACGATGAAATCATACTGTTTTCAATCACAAATGTCAATGGAAAGGGATGTGTTTTACAAATATATTTAAGTGAAGAAAAAGCTGTTCTTTTGGATAAAATTCTGCGTGCGCTGTCTCAAAAGAGATCACGAACGCAGAATAATGTTTTTTGTAACTAAGGTATATAGCTATCAATGAGCAAACTGGCTTTCATACAGCTCGGCATAGAAGCCTCCCTGCGCGAGCAGCTTTGTATGCGTACCCTTTTCGATTATCCGGCCTTCTCGCATCACCAGTATTATATCCGCTTCTTTAATGGTGGAAAGCCGATGCGCGACGATGAAGGTCGTTCTGCCGCGCATTAGCTTTTGGAAGGCGTCCTGAACCTGAAGCTCGGTTCGCGTATCGATAGATGATGTGGCCTCGTCCAGAATAAGCATGGGCGGTCTTGCAAGCATAACCCGTGCAATGCATAATAGCTGTTTTTGTCCTTGTGATAGACTGCCGCCGAATTCGCCTATTTGAGTATCATAACCATTGGGCAATCTTTTGATGAATGCATGGGCGTGGGAAGCTTTGGCCGCTGCAACGACCTCTTCGATTGAAGCATCGGGCTTCCCCATAGCGATATTATCATAAATGGTTCCGGTTTTAAGCCATGTATCCTGCAAAACCATCCCCAAGTTTCGTCGGAGTTCATCTCGGGATAGTTCAAGGGTATCCACTCCATCTATAAGTATTCGACCGCTGTCAGGATCATAAAAACGCATGAGCAGGTTTATGAGCGTAGTTTTGCCGCAGCCGGTGGGCCCAACTATGGCTACAAGCTGCCCAGATCGCACATTAAGATTGAAATTGTGTATCAATGGCTTATCCTTCGAATATGAAAAGCTCAGATTCTCAAATTCGATTGAGCCTGCACTGACCGGGAGATGCTTTAATTTATCAGGCACGGGATCGGGGGTTTGCTCAGGTGCCTCGATGAGCTCAAACAGCCGCGCTGCACATGCAAGCGCATTTTGCAGCTCAGCAAGAACATCGGTTATCTCATTGAATGGCTTGGTGTACTGGTTGGCATAGCTGAGCAGTGAGGTGAGCCCGCCGATGCTTATTCGTCCTGAAATGGCAGCGATTGCCCCAATAGTACCTATGCCGGCATAGGCAAGAGCATTCACAAATCGGGTGCTGGGATTTGTAAGGGATGAATAGAAGAGTGCCCGGAGAGAGCAGCTGCGAAGCCGACCGTTGATCTCATCAAAATGAGCTTGAGCTCTTTCTTCATAGCCAAATGCCTGCACAAGTTTTTGCTCGCTGACAAGCTCATCTATAAGCGCAGTTTCTTCTCCCCTGGTCTCCGTCTGTACGCGGAACATGGAGAAGGTATGCTTTGTTATAAGGTTCGCCGCAAGCAGCGATAGGGGAGTTATCGCCACGACTACCAATGCGATAAGGGGATTGACACTGAGCATGAAGCAAAGCGCACCGAGTATGGTGAGCACACCTGTGAAGAAATTAGTGAAGCCGGTAAGCAGACCGTTTGCAAGCTGTTCAACATCGCTTATCATACGGCTGACCGTATCACCCGTCGGATGAGAATCGAGATAGGATAACGGCAGCTTCTGCACATGCCGGAATGCCTCATCGCGGATATCATGAACTATTCCGTAGGTCATGCGATTGTTGCAAAGCCCCATAAGCCATTGTGCGATAGAGGCAGAGCCAATGCTGGCAAGTATCCAAATAAGCAGGCGCAGGATGCTTGAAAAATCAACGCTTCCAGCTCCGGCTATGTGGTCGATTGCTTGGCCGATAAGCAGCGGTATGAGCAGATTGCCGGAAACCGTAATGATTGCCAATACCATTGAGCATATGAATATGGGAAGGTACTTTTTTGCTTTGCGCAGAAGTTTTCTTAGCACTTCCACGCGGGAAAAATTTAAGGATTTTTTTATTCTGCGATCACGTTTCATACGGTACCTCCATCATCGGAGAACTGGGAGGAATAGATCTCCCGATAGACTGAACAATTTTTGAGTAATTCGTCATGCTTACCAATGCCTACGAGCTTTCCATCATCCATAACGATGATCTTATCGGCATAGCGTATGGATGCGGCACGCTGAGAAACGATAAAAGTAGTTGGTGAGCTCTTCATACTTCGTATTGCCATGCGAAGCTTTGCATCGGTGGCATAATCCAGCGCTGAAGCGCTGTCATCAAGAATGAGTATTTCCGGCTGCTTAACGAGTGCACGAGCAATAGTCAATCGTTGCTTTTGACCGCCGGAGAAATTGCGGCCGCCCTGCTCAACCCTTTCATCAAGTCCATTTGGCTTGCTCTCAACTATTTCAAGCGCTTGTGCAGTTATCAATGAATCAAGCAGCAGCTCTTCGCTTGCATGTGCGTTGCCCATAAGCAGGTTTGAGCGTATACTGCCCTCAAAGAGCATTGCTTTTTGAGGTACAATGCCAATTCGGGCATTCAGTGCAGATGGTTCAAATTGCTTAACGTCCAGCCCATCTATATAAACGCTTCCGGAGGTTGCAGGATAAAAACCTGGAATTAGATTGATAATGGTGGATTTGCCTGCGCCGGTTCCTCCGATGATCCCGATGGTTTCACCGGGGGCTGCATAGAAGGAGATGCCTTCAATCGCTGGGGCACTGCCATCAGGAAATGTAAAACTGACACCGCGAAATTCAACACTTCCATGAGGGGCAGCATCAGAGGGGGTCTCGCTGCCGGAAAGGCGAGTGGATTGGATATCAAAGAGTCCGGCGCAGCGTTTTGCACATGCAGCAGATCTGGTCATCGTTATAATTAAATTGGCCATTTTGATAAGCTCTATCAAAATCTGACTCATAAGATTATAAAGTGCAACTACCTCACCTTGGGTTAGCGCACCTATGTTTACGCGTATCGCCCCGGTCCATATGAGTGCTATGATTGCAATATTGACAATGAATAGGGTTATGGGATTGAGCATGGAGGATATTCTGCCGACTTTAAGCTGGAGAGCCGTGAGCCTTTCATTACGGTGTTCAAACTCGGTTTCTTCCTCCGCTTCACAGGTAAATGCGCGGAGAACGCGCACTCCATTTAAATTCTCGCGTGTCTTGGCTGTCACGCCATCAAGCCCGTGTTGAACTTCAGTATGCATGGGAAGTGTTATGAATATTATCGAAAAAACAACTAGGCATAGTGCAGCAATGACCGCAAGAAATATCAATGCGCACTTTGTATCAATGGTGAATGCAACCAGCATAGCTCCAAATACGACAAATGGAGAGCGCAGCAGAAGGCGCAGAACCTGGTTTACGCCGTTCTGCGCTTGATCTACATCGCTTGTCATTCGAGTTATGAGCGCAGAGCTTCCTATGGAGTCAAGCTCTGAATATGAAAGCGTCTGAAGTTTTTTAAGCAATGCGGAGCGCAATTCTGTGGAAAAGCCTATTGCAGCCTTTGCGGCAAAATACTGTGCCGCGCACGAAGCCCCAAATCCGATAGCGGCAAGAGCGACCAGCAGCAGCCCCATTTTTATTATGTAAGCATTGTTGCCTCCGCCTATTCCGCTATCAATTATTGAGGCCATTATCAGTGGAACCAGCAGCTCGAATGATGCTTCCAAAAGTTTGAAAAGCGGGGCCAGTATGCATTCCCTGATATAACTCTTAAGAAATATTGCGAGGCGTTTCATTTTCACACTCCTCAGTAATACGTTTATTTTTAGCGATTCAATGCATTATAACCCCAGAAGGCATAAAAATCCAGCCCTGCAAGCTCTGGACATGAAATAAAGCATAAATGAAGGATTGCCGCAATCGTATTGACTGCGGCAATCCAGATATCATGTTAAGAATAATTTAGTCAACCATGGATTTAAGCTCAGGCGATATTATGAGCTGTGCTTCAGTAGCGGCCTGGATCTCATCAATGGTGAATTCCGGATTGTATTCAGTGAGCATAAGTCCATCCGGCGTGACGATCATAACGCCCATTTCGGTGATTATCTTGGTTATACACTTGACTGCGGTGTATGGAAGCCTGCATTTCTTGAGGATTTTGGGCTTACCCTTTGCCGTATGCTCCATTGCAACGATGACATTCTTTGCACCAACGAGCAGATCCATTGCTCCGCCCATTCCCGGCATACGTTTGCCCGGAATGAGCCAGTTTGCGAGAGAACCCTCCTCATCGACCTCGAGACCGCCAAGAATGGTGGCATCGACGTGACCGCCGCGGATGAGACCGAAGCTGGTCGCACTGTCTATAAAGCTGCCGCCGGGTGCAACTGCTGCGGGACTGCCGCCAGCATCAACAACATGTATTGCATCGCGATTATCGTCGGTGACAGGAGCGGTGCGAATAATACCATTCTCACTTTGAAGGATGACAGTAACACCTTCGGGAAGATAGTTGGGAACCATTGTGGGAAGTCCTATACCAAGGTTAACGATATCTCCATCCTTGAGTTCCCTGGCAACGCGCTTTGCGATGAAAGCTTTGATTTCGGCTTTATCCATCAATATTTACCTCCCTCTACAACGTAATCAACAAATATTCCGGAGGTGCGAACATCCTCAGGAGCAATTTCGCCGATTTTGACGATCTCCTCCGCCTCCGCAATAACGACATCGGCCGCAGTGGCCATGACTATATTGAAATTCTGAGAGCTGCCTTTATACCAGACATTGCCGCATTTATCGATTTTTGCACCGCCAATGATTGCAAAATCGGCATGGAGGGGCTTCATCAGCAGGTAATCCCTGCCATCAATATTCTGTTTGCCAAGACAGAAGGGGCTTTCCTCAATTATCGTGCCTACGCCGGTGGGGGTGAGTACACCGCCAAGACCAGCTCCGCCGGCGCGGATCATTTCGGCGAGAGAGCCTTGGGGGACGAGCTGAACTTCTAGAGTACCATCCACCATGGATTGCTGAGCTACCTCTGGGTTTAATCCGACGTGGGAAGCGATGAGCTTTTTGACCTGCTTATTATGGATAAGCTTTGCACATCCATAATATTCCTCGCCCATTGGACCGCCGGGGCATACACCATCATTGGCGATCATCGTCAAATCCTTGACATCACTTTTTGAAAGAGCGTCGATAAACCTATGTGCATTGCCGCAGCCCATAAAGCCGCCAAACATCACGGTAGCACCATCCGGGATCAGCTTAACAGCCTCTTCTATTGTTATGAATTTAGGCATAGAGTTTCCTCCTTTTTAATATATTACGAATTTCTGCTTATGAAGCGAAATTCGGAAAGGGATTTATGATTTGCTTTGAAGGGTGGGATTGAAAGCCTGAAAGCGGGATTGGCATTATTTTCAGCACTTCTCCCAAACGGTCGCAACACCCATGCCGCCGCCTATGCAAAGAGTAGCAAGGCCAAGCTTTGCATCATCACGCTTAATCATCTCGTGCAGGAGGGTAACGATGATTCTTGCACCGGATGCGCCAACAGGATGCCCCAAAGAGATAGCACCGCCATTGACATTTACCTTTTCGGGATCAAAACCGAGCTCCTTTAGTACGGCACAGCTCTGTGCAGCAAATGCTTCGTTTGCTTCGATAAGGTCTATCTGATGGACACTCAAGCCGACCTTTTCGAGTGCTTGGCGTGAAGCGGGAACGGGCCCAAGTCCCATGATGGAGGGTTCAACTCCTCCTTGTCCCCAGCTTACAAGCTTTGCAATGGGCTTGAGTCCATATTTTTCAACTGCATCTCCGCTTGCCAGCACTATTGCGGCAGCACCATCGTTAATACCGGAGGCATTACCTGCGGTAACGTTTTGGCCCTTCTCGCCATCCGCAGTTGGAAAAGCTCCGCGGAGCTTTTGCAGACCTTCAAGTGTTGCGCCCGCACGCGGGAATTCATCTCGGCAGAAGGGGATTTCCTGCTTTTTGACCTTGATGGGAACGGGAACTATTTCATCTTCAAAGCGGCCTTCGCTTTGAGCTTTTTCGGTCTTTAACTGTGAAGCGAGAGCAAATTTATCAAGCTCTTCGCGGTTGAGTCCCCAGCGTTCACATACGTTTTCCGCCGTGGTTCCCATATGGTAATCATTGAAAGCATCCCAGAGTCCATCATTTATCATAGTATCCACAATGGTTTGATTGCCCATTCGTGCTCCCCACCTTGCGCCGGGAACAACATAAGGCGCAGAAGACATATTTTCTGTGCCGCCGGCAACAACGATATCTGCATCGCCGCAAGCTATGGCGCGAGCAGCTTCGATGACGGATTTCATACCGCTCCCGCAGACCATGCCGACGGTGTAAGCGGGAACCTCATAGGGAATTCCGGCACCTATGCCGACCTGGCGCGCAACATTCTGACCTAGGCCAGCGGTGAGTATGCATCCGAACATGACCTCATCAACGGTATCGGGAGAGATATTGCCTCGATTCAGGGCTTCTTTAACAACAATGGTGCCTAGTTTGACTGCGGGAACGTCCTTGAGCGAGCCGCCAAAGGAACCGATTGCGGTGCGGCAGCAGCTAATTGCATAAATGTCTCGCAAAATGTATTACCTCCGAGTAAGTATATAGCGGTACAGCTTGGGTCATCGATTAATGAATATGAGCCGCCGCTTAAATCAAGTATAATTCATTATCGAATAAAAAGCAAGAAAATAATGTAACAATTCGAATGAATTTGGACTCCGCCAGGGATAAATGATGCTTAAATGCAAAAATTGAGCAGATACTCCTTCTGGAGCATAGCATAGGTCTTTTCACTGCGCCACTGCTCTCTGCCGCCCACCTTGACAAAGCGGCAGCTCTTCATTTCCGCTTCCTTACGCATCCCAAGCCGCTTCATGACAGCCTCCGATGCAAGGTTTTCGCTGTCACAGCGTGCAAAAATTCTGTGAAGATTCAGGTTCATGAAGCCGAATTCAAGCATTTTCCGAGTGGCCTCCGAAGCGTAGCCCATATGATGAAAATCCTGATGGAATATGTATCCAAGCTCCGCCTGCATTCGCTTTTCATCAAGAAAAAGCGCACATGAACCGATGAGCCTGCCATTCTCCTTCAGGCAAATGGCAAAATCAAAATTTCTCCTTGGTGATTCCAGCTGCTCGGCGAGCTTTTTATTTATAAAATTTTGAACTTCCTCATGATCTGCCGGCCCCCAGTCCATATAATAGGTGTTATTGGCATTGCTGCTATATTCATATACCGATTCAATATCGTCTAAATTGAATTCACGAATAAACAGACGCGAGCTTTCCAATATGATGAAATCAATCGTCGTTTCTCTTGTCATAATAACCTCCTTTTTACTCAATTATACAGCAATACAGAATAAGCTGTCAAACAAGAAACTGGAAAATGATAGAATGTTTATAAAAAAGCTTCGAACATAGTTCGAAGTGATAAAAATTTATAATGATATTTTGCATAAATATGAATAGTCGGATGCGGGCAGGACAGTCTCATTACTGCCCTGCCGTTAATGACCTGGGGCCATGTTTAACCATTTCGAAACATGCCAGAGGACAAATGCTTCGATACTTTGCGTATGCCGAAGCATTTGTCCTCGGCGTACACATATGAGCATCTAAGCTTCGGAATTTTATAAACCTCACGCATTCCTCTTCGATGCTAAGGTTTATAGGTCATCCGCATCCTGTTCGGGAGCCGTCCCATCGGCTGCAGTGCCGGTATAGCTTCCGAGCACATCCGATTCAATTCCGTCCACGCTCCTGCTGAGCGGTTGGGCAATATCACCCAAATCATTCATTACAGTCGGTCTTACGGAATGTTGCTCCCGTGTTTTTTTCCTAACCCTTATCCTCATGTCAGTATTGTATGCGGCATAAATAGGTCTTATTCATAAAATGAGAAAAAATATTTGGAAAATTTTACCAAAAAAATTGGACGAATTATGGCTTGACCTGAAGAAAAAGGTTTGATATACTGAAAAGTAAGCAGTTAAAATGTTTTATTATTGATGCCAAAGATGAAGGAGGTCGAAAAATGAAAGTTAAGAAATTAATATCAATTGTTCTGATAGCAGCCATGCAGGCAGTCTGCATTCTCACAGCCTTTGCTGAGCCTTTGGACAGCACAAATATATATGCTGCTCCCGATAGTACGATACCGGCTGATGAAGTTAAGGCGATTATAGATGTGCCGCCTGCAAATCTTATAAGCGGAGATGTTGATCGAAATGGGAAGACCGACGTTATAGATGCATTGCTTGCCCTCAGAATATCAATGGACGGGATGCAGGATGATGATCTTGCTCTGGTCTGTGCGGATGTGGATTCGGACATGGAAGTGACTGCCGCTGATGGGCTTATGATCTTTCGAAATGTTGTGGCAGATATGCAGCTTCCTGCAAACCGCCGAATTAGTTTTATAAATTCACTCTTTGCTCAAATGGGAAAGCCTTATGTTCGCGGAGGAAGCGGTCCGGACAGCTTTGATTGTTCTGGGCTGGTATATTACTGCCTCAATCAGGCGAATTACAGCATTGGCCGCTGGACTGCTGCGGCTTATGCTGCAAATGAGGATTGGACAAGGATAGCTTCAATTTCCGATCTTGAGGTTGGTGATTTGATGTTTTTTAGACAGGCAGATGAAAGCAGCATTTCTCATGTTGCTATTTATATAGGTAATAACATGATAATTCATGCCTCAAATTCCAATGGCAGGGTGCTCATAGCGACGCTGACGAATTGGTACTATACAAATTTCCGATGGGCAAGAAGAGTGGATTTATAAAATATACCAATTGATGCCATCGCAAAATCGTTGACAAACCGAACTAAACGTGCTATATTGCATAGTACAGTTAGTTCGGTTATTTAATTAGCTGCTTTTTGCGGCAAGTCGGCCGAGCGGGGGAGGATTTGATGTTCAATATAAATAAGGTATCCTACATTCCCATATATGAGCAGGTGATCGCAGAGTTTGAACGTTATGTGATGGCGGGGCTCATGGGAGCGAATGATAAGCTGCCGAGTGTGCGGGCGCTGTCGTTGGAGCTTTCGGTTAATCCGAATACGATTCAGAAGGCATATACCGAGCTTGAGCGGCAGAACCTTTGTTACAGCGTTCCGGGAAGCGGGCGCTTCGTTGCAAAGGATGCGGCGGAGCGTATAAAAGAGCGGAAGAGAGGTCTTTTGACGGAGGTGGATAGGCTTGCGAGGGAGTTGAGAGCCTCCGGTATAGAAGAGAAGGAGCTGATAGATGTGGTGCATAGCGCATACAGTTCAAAAATGGATTAAAATTGGTGGTTTTTATCTGCTGCCTAATACCGGGCACATTTCGTGCCATTCACCAATAAGTATTTTAAAAGGAGATATTAAATGATTGAAATAAACGAATTGACTAAGAGATTCGGTGACCTTGCTGCGGTTGATGATTTGAGCTGCACCATAAAGCCTGGAGGAGTATTCGGGCTTGTGGGCGTTAATGGTTCAGGCAAATCTACGCTGCTGCGTTTGATATCGGGAGTATATCATCCCGATAGCGGCAGTATCAGGCTTTATGGCGAAGAGGTCTATGACAATGCGGAGGCCAAGAAACACCTGGTGTATATTCCTGATAATATTCAGCTCGTAACGCCGAATGCAAGCATGAACAGGATGGCGGAATTCTATGCGGCTTGCTACTCGACATTTTCAAAGGATAAGTTCAGAAAGTATACAAAACTCTTTGGGCTCAATCCAAATGCCAAACTTCGCTCATTTTCAAAAGGTATGTGCAAACAGGCGCAGACCGTGCTTGGGCTTGCATGCAATACGGATATAATCATGTTTGATGAGACCTATGATGGGCTCGATCCGCTCGCAAAGAAGGCAGCGGCAAAGGCGATCTATAGTGAAGTATGCGATCGCAGCGCCTGCGTTATAATGACCAGCCATTCGCTCAGAGAGCTGGAGGATACCTGCGATTCGCTTGCGCTGATGTTCAAGGGAAAGCTCATAATGCAGAGCGATATAGCGAATCTCAAGACAAGGATGTTCAAGGTACAGCTTGCGCTTGAAGGCGATATGGATCGGGATAGCTTTGAATCGATCCCGGGCGTGGAGCTGCTGTCATTTAATAAGAGCGGCAAGGTTATGACGCTCATCCTTCGGGGTGATAGGGGCGTTGCGGATAGCTATATCCGAAGCCTTGACCCCATGCTATATGAGCTGCTTCCGCTTTCGCTGGAGGAGGTATTCTCCTTTGAAATGGATGCACTCGGTTATAAGTTTGATGAAATTCGATAAGGCGCGTAAAGGAAAGGCATAAGAAATGAAAAAGAAATTATTCGAATTCAATAAAACCTTCTTTAAGGAGACGATGCGCTACTATATGGTAACGGCGATAGTATTCGGCGTTTTGATAATATTAGCCTCCATATCCATTGGAATTCAGCTATATGGAAATATGGCAGCATCTATGAATTTCAATATTCCGGTTCAGAATATCGAATGGATCATATGTGCATTCATGGCCTATCTGGGTGCAAATCTTGCCAGAAAGCTGCTGAATAAAGGCACTGCGGAGCTATATGGGAGTATGCCGGTATCGCGCAGCAGCATGTGGATGGCTCAATTGCTCGCGGGAATTTGCTATAGCCTTATGATGATTGCAATTTTCGTGATTACAATGTTCATAATCAGGATTGGTGCTGCCGCTGAGATCGGCGTGAATGTGGGCAATTATGGCTATTCCGCAGGCGAATTCATCCTCGATATTTGCAGGATCATTCTGGAAGCATTGATAGTATTCTCCATTTCGGGCATATCCTTCAGCATAACCGGCAGATCAATGACGGCGGTCGTGACCGCGCTGCTCATTGTCACATTGCCGGGCTGTATTTATGGAACGCTCAATATGCAATCTGTGGCGAATATCGATTCACTTTCAATTCTAATTCCGGCAGGAGCGGGAGTGCGCAATGCGCTGGAATGGATAGTGCAGATAGTGCTCGCTTTGGCATTGCCGATACTGTTCAGGCAGGCATTTCTGGCGATCAGGACGGAACGGGCCGGATTTGCCTATCGGGATGGCACGATGCAGACGATCTTCGGCGTTATCTTCGCATTCGATATCTTCGTTTCCTGCTTTAATACCAATACTGCGATAATCATTTTGATAGGGAATAACGGCACGAACATAGTTGGCGTTATCATAACTGCTGCAATCCTGACCTTTATTGGATATTTTGCATTCATGTGGATCGCCGGAAGAAAATTCAAAGCTGCGGCAAATTCCTTGATGTATCTGCCGGTATCTGCTGCATTGGCATGTGCGGTGCTTTTGGCGGGCTCGGCAGTGAGCAAGGCGTATGATAGGATAGATTTTTCCGCAGGCAATATGGCGTATTATACCATACCGGATTATATTGGTAAGCGCCTCGGTTCTGATTATATGAATAATTCATTCTATTTTGGCGGATATAATTTCGGAAATGATGCCTATGGCAAGGGCGTGACGAATGAAGATGAGATCAAATTTTCCGATCCGAAGCAGCTTTCGCAGCTTGCGAAGGTGATTGAGCGGTATAGAGCGGATAATAACAGCATGTTTAATTATGTGATAAATCTGCTTGGGAGCATCGGCATCGATAAAAAACCATCGCTGTATCTGACATTGAAGGATGGGCGTACCTACGGCATTGATCTTTCATGGGAATATCTGGGTGAGTTTTCATACATGGAGGCGGCGAGGGCTAATGAGGAATATTGCAATGCAATGTACGATTTGAAGCGCTTTGAGGGCGGCCATTTCGTTCTTGAGGATTCAAGGATGAACATGTTCTATGATACCTTCATTGATGAGCTATCCTCGCTCAGCCTTGATCAGCGGGCGGAAATTTTCGATCTTTCCTCCATATACATGGATCTGGAGATGAGCTTTATGGATGATGAAGCTATTATCGATACTGAATCGGTTATCTATGAGAATGGACCCACCTTGACCCCATTTGCAAGGGTGATATTCATCGCAAATAGGGATAATTCCTGCATCAGGGGGATCATACTCAATGAGCATACGCCCAAGACGCTGAAAGCCTGCCTGGAGCTTTCGGGACCCGTGAATGAAAAGAATGGAAGCATTCAGTATCTTGTCGATACCCTCAAGAACGGCAATTCGGATGGTATAAATACGGAATTCATGATTTGGGATACCGAAACGGGCAGATCGTATGAATATAGCTTTGAGTACGATCAGCATGGCTATGATTATGTGATAAATGATGAATATTACAGGAAAATGCTGGGCGAGCTGCTGATGGAATTCTTCAATAAGGATATCAATACCATGACGGCGGATGAGATTAGCGATGGCTGCATTGCAATGGAAGCTCTGGGCTGGGATTATCTCTATGATGATGACTATGTGGATGAAGGCATGACTCAGGAGGAACTCGATGCTGTCTATGATGAGATCATTGCGCAGGGGCTCGAGTATGCCAGAGGCGGCGCGGAAGAGATGCATTTCTATGCCGGGCTCAGGGATTGGATGATGGGCATCACGAGTGGCGCAAAGAGCATGGAGGGCTCCCGCTACGTTCTGATTATAAATAAGTGCAGAGTATGGAGCGCGGATGAGGATGGCTATTCGTCTTGGATTGGAAGCATTGAGCTCGATACCGCATCGAATTTCAATCACTATCCGATAGTATTTGGGCTCTCGGATGAGGAATTCGGCAGGTTCTATGATGCATTCTATTCCAATACCGAGTATCCCATCTATTACACGGACACCAGATCGAGGAATTGATTGGAAATATGTGTTTATGTAAAATATGTGAAGTCGGTGGAATAGCCGAATAAAACCGATAGAGTGGGTGTGCCGATGGCGGCGCATCCATTTTATATTATTTTTGGTAAAATGGCGACAGGATTCGACAAAAAACGATAATTTTATGGCTGCGGCATTAGAAAAATCCATGAATTTCATTGTTATTAAGATGTGAAAGAACTTTCACAAAATTTTTCAAAAAACTTTCAAAAAAAGGGTTGACAAGCGAAAAAAAATGGTTTAGAATTAAGTACCGATGTATCAGACAGTGATATATGTGAAATACTTTGTAAAGCATAGCTGATGGGGGCTTGAAATGAGTCCCAAATGCGGAAAATGGGACGATCATCGTTCGAAGCAATAAAGAGAATGGGAAGTGAAATGCATGGAAAATAGGTATGGCAATATGGAAATGGCTGCTTCCCAAGGGAGGGCAGATCGAGAGCCGCGATATCGCGCCAATCCTGAATATCTCTCCCGCAGCATCGCGGGGGAGAGCATCCTGGTGCCGGTGGGCAAGGCTGCGCTCGAATTCAACGGATTGGCCACGATGAATGCATCCGCTATGTTCCTTTGGGAGCAGCTTGCGCAGGAGAGAAACCTGCAGGAGCTCATCGGCCTGTTTGCAGGCGAATTTGAGCTGACCGATGAGCAAAGCTCGGAGGATGTCCGCGCCTTCCTCGATCAGGCCATCGAGCATGGGCTTGTGCTGAAGCTATAGGGTCTTCGGCTCGGCTGCGGTCGGAGCTGCGATGCGGAATCCGGCTCGGCATAGATCAGGCGGCGCTGCCGCCGCGCCCGAACCCGGCGAATGGGTTCATCCATTGGCTGCCAACGCTGCCCCCTCCGGGCGGCTTAGCATAAACGATAAATTTAACTAGGAGGAACGAATATGAAACAAAAGTTCTTTGTCCGGCTCTCTGCAGTGCTCCTCGCGCTGATCATGGGTCTGGGCATAATGGCTCCGGCTGCGGTGTTTGCATCGAGCAACCCTGGCATCCAGAGTACGATCGAGAGCGGCGGCATGGTTCTCACCAAAACTGCTACTCTTGAGGATAATGGTACCTATACCATCAATCTCGAGGCGTATGCTACGGGTGAAACTCAAACGACGACTGAAAAGAGCGGTATTCCTCTGGATATCGTTCTTGTTATCGACCAGTCGGGCTCGATGAGCAATAAACTGAAAAATCTTAAAGATTCTGTAACGAGCTTTGTCAATAAGATTTCTGCTAATGCAAAGGAATACAATGTCAACCATCGTATTGCTATTGCTGGATTTGCGTCTAGGTATGATAGTAGTTCAAGGTGGGCTAACACAGGATTATTCGTAAACGGGTCGTTGATAAACTATCAGACCCCAGGCACAACCAGTCAAGGAACAAAACTTACCAGCCAGGATTATAAGGACGCATTGGTATCCGTTAATGATGGTCAAGGGAATGTTGCGAGGTCCATAACTACTGCAATTGGCAATTTTAAGGCCAATGGTGCAACTTACACATCCTATGGCGTAGAGATGGCTAATAAGGTGTTTGAGAACAATGAAAAGCAACAGATTACGAAGCCGGATGATGGAGAAACAGTCGAAAGCCGACGTATCGTTGTCGTATTTACAGACGGAGAGCCAGGTCGAAGTGGGTACGAAGCAGCCGAGGCAGGCAGGGCAGTGAACAATGCATATGATACGAAGAATACTTATGGGGCAAGCGTATATGCAATTGGTTTGTACAGTAATCCTAGTGATAATGTAACAAACTTTATGAATTATATGTCTTCGAACTATCCGCAGGCAAGACAAATTACAAACTCTAGCGGGTGGAATACTACCTATACTTGGCAGCCGGGAAATAAGGCTTCGGATAAGTATTATATGACCACGGCTAATACTGCTGAGTTGGAGAATATTTTTACGAACATCTCCCAAGATATTGTTAATCCATCCACTGAAGTTCCGCTGACGGGAGCTGCGGTTCTTAAGGATATCATTGGTGATGCGTTTATACTTCCCGATGGTTATAAGGCAACTGACAACATTACCGTTAAGACCATTGAAGGCAGAAAGGCGAATGTAGAGGCTGATATTTCATGGGCTGCAGAAAATGTCGTATGGCCGAAAGCGGGCTCAGACATCAATGTTGAGGTTGTTGGAAAAGATATAAATGTAACCGGGTTCAATTATTCGAATGAATATATAGAAGTTAACCATCCGGGTAAAAAGCTTTGCGTTACCATCAGGGGCATTCTGCCCACCGATGCAGCGGTCACGAATGCGGCTGTGGATACCAATAATGCCGCTTCCGGCATTTATGAAAGCGCGAGTGCCGAAAATGTATTTGTTCCATTCCCTCAGCCCAAGACCATTCTCAAGAGCAAGGTCTATGTTATGGACTATGCCAAGAATGCAGTTCTTGAAAATGCGTTTTCTGATTACAATGACGGCAGCGATGTTAAAGCCGTTGTTGATAGCTTCAAGGCTGTCAATGGAGGTGAACGTGATCTGAATTCTGCTCATGGCACTGCTGCAATAGATGAAAGCAATGTAACCTATGAGCCCAAGACCTCCCTCTTTGATGATGTCGATAGCTTCTATGTGTTCGGCAAAACCACTGATCCCAATGTCACTGATCCCAATGTCGCCGGTGTTGATGCCAATAAAAATGGCAACCTCTGGACTCGCGTAAGCATCGTTCCTGCGAACAATGTCTATTTCGAGGATAGCTTCATCACCGAAGGCAGCGGAGATGCTGTTACCAGAACCGGAATCGTCTATAGCGACGGCGATTGGGAGGAGGTCTCCGAGGGTGGCAACCCCCATGCAAATACGATAGCGCTTCATTTGGAAAATGTGGGCGCTTATGGTTGGGAAAATTCTCTTAACGATGATGCTGCCTATAGCGATGGTGCTGCGCATATGGCAACCGCCGGCAATGGTAAGGTTCCGAGCTTTACCTTCACCTTCAAGGGAACTGGCGTTGATATCTATAGCAGGACTGATAGCACAACCGGTACTGTGCTTGCAACTCTGCGCAGGATTAATTCTGACGGAAGCAAGACCGTTGTTCAGGATTTGATCGTTGATAATCTGTCCTCTTCTGGAACTTATTATCAGATTCCATCTGTTTTCTTCGATTGTGAAGAGTATGGCAAATATGAAGTGACCGTTAAGGTTACTGCCGCAGCGGGAACACGCTTGAATTACTATCTCGATGGCATTCGTGTCTATAATCCTCTCGGAAATCCGGTGAAAGACAGCATCGCTTATAATGCATATCAGGCTGATAACGAGCTGAATGCCGTATTCACCGAGGTTCGCGATATGCTGATCGATGCCGGAACCTTTAAGCCGACAGAAGGCAACGATGTTGCGGGTGTGGTATTCATTGATGAGATTACCGATGAAGATGGACACGTCACCAGTGACATTGGCACCTATGAGGATTATGGTCCCAAGAATGAGGTCTATCTGGCGGCAAATCAGTCGATCGCATTCAAGGTCAATAACGCTGCGGATAATCATTATTACATTGGTCTCAAAGCCCCCAATGGTGCAACAAGCGCCAGTGTAAATGGAAAGACTACTATAAATATCACCGCAGCATCCGATCTCTATTATGAGATTACTCCTGGTGCTGACGGATATGTTGTGATAAGGAATACGGGCAGCGAATTGCTCTCCATCACCAAGCTTCGCACCACCAACCCGAATACAGCAACAACGGGCCTGATGATGTTCAGCCTCAGTGCAATGCTTGATTATGTGAATGAGCTCGATGAGCAGCCCGTGGTTGAACCCACCGAGCAGCCCACGGAAGCGCCGACCGAAGAACCGACGGAGGAGCCCACTGCGGTGCCGACCGAGGAACCCATCATCGTGCCTTCCGATGCACCCACGGCGATTCCGACCGCAGCCCCTACCGCCGTTCCGACGGCAGAGCCCACTCCGGCTCCCGGCCATGGCTCCATCTGGGGAAGCATCTTCGATTGGATTCGCAATTGGTTTGGAGGAGGAAGATAATAGCAATGAAGACGAATTATGAAAGACCCGCAATTCTCTTTGAAAACTATGATTTGAGAGAGACTTCAACAGGCGGCTGCGGCGCACCGGGTGGAGGCGGAAGCCTTGGCAGACCATCCCATTGGAACAGGGAAACCTGTGGCTGGGATATGGGTGGATTGATCATATGGGCAATTGACCCAGTATGTAATGAAATCCGAGGAGAGAATGATACCGTTTACGGAATCTGCTATAATAATCCCGAGGGCGGATACAACATATTTAACTCCTAATCTGCTCAAGAGAGCATGAAAAACCACCGATGCCCATAGGGGCATAACCAAGGGCGGTCAGGCGAAGGCCCGACCGCCCTTTTAAATAATTTCCCATGAAATACTATTATAGTATCGCCAATATCCGCATAATTGCGGAGCTGCCCTTCCCGATCAGCATTCAGCGCTCATCCGAGCAATTCATAAGCAATGCTCCATTCGATTCCTGTGAATTGAAATTTCTATATCGCCCGGTCGAGGTGCTGCCGCCAATGGCGGAGCAGGGCTATGAGGAGAATGATCGCCGCTATGAGGAGAATGCTGAATTTTGCCGGGTTTTCTTCCGCCCATATTCCCATGCAGCGCCCTATGCCTGCTGCACTTGGCGCCGTGCAGTGCCGGATGAGCAGATATGCGAATATCTCATCGGCAGCGAGCATCGGCTGAATTATTCCATAAATCTTTGCGATATGCTCGGGCTGGAGACCCTGCTGCTCCGGAATGGCGGCTTGCTCCTGCATTCCTCATTCATTCGCTGGAAGGGTCGGGGGATTCTCTTCTCCGCTGCTTCAGGCGTCGGAAAATCCACCCAGGCGGAGCTTTGGGTGAAGCATCAGGGTGCGGAGATACTCAATGGCGACCGTGCCGGGCTGAGGCGCGCCGAGGAGGGCTGGATGGCATATGGTCTGCCCTATGCTGGCTCATCAAATGTCTATCGCAATGAATCTGCGCCTGTGGCTGCCATTATAATGCTGGAGCAGGCGAAGGAGAATAGCCTGATTAAGCTCAACCCGATCGAGGCATTTCGCCGCATCTATCCGCAGCTCATGATCCATACCTGGGATCGCTCTTATGTGGAGGCTTCGCTCGCTCTTGCGGATGAGCTGCTCGCTTCCGTTCCCGTATATCTGCTGCGCTGCCGCCCGGATGAGGAAGCGGTGATGCTCGTTCGGGAAATGGTTTCGGCTTTGCCGAAGAAAGGATGTATTTCCAATGAATAATCGCCCCGTGGAGGCTCCGATAACGGAATATCTGCATAGAAAGGCTTCCCATTTGCGCATTCCGCTCAGCGGAAGTTTTGAGCTCACGCCCGTCTGCAATATGAGCTGCCGGATGTGCTATGTGCGCATGTCAAGGGCCGAGCAGGAGGCAATTCACCCCCTGCATACTGCGGAGGAATGGCTCTCGCTTGGACAAGCCGCCAAGGATCTGGGGATGCTTTATCTGCTTCTGACCGGCGGTGAACCCTTCATCCGGCCCGATTTTCGGCAGATAATGGAAGGGCTGCATCGTATGGGGCTGCTCGTATCAATAAATACAAATGCCACGCTGATAGATAGGGATACCGTTGATTGGCTGGTCACCGTTCCTCCCGCAAGGATGAATATCACACTATATGGTGCATCCGATGAGACCTATGAGAGGCTCTGCGGCAATCCCAAGGGCTTCACTCAAGCCGTCAATGCGATTCACATGCTCAAGGCTGCCGGACTGCACTTGAAGATCAATTGCAGCGCTACTCCGTATAATGCACATGATCTCGAACGCATCTTTGCATTCTGTGAGCAGGAAAAGCTTGCTATACAGGCAACCAGCTATATGTTTCCGCCCCTGCGCCGTGATAGCTCCATGATCGGCCAAAACGATCGATTCTCTCCGGAGGAAGCCGCAGAGTATTCCGCTAAAATAGAATATTTCTCCAATGGTCGGGAAAGGTTTCTCCAGCGCGCGCATAGCAATGAACTGGCTGGACTCGGCTCAGATCTCGAGGATAATTGCAGCGATACCGAGGGCGAAGCCATACGCTGCCGTGCCGGAAGATGCAGCTTTTGGGTGACCTGGGATGGCCGCCTGCTGCCCTGCGGAATGCTGCCCGGTGAGAATGCTCCGAATGTATTTGAAACGGGGCTTGAAGCAGCCTGGAGGAAGGCCGTTGAAGAGGCCGATGCAATACGCCTTCCCGCTCAATGTGCATCCTGCGCCATTAAGGATCAGTGCCGTGCCTGCGCCGCAATGGTATTTACCGAGACGGGCAATTTTCATACCGTGCCGCAATACCGCTGCCAAATGGCACATGCTTACCCCGATGCCGTCCGAAGGCTCGCTTCCGAGCTTGAAAAGAAATAAAGATAAAGTGAGGCAATGAAATGAAAAAGAAAATCATCATACCAATCATCATCGTCGCTGTGCTGATTTTTGGCGTGCTTGCTGTGCTCTGCATAAAGCCGCCGAAGGATATGTCCAATATACCCTCTGCAATGAATTTCCCATATACCACCAGCGATGGCTTTATCGAAATTCAGAAGCTCTATAACTATAGCGGTTATTATGTTGAGGATGGTTCGGAATCCGAGATCGATAAGGTTGCCGCTGTCAAGGTCAAGAATGTAAGCGGCAAAACCATAGAATTCCTGGATATGCAGCTCATTTCGGGTTCGGATACCCTCAATTTTGAGATATCTCTGCTTCCGCCGGATGCGACTGTATTAGTCATGGAGGCGGATAAAAAAGCTTGCTCCCTAACTGCGAAATACGAGTATGGCGGAGGCGGGTGTGCGCTAATAGATGAACTGGATCTATGCCCGGACAAGGTTCAAATCTATATCGATGCCGATGGAGCGATTACCGTAGAAAATATAAGCGATGAGCCTATTAATGAGCTTAGGCTGTTCTATAAAAATCAGCTCGATACCGGTGAGTATGTCGGCGGCATTGCATATACCGTCAGCATTAAGTCACTTGATTCAGGCGAAAGCCAGAAGATACGGCCTACGCATTTCGATCCGCAGTGCGGCCGGATTATGATGGTTAGGATATATGAGTGATTTGAACCATAAAGACAGTATCGGACTTGACAAATGATAGGCTATATTGCAGACTGAATGCAATCAATGGTGAACGATGCATAAAAGGAACGAGACCAAGATCATACAGGATTATTCGCTGGATGATTACAACAGATATATTGAACATGAGAACAAACGCCGCAACATTTTAAGGCTGATAGGCATAATTGTCATCGGCATAATTGCTGCTGCGACGACAGGTATGCTTTGCCACTTCATAATAAAAGCAGCAAGTCCGAGCTACACCGATAAGCCTCTGGTAACGCCTAAGATTGATGATATGGAGACTCCATATATGACCGTTGCTCCATGGTCGGCTGAACCCACCATGGAGCCGGTATCCGAGCCCCCAGAGGTTTCAACCAATGAGCCGGAGACCGTTGCCCCCAGTTCAGAAGAACCTTCCCAGTCGGCTTCGGAGGTGCCAGTGAGCACACCAATGGCCACTGCAGCACAGCAGACTCCTATGCGTGTAACTCCAACGCCAACGGCTGTGCCAACATATACGCCTGCACCAACTCTAACTTCCATACCCACTTCGGTGCCGACACCATCAAATACCCCCGCTCCAACAGAACTGCCGACAAATACTCCGGATGGAAACTAAAATGACATGATGTATGTAATCGTGAAAGGACTGTGATAAAGAATTCCATATAACGATGACGAGCGTTAGCATCTTAAAAGCTCTCAGGCGGAGAACTGAGTGCAGAAAGATGAATTTATTTTCAGGTTGAAACACTAATTTTTCAGCATATTTAAAGAAAAATCAGCACTTTTGAGTCACAAAAATCATTATAGATAATATAAAAAAGATATAATCCATCTAATTCAAAAAAGCTAATTAACTTAAAGAAAAATTATTAAACAAAAAGAAAATTAATTCTTTAGAAGCTGCGTAATAATTCCGAAATGTGGATCAATTTTGGGTAGAGTTTGCCATAAAAAATACATATTTTGTTAATAGAGATTTGCATTTTCGGGTTATGAGTGGTATAATAGCTTCGCAATTTGCAATCGGTGTCTGTATTAAATGCAGGATGTAACTTATTATTTGTATTTGCGAAAGGAGGCAATATGAAGAAATTATTTTCTGATGCATTAGAAAGCATCAAGAGTTTATTTACTAAGAACGGCAGAGCCGGAAACGGAAAGGACGTAAACGAAAATATCGATAATAACATTAAACATTCGGCTAAGAGGGAGGAGAGTCTGCTCAGGCGGGTATGGCGGAATATCCGTAACCTCCTATCGCGCTATAGAGCCGCGTCCATGTGCGGTGCAGCTTTGATAATCGTTGGCATTATTGCGGCTGTCTGCCTAAGCGCACAAAGTGCGATCAAACCATTCGATGGTGAATTGCCAAATAGCAGCGATAAAAGTGCCGAGGTTCAAAATGCGACCCCAATACCGACTTTGGTATTTGAGCCTACAGAATTGACGACGACTGAGCAGAATGCCTGCACGACTGCCCCGCAGGATATCAATAACATGACGGCTCAGCCAACAGAAGATCCCGCAAGCAGTGATATTCCGGATGCCGAGGGTTCTGAACACACTTTGATACGTGTGACAAGCACGCCGGAACCGGATGTTGTACTTCGCGGCGAGCATAGCGAGTTGATCCCGGAGGTTCAGGTGAAGCTCATGAATCTCTGGTACATGGATCAGGATGAGCCAACTGATTATTTTGGATCGATAACAGAAAGCGCACTCAGGTCATTCCAACGCAGAAATGACCTTGAGGTGACGGGAAGGCTTGATATTGAGACTTATAATCAGCTTATGAGCGTCAATGCAAGGGTCTATATGACAGTTCTCGGAGATGAAGGTGATGACGTTATACTGGTTCAGACCAGATTGTTTGAGCTTGGATACCTTGTTGATTATGAAAACGGAGTCTTCGGCCAAACGACCGAGAAGGCTGTAAAAGAATTCCAATTTTCCAATCAATTGGATGTAGATGGTAAGGTTGGCAAAATGACCAAGGAAGCTCTCTATAGTCCAGATGCGGTGGGTAAAGGGTATGCTATAGGTGATGTTGGCGATGAGATCAGAAATTATCAGCAACGGCTTCAGGAATTGGGATATCTCACCACAGAGCCGGATGGTATTTTTGGAAAAGATACGCAAATAGCCGTCAGACGGTTCCAGGCTCAAAATGCTCTGATTGAGGATGGATATTTGGGACCGACAACTAGGGAAAGACTTATGAGCAGCGATGCTGTGGGCAATGCGCTGCATTACGGAATGCAGGGAACCGATGTTCAGAATATTCAGCAGCGTCTGTATGAGCTTAATTATCTGCGTGCTAAGGATATTAACGGTTATTTTACAGCCATAACAGAAAAAGCAGTCAAGCTCTTCCAAAAGAATTGCGGCATTCAGCAGGATGGTAAGGTAGGCAGATATACCATGTCGCGGTTGTTTGCCGATGATGCACCCCGATCAAGCAATCCAGTCAGTTCCGGCAATTCAGGTGGAAATGGCGGAAGCACTGGCGGCGGAAACGGCGGTGGAACCGGTGGTGGTACTGGCGGTGGAAACGGCGGCGGAACCGGGAATAATGATAGCGATGTTCAGGCTCGCATAGAAAAATTCATCAGAATAGCAAACAATAAGCTGGGGAGTCGGTATGTTCGCGGAGGAAAAGGTCCTAATGTGTTTGATTGTTCAGGCTTCGTTTACTGGTGTCTGAATCAGGCAGGCGTAAGTCAGAGCTATATGACGAGTCATATGTGGGCAAACTGCACCAGATATCAGCGCAACAATAGTTTCAGCAATATCAAGCGTGGTGATGTGCTGGTTTTTGAGGGACATGTTGGTATTTCTCTGGGTAATGGCATGATGATCGATGCATCACAATCTAAGGGGCAGGTGGTCATAAGATCGAATCAGTCCAGCTATTGGCGCAGCGTGTTTATATGCTCATTTAGAATATTCCGATAAGATCGTTTAAATTTATCGTTTTGCAGGAACACCGTGATAATTGCGGTGTTCCACTTATTTATTATGCCTTTGTAATAATGTTTGCAGATACATATATTTTGCTGTTTCGGCGATAAAACGCCTTTGAAATGTGTAAAAGGTACTTGACATGATCACATGAACGCTATTATAATGAATACTTGTGACACTATGGGGGTATGCTGCTAATTTAGCTGGCAATATATCCCTCGCAAATAGTAATGAAGAAAGAGGTACTGTATAATGAAGATGACTTATCAGCCCAAGGTTAGGCAGAGGAAAAAGGTTCATGGCTTCCGTAAGCGCATGAGCACACAGAATGGCCGTAATGTGCTAGCTCGCAGAAGACTCAAAGGCAGAAAGAAACTTTCTGCATAAAGAGATAGGTGCAGCGATCAGTGAGCATTGATCGTTTGTATGAGGATATGGCGGAATCAATTTGGGATTCCGCCGGATGATCCTGAGTAAAACTGGCTGAGATTGATCTGCCGGTTGGTACAGATAAATGCGTAGCGGCCGGAGCCGTAAAATGGATTGAAGCGTTGCTATTCTCTTAAACGAAACAAGGAATTTCGCTATGCTTACCGCGTCGGTAAATCAGCCGGCTCAAAGAGCATGGTGCTTATCTATGCAAAGGGAAGGCCGGATGAGATCAAAATTGGATTCTCCGTCAGCAAAAAAATTGGCAATGCAGTGATTCGCAATCGAATTAAGCGCAGACTCAGGGAGGCAGTAACCCCCCTTATTCCCGGTTTAAAAAAGGGATATAAGCTTATAATAATTGCAAAGCCTCCGATAAAGGATGAAAAGCTTCCGTCGATTATTTCGAGCATGCGTTATATGGTCAGGAAGGCGAATCTCTTCGCAGCTTCCGGTAATGAGAATTTGAAAACGGATGCATATACATCCGCACAGCCAGAGGCTGATAAACTTGATACTCCGCCTATTGAATCGAGTGCGGCGCCTGATAATACCAAACTGGAATATAGTCCGAATTAGACAGGGTGGTGAGAGGCACAATGGAAGATAAAGACGGGTCAATTAAGAGCAAGCATGGGCTTATATCGCGTTTTTTACAATGGCTCATTCAGCGCTATCAGACTGACATATCGCCATATATAGGTGCACACTGCAAGTATACACCAACCTGTTCACAATATGCGCTTGAAGCAATCCGCATACATGGTGTGCTTCGAGGTATCGTTTATGCATTTTGGCGCATTTTGCGCTGCAACCCGTTCTCCAAGGGCGGCTATGATCCTGTACCGCCCAAGAAGTTAAATGAAAACTGATGGCGTATGCTGCTGAAGCGGTTTTACGTTCACGATAAGAAAGGCAAAGATGATTCACGATTTCTTTCTCACCGAGTGGTTTTTCTACCTGCTGCGGTGGCTCTATAATGTGTTGGGCAATAGCTATTTTCTGGCTATTTTCTTAACAACTCTGGCCCTCAGGCTCATTCAGGTATTCCCCGATATCGCAAGCCGTAAGTCGCAGCGCAAACAGGCTGCTCTCCAGCCGGAGCTTGAAAAGCTGCAGAAGAGGTATTCGGATAATCCTCAGAAGCTCCAGCAGGAGCAATCAAAGCTTATGAAGGAGAATGGCGTGGGCATGCTTTCAGGATGTCTTCCAATGCTGTTGACGCTTCCGATATTCTTCAGCTTTCTCGCGGCATTCCGCTTTTGGGGATATGAGCAGACGTTAAAGCTCACCTATGAGACCATTGTCTGTCAGGAACAGACCGTGGTGGAAGGGGAGAGCACGTTGGCAGATGATACCTATAAAAGCTTTCGTTTTCTCTGGATAACGAATATCTGGCAGCCAGATAATGGATTCAAGCCGGTAGTTGCGTCAGCAGATGATGTTTCAAAGTATGGCAAAATTGAAAATCTGGTGCTTTTCCATAAGGGATATACAAATCTTCGTGGAGAGAAGATAGAAGGTGAAAGCATATGGCAGACTTTGCTTGATTATGGTATTGCGGAAGGAGAGTTCGGAGGAGATAATATGAAGCTGCTTCCGAATAATGCTGCCAAGGAAAAGTACGATGAGCTTATGAGCGGCTATAAGCAGGGCTATAATAACGGTTTGTTTATTTTGCCTGTGTTAGCTGCAGGTTTCCAATTCTTGGCAACTTGGATATCCATGCGTCAGCAGAAGAGGGATAATTCCGCAGCCGCACAGGCCGCAGGTTCTATGAATTTCATGACTTGGCTGTTCCCAATCATGAGTTTCTATTTCTGCCTCACTGCAACGAGTGCATTTGCACTCTACTGGGTGCTTTCGAGTGTATTCCAGATAGCATCGTCCACCATCATAAATTCGATTTTAAAGAAGCAACCTGTAGCGTTGGGTCAAAAGCAGCTTGGCTCAGATTCCAGGGGTCATTCTGCAAAGAGAAAATAAATGATAGCTGCTGGTGTGCCGATAAATGGGAGTGTTTCCCGTGAATCGGTACACCGCCAAATCCGGAGAAGTCTCCGGCATATAATCACAAATTCACCGAGCGTGGGCGAACCCACATATGACGGTGTCCCTCCCGTTCCACTCACGCATTAAATTATCGAAAGGACATAATATGCGTTCAATAGAAGTAACCGGCAAATCGGTTGATATTGCAATTTTCTCCGGGCTGCAGCAGCTTGGTCTTTCAATTGATGAAGTAACGATAGAAACTCTACAGACTGAAAGCAAGGGAATTCTTGGTATCGGTGCAAGACCTGCTAAGGTACGTTTGACTGAAAAACCCGTGGAAGAGGTCGTGGTTCCAAATTTTGAAGCAGATAGAATCCAGCGTGAGCGCGGAAAAGGGCGCGAACGCAGGGATGAAGTACGAGGTCACGGTCGTGAACGTCGGGACGACAGCCGCGAAGGACGCGGGGGTGAGCGTAAAGATATCCGCGGCAAATCCATGCAGGATGATGCGGAAAACAAGTCCGAGGGGACTTCGGTTGAGCCGGCTCGTCGCCGTCAAGAAAAAAAGAAACCCTATCGCAATATTGATGAAATGCTTGCGGCCATGGGATCCTCTGTTGATTCGGAGCCGGATGAAAATTTTGAGCAGGATATGAGCCTAGGTGAGGCGACCGCACTAAAGAGCGGAGGCTCCGTCTATGATACCCATAAATACGGATCCGATTCAGCAGCAAGTTTTAGCACTGGTTTGTCATCAGCGGATGGAAGATCAGAGCAAAAGGAACAGGAGATTCCGAAGAGAATTGATGAACCGGAAAGCGAGTCCGAGTCTATCGAACAGAGCATCTCCAGCGTTGTTCGCGAAGCGGAGCGTTACGCTGAATCCATGGAGGATGAATATTCGCGAAGAAAAACGAGTGGCAACGGTCAGCACAGCAGGAATAGTAATTACAAGAATAATCGCAGTGGTAATCGGCAGAATTCTAAGCCAGCAAAACATCGCCAGGAACTTCAGTCGGAGCAAAGGTCTGCCATGCAGCCTGAGAGGGAAATAAACTATACTGAGGAAGCTGCAATAGATAATCCTGCTGCGGATTTTGTGAAAAAACTCATTGAGCATATGGGAATCAACGGAAAGGTGCTTGCCGCTTGCGATGAAGAGGCAGTTCGTCTGCGTATTGACAGTGAATCCATGGGTGCGCTTATAGGGCATAGGGGGGAGACACTTGATGCCATTCAGTATTTGACATCATTGGTCATAAATCGAAATCGCAAGGAAGATGGATATACCCGTATAACTATAGATACGGAGGATTATCGCGAGAAGCGTGAAGAGACCCTTACCAGGCTTGCCAAGCGTGTTGCTCAGCAGGTTAAAAATACCGGCAGGGCACGTGTGTTGGAGCCCATGAATCCATATGAGCGCAGGATATTGCATTCGGCGCTGCAGAATAATCCATTTGTCGCGACTCACAGTGAGGGTGAGGAACCAAATCGCCGCGTTGTGGTAACTCCAAAGCGCAGGAATCGGGGATATGGCGGCAATAATAACCGCCGACCGGACAGACGCAGATTTGATGATCGCAGTACGGAGGACCGGGGTAATCGGAATACTGGCGTTTTAGCAGAGCAGGATGCCAAGCACAATGATGTTAATCTCCAAGCCCCGGGATTTAATTCGGTAGATGCCGAAGTGCCCATGCAGGAGTCAATAACGGAATAAGACAATGATTGGAGCAAGTCTAAAAGATAATATTTTCGCACTGTCCACACCTGTGGGCGGTGCGATTGCTCTATTGAGAGCGAGCGGAACCGAAATTTTACCAGTCCTTGAAAAAATTTTTACGGGAAATATTGAAGAGAGAAAACTAAATTTCGGAAGGATAATTGATCCTGCGGCAGAAAATAGTATGGAGATTGATTCGGCGATGGCTGTATACTTTAAGGCTCCGCATTCCTATACGGGTGAGGATATGTTCGAGCTCAATCTTCATGGATCATATGCAGTGGTATCAGCAGTATCAAAGCTGCTCGCATGCCAGGGCTTCCGGCAGGCGGAGCCCGGTGAATTTACAAAGCGGGCTTTTTTGAATGGAAAGTTGGATCTGATACAGGCTGATGCAGTCATGGATCTCATACTTGCGGATACCGAGCGCAGCCATGATGCGGCATTGGAGCAGCTAAAAGGTGGTCTCAGCAGGCGTATTGCCGGAATTGAAGGCAAGCTTATCGATCTTGGTACGGAATTGGCAGCTGCAATGGATTATCCAGATGAGATGGAGGATGAAGTGCTTTCTGATTGCGAAAAAATAATAGATGAACAAATTTTTGCAATCTCTGCATTGGTAGCCTCCGGCAGTGGTAGGATACTGCGAGAGGGTGCAAAGGTTGTCATACTTGGCAGCCCGAATGTCGGCAAATCAAGCCTGATGAATGCCATGACTGGTACGGGTCGAGCAATTGTGACCAATATTGCGGGTACAACACGAGATATAATTGAAGAAAAAATAGATTTGCGCGGCTATCCAATACGTTTGGTGGATACGGCAGGGTTGCACATAACGGATGATCCGGTTGAAAAAATAGGAATAGAACGCGCCATGGCGGAAGCTGATACAGCTCAGCTCATAATTCGGCTTTTTGATGGAAGTATGGGGCTTACCGATTCGGAGAGAACGGCATTTGAAAATGATAGGGCAGCGACCCTGTATGTCATTAATAAATGCGATGCAGCGCCGTCAGCGTGCATGAGGCTTGCCGCAGAGCTCAAGGAACATAATCCGAAGGCTGAGATAACCATAATAAGCTGTAAAACCGGTGAAGGTATGGTTGAATTTGTTGATGCGATGCTGAAATGCATGGGGCTAAGCGAGAGCAGCGGTGCGATTGTGACCAACGAAAGGCATATTGCGTGCTTGGGAAGAGCAAAGGCTGAGCTTCAGGATGCGAAAAAAGCACCAACCACCGATCTGAAAGCGTTGGGAATAAACTCCGCGTTGATGTTTCTTGGTGAGATTACCGGAAGAACTGCCGGGGAAGAGATTCTGAATGGTATTTTTTCCCGTTTTTGTGTTGGAAAATAGCAGCGAGCCAAGTGCAATACCTAGATTCACGAATATTGGATCATGAATGCAGCCGCTCATGCTTTTAAATAAAAACCAGAATAGCCGAATAAAATACATGAAAAGGAGATTTGACAATGTTTATGGATGCAAAGGGCATAATACGCCGAACAGAGGATATTCTTCGTAATGATTACCAGGTGGAGCTTGCAGAAGCGAATGTGCAGCAGCTTCACCGTGCGCTTTCGGATGCGGCAATGTACGCCTTCGCAGATGATTGGCGCAGGAGCAGGCGCGCAAGGGAGAAGGGACGCAGAGCCTACTATATCTCTGCGGAATACCTTACTGGGCGCATGGTCTATAATAATCTCTACAACCTTGGACTGTTGAATGAAATAACCCGTTTATTAAAGCTTCGCGGCGTTGATATCAATATTATGGAGGATATCGAGGATTGCGCGCTGGGCAATGGTGGTTTGGGAAGGCTTGCTTCCTGTTTCCTAGATAGCGCAGCGACTCATGATTTGCCGTTGGATGGCTATGGAATTCGCTATAAATTCGGACTTTTCAAGCAGAGCTTCGTAAATGGATTTCAGGTTGAACGTGCAGATGATTGGCAGAGGCAGGGTGACCCATGGAGCAGGCGAAGGGATGATAAGACCGTTACAGTGGATTTTGGAGATAGAAAAATGCTTGCCGTTCCATATGATATGCCTATAATAGGGTACAATACATCGACGATTGGAACGCTGCGCCTATGGCAGAGCGAGGCAATAGAGGAATTCGATTTTGCTGCCTTCAATTCACAGGAATACGCGCTTGCCGTACAGGAGAAGAACTATGTTGAAGATATAACCAGGGTGCTCTATCCAAATGACAGCACCTATGAGGGTAAGAAGCTGAGGCTTCGTCAGCAGTATTTTCTTTCGTCAGCATCGATGCAGGATATACTGCGAAGGCATAAGCGCTGCCTGAATATCACTGCCGGTGATCCGGATCGGCTGGAAAAGATAGCAAAACTTGCTGAGCTTGACAGCATTCAGCTCAATGATACCCACCCGACAGTCAGCATACCCGAATTGATTCGCCTGCTGATGAAGGAAGGGATGGAATTTGATAGGGCACTCGATATCGCAAGGCATACATTCAATTATACCAACCATACGCTGATGAGCGAAGCTTTGGAAACCTGGGATGTCGAGCTTTTTGGGAGCGTCATACCTGAGATATACGGCATTGTTGAGAGGATAAATTTCGCATTGGAATCCGAGCTTCGCAGCAGGGGGATAGCGGAGGAGCAGATTGCCCGTATGAGAATCATCGATGGCGGCAGAGTGCATATGGCAAGGCTTGCAGCCTATGTTTCCGGATTTGTAAATGGCGTTGCAAGGATACATTCAGATCTTCTGAAAAATGAAGTGCTGCACGATTGGTACATGGTCTATCCGGAACGCTTTACGAATAAGACAAACGGAATAACGCAAAGGCGATGGCTGGGGCTCTGCAATCCGGGACTTTCGAAGCTTATTGGAGATCGTATAGGGTATGGATTTCTTACGGATCTATATGAGCTCAAGGAGCTTGAACCGATGATAGATGAGGAGCTGGTGAAAGAATTCATAAAGGTAAAGCGGGAGCTAAAACATAAGCTCGGTGAGGTCATACTTGCGCATGAGGGGGTTGAGATACCCGATAGCTTTGTGTTTGATGTGCAGGTCAAGCGTATGCATGAATACAAGCGTCAGCTAATGAATGCGCTTTCGATAGTACATATTTATAGAGAGATCAAGCGCGGAAGGCTTGCTGATATGCCGCAGACCGCTTTTATCTTTGGAGCAAAGGCCGCTCCGGGTTATCTGATGGCAAAGAATATCATCAAGTTCATAAACGAGCTTGCACATTGCATCAATGCTGATCCGGAGGTCAATGATAAAATAAGGGTTGTATTCGTTCAGAACTATAATTGCTCCTATGCAGAGCATATCATACCGGCCGCAGATATTTCGGAGCAGATATCGCCTGCGGGCACGGAGGCCAGCGGTACTGGAAATATGAAGTTCATGCTGAATGGAGCGGTGACCCTTGGCACCTATGATGGCGCAAATATCGAGATAGTGGAATGCGCCGGGGAGGATAATAACTATATCTTCGGCGCGAGGGTTGATGAGCTCTCCCGGCTGCGCCCCATATATAACCCTAAGGCCGTCTATGATAGCAGTGAGATTGTTCGCAATGCGGTGGATTCGCTCATTGATGGCAGCATAGCTTCTGATCCGGACAGCAAACGTGTATTCAGGGAGATATATGATTCGCTGCTCTTCGGCGATTGGCGCAAGCCTGATTATTACTTTAATCTATACGAGTTGGAGGGCTATATCAAGCGCAAGCTGGATGCCATCTATGATACTCGCGATGAATTGGCGTTCTATACTAAATGCCTTAAAAATACCGTAAATGCAGGCAAATTCTCAAGCGACCGTACTGTTCGTGAGTATGCGGAGGAGATATGGCGGATTGATCCGATTGAAAAGCCGTGATTTGAAAAAAAGCTATCGGTAATATAGATGAAAAATGGGACGGTCAGTTTTTGCTGCCGCCCCAGTTTAGTTCAAGGATCATAGTTCAAATATTCCGGTCACGCTGCTCCGATTGGCAACACAGATATTCATATCATTTATGGATTCGGATTCAAGTATTGTTACTACGGATCTGAACGCGGTCTCGGGCGTATTATTTTCGTGGCTGAGGTGGGCGAGTATGGCTGATCGAACGCCAAGCCCATGCAGCTTTATTAAGAGCTTGCCGCAGTTTTCATTGGAAAGATGTCCCCGATTGGATAGGATGCGCTGCTTAAGATGATATGGATATGGACCATTCTTGAGCATATTCACATCATGGTTCGCTTCAACAAAGGCTAAGCCCGCATCTTTGCCCTGCTCGAGCATCGCTTCATGGACGCAGCCTATATCCGTCATGTATAAAAGCTTACGTCCCGCATGAATGATGGTAAAGCCAACGGGTTCGGCAGCATCATGCGGTGTTGGGAAGGGGAGAATATTCACATTTCCAATGTAAAAATCTTCACCGGTTCTGAATAATCGCGTGTTTCGAGGCGCAATCTCTCCAATGCAGGAACACATAACCTCCCATGTGCCGGAATTAGCATATATGGGGATGCCATATCGTCGGCTCATTATGCCGGCACCGCGTGTATGGTCGATATGATCGTGGGTAATTACGATGGCGGAGAGCTCCTGAGGCTGTATTCCGACCTCACAAAGCGCATTGGTGATAGCCTTGCCGGTCATCCCTGCGTCGATGAGCAGCTTGGTATCGCCGGCTATGCAGAGCGAACTATTGCCCGATGACCCGCTGAACAGCGGAATAAATTTCATAATATTTCTCCGAAATAGTTCATTTTGAATCGATATTTGGCATTTTAACGTAAATTGGCAGTGCTGTCAAGCTAAGGCAAATATCAGATAAGGAGCGTAAACAATATAAGTCTATCGTAGACGGGGAGGGGCGCTAAAAATATCGAATGCGATATGGCCGCTAGCGGAGACGAGCGCACAAATGGCACGCTTGGGCATCCCGATACCATCCAAAATTACCCCGTAAACAAAATTATATACGAAAAAAACCTCACTTAGACCCATTTTACTATAAAAAAATCAAAAAAAAGAATTGCAACTTTCAAAAGAGTTTGATATAATGTTCATGCTGGATGATGATAGGCATCGTAGATGCATATCCAAGCATATCATTCCGGCACTGAGTATCAAAGCTACCATTCCTTCGTCTTTGGATGGGGGAGTGTTAGACTTAAAAATCTTTGGAAGGAGATTCCCGCATGAAGAAATTTCTTGCAATGCTGATGGCGCTCGCAATGGTTTTCTCTATAGTGACCATTCCCGTCATCGCAGAAAAGGAAGATCCCAAGACTTCCATCGCGAAGCCCGGTTCTTCCCAGACTGTTGCACCGCAGGATGCTGCAACCCTTAACGAGGCACTCAATGTGCCCGGCGGCACCCTGAACTTCGTAACCGAGGGTGATTATCCCTGGGTTATCGATGGCGATGCAGCAAAGAGCAGCAATGTCAACATTGCTTCCTCTACATCCACCGTTTCCACTACTGTTACCGCAGTAGCAGGCGACATCCTTCAGTTTGACTATATGTCGTTCGGAGAAGGAACTATAACGGTGTTTGATGGCCTTCAGCTCTTCATTGATGGCACCAAGGTCATCGAATGGAGCATAGTTGAGGAGTGGACGACTTACTCCACAGCTCTCACCGAGGGCGAGCACATAATTGAATGGACTTATAAGAAGGACAGCAGCGTTGATAAGCCCGGCGATTATGCAACCGTGGATAACGTATATGTTGGTGAACCCGTACATCCCTCCTCTGTTGAGGTCCAGGATGTAAGCGTTCCCGCAGGTCGTCTGGCCGCTGTTCAGTACACCGTGCTTCCCGCAGAAGCATACGACAAGAGCGTTACCTTTGCAACCGCCAATGAAGCGATCGCAACCGTTGATGCCAATGGTCGTGTACGCGGTGTTGCAGAAGGCACCACCACCGTTACCGTCACCACCGTTGATGGCGGCGTTACCGGTACCGCTACCGTAACCGTTACCGAAGCTCTCCCCACCGTTAACCTCATTGGTTATATAGCATTCAATGGTCAGAGTGCTGATAGCGGCTATTGGGGCACATTTGCTGATTATGATCCCTCTGTAATTGAAAACCTTGGCGCTGCACCCACTACCTTTGGTGCTGCTTCCGCCGGTCACATGATCTATGGCTTCAATGCAATTCAGGATAATAACGGCAATGTTACCGATGGCAGGTTCTATACCATAGATACCACCGTCGGCATGACTCCCGTATTCCCCGGCACCTCCGCTGATAGAGTAGTTGTTGGTATGGCTTTCGATTATACCTCCAACACCCTCTATGCTATTGCACAGGGTTCCGGCAGCGGACGTTCTCTGTTCATCGTTGACCGCGTTCTCGGTACTCTCACCGAGGTCGCAGCATTCGATACCGCAGAGACCATCCATACCTTTGCGATCGATGAAAATGGCGTTGGTTATGGTATCTCCTATGAGACCAGCACCTTCTATAGGATCGATCTCGACACAGCTCATTGCGAAGCTGTCGGCCAGACCGGAGTTCAGATGCAGTATGTTCAGTCCATGACCTATGATATGAACACCCATCAGCTCCTCTGGGCACAGTATAATAATACAAGCACAGGTCTTTACTTTGTTGATCCTCAGACCGGCAATGTAACCCTGGCGGGCACCATTGGTAATGGCGCAGAGGTCACCGGCCTCCTGACCCTTACTGATATTGAAGTTCCCGATCCCGATTATCCCGAATTCACCGTAACCTTTGTTGATGGTCTCGATAACAGCACCATCAGCAGCATGACCGTTGAAGCGGGCGTTGTCCTCGATGAGAGCGATTTCCCCACTCCTCCCACTCATGAAGGCTATGAATTCACCGGTTGGGATTATAACGGAGCTCCCGTTTATGCTAACCTAACCATCAAGGCAAGGTATCGCGATCCTAATGCAACCAATGCGATCATCATCTTCGAAGCTGACGATGTATGGGGCGATGGTTCCGGCTATCAGATGCTCATCGATGCAGATGCAAATGCATATGGCAGCGTATTCCCCGCAACAGGTCCTCTGACCACCAGCGGCAATGCTCCCGCAGGTCTCTATGATGAGTTCGAGTATAAGCTCCCCGCAAATGCTGATGGTAATCTCAATACCAGCAACATCATCTGCGGCGGCAGCGCAACCATCGAGATTCCCGCAGGTACCTATGACTGGGTAATCGTTAATCCCACTCCCGGCGACCGTATCTGGATCGCTTCCGAGCAGGGCTCCATCGGTGGTCGTGCGGATGACTTCGAATTCGAAGCAGGCGTGACCTACCACTTCCATACTCGTCTTGATGCAGCCGGTCAGTATGATCAGACCGATCTCACTATCGGCGGCGATGTACCCCCTGTAACCGATGCCCCGATCACCAATCCTCCAATCCCCGGCGGCAATGCATGGGATTTCGAGACCAACCCCCTCACCGAAGGCTGGACGATTCTCGATCAGGATGGCGATGGCTATAACTGGGAATGGTATAACACTCCCGTTCAGATGCCCCCCTATTCCGGCAATGGTTTGATGTCCTCCGCTTCCTACATCAATGATGGCTTGGGCGGCGGCGCACCTTTGACCCCGGATAACTGGCTGATCACTCCTGTATTTACTGCAGGTACTTCCATCACCTTCTGGATGAAGGGCCAGGATGAAGATTACGCAGCAGAGACAATGGGCGTTTACGTATCCACCGATGGCGGCGCAACTTGGAGCGATGAGCTCGCTTACTTCACCGCAACCGGTGTATATCAGCAGAAGACTGTTGATACCAGCGCATACGCAGGACAGCAGATTCAGGTTGCATTCCGTCATTACGATGTAACCGATATGTTCATGCTCAACCTTGACCTCGTTGAAGTTGTTGGCGGCGGCACTCCCGTTGATCCCACTCCCACCGCTCCTGTAACCGATGCTCCTCAGCCCGGCAATGGCTGGTACTTCGAGAGCGATGCTGAGCTCGCTGGCTGGACCATGCTTGATCAGGACGGCGACGGCGAGAACTGGGAGAGGATGACCAATTCTATCAATGGTGTTGATCCCTATGAAGGCGACGGCATCATGATGTCCCTGTCCTACATGAACTATGTTGGACCTCTCACTCCCGATAACTGGCTGGTCACTCCCGAGATCGCAGGCGGCGGTTCGCTGACCTTCTGGATGAAGGGTCAGGATCCCGCTTACGCAGCAGAGCCCATCGGTATCTACGTATCCATGGACGGCGGCGCAACCTGGGGCGAAGAGCTCTACTACTTTGTTGCTACCGGTGAATATGTACAGCAGACCGTTGATCTCAGCGATTATGCTGGCATGAATATCAAGGTTGCATTCCGTCACTACGATGTAACCGATATGTTCGGTGTCAATATCGATGCTGTTGAGGTACAGGGCGGCGGCACTCCCGTT